>CAKUBI010000018.1 GCA_934636865.1 uncultured Oscillospiraceae bacterium
GTAGAGGATCACAGTGGGCTTGAGCGCTTCTTTTTTCACGATGCGATACATGAATGATTCTCCTTTTTGTGTGAGATTCAACACCGTGCCGTTTCCGGCGCGGCGGGATTCCAGAGCTCAATGCCGGGAATGATGGAAGTAATATATCATGAAAGTTTTCCTGCGTCAACGAATGTCAAAAATGTGACGATGCAGGAAAACTTGCATTTACGGGAAACAATTGCATAATTTTAAAGCAGTGTGACGCTGTGGTTCTCCGTGCGGAGAATGTGCTCCTCGCGCAGCTTTTTCAGCTCGCGCATCATGGCGCTGCGGTCCACGCTGAGATATTCCGCCAGCGCGCTGAGCGAAAAGGGCAGGGGGAAGCTCGCGCTGCCGCTGAGATCGGCCTGCTGGCGGCAAAAGCACAGAAGCTTTTCGCGAATGGAGCGGCAGGAGAGCACCTCGACCCGGCGGCTCAGATGCAGGGATTTTTTCGAGAGCAGCTGGAAGAGGTTCGTCACGACCTGGCTGTGGCAGGCGCAGGCGTTTTCGCACCGCTTGGTGATCTGATCGTAGCGCATGAAGAGCACGCGGCAGTCCTCGCGGCACTCGATGATGGCGCTGCCGTCGCAATAGCCGGTGAAGGCCAGCTCCTCGCCGAACACGCTGCCCTCGTCCATCGTTTCAAGCACCGTGCGCCCGCCGTCGGGGTGCAGGCGCAGCAGCTCCGCGCTGCCTGAGAGCAGCACGCCGATCATATCCTGCTGCTCGCCGCAGGTGAGGATGGTCTGACCCGCGGTGAAGCGGTGCTCGTAGGCGCCGAAGCAGCGCAGCATATTCTGGCACGATCGCTCGTCCACGCCTGCGAAAAGGACGGAGTCCCGGCAGTCCATCAGCGTTCCCTCCCGTGCGGCGGCGCTGCTTTACCGGGGCAGCACAGCCGTTTACCTATTCACTCATAATATACCATCGGCAGAAAAATGTAAATGATTAGTTCGCGAAAAAATTCAGCAAAAAAGCATCCGCTTACTGTGCGGATGCTTTATCGCCCGCCTTACGGGCGTAATCATAAAAGACCTGCGCGATGGGGGAGAGAATGCTGTTTTTGTGCTTGACGATATAAAGCCTGCGGCGGAACGGCGAATCCGGGAAGGAAAAGGCCAGCAGCTTGCCGAACTGCATGTAGTCCTGCGCGGCGCTCTCGGCGATCAGGCCGACACCCAGCCCCTCGCTGACCATCTGCTTGACGCTCTCGGTCGAGCGGATCTCGACGGCGGTGCGCAGCGAGGCGATATCGATGCCATACTGGCTCAAAAGCTCTTTGCCCGCCTGATAGGTGCCGCTGCCCTTTTCGCGGCTGATGAACGTCTCCTCGCGGATCTGCTCGATGGGGAAGGGGCCGCCCTGATAGGCGCGGTATTTTTCGGTGTTGGGCGTGATGAGCACCATCGGGTCGCTTGCAAAGTCCTGATACACGCACTTGTGGCTCGCGATCATCGTGCCGCAGAAGCCGATCTCCACGCTGCGCGTGGCGACAAGCTCCACGACCTTCGGGCTGTCCTCCATCTGAATATTGAAGGTGATGTCCGGATAGCGCTCGCGGAAGTCCTGCAAAAGGTGCGGAAGATAGTATTGGCTCGGCACCGTGGAGGCGGCGATGGAGATCGTGCCTTTCATCTCCTGCGAGAAATTGCGCAGCGCGATGGCCGCGTTTTCGCGGATCTGCAGGATCTCCTTGGCGTATTTATAGAGGAGCTTGCCTGCGTCGGAGGGATAGGTCTCCTTCGTCGTGCGGACGATGAGCTTGATATTCAGTTTTCGCTCCAGTGCGGAGACGTGCGAGCTGATGGTCGGCTGCGTCAGGTGGAGCAGCTCGGCCGCGCGGGAAAAGCTGCAGTTTTCGACCACGTAAACAAATGCTTCCAGCTCCTTGATATCCATATCAATGTCCATTCGGTCCCTCGGTCCCTCGGGCGGCGGAGCCGCCGTGTTTCGTTTGATACATTTTACTGATTATACACGGCTGTTTGCGGTTTGTCCAGTAAAATGACGGAAATTTTGCAGAAAATCATGAATTATGTGCAAATATTTTGCGAATGATGCAGGGAACGATGCACTTACTGCATCTTCCCGAGCGCCTCCGTCAGCGCGATGGCGAGCTGGTCGGGGCAGGAGGTGTCCTTGAAGCCGCAGCGGATGCCGCGCATGCGCGCGATCGCGTCCTCGGCCTTCATGCCCTCGACAAGGCGGGAAATGCCCTGAAGGTTGCCGTTGCAGCCGCCGATGACCTCTACATGGCGGATGGTGTGATCGTCGCTTAGCTCGAGGCGCATTTCCTTCGAGCAGACGCCCTTGGTGCGATAGTTATAGACCATTTCAATATCTCCTCATTGTATCACTGCATTGATTGCCACAATGACTATAGCACATCCGGCGTTTTTGCGCAAGAGCGGGGCGAAAAAAGCATCGGCGGCAATTCGGGGTGGTATTCTGCGAACAGCTGTGCTATAATTATTCTGTTAGAGTATTGCCATTACGAAACTTTGCTGAAATAAGGAGCTGTTTATCATGTCTGTACTGACTGCCGTTCTTCTGGGCCTTGTGCAGGGCGTGGCGGAATTTCTGCCCATCTCGTCCTCGGGCCACCTCGCCATCGCCGAGCATCTGCTGAATTTACAGGGCGCGGCCAACGTGCCCGATTTCTACGATGTGCTGCTGCACCTCGGCACGCTCGTGGCGGTGTTCGTCGCCTACTGGGGCGATATCCGCGACATGGTCGTGGAGTTCTTCACCGGCATCGGCGACCTTGCCCACCATTCCACGCCCAACCCCGTGCCGCCGGCGCGGCGGCTCATCCTGCTCATCATCGTGGGCACGCTGCCGCTTTTTGTCATGGTGCCGTTTCGCCGCTTTTTTGAGGGCCTGGGTGATAACATGTACTTCATCGGCGGCGCGCTGATCGTCACCGGCATCCTGCTCCTTGCGAGCGACCGTGTCCATCACGGCCGCAAGACGGAAAAGACCGCGACGATGCTCGACGCGCTGCTCGTCGGCATCGGTCAGGCCATCGCGCTCTGCCCCGGCATCTCCCGCTCGGGCATGACGATCACGTCCGGCTGCTTTGCCGGCTTTGAGCGCAAATTTGCCGTGCGCTTTGCGTTCCTGCTCTCCATCCCCGCGGTGCTGGGCGCGAACATCCTCTCGCTCAAGGACGCGATCGACGCGGGCATCGACTACGCGAGCATTCCGGCCTATCTCGCCGGCGTGGCCGTGGCGGCGGTGTCGGGCTATGCCTGCATCCGCCTGCTGCGCTATGTCGCCGACAAGGGCCGCTTCGGCGCGTTCGCCTATTACTGCTGGGCCGCCGGCGCGCTGACGCTGCTGCTCACCGTCCTCCACTGATTTTGATTCTGAGGTAGATCATGGCACAACAGAAGAAAAAAACCACCACAACGAAAAAAAGCGCGTCCTCGTCCCGCTCCTCAAGCGGCGGCAGACGCACGGCGAAGAAGAATCAGAAGCGCCCCATCCGCCGCGAGGTCGCGGGCGCAGTTTTCTTCGTGCTGGCGCTGTGCATCGCCTTCAGCTATTTCCAGAGCGGGGCGTGGCTGCTCGATATGCCCGCGCAGCTGTGCCGCTCGCTTTTCGGCTGGGGGTACTATCTCGTCGCCCCGGCGATGCTGCTTTGCAGCTACATCCTGTTTTTCCACCACGGGCGCAATGTCGCTTCCTGCCTGACGGGCGCTGTTTTGATGCCGGTCGTGCTCGGCGCGATATTGCACATCGCGCTCTGTAAGGAGGAGTACGCCGCGATGGACGGCATTCTGAAGCTCCTCTGGACGAGCGGCAATGCGCTCGAATCCGGCGGCGCGGTGTCCGCGTCGCTCGCGATCATGCTGGTGCTGCTGGTGAAAAAGGTGCTGGCGATGATTTTGCTCGTCGTGCTGTTCGTCGCGTTTTTGATGATGGCCTTCCGGCTCACGCCCGCCGCCGTGATCGAGGCGGTGCGCTCGCACGAGCGCGTGCCCTACGAGCCGGAGGAAGAGGAGCTGCCGCCGCAGCGGCCGATGCGCGCGCAAAAGACGGGCGGCGCGCCGCATGCGTCGAGCGAGATCGACATCCCGCTCGACGGCGAGGTGCGCCCCGTGAAGAAGAACGCCGCGGGCGGCTTCTTCCGCAAGAAGTCCGATAATATCAAGAGCCCCGACGAGCTGCTCGCCTCCGGCGAAGCGCCCGCCGCGGCGCAGACGCAGAGCGCGGCACAGGCAGCGCCTGTTCCTGTCCCTGCCCCGGCGAAGAGGGCAAGCGCGCCCGTGCCGGTCGAAGCGGACGATCCCGACCTGCCGCCGTTTGACCCGGCTCCCGCACCTTCGCCTGCCCCTGCCGCGTACACGCCGATGCCGGTCGCCGCGCCGGTGCAGAGCGCGCCCGCCGCTCCGGCCCCCGCGCCTGCCGTGCTGACGGACAAGCAGGAGGATAAGCTCCGCCGCGCCGAGGTCGATGCCGCGCGCGAGGAGGTCACGCGCGCGATCGAGGACGGCGGCGCGCAGCCCCAGCCGCCGGAGTACCAGTATCCGCCCATCACGCTTTTGAAGGAGGGCAGCGTGACAAACGCCGCCGAAGCGGGCGCGGAGCTGCGCAACAACTCCCGCCGCCTTGCGCAGACGCTCACGAGCTTCGGCGTGGACGCCCAGCCCGGCGACGTGGTGCGCGGACCGTCCGTCACGCGCTATGAGTTCACGCTCAGCCAGGGTGTGAAGCTCTCGAAGATCACGAACCTGCAGGACGATATCGCCCTCGCGCTCGGCGCGAGCGGCGTGCGCATCGCGCCCATTCCCGACAAGATCTCCGTCGTCGGCATCGAGGTGCCGAACAAGCTCGTTTCGCCCGTCAGCATCCGCACGGTGCTCGAGTCGCGCGAGTTCACGCAGCACCCCTCCACCACAGCCTTCGCCGTCGGCAAGGACATCAGCGGCAAGAATATCGTCGGCAATATCTCCAAGCTCCCGCACGTGCTCATCGCCGGTACGACAGGCTCCGGCAAGTCCGTGTGCACGAACTCGCTCATCGTCTCGATGCTCTATAAATCGACGCCCGAGGAGGTCCGCTTCATCATGGTGGACCCGAAGATGGTCGAGCTTGCGCCCTATAACGGCATCCCGCACCTGCTCATCCCCGTCGTGACCGACCCGAAGAAGGCCGCCGGCGCGCTGCAGTGGGCCGTGTACGAGATGATGAAGCGCTACAAGATGTTCTCC
Organism: uncultured Oscillospiraceae bacterium; assembly: GCA_934636865.1. Classification (GTDB taxonomy): domain Bacteria; phylum Bacillota; class Clostridia; order Oscillospirales; family Oscillospiraceae; genus Hominicoprocola. The sequence continues at coordinate 5,241 of CAKUBI010000018.1, forward strand.
GAGCATGGCGTCAAGGACCTCGCGGCCTACAACAAGGTCGCCGGGACGGATGAAACGCTCAAAAAGCTCCCCTCGGTCGTGGTCGTGATCGACGAGCTGGCCGATCTGATGCTCGTCGCGGCAAAGGAGGTCGAGGAGTCGATCTGCCGCGTGGCGCAGATGGGCCGCGCCGCGGGCATGCACCTGGTCATCGCTACGCAGCGTCCGTCGGCGGACGTGATCACGGGCCTCATGAAGGCCAACATCCCGAGCCGCATCGCGTTTGCGGTCGCCTCGGCGATGGAATCGCGCATCATCCTCGATACCGCGGGCGCGGAAAAGCTCGTGGGCCGCGGCGATATGCTCTATGCCCCGCTCGGCGAGGGCAAGCCCAAACGCGTGCAGGGCTGCTTTATCTCGAGCGAGGAGATCGAGCGCGTGGTGAGCTTCGTCAAGGAAAACGGCGAGGCGGACTATGACGAATCCGTCATCGACAAGATCAACGCCGCCGTCGCCGAGAAGGAAAAGGGCAATGCCAAGGGCGGCGGCAATGCTGCGCCCGAGCAGAGCGCCGCCGACGAGGGCGACGAGCTGCTGCCCGCCGCCATCGACGTGGTGATGGAGAGCGGACAGGCGTCCGTCTCCATGCTCCAGCGGCGCTTGAAGCTCGGCTATTCGCGCGCCGCGCGCATCGTGGACGAGATGGAAACGCGCGGCATCGTCGGCCCCTTTGAGGGCTCGAAGCCCCGCCAGATCCTCATTACGAAGGAGCAGTGGCAGGAGCTCAAGATGAAGGGAGCCTACGGCCTTACACCGCCCGAGGACGGCGCGCTTCCGCCGCCGGACGGGGAAGAAGAGACGCAGTAAAAAAGAGCGCCCCGCTTGTACAAACAAGCGGGGCGCTCTTTTCAATTTTTGCAAAGCCTTACGGCTCCTCTGCGGCGATGATGGGACCTGTCTCCGCGCCGTCGCCCTCAAGGATGAGCTGGACCTCATCCACGCCGCTGAGCGAGAGGATGGACTTTTCCAGCGATTCAAAAAGCAGCGCCCGGTCATCCTCGTCCTCCGGCAGCGCGGCGCCCGCCGGGATGCTCAGGTAGCACACGCCGTTTTCGATGCGCGAGGAGACCACCGTGAAATCCTCAGGCAGGAGCGAGGAAAGCGAATCGTCCTCCGGCCCCTGCGCGAGCGCTTCGAGCAGCGCGTTCACGCGCGTCTGGCCCTCGTAAAGCGCCAGCGTCTGCTGCTCGGCGCGCAGCTCGCCGGTCGCACTGTCGAGGAAGTAGAGCTGCACCGTGATGGGCCGCAGACCGCTTTCCCGGCTCGACAGCAGCGTGTCCGCCGAGAGCAGCACCTGCGTTTTGCGGTAGGGCAGCTCGCTGCCCTCGGCCGTGATGCTCACGGCGTTCACATTCGGCAGCTGCGAGAGCGTCAGCGTGATGCAGTAGTCCGCAAGCGACAGGTCGATGCCAGACAGGCGGCCGTACTGCGCGCTCAGGTCCACCTGCGCGCGCCGCCCCGAGACCACGACCGAGCGCAGCGCCGTCCCCTCGGGGATGGGCGAGCGGAGACCTGAATCGTCCGGGCCTGCAAGGAGCGCTTCCATCAGCGCGCGGACGCAGTCCTCGGTCTCCATCGTCTCGTCGGGCGTGAAGCGCGTGCCGGATGCGGCGATCGCGTCTGCGCCGCCGGAGGTATCAAGATCGGAGAGGAAATAGAGCGCATAGCCGCTCTCCTCATCCACCTGCGCGCGCTCGGTGCAGGAGGAAAAGGCGAAAAGCGCCGCGGCGAGCACCGCGATCAGGGCAAGAAGCTTTTTCATGCGTCCTCCCCTCCTTCTTTACAGCGCGGCAGGCGCACGGTGAACACCGTGCCGCCGCCTTCGCGGGCGCTGACGTCGATGCTGCCGCCGCGGCGGCGCGCCGTGTCGGCGGCGATGGAAAGGCCCAGGCCCGTGCCGCCCGCCGCGCGCGAGCGCATCTTGTCCACGCGGTAGAAGCGGTCGAAAATGCGGGGCATGTCCTCCTGCGGGATGCCGATGCCGTTGTCGCTCACGGTGAGCAGGCAGGTCTCCTCGTCGCCCGAGAGCGCCACGCGGACAAAGCCGCCGGGACGGTTATATTTGATGGCGTTTTCCGTCAGGTTGTAGATGATTTCGTTGAGCTCGTCCTCGCTTGCGAGCGTCTGCCCCTCGCGGCGGATCTCATAGGAAAGCTCGACCTGCTTTTCTTCGGCGACCAGACGCAGCATGCGCACCACGCGCGAGATGACCGACGCGATATCGACGATCTGCGCCTCGGGCAGCGCGCCGCTGTCGAGCCGCGTCAGCCGCAGGAGATTTTCCGTGATGCGCGCGAGCCGCTCAGACTCCTGCTCAATGTCGCCGACGAACTCGCGCACGGTTTGCCCGTCCATGTTCTCCGTCTGCAAAATGGAGTCGGACAAAAGCCGGATGCCCGCAAGCGGCGTTTTGAGCTCGTGGCTCGCGTCGGAGACGAAGCGGCGGCGCGCCTCCTCGGTCGTCTGCAGCCGGTCGGCCATGGCGTTGAACTCGCCGGCGAGGGCGGCGATCTCGTCGCTGCCGCCGACCTCGGCATGGTGGCTGTAGGAGCCCTCGCGCATTTTCTGCACGGCCTCGGTCAGAACGCCGAAGCGCCGCGTCAGCACGCGCGAGAGGATCAGGCTGATGAGCGCGGCGCAGACCATCACGACCGCCGAGATGGAAAGAAGGTTTCGCTGCATCGACAGCAGCAGCGCCGCCTGCTCGGTGTCGTATTCGTAGGCGTAGACCGCGCCGATGGTCTGGCTGTGGTAGACGATGGGGGAGGCGGCGCGGCTTTTGAACGCGCTGTCCGAAAATTCGACGTAGGCGACGTCCTCGCCGCGCAGCGCCTGCACGACCTCGGTATAAAAGGCGTAGCGGCCGATCGCGCCGTCGGTCTCGCGCGTGTCGTAAAGCACGCGGCTGGACGCGTCGGTCACAAGAATGCGGGAGATGCCCGTCTGCTCGACGAGCGTCATCGCCCCGGCGACGTTTTCCTCGCTCAGCTCTTCAAGGCCCGAGAGCGCCGTTACCATCACCGAGACGCTGCTTTGCAGCGAACTCTGCTTGGAGCGGAACGTCAGGTTTTCCGACGCGATGAGAGGGTACGTATTCATCAGGATCAGCACCGCCGCGATGATGGCGATGTAGCTGAAGCTGAATTTTCTCTGCAGGCTCGAACCCCTGCGCATGGCGGCGCCTCCTTTCGTGCTGCTTTACGCGCTGCGCTCAGTCCTTGAAGTAGTAGCCGATGCCCCACTTCGTCAGGATGTGCTGCGGGGCGGCGGGGTCCTCCTCAAGCTTTTCACGAAGCCTGCGGATATGCACGTCCACCGTGCGGTAGTCGCCCGCGTAGGTGTAGCCCCAGACAAGGTCCATCAGATTTTCGCGCGAGTAGATGCGGCGCGGATTTTTCACGAGCAGCTCGATGAGATCGTACTCCTTGGCCGTCAGGTCCACGACATGCCCGTCCTTGAGCGCCACGCGCTGCTCGGGGTCGAGCGTCACGCCGCCGATAGAGAGCAGCGTGCTCTGCGCCTTCTGCTGCGGGGCGGCGTTGGCCCGGCGCAGCAGCGCGCGGATGCGAGCCTTGAGCTCCAAGATGTTGAAGGGCTTTGTGATATAGTCGTCCGCGCCGGATTCAAGGCCGATGATCTTGTCGGCGTCCTCGCTGCGGGCGGTGAGCATGATGATGGGCACATTTGAAAATTCACGGATGCGCATGCAGGCCGTCAGCCCGTCCACCTGCGGCATCATGAGATCGAGGATGATGAGGTCGAAATTGCCCGCTTTGGCCATGTCGATGGCGGTCGCGCCGTCGTAGGCGGTCTCGACCGTGTAGCCCTCGTTCTCAAGGTTGAATTTCATGCCCTTGACGAGCAGCTGCTCGTCGTCAACGACCAGAATTTTCATTCGTTTCCTCCGTAAATGTGATCTGCGCGCGGAAGCCCTCGAGCTTCGTCTCTCCGATGCCCCTGACGTTCAAAAGGTCCTCCGCGGTCTTGAAGTCCCCGTGCTCTGTGCGGTAGTCGATGATCGCCTGCGCGAGCGACGGACCGATGCCCGTGAGCGTCTGGAGTTCTTCTTTGGACGCGGTGTTGACGTTCACGAGCACGCGCACCGGCGCGGTGACTACGGCCTCCCTGTCCTGCACGCTCACGGTGTAATCACCGTGGGCGCTGCCCTCGTAGGCCGTGCGGTGCAGGATGAGCAGCGAGAGCGCAAAGCAGAGCGTGAGCGCCGCGAGGACCAGATACACGCCGCAGACGCTGGTTTTCTTTTCTTGTGTTTCCACGGTTGCGCTCGCCTGCCTTTTTTGTTATACTGATGTCGAAGCGTGCCGAACGGCGCGGTACAGACAACATTCCATATTTCAGTGTATCATAGATCGAGGTATATTTCCATGAAAAAACGACGGCTGCTGTCACTTTTTTTATCCTTCGCCCTGCTCATTCCGCTCTTCGGCCTGACGCAGGCGGACGCCTACGAGGACTTTGACCTGGACGCGAAGGCCGGCCTTCTCATCGAGGCTGATACCGGCGAGATCCTGTACGAAAAGAACGCCCATCAGGAGAACTATCCTGCGTCTCTTACGAAGGTGATGGTCGCGCTGCTGGCGTTCGAGGCGATCGACAGGGGAGAGCTTTCCCTCACCGACTCCATCACCGCGACGGAGACGGCGTTCGACGGCCTTTCGAGCGACGGCAGCACGGCGAACATCGTCCCCGGCGAGACGATGACCGTCGAGCAGCTGCTCAACTGCATGCTCATCGTGTCGGCGAACGAGGCCTGCAACATCCTCGGCGAGCATCTGAGCGGCTCGGTCGAAGCGTTCGTCGCGCGCATGAACGAGCGTGCGTCGGAGCTTGGCTGCGAGCACACGCACTTTGCCAACGCCACGGGCCTGCACGATCCCCAGCACTATACGACCGCCTGGGACCTCTACCTTATCACGCGCGAGGCGATGAAGCACGAGAAGTTCATGGAGATCTGCAACTCCAAGAGCTACACCGTGCCCGCCACCAACATGACCGAAAAGCCGCGCGAGCTGCACTCGACGAATTTCCTCATCTCCAACTGGCGCGCCCGCGGCTATGTATACCGCGATGCGCAGGGCATCAAAACCGGCTCCACGCCCGAGGCAGGCTACTGCCTGATCTCGTCCGCGCTGCGCGGCAGCCGCCATATGGTCAGCGTGGTGCTGGGCGCGGAGCGCGTGACGCTCGAGGACGGCGTGACCATCCAGACGCGCAGCTTCTCGGAAACGTCGCGCATGTTCGACTGGGGCTTTGATAACTTTATCCGCCGCGACATTCTCTCCTCCGCCGACCCTGTGTGCGAGGTGCCCGTCGCGCTCTCGAGCGAGACGAATTATGTCGTTGCGCACGCAGCGGAGGACCTCTCGTGCCTTCTGCCGGACAACATCGAGCCTTCCGACCTTGAGCGCACCGTGGAGCTTACGAACGAGACGGTGGACGCGCCCGTCGCCGCGGGCGACGTGCTCGGCAAGCTGACGCTCTCGTACAAGGGGACGGTCTACGGCGAAGCGGACCTTCTGGCGCTGAACGACGTGTCGGCCTCGTGGTTTTTGACGGCGCAGCGCCGCGTGTCGGACTTTTTCGCAAAGCCGCTCGTGAAGCTGCTGCTCGTTGTGATCGTGCTGCTCATCGTCGCGCTCGTCGTTTATACGACGATGTTCTCCCGCCGCCGCAGATACGGACGCCGCCGCTACGGCGCGGCCCACGGCGGCTACCGCGGCCGCAGAAGAAGATAACGGACCGCAAAACAAAAGGAAGGGACGCAGAGCGTCCCTTCCTTTTTCAGTTCAGCGTGACGACGTTGTTCCCCTGGGGGAATTCGACGAAGCGGATGGAGTAGATGTCGGCGGTGATGTAGGCGCTGCGGCCGGGGTGGAAGAGCGTGATATAGTCGTTCCCGACCTCCTGCAGTGTCCCGACGGCCACGACTGTATTCTGCGAGCCGACGAGGAAGCTCACGATGACCGCGCGGCCGATGTTGCGCGCAAGCATCCCCTTCCACGAATTGTAGGCCATTTTGTCAACGGTCTGCGACTCTTCGATCTTATCCGGCGTGGGCTGGAACTGTCCGCTTGCGCCGTTTTGCGGCAAGAGCAACATGCTCCCCGACGACGTGCCGAGCATCTGCTCGTAGCTCTGGCTCGGGTTATTGCTGCTGCTGCCGTTATTATTGCCGGTGCTGCCGCTGCCGCTCTGCTGCGCGCTCGCCATGGCGGGCACGGCGAGCTTCTCCTCATAAAGGCAGGGCATGCTTTTTCCCATCTGCATCATAAAAAACGCTCCCTTTCCAAATTTCATGTTTGCGCGTCCGGCGCGCTCAGGTCTCGTAGTACGCGGCGGTGGGGTTATAAAAGCAGTGGTCGCCGATGCGCATGACGAACGTTCCCACGTTTGAGGGGAAAGTCGCGCGGCAGTTCGGCGAAAAGGGGTTGAAAAACCACAGCGCCGTGCCGAGACCCGAAAGGCGGTTGCCCGCGATGGCCCAGTCGGCGATCTCGTAGTGGATGTCCGTGGGCCGCATGTTGTAGATGTTCTGCGGGTTGTAGCTGCCGCGCTCGGTCTCGCTCGCGCAGACGAACTGCCCCGGCTGAAAGATGATGCTGCGGATGCTCCCCTGCCCGATGCGCGCGTACTCGCCGCCCGTCGCGCGGACGCGGTTCATCACGACGCTCGCCACCGCCTTCATGCCGCTTTCGCCCTCGCCGCCCGCTTCGCACTCGATCAGCCGCGCGAGCAGCTCGCGGTCGGAATAGGCCATATGATCGCCTCCTCCATTTTTTCTTCCCCGCCAGTCTATGCGCGCTCTGCACGCGCGGTCCCACGGACAAAAGGAAAGGGTCCGCCTGCAGATCGCAGACGGACCCCAATTTGAATTTTTTTATGCGCGCGCGAGCATCGCCGCGCCGATCACGCCCGCCCGGTAGCCGAGCGTGCAGAGCTCAAGGCGCGTGTGCGAGGCGGCGTAGCGCGAACCGAACGAGCGCTCGCGCACGAGCTTTCGCAGCGGCAGCAGCAGCGCGTCGCCCTGATTGGCAACGCCGCCGGAGAGCGCCAGCACCTCGGGAAAGAAGATATCGACAAGATTCGTCAGCCCGCAGGCAAGATGCTCTATGTAAGCGTCCACTACCTGCGCGGCGGCAGTGTCGCCCTGCTCGCGGGCGAGGAAGGCCGTGCGGCCGTCCACGCCGCCGGACTGCTTGGCGACGGCGTGCAGAAGGCTCTCGGGGTGCGCGTCCATGGCGCGCTTCGTGTCGCGGATGAGCGCGGTGGCGGAGCAGTAGGCTTCAAAGCAGCCGCGGCTGCCGCAGGTGCACGCCTCGCCGCCCTCCACGATGACCATGTGCCCCAGCTCGCTGGCCGCGCCCGTGTAGCCCGTGAGAAGCTTTCCGCCCAGCACCACGCCGCCGCCCACGCCCGTGCCGAGCGTGACGACGATGGTGCTCTCCGCGCCTTTGCCGCAGCCAAAGAGCGCTTCGCCCAGCGCGGCGGCGTTCGCGTCGTTGCCGAGGTGGATGGGAAGGTCCGTGTGCGCGCGCAGCGCGCCGCGCAGATCAAAGTTGACAAAATTCAGGTTTGCCGCGAAGCGGACGATGCCGCTCGCATCGTCCACCGTGCCGGGACAGCCGACGCCTACGCCGCCGACGGCGGAAACATCCTCTCCCTCGCACAGGTGCGCGATGACCGCGCCGATGCGCGCGGCGACCGCCTCGGGGCCGAGATCGACGCGCGTTTCGACCGAATGCTCCTTTAAGATCTCGCCCCCGGCGCTGACAAGCGCGCCCTTGATGTTCGTGCCGCCGAGATCGATGCCGATATAGTTCATAGCTCATGCCCTCACTGCAAAATTTCCTTTATTGTATGCCCGCGTGGACGAAAAAGCAAGGGCCGCGCGGCGGACGGAAATCTTTTTTGAATTTATTCGGAACCGTGCAACTTTTTGGAAAAAACGCCGTCTAAGACTATGTGCGCGGCGAAAAAAGCCGCGCGCGGATGAGATGGAAGAAACTGAAAAGCGGGGGACAGGGCGAAGCCGCCCGCTCCGCGAAGAAAGGAGAAACAACATGAAAAACTGGAAGAAAGCGGCCCTCGGTGCGCTGTGCGCCGTGAGCCTTCTTGCCGGCTGCGGCACGCAGAACGGCCGGAACGATGAAAAGCAGTCAGGCGATAACGGCACCGATCAGGTGGAGCTTACGACCGCGGCCGTGCGCGAGATAAACGCCCCGGCAAAGCTCCTTGAAAAGTACGGTACCGTGACCGTGAGCATTCAGGGCAGCGATCAGGACGGCGCGGAGACCTACACCGCGAAGGTGCAGTACACGCGCGACGAGAGGGGAAACCTCCTCATGGCCTCGCACTATACCTACACGCCCGACAGCCCCGTGGGCGAGGATGAGTTCTTCGGTCAGGCCTGCCTGTCGATCGAAGGAAACGGTGTGTATCTCAGCAAGATGATGAGCGACGGGAGCCTTGGCATGAACTGCTATCCCGCCGGGGAGTACGAGACCTACATCCTCGACATGCTGCCTGCCGCCGCCGATCCCGGCGAGAGCGCGGAGGAGACGGTCGATGAACGCAGCGAGCAGGACGGCGCGGTGCTGCTGTCCACCACGACGCGCTACGCGGACATGGAGGATTACTACGATACCTCGATCTATTACATCGACCCCGCGACGGGCGAGCTGCTGGCCCTGTCCGTGACGGACTACAGCGTGGATGAGAGCGGCAAAGCGTCCGTGCTCGGCACGACGCTCTATAACTGGAGCTATGACGAGTCCTACATGCCGGACAGGGAGCTGGCGGCCGAGGCCTTCAACAGCGATGTGACCTGCGCGCTGACGCTTATCTATGCCCCCGGCACCGACGCCGGGGAGACGCAGGAGATCTCCATCAAGCGCGGCACGAACGTCACGTTTGTCAATAGCACCGGCTGTCTGCTCTATGCCGACGCCGCGCTGACCGAGCCTCTTGACGACACCGTGTCCATCGACACGAACGGCGAGAGCACGACGGTCTACGTTGTGCCGCAGAGCGAAAACTGAAAGCTTTATGAAAAAGGCGGCGGGCGAAAAAAGTCCGCCGCCTTTTTTGTCGTTTGATGAAACTTTTTCCTGCCGCGCGCCGTCTAAACAGAGCAGGAGAGATATTAAACAAATCTTAAATAAATTGTAACCAAATCGCGCCTGATTGTAACGACTTCCTCATAGGATGCGATTACAATAAAAGCCAAGATTAAAATGAGGAGAAATGCGATGGAAACCAACCAGAAGCCCGTCATATCGGTGCGCAAGCTCCGAAAGGTCTACATGATGGGGCAGGAGCACGTGGTCGCGCTGCACAATATCAATCTGGATATCCACCGGGGCGAGGTGTGCTGCATTTTCGGCACGTCCGGCAGCGGCAAATCGACGCTGCTCAACCAGCTCGCGGGCCTTGAAAAGCCAACGCGGGGCGTGGTGCGCATCGGCGGCGTACCGGTCTCGCAGCTCAACGAAAACCAGCTCGCCGCCTTCCGCCAGAAGCACATCGGCTTCGTTTTTCAGTCCTACAACCTGCTGCCGGAGCTGACGGCGGCGGAGAACGTGGCCATGCCGCTGATGTTCCGGGGCGTGGACGCGGAGACAAGGCTGATCGAGGCGAAAAAGATGCTCTGCCGCGTGGGTCTCAAGGACCGCATGGACCATTTCCCCAACCAGATGTCCGGCGGACAGCAGCAGCGCGTCGGCATCGCGCGCGCGTTCATCACGCGCCCCGAGGTGGTCTTTGCCGACGAGCCGACCGGCAACCTCGACTCCCGGACCACCAAGGAGGTCATGCACATGATCCGCGGCTTTGCCCACCGCTTCCACCAGACGATCGTGCTCGTTTCGCATGACCCGGAGATGACCGAGTATGCCGACCGCATCGTCACGCTCATCGACGGCAATATCGTCAGCGACGTAAAAAATCAGGTCAAGGCGGAGATCGACGCCGCCCCCTACATCGAATAACGGAGGAAATCAACCATGAAACGCATCACAAGATCCCTGCTCTCCCTTTGCCTTGCCCTGGTGCTGTGCGCAGCGCTGCTGCCTGCCGGCCTGACGGCCCGCGCCGCCGGTGAGAACGGCTCCGGCGCAGCCACCGCGAGCGCCGGAACGAGCTATCTCGTCACCGGCTACAGTGCCGACGCCTACAGCATCGAAACGAACCAGACCGTGAACGTTGCGGTCAGTCTTTCGCGCGTGAGCGGCAGCGGCGCGCCCGTGCGCGTGGTGCGCGGCGTGGACAGCTTCCGCGGCGGCTATGCCGACAGCGTGAGCGTCGGCGCGAACAACACCGCGACGTTCATCCTCTATAACCTCTCCTATTCCGGCACGGGCAGCAGCCTGTCGTTCACCGTCTATTACCAGAACGAGGACGGCAGCGATGCGGGCAACCAGACCTTTGACCTTACGCTGAGCGAGTGCGTGCCCTACACCAAGCCCGAGGAGCCGGAGCCGGTCACCGTTCCCGCCCCGCGCGCGGTCTTTTCCTCCGACGCGAGCTCTGCAAGCCCCATCGCCGCAGGCGAGACGAAGCTCATCACCCTTTACGTGCAGAACGCGGGCACGACCGTCATGCGCTCCCCGATGCTGACGCTGGGCTTTTCCGGCGAGCTGATGCAGCTTGACGGGCAGAGCGCCTACACGCTCGACGATATCCGCCCCGGCCAGAGCACGAGCGTGCTCGTGTCGGTCAAGGCGATGGATAAGATCACCGCGCAGAACCAGTCCATTGACACGAGCCTTGCCTTCTACTATGACAACGGCACCAGCCTGACCGAGGGCAGCGCCACGGGCAAGGTGAACGTGTCCGCCAAGATCACCGAAGAGAAGAAGGACGACGACACCGCCATCGCAAGCCCCACGCCCATCGTCATCCTCTCGAAGTACAACTACGGCGGCTCGTCCATCGCGGCGGGCTCGAGCGCGAACCTGAGCTTCGGCTTCACCAACACGAGCAAGACCATCAGGATCGAAAACGTCATGGTCACCGTTACGGGCGGCACGGACCTCATGCTCAACGGCTCGACCAACACCTTCTACTTTGAGTCCGTCGGTGCGGGCGGCAGCAAGACCGTCACCGTGCCGATGAAGGCCGCGCAGCTCATCAGCTCCAGCGCGCAGGAGGTCCAGATCGCCGTCACGTATGAGTATGTCGATCAGAATTCCCGCAAGTCCGGCTCGGCGAACCTCTCGCTCAGCGTGCCGCTCTACCAGCCCGACCGCTTCGAGATGAGCGAGCCCACGTCCTCCTACACCGGCTATGTCGGCGAGGAAACGAGCCTGACCATCGACTATGTCAACAAGGGCAAGAGCGCCATCAGCAACGTCGAAGCCACGATCTCCGGCGACATCGACACGCCGACGGCCTATCAGCGCGTCGGCACCATCGACGGCGGCAAGAACGGCACCATCGCCTTTGCCGTGACTCCGCTCAACGAGGGCGAGAACCAGGTCAAGATCGTCATTACCTACGAGGATTCCAACGGCAACACGAAAGAGCGCGTGTTTGAAGCGACGGTCGAGGCCATGGCCTACGAGCCGGCCGACCCCGGCATGGACGATCCCGGCATGATCGACCCCGAGCCGGCAAGCACCTTCCCGTGGAAGTACGTCATCATCGCGGCGGTCGCCGCGCTCATCATCCTTTTGGTCGTGCTGCGCATCCGCAAGAAAAAGGCCAAGCAGAAGGCCGAGCAGGCGCTGTGGGACAAGTGGGACGAAGAGGAGATCGCCGAGGAGAAGAAGGAGGCAGCGGACGCCGCGGCGAAGGAAACTGCGGCCACGGGTGCTGAGGGACAGAACAAATGAGATTCGCAGACATCCTGAAAATGTGCTTCGACAGCCTGTCGCGGCGCAAGGGACGCACGATCCTGACGGTGCTGGGCGTGTTCATCGGCTGCACGTCCATCATCGTGATGGTTTCCATCGGCGCGGGCATGCAGGAGTCGTATGACCAGATGCTCAATAATATGGGCGACCTCTCCATCATCGAGGTCTATCGCGGCTATAGTGAGAACGGCACGAGTGAGGCCAAACTCGATGACAAGGCGGTCGAGAGCTTCCATGAGATCGCGGGCGTCAAGGCCGTTATGCCCAAGGCGAGCCTCGACGGATATAATGTGGGCTTCAAGGCCGGCGTCAACGGACGTTATACGGCTGATTGGGTCAATTTTGTCGGCATTGATTCGAGCGCTCTTGAGGATATGGGCTTTGAGCTGGTGGACGGACGGTATCCGGAAAACAGCGACGAGGTGGTCGTGGGGCAGTACTTTGCCTATAACTTCACCGATACGCTGATGCCGGACGGGCGCAACTATGTGAGCCGCTGGGTGTGGGACGAGAACGGAAATATTGATACTGAAAATATCCCCGACCCGTTTTTTGACCCGCTCAAGACGAGCATCACCATGGTGCTCACACCGTATGATGACGGTACAGGCACCGAGCCAACGCCCTATGAGGTAGAGCTCAAGATCGTCGGCGTGATGAAGGAGGATCAGGGCAAGGGCTATGAGACGAGCGACGGCGTGATGATGGACATCAATGCGCTCAAGGCGCTCATCAAGGACTTAACGGGCAAGACCGACACAAAGTTCGAGTATTCGAGCATCAACGTCAAGGCCGAGAGCCTTGACGCCGTGGCGGATGTGGAGCAGTCCATCAAGGACCTGGGCTACAGCACGTACTCTATGCAGAGCATGCGCGACGAGCTCAACAAGCAGACCCGCCAGATCGAGTTGATGCTCGGCGGCCTCGGCGCGATCTCGCTGCTGGTCGCGGCCATCGGTATCACGAATACGATGATCATGTCCATCTCCGAGCGCACGAAGGAGATCGGCATCATGAAGGCGCTCGGCTGCTACGTGCGCGACATCCGCGCGATGTTCCTGATGGAGGCAGGCAGCATAGGCCTTCTCGGCGGTATTTTGGGTCTTATTTTCAGCTTCATCATATCTGTAATTATCAACCTGTTCTCATTCGGCGCGTTCGGCGGCGGGGGAGTCACGTGGGAGCTTATCAAGCAGGCGCTCGTCGGCGGCGAAGGCGTGGTGCGCACCTCCGTCATCAAGCCCGAGCTTGTGATCTTTGCGTTGGTGTTCTCGGTGCTCGTCGGATTGGTGTCCGGCTATCAGCCCGCGAACAAGGCGGTCAGGATCTCAGCGCTCGAAGCCATCCGAAACGAGTGACAAACGTTTCAAAAAGGCGGTGTTCCGCAGGGAACGCCGCCTTTTTTCGCTCCTGCCGCGCTTGACCGTGATGCAGCGATGTGATATCATATATCAGTCAAATTATTTGCAAAACAGGAGGCGATCGCCTTGGCAACCGTCAAACGCAGATCAACCGTTCCCTATTACGCGGCGGCGGGAACATGGGTGGTGTACGCGCTGCTCTTTCCGCTCTGCCGCGTGCCGCATTTCATTCTGGTGGCGATAGCGTCGGCCGTGGTGTTTTTCGTGATGAACGCCGTGTGCGGCACGGTGGAGGTCACGGTCCCCGACCCGCCGAAAAAGGAGGAGACCACCGGCAACCCCGAGCTCGACAAGATGATCAGGGACGGCAATCTTGCCATCTCCGAGATGAAGCGGCTCAACACCTCCATCAAGGATGAGAAGATCTCCGCCGATATCGACCGGCTCGAGGATCTGAGCGCCAAGATCTTCGCGCAGGTGAAGCAGGACCCGGGCAAGCTGCCGCAGATCCGCAAGTTCATGGACTACTACCTGCCCACGACGCTCAAGCTTTTGAACGCCTATGACCGCATGGGCGCGCAGGGCATCGGCGGGGAGAACATCGGCAGCACGATGCAGCGCGTGGAGAGCATGATGGGCACGATCGTCACGGCCTTTGAAAAGCAGCTCGATATGCTCTTCGGCAGCGAGGCGATGGATATCTCCACGGATATCACGGTGCTCGAAAATATGATGAAGCGCGAGGGGCTGAGCGGGGACGGCGATGCGCTGCACGCCGAGTCCGGCGCCGCCACCGCCGCGCAGGACGATATCAAGCTCGAACTGTAAAGGAGAAAACGATGCGCAAAAAAGTGATGGCGTTCAACGCCAGGGTCGAAGCGTGGATCATGCAGCGCCTCAAGGGCGTGTGGCTCGACCCGGTGTTCCTTGTGATCTTTCTCATCATGACCGCGGCCAGCATCGGCGGCGCGATCCGTTTGCAGCGCAAGGGACTTTACTATTCCGCAACCCTCTGGGGCGTGGCGGCGCTGATGTGCCTGCGCCGCATCCGCGAGATCAAAAAGAACGAACAGGAAGAAAACGACAGCAATACGGAGGAGAAATAACATGAGCGATAACATGATGCCCGAACTGACGCTGGAGCCCACCGCCGCGCAGGAGACCGTGCCTGAGCTGACGCTCGGAACCGAAGCTCCCGCGCCGCAGGAGGAGAAAAAAGAGGTCGAGCCCGTCAAGATCGACGAGAGCATGCTCACCGAGCAGGAGAAGAAGGCCGTTGACGACTTTGCCAAAAAGATCGACATCACGGACACGAACCTCGTGCTCAACTACGGCGTGGCCGCGCAGAAGAGCGTGGCGACGTTTTCGGAAAATGCGCTGTCCTCCGTGCGCAACAAGGATCTTGGTGAGGTGGGCGAGACGCTCTCGAACCTTGTTGTCGAGGTCAAGGGCTTCGGTCAGGAGGAGAAGAAGGGCCTTTCGGGCCTTTTCCACAAGCAGAAGGATAAGCTCGAGCTGATGCGCGCGCAGTACGGCAAAGCCGAGACGAGCGTGAACCGCATCGTCAGCGAGCTTGAAAAGCATCAGGTCACGCTGATGAAGGACATCGCGATGCTTGACCAGATGTATGAGCTGAACCTCAAATACTATAAGGAGCTCACGATGTATATCATCGCGGGCAAGAAGCGTCTGGCCGAGGTCCGCTCCGGCGAGCTCGAGGAGCTGCGCAAGAAGGCGGAGGCGAGCGGCCTTGCCGAGGACGCGCAGGCCTATAACGACTATGCGCAGAAGTGCGAGCGCTTTGAAAAGAAGCTGCACGATCTGGAGCTGACGCGCATGGTGTCCCTCCAGATGGGCCCGCAGACGCGCCTTTTGCAGAACAACGACACGCTGATGGTCGAAAAGATCCAGTCCTCGCTCGTCAACACCATTCCCCTCTGGAAGAGCCAGATGGTGCTCGCGCTCGGTCTGGAGCACAGCCGTCAGGCCACGGCCGCGCAGCGCGCCGTGACGGAAACGACGAACGAGCTGCTCAAGAAGAACGCCGACATGCTCAAGATGGGCACCATCGCCACGGCCAAGGAGGCCGAGCGCAGCATCGTCGATATCGAGACGCTGCAGCACACGAACGAGCAGCTTGTCTCCACGCTCGACGAGGTCGTGAACATCCAGCGCGAGGGCGCGCAGAAGCGCAGGGAGGCGGAGGTCGAGCTCGGCCGCATCGAGGGCGAGCTGAAGCAGAAGCTCATGGAGCTGAGAAGCTGAGACGCTCCGGATAGGAGAAGCATATGAAATTCTTTCAGAAACGCGGCGTCGCCGTCGCGGTGCTCGTGCTGGCGATCATCGCCTCGAGCGCGTGGGGCCTTCACAAGGCGCCCGCCGTCACCACGCCCGCGGGCGGGGAAAAGCTCGACACCTCGCTTTCCACGGCGGCGTTCGAGCAGTATGTGCAGGACGACGCGGACCTGCTCTCGGGAAGGACCGAGGAGGCCGTGAGCCTTTACAATGCCAACTGGGACAAAATGTTCGGCAGCATCATGGCCGTTGTGACGGTCCAGTCGGCGGACGATCTTGAAAATACGGCGTATGACTACGCCGATACGATGCAGCTCGGCACGAACGACGCCATCCTGCTCATCGCCAAACAGCAGCAGGACTATTATCTGATCGCGAGCGGCAGCTTTTATGATCTTTTGAGCGGCCTTTCGCAGAGTTTTGTCTCCTCCTGCATGGAGGGCGGCGTGCAGAAGGGCGACTACGACGCGGCGGTGCAGGAGCTCTGCGCCCAGCTGCACGTGGAGCTGAGCCAGCAATACCAGAAGAATGAGACCGCGCAGAACGACGCGGGCACGGCGATGTCGTTCGTGCTGCTGCTCGTTCTCCTCTTCCTCATCTGGATCTGGCTCGACAGGCTGCGCTACAACCGCTATCGCCGCCGCTACATGATGCCCGGCATGGGCGTGCCGACGGTGATGTATCATCCGATCTTCTGGGGGCGCAGACCCCCGCGCGGCCCGCGCCCGCCGAGAAGCGGCGGGCCCCGTCCTCCGCAGGGCGGACCTAAGCCCCCGCAGGGCGGGCCCCGGCCCCCATACGGCGGCGGAAGCTCCGGCGGCAATCGCCGCCCGCCCCAGCCGCCCAGACGGCCCTCCGGCTCGGGCAATTCCTTCGGTGGCTTTGGCAGCACGGGCCGCGGCGGCGGCTTCGGCAGCGGCGGGAGCTTCGGCGGCTTTGGCGGAGGCCGCGGCGGCGGCTTCGGCGGCGGCGGAAGCTTTGGCGGCTTTGGCGGCAGCCGGGGCGGCGGTTTCGGCGGAGGCCGGAGCGGCGGATTTGGCGGTGGCCGCGGCGGCTTCGGCGGCAGACGCTGACAATAAAGATAAGAAAAAAGGAACGGCCTGCAAAGCAAGCCGTTCCTTTTTGGTGCCGGTGACCGGACTCGAACCGGTACGCTGTCGCCAGCGGCGGATTTTGAGTCCGCTACGTCTACCAATTCCATCACACCGGCGGGGGAAATAGAACAAAAGATATTATATGCGAAAAAGCGCTTATTTGCAAGTAAAAGTTTTGCGCGGGCTTTGCGCGGCTGAAAGAAGGAAAGGGGACCCCGGCATGCCGGAGCCCCCTTTGCAGTTACACGTAGCGCTGGTGGATGACGTCGAACACGCCGCGCGTCGTGAGACGCAGCGTGGGGATGACGGTCAGCGCCATGAACGAGAGCGTCATGAACGGATCGACCCCGCGCGAAACGCCGAGGGCAAAGGCCTGCTCCTTGGCGTTTTCGAGCGTCTCGTTGACCTCGACGAGCGGCGCTTCGCTCATGATGCCGGCGATCTGGAGCTGGACCTCGCCGAGGACCCTGCCGCCGTCCATCACGACGATGCCGCCGCCAAGCTCGACCACGCGGTTGACCGCCGCGGCCATGTCCTCCTCGTTCGCGCCGACGACGATGATGTTGTGGCTGTCGTGCGAGATGGAGGTCGCCACCGCGCCGGATTTGAGCCCGTAGCCCTTGATGTAGCCGATGCCGATGTGGTGCGTGTTCTTGTGGCGCTCGATGACGGCGATCTTCAGAATATCGTTTTCAACGCTGATCTGCTCGGCGTAGCCTGCGTCGGTCGTGACGATCTCGCCGGGGATCATGCCGAGCACGGCGCGCGGGCGGGACTCGATGAAGTCCGCGGCCTCAAGGTGCGCGACATGGAACGTTTCGTGCGAGCGCTTGACAAGGTGCGAGTCGATCTCGGGCGCTTCAAAGGGTGTGACGCGCTGTCCGTCGAACATGAGCCTGCCCTTCTTGTAGACCTCGAGAATGTTGAAATCGTCGAAGTTGTCGATCACGACGAAGTCCGCGAGGAAGCCCGGCGCGATCGCGCCGCGGTTGTTGAGAAGAAAATAGCGCGCGGCGTGGTGGCTTGCGCACTTGACGGCGATGATCGGATCGACGCCCGCCTTGATGGCCCTGCGCACGATGTAGTCGATGTGCCCCTTTTCAAGCAGGTCGTTCGGGTGCTTGTCGTCGGTGCAGAACATGCAGTAGGTGTAGTACTGCGGCGTGAGCAGGGGAAGAAGCGCGTCAAGGTTGCGCGCGGCCGTGCCCTCGCGGATCATGATGTACTGCCCGCGCTCGAGCTTGGCGAGCGCGTCCTCTACGGTGCTGCATTCGTGGTCGGAGTAAACGCCGGCGGCGATGTAGGCATTCAAATCATTGCCCGCGAGACCGGGGGCGTGGCCGTCGATCTTCTTGTGGTGCGCCTGCGCGGCCACGATTTTTTCAAGCACCTGCTCGTCACCGTTCGCCACGCCGACGTAGTTCATCATCTCGGCAAGGCCCTCGACGCGGTTGTGCTCGTAGAACGAGTCGA
This sequence comes from uncultured Oscillospiraceae bacterium, assembly GCA_934636865.1. GTDB lineage: Bacteria > Bacillota > Clostridia > Oscillospirales > Oscillospiraceae > Hominicoprocola. The sequence goes on from CAKUBI010000018.1 coordinate 23,376, forward strand.
TCGCGCGGTAGTCGAGCACCGCGCCGGATTCGTCGAGCGGCGTCGCGGGCACGCAGGAGGGGAGCATGAAGCGCACGTCCACGGGCAGGTCCTCGGTCGCCTGGAGCATGTACTCGATGCCGTCGGTCCCCATGACGTTCGCAATCTCGTGCGGGTCGGTGATGACGGTGGTCGTGCCGTGCGGAACGACGGCGTTCGCAAACTCCTTGGGGGAGACGAGCGCGCTCTCAAGATGGATGTGCGCATCGACAAAGCCGGGCAGCACAAGCTTGCCGCTCATGTCGATCTCCACTTCGCCCTCGTAGTGCTCGCCCATGCCGGCGATCAGGCCCTCCGCCACGGCGATGTCGCCATGGCTCAGCTCGTTGCAGAATACGTTTACATACGTCGCGTTTTTGAGCACGAGGTCGGCCTTCTGCCGGCCTGACGCCACCTCGACCACGTGGAGCTTCTTGTTCAGCTTGCGGTTGATCTTGCCTGCGTAGCTTTCCCGGTATGCCATGCGTGTTCCTCCTTATTTTGTTGTGTTTGACCAGTTTGCGCGGCTCTTTTGCAGCCTTCCTCGGATATTTTTTATAGGATACTACGTTCTCCTGCACTTGTCCAGCAGAAAAAGCTGAAAGTTTTTTAGCCAAACTAACGAAAAATAAGCGGAGAGGAAAAGAAAAAGGGACGGCCGGAGCCGTCCCTTTCCACGCAGATCGTTTTTTACTTCACGCTGCCGTCGGCGTTAAAGACCGGCAGCTTTTCAAGGAACAGGATGTCCTTGCGGTCGGCCGCGCCGCCCTCGGCAAGCACGGCCATGCGTCCGGCGACCGTGCCGCCCGCCTTTTCGACGAGCGCCTCCATCGCCTTGAGCGAGCCGCCCGTGGAGATGACATCGTCCACAAGCAGGATCTTCTTGCCGCGGATGAGCGCGGCGTCGTCCGCGCCGAGGAAGAGCTTCTGCTGGGCGACGGTGGTGATGGACTTATCCTCGACGGAGAGGGGATCGGGCATATAGACCTTGGGGCCCTTGCGCGCGATGAAGTACTTCTTCGCGCCGCTCTGGCGCGCCATCTCGTGAATGAGGGGGATGGACTTGGCCTCGGCGGTGAAGAGGTAGTCGTAGTCAATGCTGGCGGCGAGCTTGAGCAGCTCCTCCGCGCAGCGCACGGTCAGCTCCGCGTCGCCGAACATGATGAACGCGCCGATATGAAGATCGTCCGTCACCTTGCAGATGGGAAGGTCGCGGTCAAGACCCGCGACATGCATCGAATAAGTCGCCATAAAAAGGAAGCTCCCTTCGCGTTTTTACTCATTTTGTTCTGAATTTTGCCCACTTGAGCGGCAAACAGGAATTAGTATACCGTTTTTGCACCGCTTGTCAAGCGCGTTATACCGAGGTGTCGCCCTCGGGCATGATGATCGCGCAGAGAATATAGGCAAGGATGCCGCTGCCGGCGGCCAGCGCCAGCACGGCCCAGAGCACGCGCACGATCGTCGGGTCGATGTTGAAATAGTCGGCGATGCCCGCGCATACGCCGCAGAGCATCTTGTTGTTGCGGGACTTATAAAGACGCTTTTTCTCGTCCATGATATTCCTCCTGATCCGGCCGCGAAGCGGCCACGGTATTTCCTAAGCAAACATTCATATTATACCACGATTTCGGCCGTTGTAAAGATTTATCCGCGCCGTGCGCCGCGCCCGAGCGAGGAGAAAAAGCGGAACGTCAGCGGCCAGACCGTCCCGGCGGCGACGACCATGAGAAAATAGCGGATGCCGTCGGCAAGGAAGCTCCCCTGCCCGAGCAGCGCATAGAGCGGCGCTTTGAGCGCGCTGCGGACCAGAACGACCAGCGCAAGGCCGAGCGTGAGCTTCAGGACCTGCGCCCACCAGACGGCCTGCGTCTCAAAGCGGATGCAGCGCTCGTCGGCGTAAAGGGAGAGAATAAGCCCCAGCGTGCCGCCGAGCATGCAGGCGGCGTTTTTGACGGCGGCGTCGAAATTCGTCAGATCGCCGGACGCGCCGCTGTGCACAAAAAGTGCGTAAAGGAGGAACGCCAGAGCGGGAAGCAGCATCCAGCGCCACACGCGGAGCATCGCGCCGCCGCCGCGGCGGGAGCGTTCAAGCACCGGATGCAGCGCGAACACGAGCACGATGGCGACAAGCACCGACACGCCCACGTCGAGCGGCGTGTGCACGCCGAGATACAGCCGCGAAAACGCGACGAGCGCGGCGAGCACGACGGAAACGACTCGTACCCAGCGGCGCTTCGACGTGCGCGCGATGCCGCCGAAGGTGCCGACGGCGTTCTGTGTGTGGCCGCTGGGGAAGGAGAAGCCTGTCGCCTGCGCGCGGGCGGCCTCCACGATCTGAAAGTCCGGGTCCAGCACCCAGGGCCGCGGGATGCGGAAGGTGATCTTGAGCGCCTGATTGAGGATGGTCCCGGCAAAGCCCACGAGAAGAAGATAGCTGCCCCGGCGCTTGTCGATGCACCAGTACATCGCGAGCGCCACGACCATAAAGACGAGCTCCTCGCCAAAGTGCGTGATGAGCGCCATCGCGCTGTCGAGCAGCGGCGTGCGCAGCGCGGCGAGCGCGCGCAGGACGTTGAGATTCGTGCTTAAAAAAGCGGACATTTTGTTCTCTCCTTACTGTTTTTGCATTTTTTCATTGTAACACCGGAAAATTCCCCTTGCAACTTCCTTTTTTCTATGGTATAAGTGTAATTCAGACAAAAGCCAAAATGCTGTGAAAGGGAAAATAGCGAGCTTGTTCCGTCAAGAGAGGACCGGTCGGCGGCTGGGAGCCGGTCTGCGGGATGTCGCTTGGTTCGCCCCCGAGCAGCCGCGAGGAAATGCGCGGCCGGGTAGCCTCCGTTACAGGGAATCGAGCGCGCGCCAAACGGCGCGAAGCAGGGTGGTACCGCGGAAGAGGTCTTTCGTCCCGAGCGATCGGGAGGGAAGGCTGTTTTTTTATCCCTGCCGCGGCTTTTGATCTCAGCAAATTTTTACCTGAAAAGGAGAAATGATATGAAACAGCAACTGGAAGCGATCCGCAAGGCGGCGCTCGACGCGATCTCCGACGCCGGCAAGGCTGAGGACCTCGAAGCGCTGCGCGTGCGCTACCTCGGCAAAAAGGGCGAGCTGACCGCCGTTCTGAAGCAGATGGGCAAGCTCAGCGCCGAAGAGCGCCCGGTGATCGGGCAGCTGGCGAACGAGGTGCGCGCCAAGCTCGAATCGGGCATTGAAGAAAAGACGAAGGAGCTGGCCGACAAGACCATGGAGCGCAAGCTCAAGGCCGAGGCCGTGGACGTCACCATCCCCGGCAGGCAGGAGAAGATCGGCGTGAAGCACCCGATGTATCAGGTGCTCGACGAGATCAAGGACATCTTCGTCGGCATGGGCTTCGAAATTCTCGAGGACCGCGAGGTCGAGCTGGCCGAATACAACTTCACCAAGCTCAACGTTGAGGAGGGCCATCCCGCCCGCGAGTGGAGCGATACGTTCTACTTCACCGAGGACAGCTCCATCCTCCTGCGCACGCAGACCTCGCCCATGCAGATTCACGCGATGGAAACGCGCGAGCTGCCCATCCGCATCCTCGCTCCCGGCCGCGTGTACCGCAAGGACGAGGTGGATGCCACGCACTCGCCCATGTTCCACCAGATCGAGGGCATGGCCATCGACAAGGGCATCACGATGGCGGACCTCAAGGGCACGCTCAACGAGGTCGTGCGCCAGCTCTACGGCGAGCACACGGTCACGCGCTTCCGCCCCCATCACTTCCCGTTCACCGAGCCGAGCTGCGAAATGGACATTCAGTGCCACAAGTGCCACGGCGCAGGCTGCCCCACCTGCAAGGGCGAGGGCTGGATCGAGGTGCTCGGCGCCGGCATGATCCACCCGAAGGTCCTCGAGGGCTGCGGCATCGACTCCACGGTCTATTCCGGCTGGGCGTTCGGCATGGGCCTTGAGCGTCTGGCGCTCGGCCACTTCAAGATCAGCGACCTGCGTCTGATCTTCGAGAACGATGTGAGATTTTTGGAACAGTTTTAAGAAAGGAGAGCGAAGGAAATGATTTTAAGCAGAAATTGGCTCAACGAGTTCGTTGACCTCAAGGATATCACCGACAAGCAGTTCAACGACGATATGACGCTCTCCGGCTCGAAGGTCGAGACCATCGAGCGCCCGGACGAGAACCTCAAGAACGTGGTCGTGGGCAAGGTGCTCGAGATGAAGCGCCACGAGAATTCCGACCACATGTGGGTGCTCAAGATCGACGTCGGCCAGGCCGAGCCCGTGCAGATCGTCACGGGCGCGTGGAACGTTCACCTGGGCGACTATGTGCCCGCGGCGCTTTCCGGCGCGCTGCTGCCGAACGGCGTGAGGATCGAGAAGGGCGAGCTGCGCGGCGTCGAGTCCGACGGCATGCTCTGCTCGCTCAAGGAGCTCGGCATGACGGCGGAGCACGACTTCCCCTATGCCGTCATCACGCCCGCGGCCATCCTGAACGACTATCACCCCATCGACAAAAATAAGCCCTCCATCCCCGCCGATATCAAGCCCGGCGACAAGATCTACGGCCCCGTCGTCGCGGCGAAGGTGCTCGAGTGCGCCCCGCAGGGCGGCGGCACGTTCCACACCTGCCTGGACCTCGGCGGCGCGACCGCCGTGCCCGACACGCGCTGCTCGAACCTCCACGAGGGCGACCTTGTGGCCTACAACACCAAGAGCGACGCCATCTGCACGCTCGAGGACCTGCATGCCGAGCAGAAGGAGTTTCCCCACTGCATCGCCGACGGCATCTTTATCCTGCAGGAGGAGGACGCCGAGCCGGGGCTCAACATGGCGCACATCCTCGGCTTCGACGATTCCATCGTCGAGTTCGAGATCACGCCCAACCGCCCCGACTGCCTTTCCGTCATCGGCCTTGCCCGCGAGGCGAGCGCGACATTCAAGCGCCCCCTCAAGCTGCACGAGCCCGAGCCGCACGGCTGCGGCGGCAGCATCGCCGACCTTGTCGATATCGACATTGAGGACGGCGAGCTCTGCCCGCGCTACACCGCGCGCATGGTGAAAAACGTCAAGATCGCGCCGTCCCCGCGCTGGATGCGCGAGAGACTGCGCAACAGCGGCGTGCGCCCGATCAACAACATCGTCGATATCACGAACTACGTCATGCTCGAATACGGCCAGCCGATGCACGCCTTCGATTTCAGCTGCGTTGAGGGCGGGCACATCATCGTGCGCACCGCGCGCGAGGGCGAGACCATCCAGACGCTCGACGGCAACGCGCGCAAGCTGACGCCGAGCATGCTCTGCATCTGCGACGAGCACAAGCCCGTGTGCGTCGCGGGCGTCATGGGCGGCGCGAACAGCGAGATCGTCGGCGATACGGCGATGGTGCTCTTCGAATCCGCCAACTTCAACGGCGTTTCCGTGCGCCGCACGGCAAGCGCCCTCGGCATGCGCACCGACGCCTCCTCCCGCTATGAAAAGGGTCTCGACATGATGAACACCATCAAGGCCGTCGAGCGCGCCTGCGAGCTCGTGGAGCTGCTCGGCTGCGGCGAGGTCGTGGACGGTGTGATGGACGTGGTCGCCAGGGAAAAGGCCCCTACGGTCGTCAAGCTCGAGCCGGACAAGATCAACGCCCTGCTCGGCACGGAGCTGAGCGAGGACGTGATGCGAGAGATCCTCGTCTCCCTCGGCTTTATCCTGAACGGCGACGATATCTACGTGCCCTCCTGGCGCGGCGACGTGGAGCACTACAGCGACATTGCTGAGGAGGTCGCCCGCTTCTACGGCTACAACAAGATCCCCTGCACGCTCATGCGCGGCGAAACGACGCGCGGCGGCTTTTCCGAGCAGCAGCGCTTCGACCGCGCCATCGGCGGCGCGGTGCGCGCGCTGGGCTACGATGAGATCATCACCTATTCCTTCATCAGCCCCACCTACTATGATAAGATCCGCATGCCGAAGGATTCCCCGCTGCGCCGGAGCCTGAAGATCCTCAACCCCCTGGGCGAGGATACCTCCATCATGCGCACGACCATCCTGCCGAGCATGCTCGAGATCGTCGCGCGCAATTACAGCTACCGCAACAAGGCGGCGCGCCTTTACGAGCTCGGCAAGATCTACCTGCCGCGCGAGGACGGCCTTGCCGACGAGCCGAAGTACCTCTCCCTCGGCGCCTACGGCGACGGCGTGGACTTCTTCTCCTTCAAGGGCGGCATCGAGACGCTGCTGCGCGAGCTGCGCATCGCGGACGTGAGGTTCGAGGCCTGCACGGACAACGATTCCTACCACCCCGGCCGCTGCGCCAATGTGTATGCGGGCGGCAAGCTCCTCGGCGTGTTCGGTCAGATCCACCCGCTCGTCGCGGCGAACTACGGCGTCGATACCGAAATCTACACCGCCGAGCTGAGCTTTGACGCGATGTATGAGATGCGCGGCGGTATCCCCGTCTACCAGCCTCTGCCGAAGTTCCCGGCCGTCACGCGCGACATCGCGGTCGTGTGTGACGAGACCGTCACCGTCGGCGCGCTCGAGGAGAGCATCCGCCGCGGCGCGAAGGGCCTTTTGAAGGAGGTCTCGCTCTTCGACATTTACCGCGGCCCCGGCGTGGCCCCCGGCAAGAAGAGCGTCGCGTTCAGCCTTGTGCTGCGCGCGGACGACCGCAGCCTGACCGGCGAAGAGGCGGACGAGGACGTGCAGTCCATCCTCGCGGCCCTCAAGGCGGACCACAACGCGGTGCTCCGCTGAGAGATCCTTAAGAAAAGATTACGTTTCTGTTACAGTTGGCGGCGTTCCCTTTACTTTTTAAAAATGCGTTGCTATACTGAGTGCACCGGATATCGGAAGGAGGGACCATTCCCATGGATGAATTTACCCGCAAGTTTAACGTGGCGCAGGAAAAGGACGCGGAGATCCGCCATATCCTGACGACCGTTTACGCCGCCCTGGAGGACAAGGGCTACAACCCCATCAATCAGATCGTCGGCTACATCCTGTCGGAGGATCCTACCTATATCACCAACCACAACAACGCCCGCACGCTGATCCGCAAGCTGGACCGCGACGAGCTGCTGCAAACGCTCGTGCGCAGCTATCTGGGCAAATAAGCGGAAACAAGTGAATTTTTGACTGACCCCCGGGGACCGAAAAAAGGTCTCCGGGGGTCTGCTGCATTTTTTGCCCCGCGTCGGTTGACAAGGGGGACAGAAAATGCTATACTGCAAAAGGTTACAAAACGGTTACAAAGTTACAAATTGGTTACAGAGTTAGGAGTGAGTCATATGGCAGAAGCTACGGAAGGCCTCGTTTACCGCGGTCACCCGCTGCGCCGGGTGGACAATCTGATCTACTACGGCTCGATGGCGGATAAATATATTGTTATGATGCAGGTGCTCGACACCGCGCCGCTCAAGGACATCACGCTTGCCAAGCGTGTTTCCATCCAGTTACAGCTGACGGACGCGACCCTTCGCTCGCGCGACCGCGTGGTGCGCTCCACGGAGAAGGGCAGTCTCGGCGAGGCAATGGAATTCGCCTCCATCTGGCTCGAGCGCGCGCTGAGCGGCAAAATGTGATCGCCGCGCGAAACACCTGATTTTTTCACGAAAGGATGACCCCACACGATGAGAAACTATTCAAGATTACTGTCCCTGCTGCTTTCCGGCGCGCTGTCGGTCAGCCTGCTGGCGCCGCTTTCCACGGCGCGCGCCGCGGATAACGGTTCCATCCGCAACCTTGTGGACCGCGTGACGGTGCTGGCGGAGAGCGTCCAGGCCGAAAGCGCAAACGAAGAGGAGCTCGCCAAGCTCGACGAGATGCAGGCGACGCTTGAGGAAAAGGCTGACGCACAGGAGGACGCCACCGAGAAGGAGACCGTGACCATGGTCGTCACGGGCGGTACGATCAACGTGCGCACCGGTCCCGGCACCAACTACGACAAGATCACGCAGGTCGTCAGCGGCAAGCAGGTCACGGTCATCGGCGAATCGAACGGCTGGTATCAGGTCACGTTCGGCTCCACGACCGGCTGGCTGCTCGGTGACTATCTGCGCGATCCTGCCGACCTCGACGGTACGGTGGGCGCAAACATCGTCTCCATGGCGATGCCCTTCCTCGGCACGCGCTACCGCTCCGGCGGCTCGTCCCCCAACGGGTTCGACTGCTCGGGCTTCACGATGTATCTCTACGCCAAGCTCGGCTACTCTCTGCCCCATTCGGCGACCGCCCAGTATAAGAACTGCGGCTACGCCGTCGCCAAGGCGGACCTCCAGCCCGGCGATCTGGTGTTCTTCTCGGATTCGTCCCATGCCATCGGCCATGTGGGTATCTACATCGGCAACGGTCAGATCATCCACGCGCGCTACAGCGTCGGCAAGGTCACGATCGACAGCCTGTCCGCGAGCTACTATGCTTCCCGCTATGTCGGCGCGAAGCGCATCGCGTAAAGTACATAAAAAAAGCGGAACAGCTTGGGCTGTTCCGTTTTTTTTCTGTCATCGCAAAGCAGCAAAGCCGCTTTGCGATGACAGAGCTTCAGGAAATGGTGCTCACCGCGCCATTTCCTGCAAGGTGTCGCTGCGGACGCGCATGGAAATCGGCGAAGCGCCGCCGGTGGCGGAAGAAGCGAGCCGATTTCGAGGAAGCGGCACGATTGACGTGCCTGTAAAAGCACGCCAATCGTAATGCCGCAACGGTGACCGTCCTCCGCGACGGATCAAAATGCTTTGCCGCCTGCGGGCGGCAAATGATCTGCGCGCAGCGTGGTATTATTCAAGCGGCGTTTCTGCGGACTTCGCGGCGCGGATGGCTTCCACCTCGGCTTTGGCCTCGGCGAGGACCTTTTTCTCGCTCTTTGTTTTGATCTGGGTCGTGTCGAACTTCTCCCACATGTCGGGGCGGCGCAGCATCGTGCGCTTGTAGCTTTCCTTCCGGCGCCATTTGGCCACGTTCTCGTGGTGGCCGGAGAGCAGCACATCCGGCACGCGGCGGCCGTGCCACTCGTCGGGGCGGGAATACTGCGGATACTCCAGAAGCCCCGCCCAGTGCGATTCCTCGGTGAAGCATTCCTCCTCCGGCAGCACGCCGGGGACCATGCGGCAGATGGCGTCCGTCACCGCCATGGCGGGGATCTCGCCGCCGGTGACGACGAAGTCGCCCATGGAGAGCTCCTCGTCCACGCACTCGTCGATGAAGCGCTGGTCGATGCCCTCGTAATGGCCGCAGACGAGGATCAGGTGGTCGTATTTGTCCTTCAGCTCGCGCGCCACGCTCTGCGTGAACGTGCGCCCGCAGGGGGAGAGGTAGATCGTGTGGCCGCGGCTGTCGGCCTCCTCGCACACGTGCGCCCAGCAGCGGTACAGGGGGTCTGCCTGCATCACCGCGCCGCGTCCGCCGCCGTAGGGGTAGTCGTCCACCTGCATCTGCTTGTTGGTCGTGTATTCGCGGATCTGGTGCGTCTTAATGGTGATGCAGCCGCGCTCCTGCGCACGCCCGAGGATGCTGACGTTCATCATCGCGTCGATCGAGGCGGGGAAGAGCGTTAAAATATCAATCCTCATCGGTCTCTAACCCCTCGATCATGTGCACGCTGATCTCACGCGCCTCCTCGTCGATACCGGTGATGAAAATATCCTTGACGGCGGGGATGAGGTAGGTCTTTTCCTCGCCCTTGACCTTGTAGAGCTTGTGGGCGGGGTAGGAGAGCACGTCCACCACCGTGCCGATATAGGTGTGGGGGAAATAGTTGTACACCGTCATGCCGATGATCTCGGCGTCGAAGAGCTCGCCGGGCCTGAGCTGCACGTCCGCGCGGCGGATGGAGAGCACCTTGCGCTTGAGCGCGGCGGCCTCGTCCATATCATCGACCCCGGCAATCTTCATGAGCACCATGTCGCCCTGCGCGCGCTTGCTCGTGGGGCGGAAGGGCTCGCCGTCCATGTAAAACGTCTTGAAGCCGCACAGAAGCTCTGCGCTCACGTCCCAGGGCTGGACCTTGACCTCGCCGCGCACGCCGTGCGTGTTCACGATCTGGCCGACCTCGATATATTCCGGGCGCGCGCTCGGGCGCGGCGCTTCCTTTTTGGAAAAGAGACCCATGTGTCATTCTCCTTTGCACACTCATTAATTCTATCAGTATAGCGGAATCGGCGGGGGATGGCAAGATAAAAAGTTCCCGAGAAATTTCTCGGGAACTTTTTTGTGATTCAGTCTACGATGTCAACAGACACCTTTACGCCGGTGCGCTGAGCATAGGAGCGGACGACCGTGCGGATCTCCTTGGCGATGCGGCCCTGACGGCCGATCACCTTGCCCATATCGTCAGGTGCGACGCGCAGCTCCAACGTAAGCTCGTCAGCGCCCTGCTTCTCCGTGACGGTCACGTCATCCGGATGCTCAACAAGGCTGCGGGCGATGTAGAGCAGCAAGTCTTTCATTTCTTGCACCCCGAGCTCTTACAGCGCGTTGACTTTCTTCAGCAGCTCGCGGACCGTGTCGGTGGGCTGAGCGCCGGTCTTGATCCACTCCTGTGCGCGCTCGGCGTCGATCTTGATCTCGGCGGGGGAGACGCAGGGGTTGTAGGTGCCGATCTCTTCGATGAAGCGGCCGTCGCGGGGATAGCGGGAATCAGCGACAACAACACGATAGAAGGGAGCCTTCTTAGCGCCCATTCTGCGCAGACGAATTTTAACCATGGTGAATACCTCCAGAAAATAATATGTGTTTTAGTATTTATGATGAAATGCGATCGCACTCGATCAACTTATTTAAAGCGCTTCCTGCGCCCGAAGCCGCGCATACGGCCGCCCATTCCGGGCATCCTGCCGCCGCGGTTCATCTGCTTGATCATATCCTGCATCATCTCGAACTGCTTGAGCAGGCGGTTGACGTCCACGACCTCGAGTCCGCAGCCGGCGGCGATGCGCTTTTTGCGGCTCGCGCCGAGCACGGCGGGATTCTCGCGCTCGTAGGGCGTCATCGAAAGGATGATCGCCTCGGTGTGGGCCATCATCTTCGGGTCGATCTCGGCATTGGCCATTTGCTTGCCGAGCTGGCCGGGCATCATGCCCGCGAGCTGCTCGAGACTGCCCATGTTCTTGAGCTGCATGAGCTGGTCATAGTAATCGGACAGGGTGAAGCGGTTCTTTTTGAGCTTCTCTTCGAGCTTTTTCGCCTTTTCCTGGTCGATGCTCTGCTCGGCGCGCTCGATGAAGGAGAGCACGTCGCCCATGCCGAGGATGCGCTGGGCCATGCGGTCGGGGTGGAAGGGCTCGATCATGTCGAGCTTTTCGCCCGTGCCGATGAACTTGATGGGCTTGCCGGTGGCCGCGCGGATGGAAAGCGCCGCGCCGCCGCGGGCGTCGCCGTCGAGCTTGGTGAGCACGACGCCGTCGATGCCGAGAGCTTCGTCGAAGGCGGTGGCGGCGTTCACGGCGTCCTGACCGGTCATGGCATCGACAACGAGCAGGATCTCGGTCGGCTTGACGGCGGCCTTGACGCGCTTGAGCTCGTCCATCAGCGCCTCGTCGATGTGCAGACGGCCCGCGGTATCGAGAAAGACGATGTCGTTGCCGCGGTCGCCGGCGTACTTGACGGCCTCCTGCGCGATTTTCACGGGGTCGATCTGCCCCATTTCGAAAACGGGGATATTTAATTGCCTGCCGACGACCTGCAGCTGCGTGATGGCGGCGGGGCGGTACACGTCGCACGCCGCGAGCAGCGGGCGGCGGCCCTGACGGCGCAGGTAGCCGGCGAGCTTGGCGACGTTCGTCGTCTTACCGGCGCCCTGCAGACCGACCATCATGATGACCGTGGGCGGCTTGGAGGCAAAGGTGAGCTTGGCGTTCGCGCCGCCCATCAGATTGGTCAGCTCCTCGCTGACGATCTTGATGACCTGTTGGGCGGGGGTCAGGCTGTCGAGCACCTCGACGCCGACGGCACGCTCGGACACGGTCTTGACAAAGTCCTTGACGACCTTGTAGCTCACGTCCGCCTCGAGGAGCGCAAGGCGCACCTCGCGCATGGCGAGCTTGATGTCCTCCTCGCTCAGGCGGCCCTTGCCGCGCAGATGCTTGAATGTGGCATTGAGTTTTTCGCTGAGTCCTTCAAAGGCCATGGATATGTTACTCCTTGAGTGCCGCCGCCTCGGCCCGGATCACGCCGGTAAGCTCTTCGAGCTGGCGGTCTTCGTACCGGCGGAAGTTGATCTGGCTGATCTGCTCGGCCGCGTCGGCGATCTTTTCCGCGTGGGGCTTTAATTGCATGAAGCGCTTGATGAGCCCCGTCTTGTCCTCGATCTCGGTCATGTAGTTTTCCGCGCGCACGATCACGTCGCGCACGCCCTGGCGGGAGATGCCGTAATTCTCGGCGATCTCGGAAAGGGAGAGGTCCTCGTTATAGTAGAGATCGTAGAATTCCTTCTGGCGGTCGGTGAGAAGCTCCCCATAAAAGTCGAAGAGCATCGTCATACGAAAGGTCTGATTTTTCATGGGGTTCCTCCTTGTTTGAGATTCGCTGTAAAGTTCTAACGCTTTACAACACGAATCAGTTTACATGATTTTATCAAAAATGTCAAGGAAAAATCGCAAGAAAAACGTCACGCAGGCAGAAAATTCCACCCTTTTTGCGCCCGTGCCTTCTTTTGGGGGAGAAAAGAGTGGAATTGTTCACGCTTTCGTGGTATCCTAAGGGCAAATTCTGAAAAAATGACCACAGGAGGGATCCGTGATGGAACCGGTCAGACGAGAGATCGCACCTGAGGTGAACCTCAGCTACGTGCAGTCGGAAAAATTCAAAACGGGTACGCTGAGCGTGCAGCTCATCACGCCGCTCGACGAGGAGACGGCGAGCTTCGGGGCGCTGCTGCCGAGCGTGCTGCGGCGCGGTACGATGGCGCATCCCGACATGCGCTCGCTCTCCACGGCGCTCGACCTGCTCTACGGCTCGTCCGTCGGCTGCACGGTGCGCAAAAAGGGCGAGAACCAGTGCATCGGCTTTGCCGCGAGCTTTATCGACGAGGCATTTGTCCCCGGCGGGGAGAAGCTGCTCGAGCCGATGTGCGACCTTTTGGGCGAGCTGCTGCTTGACCCCGTGACGCGCAACGGCCGCTTTCTGAGCGACTATGTCGAAAGCGAGAAGCAGAACCTTATCGACGCCATCCGCGGCATCATCAACGACAAGCGCGACTACGCGGACCTGCGGCTGCTGCAGGAGATGTGCCGCGGCGAGCGCTACGGTGTGGATAAGTTCGGCTCGATCGCGCGCGTGGAGAAGATCACGAACCAGACGCTCTTCCGCTATTATCAGGAGCTTTTGTCCACCGCGCACTTGGAGCTTTTCTACTGCGGCAGCGCGGAGCTTGCGCGCGTGGAGGGCGCGCTGTCCCGCGCGTTCGCGCCGCTCCAGCGCGGCGCGGTCGTTTCGCCCGCCGCGGCGGAGAAAAAGCGCGCGCCGGAGACGCCGCGCGAGATCACCGAGCGCATGGACGTGACGCAGGGCAAGCTCTCGATGGGCTGGCGCGCGTCCACGGCGGACGCGCCGGCGATGATGCTCGCGAACCTCATCTTCGGCGGCTACAGCAATTCAAAGCTCTTTTTGAACGTGCGCGAAAAGCTCTCCCTCTGCTATTACGCGTCCTCCTCGTACCACCGCTCGAAAGGCATCGTCACGGTGTCGTCGGGCATCGAATGCAAGGACTATGAGACCGCGAAGCGCGAGATCCTTGCCCAGCTTGAAAGCGTGCAACGCGGCGAATTCGAGCCGTGGGAGATCGAGGGCGCGCGGGCCTGCCTGATCGCGTCGCTCGAATCGCGCGGCGACAGCGCCGGGCGCATGGAGGAAAACGCTCTCGGCCAGGCGGCCACCGGCATCCGCGAAACGGCGGCGGAGCTCATCGCCGCGCTGCGGGACGTGACGCAGGAGCGCATCGCCGAAGCGGCGCAGAGCATGACGCTCGACACAGTCTATTTCCTCACAGGGGAGGCGGCGGACCATGAATAAAAGAGAACTCCTTTACCCCCGCATCGGGGAAACGGTCATTGAGGCAACGCTTGACAACGGGCTGAAGCTCTTCGTCGTGCCAAAGCCTCACCACCGCAAAAAGTACGCATTTTTTACCGCGCGCTATGGCGGCATGGACATGCAGTTCATCCGAAACGGCGAGAGGTGCGACACGCCCGCGGGCATTGCGCACTACCTTGAGCACAAGATGTTCGACACGAAGGAGGGCAACGCCCTCCAGCAGCTCTCGCAGAACGGCGCGGAGCCGAACGCCTTTACGGCCAACGCCCTGACGGGGTACTATTTCGACTGCACCGAGCATTTTGAAGAAAACCTGCGCATCCTGCTCTCCTTTGTCTCCGTGCCCTACTTTACGGACGAGAGCGTGGAAAAGGAGCGCGGCATCATCGGCCAGGAGATCCGCATGGTCGAGGATTCGCCCGACTGGCAGGTGTATGAAAGGCTCCTTGCCTGCCTGTACCGCAGCTCGCCCGCGCGCGTGCCCATCGCCGGCACGGTCGAGAGCATCGCGGAGATCACCGCGCAGACGCTTTACGACTGCCACAAGGCCTTCTACTGCCCGTCGAACATGGCGCTGTGCGTGGTGGGCAGCGTCGATGCGGACGAGGTCATCGCCCTTGCAGAGGAGGTCCTCCCGCGCGAGCGCGGCGAGGTGATCGAGCGCTGCTACGGCGAGAAAGAGGACGACGCCGCTGCGGAGAAAAGGACCGTCACGCAGATGGAGGTCGCCCTGCCGCAGTTCCTTGTGGGCTTTAAGTGCGCGGCGGACGATAAGGACCTCATGCGCCAGTCGCTCATCGGCGAGATGGCCTGCGACGTGCTGCTCGGTGATTCCTCGCCGCTTTTCCAGCGCCTTTACGACGAGGGACTCATCAACGCGAGCTTCGGCGGCGGCTTCGACCAGCTGCCGGGCGTTGCGGTGCTGTGCGCGGGCGGCGAGAGCGAGCAGCCCGAAAAAGTGAGCGACGCGATCCTCAGCGAGGCGCAGCGCCTTGTGCGCGAGGGCATCGACCCCGCGTTTTTCGAGCAGATCCGCCGCGCGAGCTTCGGCGCGACGCTGCGTGCGCTCAACTCGTTTGAAAATATCGCCGTTTCGCTGGCAGACGGCTATTTCCGCGGCTTCGACGCGCTCCGCTTCCCCGAAGCCTACGAGAGCATCGAGAAGGCGGACGTGGAGCGCTTCCTGCGCGAAAACCTGACCGAGAGCCGCCGTGCGCTCTCCATCATCGAACCGAAAAAAGAGGACTGATCTTTCCATGAAATTTACCGACGTACCCATCAGCTTTCCGGGCCTTTTCGGCGACTGGCAGTTTACCGCGCCCTCCAAGGCCATCGACATTGGCAACGGCATTTACTGGTACGGCATCATCATCGCCGCCGGTATGCTGCTGGGGCTTTACTTCTGCATGAAGCAGGCGCCGAAATACGGCCTGACCGAGGACAACGTGATCGACACGATCCTCTGGGTCATCCCCGTCTCCATCATCGGCGCGCGGCTTTACTATGTGCTCTTCTACCTCGACCTGTTCCGAAACAGCGACGGGTCGATCAACTGGAGCTCGACCTACCGCATCTGGGACGGCGGGCTTGCCATCTACGGCGGCGTGATCGCGGGCTTTCTGACGGCGTATGTTTTCAGCCGCTGCAAGAAGCTGTCGTTCTGGGCGCTGACGGACTGCTGCGTGCAGGGCCTTTTTATCGGGCAGGCCATCGGCCGCTGGGGCAACTTCATGAACCGCGAGGCCTTCGGCGGCTTGACGGACCTCCCCTGGCGGATGCGGCTGTGGGTCTCGTCCACAACGTATGTGGACGTGCACCCGACGTTCCTCTATGAGAGCCTGTGGAACGTCGTCGGATTGCTGCTGCTTTACTTCATCGTCTCCCGCGCCCGCCGTTTCGACGGCGAGAGCACCTGCTTCTACTTCCTCTGGTACGGCATCGGCCGCTTCTGGATCGAGGGCCTGCGGACCGACAGCCTGTATCTTTTCAACTGGACGCTCTTCGGCGAACGCATCCGCGTGTCGCAGGCGCTGTCGCTCGTGATGGTGCTCGTGATCGCGGCGGTGCTGCTCTATCAGATCCGGGTGAAAAAGGCCGACGGCTCGAAGCTCTATGTCCGGCTGCGCGAGGGCGTTCCCGCCGCGGAGGAAGCGGGGGAGCCGGCTGCTACGGATGAGCCGTCCGCTTCCGCGGAAGAGACCGCTGCGGACGAAGCGAGCGAGCCCTCGGAGGAGAACACGGCTTCGGCAGCGTCCGCCGAAGAGAGCCCGCAGGGCGGCGAATAATGCGCTACCACATCGACAAAAGCGCCGCGCAGAGCGCCTATTTGCAGCTCTATCACCAGCTGCGGCGCGATATCGTCGGCGGCGTTTACCCGCTGGGGAGCAAAATGCCCAGCAAGCGGCTCATCGCGGGCGAGACGGGCGTGAGCGTCATCACGGTGGAGCACGCGCTGGCCATTTTGTGCGACGAGGGGTATCTTGAATCCCGCGAGCGCAGCGGCTTTTACGTGAGCTTCACCGCGCGCGACTGCTTCCCCGTCTCCGAGACGGAGACCGTGCGCCGCCAGGACGCCATGCACGGCGTGGAGGACGAATTCCCTTTCCCGTCGCTTGCCAAAACGATGCGCCGCGTGCTCAGCGAGTACGGCGAGAGCATCCTCGTCAAGTCGCCGAACAACGGCTGCGCCGAGCTGCGCGGGGCCATCGCGGCGTACCTGTCCCGCTCACGCGGCATCAGCGTCCAGCCGGGACAGATCGTCATCGGCTCGGGTGCGGAGTATCTCTACGGGCTGATCGTGCAGCTGCTCGGCAGGGAGCGCATCTTTGCGCTTGAGGACCCGTCCTACGACAAGATCCGCCGCGTGTATCAGGCACACGGCGTCACGTGCGAGATGCTGCGCCTCGGCAGCGACGGTATCCGCTCCGATGAGCTTGCCCGCGCCTCGGCGACGGTGCTGCACGTCACGCCGTTCCACAGCTTCCCGAGCCTTGTCACCGCGAGCGCGGGCAAGCGGCGCGAATATCTCCGCTGGGCGCAGGAGCGCGGCGGGTACATCGTGGAGGATGACTTCGACTCGGAGTTCAGCGTGTCCACCAAGAGCGAGGATACGCTCTTTTCCCTCGAGCCGGAGCGCTCCGTCATCTATATGAACACCTTTTCCAAGACCATCGCGCCGTCGATGCGCGTGGGCTACATGGTCCTGCCGCCCGCGCTCGCCGAGCGCTTCCGCCGCGAGGTGGGCTTCTATTCCTGCACCGTGCCGGTTTTCGAGCAGTACGTGCTCGCAGAGCTCATCGGCAGCGGCGATTTTGAGCGCCACATCAACCGCATCCGCCGCAAGCGCCGCCGGCAGTAGGACGGAAGAAACAAAAACTTTTCAAAACCGCTTGACGCGCGGCCTTGGCTGTGCTATAATTCCATTTGCATTTGAATGAATGCGCTGGTGTAGCTCAGTCGGTAGAGCAGCTGATTCGTAATCAGCAGGTCATGTGTTCGAGTCACACCACCAGCTCCAAAATGAATGACCCTACCCAATTCGAACAAGTCGATGAGACTTGAGGATTGGGTAGGGTCATTTTATGTCCTGAAAGTCTTGGTATGACAGGGATTTCAGCGAGTGGCGCGCTGAAGCAAATATGAGACACGAAAATACAAACCGTCTCAAAACGTAGTAGAAAACGAGCAAATTAGGCGATTCGAACACGGATGTCTCATTTAACAGTTGCACAGAAGCTCTCTTCCATTTGGCATGGTGTCAGATTTTTCAATGTGCGATGAGGTCGTTTGGTATTGTAAAACTCAATATAGGAAGCTACACTGGCTTGAAATGCTCTATCGGAAGGATGATCTTTCCGGTAGAGTTCTTCTTTTTTCAACGATGCGAAGAATGATTCTGCGACCGCGTTATCATGCGGCTTGCCGGGCTGAGAAAAGGATTGCTTCGTATGGTATTTATGCAAAAGCTGTTGAAACCGGTGAGAGGTATATTGCGCTCCACGGTCGCTATGAAAAATAAGACCAGATGGGGGATGGCGTTCTTCATGTGCCATTTTAAATGTTGCAGTGAGAAGTTGCGTACTGTTCTTTTTTGAAATTTTATGTGCAATCACTTTGCGCGAGAAAAGGTCGATAATCACACAAATATAAAA
>CAKUBI010000019.1 GCA_934636865.1 uncultured Oscillospiraceae bacterium
CGGCGCACGTCGATGCGCACGCTCGAATAGAACTTGAGCGCGCGGCCGCCGGTCGTGACCTCGGGGTTGCCGTACATCACGCCGACCTTTTCGCGCAGCTGGTTGATGAAAATAACGATGGTGTTCGTCTTGCCCACGGCGCCCGTCAGCTTTCTGAGCGCCTGAGACATCAGGCGCGCATGGAGACCCACGAAGCTGTCGCCCATCTCGCCTTCGATCTCCGCGCGCGGCACGAGCGCCGCGACGGAGTCCACCACGATCACGTCGATTGCGCCGGAGCGCACAAGCGCCTCGGTGATCTCGAGCGCCTGCTCGCCGGTATCCGGCTGGGAGACGAGCATATCCTCGACCTTCACGCCGAGGGCGCGGGCATAGGTGATGTCGAGCGCGTGCTCAGCGTCGATGAACGCGACCTCGCCGCCCGCCTTCTGCGCCTGCGCCAGCACGTGCAGCGCAAGCGTCGTCTTACCGGAGGATTCAGGTCCGTAGATCTCGATGATGCGGCCCCTGGGCAGGCCCCCGATGCCGAGCGCCAGATCGAGCGCGAGCGAGCCCGTGGAGATGGCCTCCACATTGCTCACGGTATTGTCGCCAAAGCGCATGATCGAACCCTTGCCGTAGGTGCGCTCGATCTGCTGCATTGCGGTCTCAATGGCCCGCTTCTTGTCGTCAGCCACCGCGGCGGCCGCCTTCGTCTGAGACTTTTCTGCCATATTCACTTTCCTCCCGTTACGATGTAAATGTTAAATTCTCTTCTCAAATGTGGTCGCACAGCGTGCCGAACACCACGCGCGGGATGCCGTTGAGGTCCTTGACGATCTGGATATCACCGAAGCCGTTCGTGCGCATGATGCGCAGCACCTGGTCCGCCTGCCCGATGCCGACCTCAAAAAAGAGCATCCCCTCGGGCGCGAGCGCGTCGCGCCACTTTTCGCAGATCATGCGGTAAAAATCAAGCCCATCCTCCCCGCCGTCGAGCGCAAGGCGCGGCTCATGCTCGCGCACGGAGGGATCGAGCGTGTCCACGTCGCGCGAGGGGATATAGGGCGGGTTGCTCACAAGAAAGTTGAACTCGCCCAGTGCGCGCGCGGGCTTTTCCCGCGCGTCGATCTTCATGCTCGTCACGCGACCGCTCAGGCCGCTGCGGCGGACGTTCTGCCGGCAGATCTTGAGCGCCTCGTCATCAAGCTCGCCGAGCAGCACGCGCGCGTTCGGCAGGTTCGCCGCCGCGGCAAGGCCGATGCAGCCGCTGCCCGCGCAGAGGTCAAGGATGCGGCAGCTGCCCGCGGGGCGCGCCGCGTCGATGAGCTTCGTCGCCAGTACCTCGGTATCCGGGCGCGGGATGAGCACTGCCGGGGAGATATCGAGCGGCAGGCCGTAAAACTCCCACTCGCCGATCAGGTACGCCACCGGCTCGCCGGCAAGGTGGCGCCGCACGAGAGAGCGCGCGGCCTGCTCCACCTCGGGCGAGGCGTAGAGCGAGCCGTCGCGCACGAATTCCTCGCGCGTTTTGCCCGCCGCCGAGCACACAAGCTCGCGCGCGGATTGCGTCGCTTCCTCGTCGCCCGCGCGCTTGAGCTCCGCGCGCAGGTCGAGGTACAGATTATTGTATGTCGTCGCCATGCTTACCACGCATCCTTGCCT
Source organism: uncultured Oscillospiraceae bacterium (assembly GCA_934636865.1). Classification (GTDB taxonomy): domain Bacteria; phylum Bacillota; class Clostridia; order Oscillospirales; family Oscillospiraceae; genus Hominicoprocola. The sequence continues at coordinate 1,645 of CAKUBI010000019.1, forward strand.
TTTTCTTCGGGAATGACCAGCTCGAGCGCGCGGATGGCGACCTCGAGCATGCTGTCGTCCGGCTCGTTGGTGGTAAAGTTCTGCAGCCAGAGGCCGGGCTTTGCCAGCGCGCGCGTGACGGGATTGTCATGCCCGCCGACGTAGCGGTTGAACTCATACGTCACGCCGATGATGGGGATGAGCAGCAGCAGGTGCAGCCCCATGCGCACCCAGATGTTGCGCCAATCGACAAAGCTGAACACGACGCTTGAAACAAGGATCGACACGACCACGACCACAAAAAGGAAGCTCGTGCCGCAGCGCGGATGGTGGCGCGGCTGGATGCGGCAGTTTTCAACCGTCAGCGGCAGACCCGCCTCGTAGCAGAAGATGGTCTTATGCTCCGCGCCGTGGTACTGGAACACGCGGTAAATGTCCTTCTGCTTCGAGCAGAGCAGAAGATAGCCGAAAAAGATCACGAGCTTGATGACGGATTCGACCAGATTGTGCACCGTCACGCTTTTGATGAACGGGTCGATCAGCCCGGCCAGAAACGTCGGCAGCAGGAAAAAGAGCAGGATCGTCAGCCCCAGCGACAGCACGACTGCGAGCGCGGTGATGAACTTCGTCATCTTCTCGCTGCCGAATTTCTTCTCGAGCCACCGGTCGAACTTGCTCGGCTCACCAAGGTCCTCGTCGGGGAAATAGTCTGCCGAGAACATCAGCGCCTTGACGCCCTTGACCATCGAGTCCACAAACGTCACCGCGCCGCGGATGACGGGCAGACCCAGAATGGGATACCTGTCGCGCACGAGCGTCAGCTCCTCCACCTTTTCCACGAGCCCGTCCGGCGAGCGGACAACGATCGCCTGCTTACCCGGCCCGCGCATCAAAATTCCCTCGATCAAAGCCTGTCCGCCGATGCTCGTGCGGAACTTCGGCGCGGGAGCGTTTTCTTTTGCCATGAATGGTTCTCCTTTTTCTATGCGATATCATACCACGGGCGCTTCTAAAATGCAACACCCGTTCTATTTCTTTCAGTGCAACGGGAGCGCGATCGTCACGACCGCGCCGCCGCCCTCGGCATTGGCAATGTCGAACGTGCCGCCGTGCAGGCGCACGATCTCGTCGCACACGGCAAGGCCGATGCCGCTGCCGCGGGCCTTGGACGAGCCCTTGTAAAACTTCTGCTTGACGAACGGCAGCTCCGCCTCGGGAATGCCGGGACCGTAGTCGCGCACGCGGATGACGAAGCTCTCCCCCTCGCGCGCGGCGCTCACGTCGATGCGCTTGCCGCTGCCGCCGTGCTTGGCGGCATTGTCGAGCACGTTGCAGAACACCTGCTTCATGCGCTCGCTGTCCGCCGCGATGGGCGGGATATCGTCATCGGGCCCCGTGTAGCAGACCTCGATGCCCTCCTGCCGGAAAAGCTCGAAATACGTGTAGACCGCGTCCTCCAGCTCGCCGGCAAGATCCACGCTCTCCACGCGCAGGGTAAAGCGCCCGTCCTGCATTTTGGTAAACTCCAGCAGTTCCTCGACCATCGTGGTCAGGCGGCGCGACTCCTTCATGATGATGCCGAGGCCGCGCTTGGTCTGCTCGATGTTCGCGCCGGGGTCCGCGCTCAGCGTTTCCGCCCAGCCGTTGATGGCCGTGAGCGGCGTTCGCAGCTCGTGAGAGACCGACGAGATGAACTCCTGCTGGATCTTTTCGGCCTGGCTGATTTTCATCGACATGTCGTTGATGTTGTCCACCAGCTCGCCCAGCTCGTCGCGATAATGGTTTTCGATCAGGATGCCGTAGCTGCCGCCGGAAATGCGGCGCGCCGCGTCGCTCACGACCGCGACCGGCTCGACGACGTTGTTGATAAAAATGGCGTTCGACGCCGCGATGAGCACCATGCACACGAGCGCCGCGGCAGACGCCAGCAGCGAATCCATCAGCACCCGGTGCTGCGCCTCGCGCAGCGACGTCACGTACCGCAGCACGCCCACCACGCGGGAGTTGAAGTAGAGCGGGTATGACACGGCCATGATCATCTCGCCCGTCTGCGGGTCGCGGCCCTGGAAGGAATCCATGTTCCCGCCGATGGCGCTGTCAATGTCGCTCGTACCGGGGAGCGTGCCCGCCGTCAGCCCGTAGGACGAGACCTGCACGCGGCCGTTGGGGTTGATGAACTGCAGCTCGATCGTGTCCTTTTCCTCAAAGGTCTCCGCCGAGTAGGAGGCAAGGCGGTAATACTCGCTGTAGCTCTTCACGCCGTAGCCCGAGAAGGTCTCCGCCGCGACGCGCGCCCGGCTCTCAAGGCCCGAGCGCATGGCGTTATAGTAGTATTCCTGCACGCCCACGCTGAACAGCGCCACCGCCAGCACCAGAAGAAGGAGGATCGGCAGCGCCGCGCTGAAAAGCCACCGCTCCCGAAGGCCCCGGATATGCAGCGCCGAGACAAAGCCCTTTCTGCTCTCCGCCACGGCGCTCCCCTCCCTTTCGCTCACATGTTCCATTTATAGCCGAAGCCCCACACGGTCGAGATGTACTTCGGCTCCTGCGCGTCGTCCTCGATCTTGAGGCGCAGGCGGCGGACGTTCACGTCCACGATCTTGAGTTCGCCGAAGTACCCCTTGCCCCACACCGCGTCGAGGATCTCCTCGCGCGCGAGGGCCTTGCCGCGGTTTTCCATAAAGAGCTTGACGATGGAGTATTCAAGCTGCGTCAGCTTGACGCGCTCGCCGTTTTTCTCAAGCGTCCTGTTCGTCATGTTCAGAAGGAACGGCGGCTGGTACAGCTCGCCCGCGCGCGCCGTCGGCGCGCTCTCGCCCGTGCGGCGCAGCAGCGCGTCCACGCGCGCCGTGAGCTCGGCGGGGGAAAAGGGCTTGGTCACATAATCGTCCGCGCCGGTCATCAGGCCCGTCACCTTGTCCATCTCCTGCGCTCTCGCCGTGAGCATGATGATGCCGATCTGCGCGTTCGACATGCGGATGCGGCGGCAGACCTCGAACCCGTCGATGTCGGGCAGCATGATGTCGAGCAGGCACACGCGCGTGTCGGGATTGTCCTGCAATTTGCGCAGCGCTTCCTCGCCGCACTCGGCCTCCACGACCTCGTAGCCCGCGCGCTGCAAATTGATCACGATAAAACTACGGATACTGGCTTCGTCCTCCAGCACCAGCACTTTTTTCATATCTCTTCTCCTCTCAGTTGTCGCCCATCGTCCACTCGGCCATGATGAGCGAGAAGCGGTCGCGCAGCGACTGCTCGGTGAGCTGCACGTCCCAGGTCTCGCCGATCTCGGCGGCGTACACCGCCTCCACCTGCCGCGCGAGCGTGATGCGCTCGCCGGTGTTTGCAAGCTCCTCGCGCGCCTCGCCCGTCAGGCGGTAGATCGTCAAAAGCTTGTCCCGTGCGCCGCCCGTGCCCACGCGGTAGAAGGAGACCGCCGTCTCACCGCCGCCGCTCACGCGCTCGGCGGTGAGCTTTGCCTTGTTCCATTCGTCCGGCAGCGTCAGGCTCCAGCCGTCGGAGACGTTGTGGAAGCTGCTGCACACGTCCTGCGCCGTACCGTCGGCGCTGAACTGCCGCCATGTCACGTAATACTGGATCTCGCTCTCGCGGTCAAAGCGCTGCAGCGTGCGCGCCTCGGGCGCTTCGGTCACGCCGTCGTTGTTCTCGTCGCGCGGGAACAGACCGAGGAAGGCCGAAAAGGCCGGCATCTGGTTGCCGTCCGTGCCAAGGGCGATATTCTGCAGCCGCCCGCTGCGCAGGGCCAGCACGTCCGTGACCATCATATTCTCCGCTGTTACGCCCGTGACGAACAGTGCGTTCTCCCCGCCCGTGAGCGTGCCGGCGGAAAGCCTGCCCAGCTCCGCGACGGAAAGCGACAGGCGCATCGAGCTGCGCACGCCGAGCGTGCCGTCGGACCAGTCGTAATAGTCCGCGCGCGCCGTGCTCTCCTCGTCGCTGCAGAGGATGACGAGCTCCTGCTTATCGTCCCCGTTGAGGTCGAGGTTTGCGTAGCGGGAATAGCCCGTGATGAGCAGCGCCTGTGGCTCGCCCTCCGTCACGGGGTAGACGGCAAGGCCCTGCACGTCCGAGCTGCTGCGGTAGCCCACGAGGATCTCGCGCACGCCGTCGCCGTCAAGGTCGGCGTAGTTCACGCTGTAAATCAGGCTCGACGTGCCCTTGATGCAGGCGTACTGTCCGTAGCTGTCGCCGTCGGTCTTGAAGATGTAGATCTTCATCGGCTTTTTGTCGTTCGGAAAGCGGAAAAACGCCACCGCCTCCTCCGTGCCGTCGCCGTCAAGGTCGATCATCTGCACGCTCTGGAGGTTGCTGCCCGAGGTGGGCGCGGCGTACTCCCCGCCGGAGGAGAGCAGCGCGTCGATCTGCGATTCGAGCGATTCATACTCGCCCGCAAGCTTCGGCAGGCGGTAGAGCGAGGTCTCCGGCGTTGTGAACACGCAGCCGGAAAGCGCCAGTGCCAGCGCACACAGCGCCAGCGCGACAATCCTTTTTTTCATGCGTCCGCCCTCCTTTCGCCTTGTATGCCTATTCTGAGTTATCATATCACGCGCCCTGCAAAAAGGGTAGCCCCTTTTTCAATAAAATAAGAGGGAACGAAAAATCGTTCCCTCTTATTGTCAGAATTTGTAGAGCACCGTCGCCACCTGCGCGCGCGTCATCGGCGCGTCGGGGCGGAAGCTGCCGTCCTCAAAGCCCGTGAGGATGCCCATCGTGCTCAGCGTGCTCACGTACTCTGCCGACCACGACTGGATGGCCGCGTTGTCGGTGAATTTGAGCGTGCCCTGCGCGTAGCCCTTTTCCGTCAGACGTCCGAGCATCGTCACCGCCTCCTGGCGGCTGACATTGGCCGTGGGGTTGAAGTAGAGCTTGCCCGAGCCGTCGGAGCTGCCCTTGATGATGCCGAGCTCATACATCGCCTTCGCGCCGCTGAGCGCCCAGGACGCGATCTGGTCCGCGTCGGCAAAGGGGAGCTGCACGGAGGAATAGTCCTTCGTATCACCGAGGTAGCGCGCAAGCAGCACCGCAAACTCCTGGCGGCTGATGTTCGTATCCGGCAGGAAATAGCCGTTCGAGCCGTTGGAGATGCCGCTGCGCTTGAGGTACGCCACCGCGCTGTTCGCCCAGTGGTCCTGCATGTCGCTGAAGGCGGGCGCCGTGCTCGCCGTGCCGGCATCCACGCCCGCGCGGCTCAGGTTGCCGCTCGCGTCGCCCGCCACCACATTCACGCGGTGCAGCGCGCCGTCGGCGGCGGGAAGGGTGATGCTCAGCGCGCCGCTCGAAGCGTCGATGGTAAAGGACGTATAGCTCTTGCCGTCATAGCTCACGCGCAGCGTGTGCAGATTCGCGCCGTCGATATTATCCTTCACCGTGCCGGTCACGGTGTTGGCGGCGGCGTCATATTGCAGCGAGATGACCGGCGCGGTCTCGTCGGTCAGTCCGCCGTAGGAGAGCACGAACTGATCGAGATAGATCGCGCTGATGAGGTCGGCGCCCGAAGAGACCGTCAGCCCCGTCACGCTCGAGGCCGTGCCGAGCTGCGCCGTCAGGAGCTTCCAGCCCGTGAAGTTCAGCGTGCCGAGATCCACGCCGCCCATGTCGGTCGTGAGCAGAAGCCGCGCGCCGCTGTTGTCGCCGTAGACCCAGAGATTGAGCTGGTCGTACCCCGAGGGGACGGCATAGCTCAGGCCGATCGACGCGCTGCCGGCGCTGCCGGTCGCATAGTCAAGGCGCGCGGAGGCATGGCCGTTGTGCACGCGCGTGAGGTCCTTGTTCTGCGCGAGCATGGCGCGCGTGCCGGTCGTGGTCGCAAAATTGCTTTCAAAATCGTCGAGCGTGCGCAGCGCGCGGGCCGTCACGCTCACGGGAATCGTCACGGACATCGAGCCGAGGCTCGCCGTGATGCTGCCGCTGCCAAGGCTGTTGGACGCGGTGAACACGCCGTCCGTGATCGTGCCGACATTGCCCTGCACGGTCCAGGTAAAGCCCTTGTTGTCGCCGAGCACCGGCAGGTGGCGGTACATCGCCGAGGCGGAAAGCTCGGTCTGCTCGCCCGCGCTCAGGGTGATGGACTTGACGGCCTTGCCGTTTTGCTGGACGCTGATGCTGTCGGGCTGGGTGATAACGTCGATCTTCGTCTCGCCGGTCACGCCGCCCGCGCTGGCGCGCACGGTCACGCTGCCGGAGGAGGGCGCGGTGAGGATATCGCCGTCGAGCGTGCCGCGGTCGGCGCGCAGCGTCACCTTATAGCCGCTCATGGGGATATAGTTCGTGTCGAGCGCCGTCGCCGTGAGCTTCACCTGCGCGTTCGGCAGGACGCGGGCGCTCTCGCTCTCCACGTACACATGCCCCGGCATGTTCGTCGGCTGGCTGGACGCCACGAGGAACACGTGGTTCGTCACCGCGCGCTCGCTGCCGCCCGAGGGCTTGTCCACAAGCGAAGCGCTCGTGCTGTCGGGGCTCGTCGCGACCATGGCGGTCGAGCCGCCGCCGTCCAGGCTCAGCGCCGTCACGCAGCCGAGCTCGACCATGCGCTGCGCCGTCTGCGTCAGCGTCGCGCCGATGGAATAGCCGCTCTGGCGGCCGTCGATGGTGTAAAAGACGAGCGAGCCGTCGCTCCTCATGCCGATGGCCGTGCGCGGCGCGGCGCCGTTGACAAGGCCCGAGCAGACCTGCCCGTTCTCCACGAGCTGATAGAGCGCGCCGATCATGTTCGTCACGCTGTTCCACTCGCTGCTCTGCGCGCTCACGCTAAGCGTCAGCCGTTCGCCGGGCTGGAGCGCGCGCAGCTGGTCGGCATAGCTGCCGGCCTTTAAGTTGGACGAGAGCACATACTGCCCCGCGCCCACGCTCGTATCCTTGCCGCCCTCGATGACCTGCTCGACCTGGAGCATCAGGCTCCCGCCGATGGTGAGCGAGCCGCCGACGGCCGAGCAGACGACGTCCACGCCCGCCTCGCTCGTGCCGGTCGTGGCGCGGGCGTTGAAGGTCGAATCATAGAGGTAAATGCCGAACGTGCTCTGGCGCACGTAGTTGAAGGCCGTGACCGTCAGGCTGCGGCCGTAGTCCGACTGCGCCGTGATGCGGAGCGAGGGCTTGCCCATCACCGCCGTGCCGTCGTCGCGGAAGCCGACGGCGTAGTATTCGCCCGAGGCGTTGCGCAGCACGCCCTCGGTCATCATGCTGCCGAGGGGGATGCCCGTCGCGGTGTCGTAATAGTCGCCGTTCATGCCCGCCACCACGCGGTAGCCGCGCGCTTCCAGCTCCCGCGCCGCGCTTGAAACGGTCGTGAGCTGGGTGGTGTAGGCGCCGCCGGTCACGATGGGCGTGACGCGGGTGTTGGGCGAATAGACCACGTAGTTCTCCTGACGGAGATCGGAGTAGGTATTGCTCCAGAAGGTGCCGGTGTTGAGCTCGGTGCGCTCGTTCACCGTGGTGGATGAAGCCGCCAGATCGTCGCCGAGCGCGTCGGACGCCAGCGCCGTCAGCGGCGCCGCCGCGATCGCGACCGCGAGCGAAAGCGACAGGAATTTACGGATGATGGATCTCACGATTTGCCTCCTTGCTGAACTTGCCTTTGATTTGGTATACATAACATGGTTTATCAGTATAGCAGATGGTTCCCAATAAGTAAAGACGCAGAAATTCCAAAAAAGTTTCCAAAATCTTCCCCTTTTCTCACAGGGAGAGCGCCTCGAGCACGCGCACGATGACGGCGTTCGACACAAGAAAGCCCTGCGGCGTCAAATGCCAGCGGCCGTTTTCCCTTTGGGCAAGGCCATGGCGCGCGCACTCTGCGAGCACGCGCTCCGCCTGCGCCGTGTCCTCGCTGAGCGCGGACAGGTCAAGGCCGCGCACGGTGCGCAGGGCCAGCATGACGCGCTCTTCCTCGCGCTCGCGCTGCGCGGGGCGCGTGCTTTCGGAAAGGCGCTCCTCCCCCGCAAGATAAGCGCGCAGATCGCGCGCACAGGCAAAGCGCCGCCCGGCAAAATCCGAATGCGCGCCGGGACCGAAGCCCAGGTATTCCTGCATTGTCCAGTACTTCAGGTTGTGGCGCGATTCGCGGTTTGCTCGCGCGAAGTTGGAGATCTCATACTGCCGATAGCCCGCGTCCGCCAGCATTTCGACCGCCGTGAGGTATTCCTCCGCCTGCGCGTCGTCGTCGGGCAGGTGCATCGTGTCCTGCCGAAGGAAAAGCGGCGTGCCCTCCTCCACTTTGAGCCCGTAGCAGGACAGGTGCTCGGGCGCAAGGGCGATGGCCGCGCGCAGATTCTCCCGCCAGCGCGCCGCGCTCTGCTCAGGCAGGCCGTAGATAAGATCGAGGCTCAAATTGTCAAAGCCCGCCGCGCGGGCGGCATGCACGGCCTCGATCGTCTCCTCGTGCGTGTGGACGCGGCCGATGCGCCGCAGCTCCTCGTCGTCCGCCGACTGCATCCCGAGCGAGATGCGGTTGAAGCCCGCGCTTCTGAGCTGCCGCAGCGCGGTTGCTTCCCGCGCGCTGTCGGGATTGGCCTCGGTCGTGATCTCGGCGGTTTTCTCCACGTGATAACAGGCAAAGACCGTCTCCAGAATCTTGCAGAGCCTGTCTGCGCCGAGATAGCTCGGCGTACCGCCGCCGAAGTAGACCGTATCGACGCTGCAGCCCTTCGCCGCGTCCGCACGGCGGACGAGGTCGCGGCAGAGCGCACCGACATAGGCGTCCATGCTCTCCTCCGAGCGGGGGAGCGAGTAAAAGTCGCAGTAAATGCACTTTGCCCTGCAAAACGGGATGTGGATATAAAGCCCCAGCGGCTGCACGGCGTCCGCCTCCTTCTTTTTCTGCATTCCGCCCTATTGTAGCACAGTTCGCGCCGCGCGCAAGATGGCAAAATTTCCCCGCGCGGATATTCTGCCCGATCCCTGCAAAGCCTATGCCAAAAAGGAGGGCTCATTTATGGACATGACCCCGCAGGAATATCAAGCCTACGTCAAGCGCATCGCGCCGAAGTCGCCCATCGTCAAGGACACGGCCTTCGCCTTCTGCACCGGCGGCGCGATCTGCGCGCTCGGCCAGCTCATCCAGAACGGCTTTCTCGCCCTCGGCCTTGAAAGGACCGACGCGGGCACCGCGGCCTCGATCGCGCTCATCTTCCTCTCCGCGCTCTTAACGGGGCTGAACCTCTATAACTCCATCGCGCGCTTTGCGGGCGCGGGCACGCTCGTGCCCATCACGGGCTTTGCCAACGCCGTCGTCTCCCCCGCCATCGACTTTAAAAGCGAGGGCTTCATCACAGGCATGGCCTCGAAAATGTTCGCCGTGGCGGGGCCGGTCATCGTGTTCGGCACGCTCGCGAGCGTCGTATACGGCGTCGTTCTGATGCTGCTGTAAAAAGGAAAGGGAAGAGACCTCCCGTCTCTTCCCTTTTTCTCATTTGACGCGCTCGATGCGCTTGTCGCTCGCGTGCGCGCCGGGGATGACCAGCGGCACCTGTTCGACGATGACCGACGAGGTATCGAGTCCGTACCACTGGATGACCGAGCCCGCCGCGCGGCGGATGGCGTATTTGCAGTTCAGGATGATCTCGTCCGTGCGGCTCAGCTCCGACATCGTCGGCACTGCCTTGCGCAGCATCAGGAACTTGAAGCTGCCCACCTGCGAGGGACCGTAGATCGAATAGCGGCGCTCCTGCGGCGGCAGCTCCCCGCTCTCAAGCAGGTCGCCGACGATCTGGCGCAGGTAGATGTTCACGCGCTGGTCGTTTTTAAAGCCGAGGTTGAGCTTCACACGGAAAATGTAATTCGTGCCGAAGGTCTCCACCTGATAGTTCATCGCGTCCGGCTCGTCGAGCACGTGCACGCTCAAAAACCAGTATGCGCGGGCGCGCTTGGGGTCCTTGTCGAGAATGGAGTAGAGCGTGTTGCGGTCGAGTGTCTCCATATCGTCGCTGCTGCCGATGTAAACAAGGTTCTGCGCAAGCTCGGGCAGGTCCTCGTCGCCGCGCAGCGCGCCGAGATTTTTCGTATAGTCGCTGATCCTCAGACGCACGCTGTATTTCTGCTCGAGCTGCGTGCCGCGGTGCCAGATGACCATGACCGCGAGCAGCAGCAGCGCCATGATGACGGCGACATAGCCGCCGTGCGCAAACTTCGACAGGCTCGAGAGGAAAAACACCGTCTCGATCGCGCCGAAAACGACCAGCACCAGCCACGCGAGCGCCCTTTTCCCGCGCACGCGCGAGAGGTAGACGAACAGCAGCAGCGTCGTCATCAGCATCGTCACGGTGATGGCAAGGCCGTAGGCCGACTCCATGCGCGCGCTCGAACGGAACAGCATCACGATGAACGTGCAGCCCGCCCAGAGGATCTTATTGACCGTGTCGATGTAGATCTGGCCCTTCGTCTCGGCAGGATACTTGACGTTGAGGTGCGGCATGAGGTCAAGGCGGATGGCCTCGGACACGAGCGTATAGGAGCCCGTGATGAGCGCCTGCGACGCGATGACCGCCGCGCACGCGCTCAAGATGACCGCCACGGGGCGCAGCGCGCCGGGCAGCATCAAAAAGAACGGGTTCAGGCTCTCAAGGGAAGCGAGCGAAGCGTCGCCCCGGCTGCTCAAAAGCCACGCGCCCTGCCCCAGATAGTTGAGGATAAGGCAGAGCTTTACGAGCGGCCAGCTGATGTAAATGCTCTCGCGCCCGACGTGGCCCATGTCGGAATACAGCGCCTCGGCGCCCGTGGCGGCGAGGAACACGCTGCCGAGGATCATGAAGCCGAGCTTATTATACGGGCTCACGAGCAGCTCCACGGCGTGCACGGGGTTGAACGCGCGCAGCACCTGCGGCATGGCCGTGATGTTCATCACGCCCGTCGTGCCGAGGAAGAGGAACCACACGAGCATCACCGGTCCGAAGGCCCTGCCGATGCGGCTCGTGCCCGCGTGCTGCACGGCAAAAAGCGAGGCGATGATGCAGAGCGTGATGATAATGACGCCCGTCTGGCGGCTGCCGAGCAGCCGGTCCATCACCGCGATGCTGCGAAGGCCCTCCACGGCCGAGGTCACCGTCACCGCGGGCGTGAGCACACCGTCGGCGAGCAGCGCCGCGCCGCCGAGCATCGCCGGCACGATGAGCCACTTTCCGCAGCTGCGCACGAGCGAATAGAGCGAGAAAATGCCGCCCTCGCCGTGGTTGTCCGCCTTCATGGCGATGAGCACGTACTTGATCGTCGTGAGCAGCGTGATGGTCCAGATGATGAGCGACAGCGCGCCGACGATGAACGCTTCGTTGATCTGCGTGATGCCGCCGTTGCCCTCTAAAATCGACTTCATCACATACAGCGGCGAGGTGCCGATATCGCCATACACGATGCCGATGGCCACGAGGCACATCGTCAGCGAAACCTTGTGTTTCTTTTCCATATGTTCCTGCCCTTCCGGCGCGGCGGACCGGTCCGGTTTCCTCGCGCGCCGTTTCTTTATGTATTCTTAGCGCGATTTTAGCATGCTCTTTATCCCCGCGCAAGCATCAAATGCGCCCGAATGTTAAATTGACGAAAATTCCCAACCGCGCGGCAAAATAGGCAAAGGGCGGAAGGCGCACGAAGCGTGTTTCATTCACGATTATTTTGTTGACATAACAGTGTGGAAAACTCTGTGGAAACTGTGAATAACTTTGTGCTTGCAGTCCTTTCCGCCGGTTGACCCGGGATTATGGTTCGACGGAAGGCGACAATTTTACGCAATATTTTCCGCCGGCTTGCGCATATTGCTGCGAAAAATGAAATTTCCCGCCGCCCACTTGCCATTGTGGTCAAAAAATCGTATAATGTACCAACTCTTGTGTTTGAAGATCAGAATGTAAAATTTCGGCGAAATGGAGACAGCGCAATGGCAGAAGCAAAAAAAACGAATTACGGCAACGAGAGCATTTCGTCTCTCAAGGGCGCGGACCGCGTGCGCAAGCGCCCGGGCGTCATCTTCGGCTCGGACGGGCTGGACGGCTGCGAGCATGCCGTGTTCGAGATCCTCTCCAACTCCATCGACGAAGCGCGCGAGGGGCACGGCAGGCTCATCACCGTCACCCGGTACTTAGACCACAGCATTGAGGTCGAGGACATGGGCCGCGGCTGCCCCGTGGACTATAACCCCAAGGAAAAGCGCTTCAACTGGGAGCTCGTCTACTGCGAGCTTTACGCCGGCGGCAAGTACAACAACTCCGACGGCGACAACTATGAATACTCTCTCGGCCTGAACGGCCTCGGCGCGTGCGCCACGCAGTATTCCTCGCGCTACATGGACGTGACCGTCTGGCGCGACGGGAACAAATACTCCCTGCACTTCGAGCGCGGCGAGCCCGTGGGCAAAAAGGGCGAGGAGCTCAAGACCGAGCCGACCGACCGCGGCAGAAAGACCGGCACGCGCACGCGCTGGCTGCCCGACCTCGACGTGTTCACCGATATCGACATTCCCGTTGAGTACTATGCCGAAACGCTGCGCCGTCAGGCCGTTGTGAACGCGGGCATCACCTTCCGGCTCAAAAACGAGGTCCTGCCGAACCGCTTTGAAACGCAGGACTTCCTCTACGAAAACGGCATCATCGACTATGTCGGCGAGATCGCGGGCGAGGACGCGCTCACAACGCCCGTCTTCTGGGAGACCGAGCGCCGCGGCCGCGACCGCGACGACAAGCCCGAGTACAAGGTCAAGCTCTCCTGCGCGTGCTGCTTTTCCAACAAGGTGCAGCGCATCGAGCACTACCACAACTCCTCCTGGCTCGAGCACGGCGGCAGCCCGGAAAAGGCGGCGAAAAACGCCTTTGTCTACGCCATCGACAAGTATTTGAAGGACAACAACAAATACCAGAAGAGCGAGGGCCGCATCGCCTGGCAGGACGTGGAGGACTGCCTCATTCTCGTTTCAAACAACTTCTCCACGCAGACGAGCTACGAGAACCAGACGAAAAAGGCCATCACCAACAAGTTCGTGCAGGAGGCGATGACGGACTTTTTAAAGTCCCGTCTCGAGACCTATTTTATTGAAAACCGCGTGGACGCGCTCAAGATCGCCGAGCAGGTGCTCATCAACAAGCGCAGCCGCGAGAGCGCGGAAAAGCAGCGTCTGAACATCAAAAAGAAGCTCTCCGGGAGCATCGACATCTCGAACCGCGTCGAAAAATTCGTTGACTGCCGTACGCGCGACGTTTCCCGCCGCGAGATCTACATCGTCGAGGGCGACAGCGCGTTGGGCAGCGTCAAGCTCTCGCGCGACGGCGAGTTTCAGGGCATCATGCCCGTGCGCGGCAAGATCCTGAACTGCCTGAAGGCGGACTATCCGCGCATCTTCAAAAGCGAGATCATCACCGACCTTCTGAAGGTCCTCGGCTGCGGCGTGGAGGTCCCCGGCAAGTTCGTCAAGGACCTGAACGCCTTCGACTTGAGTAATCTCCGCTGGAACAAGGTCATCCTCTGCACCGATGCCGACGTGGACGGCTTCCAGATCCGGACGCTCATCCTGACGATGATCTACCGCCTCTGCCCCACGCTCATCCGCGAGGGCTACGTCTATATTGCCGAGACGCCGCTTTTTGAGATCACCTGCGGCGAAAAGACGTGGTTCGCCTACACCGATAAGGAGAAAAACGACATTGTCAAGGCCCTTGAGGGCAAGCGCTACAAGGTCGATCGCTCGAAGGGCCTTGGTGAAAACGACCCGGAGATGATGTGGCTCACAACGATGAACCCCGAGACACGCCGTCTCATCAAGGTCATGCCCGAGGACGCGGAGGCCACCGCGCGCTCGTTCGATCTGCTGCTGGGCGACAATTTACAGGGCCGCAAGGACCACATTGCGGAAAACGGTTATAAATACCTCGAAATGATCGACGTGTCGTAAGTTCCGGGGCTTGATTCAGAAAGGAGTTTTTATCATGAACGGTATCATTCTTCACGTGACCTATCGCGGCGGGCAGGCGAAGGCCTTCGCCGACGAGATGCTCTCGAGCGGCCTTCGCGCCGCGGTCCTCGCCGAGGACGGCTGCATGCAGTACGACTACTATCTCGCCCTCGGCGAGGAAAACTGCGTGATGCTTCTGGAGCACTGGCGCGACGCCGCGGCGCTCGACAAGCACCACGCCGGCGAGCCCATGGCGAAGATCCTTGCGCTCAAGGACAAGCTCGGCCTTGCCTCGAACGTCGAGCGCTACGAGTGAGCCCACAAGCAAAAAAAGGGGGACGCATCCTGCGATGCGTCCCCCTTTTTTATACTTCCGCGCCGTTTTCGTCTCCGGCGGGCGCGGAGAGCGCGGCGAGCGCTTTGCTCTCCCGCCTGCGCACGCGAAGCGCCCCGTTTTCCGCCGTCAGCTCCGCCGTGTCGCCGTGCGTGAGCGTGCCGTCGAGCAGGAGCGAGGCGAGCGCGTCCTCGACCTCCGAACAGATGAGCCGCCGCAGCGGGCGCGCGCCGTAAGCCGGGTCGTTCCCCTTCTCCGCCAGCAGCTCCGCCGCCGCTTCGTCATAGGAAAAGGCAAGGCCCAGCGTCTCCACGCGCTTTGCCGTCTGCGCAAGCAGCCGCCGCGCGATCTCCGCCATGTCTCTCCTGCTCAGGCGGCGGAAAATGATCGTCTCGTCCACGCGGTTTAAAAACTCCGGGCGGAAGGTTCGCTTGAGCTCCGCCGTCACGGCCTCCTTCACCGCCTTGAAGCGCGCATCCTCGTCCGTTTTCCGCCCCTCCGGGGCAAAGCCGAGCGGCGCGCCCGCCGCCGTGATGCTCCGCGCCCCGATGTTCGAGGTCATCACGATCACCGCATTGCGGAAGTCCACGCGCCGCCCCTGCGCGTCCGTCACCGTGCCGTCCTCGAGGATCTGCAGCAGCAGGTTCCACACGTCCTCGTGCGCCTTTTCGATCTCGTCGAAGAGCACGACGGAATAGGGCTTTCGCCGCACCTTCTCGGTGAGCTGCCCGCCCTCATCGTAGCCGACGTAGCCCGGCGGCGAGCCGATCAGGCGCGAGATGCTGTGCTTTTCCATGTATTCGCTCATGTCGATGCGGATCATGGCCTCCTCGCTGCCAAAGACCGCCCCGGCCAGCGCGCGGCACAGCTCCGTCTTGCCCACGCCCGTGGGACCTAAAAAGAGGAACGAGCCGACGGGCCGCTTCGGGTCCTTCACGCCCACGCGCCCGCGCCGGATGGCGCGGCTGACCGCGCGCACAGCCTCGTCCTGCCCCACAACGCGCTCGTGCAGCGTCTGCTCGAGCGCCAAAAGCCTTCTGCCCTCGCTCTCGGTCAGGCGCGTGACGGGAACGCCCGTCCAGCTCGACACCACCGCCGCGATGTGCTCGGACGAAACGGTGAGCTTTGCCTTCTCCGTCTCACCGCGCGATCGCATCCGCTCTCGTTCGGCCTGTGCGCGGAAGCTCTCCTCCGCGTCGCGTGCCCGCGCGGCCCTCTCATACTGCTGGGCGCGGATGGCCTCCTCCTTTTCCCGCGCCGCGGCCGCAGCGCGCTCCTCGAGCGCCCGCAGCTCCGGCGACGCGCTGCGTGCGTCCATGCGCACGCTGGCCGCCGCCTCGTCCACAAGGTCGATGGCCTTGTCGGGAAGGAAGCGGTCGGGAAGATAGCGCTTTGAGAGCGTCACCGCCGCAATGAGCGCGTCGTCGCCGATCGTCAGGCCGTGGTGCGCTTCGTAGCGCGGCCGCAGCCCGCGCAGTATCGCAAGCGCCTTTTCCCCGTCGGGCTCTGAGACCTGCACGCTCTGGAAGCGCCGCTCGAGCGCCGCGTCCTTTTCGATATATTTGCGGTACTCCTCGAGCGTCGTCGCGCCGATGACGCGGATCTCGCCGCGCCCGAGCGCGGGCTTCAGGATATTCGCCGCGTCCACCGCTCCCTCGGCGCTGCCCGCACCGACGATGGTGTGCAGCTCGTCGATAAAGAGGATGACGTTCCCGTCGTGCCGGACCTCGTCGAGCACGGCGCGGATGCGCTCTTCAAACTCGCCGCGGTACTTCGTCCCCGCCACCATGCCCGCAAGGTCGAGCGAGAGAATGCGCTGGTCCATCAGCTCCTCCGGCACACCGCCCTCGGCAATGCGCTCGGCAAGGCCCTCGACGACCGCTGTTTTGCCAACGCCCGGCTCGCCGATGAGCACGGGGTCGTTTTTCGTCCGGCGCGAGAGGATGCGGATGGCCCGTTCGATCTCCTCCTCGCGCCCAATGACGGGGTCGAGCCGTCCCTCGCGCGCCATGGCCGTCAGGTCGCGCGTGAACTCCACGAGCGTCTTGCTGCCGCGGCTCTCGCCCCGGCTCGCACGCACCTCGCCCGCGCCGCCGCGGCGCGCCGTCAGGCTCATGGCGCGCACGGTCTCGGCGTAGAGCCTGCGCGTGTCCACGCCCTCGCGGTGCAGCAGGCGCACGGCGGTGTTGCTCCCGTCGCGCAGCAGGCCCAGCAGCAGGTGTCCCGATTCGATCTCGCGGCTGCCGGACTTGACCGCCTCCGTCACCGCCATTTCAACGGCACAGCGCGCGTGCGGCGTCAGCCCCTGCGGCGGGGCAAGATCGCGCTCTCCCCGGCCGAGCGCGCGCGTGATGAGCGCGCAGAGCCGCTCCTCCTCAACGCCCGCCGCGCGCAGCGCGCGCCCCGGCACATCGTCCTCCTCGCGCGCCATCGCCAGCAGCAGATGCTCGCAGCCCACATACCCGTGTCCCAGCTCGAGCGCCGCCGCCTGCGCGCTGCGCAGCAAATGCTCGCAGCCTGTGCTGAACCTTCTTTCCTGCAAGGCTTTTCCCCTCCTGTCCGTTTTTCGCCTCCCTCATCTTTTCCTGTTTCTTCTTAAAATAAACCCCGGAAATGGTCATAAAAAATTCAATCATTTTCCTGTATTCTTGCTCTTGCATTTTCGCGGTTGCATGCTATAATAACGTCATCAACTTATGGAGGTAAGAATTATGGCTTATCAGATCAGCTCTGCCTGCGTTAGCTGCGGTGCTTGCGCAGATGCCTGCCCCGTTGGTGCGATCTCTCAGGGTGATGCCCAGTATCAGATCGACGCGAATGCCTGCCTCGACTGCGGCACCTGCGCGGACACCTGCCCCAACGGCGCTATTTCCCAGGGCTAAGCTACTTAAAAAATGAGGACGCGCTTTTCGGCGCGTCCTTATTTTTTACCCTGATCTCTTGTGCAAGGAGCCTTCTATGGAACGACGAGACGAACTCTGGCAGGGCGGGCCCTGCTTTTATTATGATACGGACCTCTTCCCGCCGGGGACGGACAGCTTTGCCCTTGCGTACTTTGCCAGCGTCCCGCGCGGCAGCCGGGTCTGCGACCTCGGCAGCGGCACAGGGCTGCTCGGCACGCTTCTGCTCACGCGCGAGGAAACGCTGACGCTTGAAAACGTGGAGCTTTCCGCACCCGCGATGGCGCTCGCGCAAAAGACGTTTGCGGAAAACGGCTGGGCGGAGCGCGCGGTCTTTCACCTGGGCGATCTGCGTGAAAACGGGAACCTGCCCCAGCCCGGCAGCATCGACTATGTGATCTCCAACCCGCCGTACTTTCCCGCAGGCAGCGGCGCGAGCGCGAAGGGCGAGGCGCGAAAAACCGCGCGCGAGGAAAGCGCCTGCACGCTTGAAGACGTCTGCGCCGCGGCGAAGCGCATCCTGCGCTGGGGCGGGCGCTTCGCCCTCGTCCACCGCGCGGAGCGGCTCGCCGACGTGCTGTGCGCCATGCGCGCGGGCGGCATCGAGCCGAAGCGGCTGCGCTTTCTTACCAAAGCGCCGGACGCCGCGCCCTCGCTTCTTTTTGTTGAAGGGACGCGCGGCGGAAAAAGCGGCCTTGCGGTCGAGCCGCCGCTCATTCCCGGTTCTGTCGAGTGGGAGCGCGTCTATTTCCGTGAATAACAAAAATCGGACCGCCCGAAAGAGCGGCCCAACAGCTTTATTATACTAAAGCGCATGATAAACTTCAAGCATTTTTCGCTATTTTCCGGATAATCAGCCTGTTGCACAAGTTTTTTCCTGAATCTTTATTCGTTCCGCCGCTTGATTTTCCCCGCGTTTTCTGGTATCTTTTGAATCACAGAAAGGGTGAGACCAATGTACAAGTGATCCACACCAACTGGATGCAATGGTTCCGATCTTATCCATCGCGCAGCACTCTCTGATGCATACCGTCATACAGGTAAACCGCCGGAATACCGGTGTTTTGAATAGAGCAGGAGTGGAAACCGGAGTAAGTGATCAGACGGCACCATATCACGAAAGAAAGGAAGGTCAAAAAACTGAATATGAGAGATCCAAATATTCATCATGACTGACCCTTGATCGTACTTGAGTAACCGCGATCAAGGGTCAGTCATTTTCTGCTTTCTTTTCTTCCTTTTGAAAAAATGCAAAATGTTCCATGCGGGGCATGAGGGGTGGTGCAGCGCTCGGCGCTGCTGCCAATCAAAGGGGGCGTTCTCTCACGTGAGAGAACGCCCCCTTTTCCCTGCGCAGTCCCATGCCAATGGGACATCCGCCCCCCGCGGCGCGGGGGCATCACTGCAGCGTATTGACCGTGCCGACAAACAGCGGCAAACCGTCCACGCCGGTGATGAGGAATGCGAACGGGCGGTTCAGGTCCATCTCGATCTCCGGCAGCTCCTGCGGCATGGCGGAGGCGGCGTCCGCCATGATGGCGGTGAAGGCCGCGGCCTCGCAGCCCTTTTCGTCGATCTTCACACGCGCAGCGTGCTGCACCTGCGTCACGGCAACGCTCTCGTCGAACGTTCCGGGGTCGATGAGCGGCGAGAAGTCCGCCCTGCCGCTGTCGAACACGTCCGAAATGCCCAGCGCTTTGAGCGCGTCAGTCAGCTCGAGGTCGGAGTTTACGTCGAACTTCGGCACGCTCCAGATGAGCTTCGCGGCTGACAGCTCCGCCTGCGTGTCATAGTCCATCAGTCCGCCCACGGCGCTGCCGTCCGCGAGCAGGCTCTCAAGCGTCACGCCCTCGTCGGGCAGCAGGAAACGCATCGCCTGCCCGCCGCGGAAGCTCAGCTCCGCGACGGTGTAATTCTCGCCGCGATAGTATCCGGCGCGGTCCTGCGTCAGGTGCATGAAATCGACGGTCTGCTGCGCGCCGCCTGCGGACGTAAAGACGTCCTGCTGCGTCGCGTTCTCCCAGAACTCGTCGCTCCACTGGTCCTTAAAATAGATCGTCGTGAGAAGGAGCAGCACGGTCTCGGGCTTTGTCTGGATGTTCCCCGCCGCGTCCTCCAAAAGGCCGCCGGTATTTTCGTTGATCCACTCGGCGATGGCCTTGTTCGTCTTTTCCTCGCCCATCGGCGCGGAGAAGGTCGAGGCAAGGTACTGCCGGGCGAGCGTCGTGAGCGTCTCCTCGTTGTAGGGCACGCTGTCGCTGAGCCATACGGAGCTTGCGAGCGCCGTTTTGCCCGTCGAGGTCTCGCCGTAGAGATTGCGCCAGATGTAGTTGCCCGCGCTCTGCGCCGCAGCGGTATCGTCAAGGCCCAGAAGGCTCAGAAGCTGCGCGCGGCTCTCGCCGCCGGTCGTTTCGCTCAGCATCGCGAGCGCGAGATAGAGATTCGCGGGCGAGACAACGGTATTGTCCGTGCCGGAGAGCAGCGCCTGCGCCGTCCGCTCCGTAAAGCCGAGGAAGGCGCTCGGCTGCGCCGTGCCCTCGCTGCGCAGCGCCTTGAGCGCGTCATAATAGGCCGTGCTGCGCGCGTCCCAGTCCGCCCAGATCTTGTCCTGCGCCTCCTCGTAGGCCTCCGCGCCCATCTTGTCGTAGTCGATGGCGGCAAAGGCCTCGTTCAGCTCCTCCTCGCTCGGCATGGTGGGAAGCGCGGGATACTCCGCCGTCTTTACGGCGAGGTCCTGCAAATACTGCGCGGCGATCGGATCTTTTTCCACAGTGTCCTCCTTGGGATCGTTTTTTGCCGTTGTTCCCTGCCCGCCGCAGGCGGCAAGGGAGAGTACCAGCGCCGCGCTGAGCAGCAGCGTTAAAAATCGTTTCATGTCGGTGACCTCCGTTCTGGGATTTGTTTCTTTAGACGGCGCGGGCTCAAAAAAGTTCCCGCGCGCGGAAAAATTCCGCTTCCGGCTTTTACGCGCGGGGCGGATGTGGTATACTTTCCAAAATGTTTTCTTTTTTGTGTAACGCGGCGCGCGGAAAAGTTGTCTTATCTCTCTGATGGCAGACAACGGAAAGGAGCGAGCCTATGGACGACGCACAGATCGTCGCACTTTACTGGCAGCGGGACGAGCACGCCATCGAAGCCACCGCCGCCAAATACGGACCCTATTGTATGAAAATTTCGCAGAACATTCTCTCAGACCGCGCCGACAGCGAGGAGAACGTGAACGACACCTACTTAAAGGCCTGGCACGCCATACCGCCGCAGAGACCTGCGATCCTCTCCGCCTTTCTCGGTAAAATTGCGCGCAACCTCGCGCTCAACCGCTATAAGGCAAGAAACACGCAAAAGCGCGCGGGCGACGCCTTCGCCCTCTCGCTCGACGAGCTGGACGACTGCGCCGTCACGCTGCCAGGCCCCGAGGATGAGACCGCCGCGCGCGAGCTCGGCGCTCTCATCAGCGCGTTTCTTCGCACGCAGAGCGAGGAGGTACGCGCCATGTTCGTTCTCCGCTACTTCTGCTGCGACTCGATCGAGGAGATCAGTGCACGCTTCGGCTGCGGCGAGAGCCGCGTGAAAACCACGCTCCTGCGCACGCGCAGGAAGCTGAAGCAGCACCTTGTCAGGGAGGGATACGATGAAGCATGAAGCCATGGTGCGCGCGATGAGCGCGCTGGACGACGATCTCATCGCCGAAGCGCTCAGCGCCGCAAAGCCGCGCAAGGTCCGCGCATTTCCTCGCGTGCTCGCGGCGGCGGCCTGCCTTGCGCTCATCGTGACCGCCGCGCTGACGCTGACGCGCCGCGCCCCGGAAACGGATATCCTCATCGGCGGCACGGTGCTGACAGGCGCGCCCGTCCCCATCGACCAGCCCGCGCCGATGGCGCTTGCCCCTGTAGAGAGCGCCCAGCCGCTCAGCGTATCGCTCACCTTCGACGCCAGCGCAGATGCGCCGCTGACCGCCGAGGTATCCGGCGGCGTGCTCGATTCTCCGCTCGACTCGGCCGCGCGCGGCCTTTCCTCGCGCACGGTCTCCGGCGGCGAAACGCTCACGTGGACGATCGAAGCGCCCGACGAGGACGCGGTCTATACGCTCTGTCTTGACGGCGCGCCCGCCGCCGTGCTGCGCTACGACGCGGCGAGCGGCTATTGGACCGCCGCGCGGGCGTAAGTAAAGCATTCAACAATTCACAACAAAAATTTTGGAGGTAATCACCCATGAAAAAGCTTTTTTCTCTGCTGCTGGCCGCAGCGATGATCCTGTCCCTTGCCGCCTGCGGCAGCAAAAATGACGCCGGCAGCGGCGGCCAGCCCGAAAGCGCGCTCGACCTGCTCAGCGCCGTCTGGTCGCAGTACAGCGACGACGACAAGTTCCCCGCGATAGGCGGCGACATGAGCGACGGCAACACGGTCGAGGACGCTCCCGGCAGCTTCTCCATCGAGGACGGCGACGCGCTCGACTACTCCCTCGGCTATCCCGCCGCCGACGCGGATAAGCTCGCGGGCGCCGCGTCCCTCACCCACATGATGAACGCCAACACCTTTACCGCAGGCGCGTACCGCCTGAACGATTCTTCCGACATGGACGTGGTGGTTTCCGACCTCAAGGACAATATCATGTCCCGCCAGTGGATGTGCGGCTTCCCCGATAAGCTTGTCATCGTGACCTATGGCGACTATATCGTCTCCTGCTTCGGCGCGGAGGATCTGGTCGATCAGTTCCGCGATGCGATGAGCGCAGCCTTCGACGGCGCTTCCGTCGCCTGCGACGAGCCGATCGTCTGATCCTTATTTTCCGAAAGGCGGAGAAGCCATGCTCTTTTCCAGCGTTCCGTTCCTCTTCTATTTTCTGCCCGCAGCGCTGATCCTGTATTTTCTCGTGCCCGGGCGGTTCAAAAACTTCATCCTGCTGCTTGCAAGCCTCTTTTTTTACGCCTGGGGCGAGCCGAAGTATGTGCTTTTGATGCTTGTTTCCATCGTGCAGGGCTATCTTTTCGGCCTGCTGGTGGAAAAGCACCGCGGCGAGAAAGCGTCAAAGCTCTTTTTGGCGCTCTCGGTCCTCGTAAGCCTTGGGCTTCTCGGCTATTTTAAGTACGCGGACTTCTTTCTTTCGAGCGTCAACGCCGTCACGGGGCTTTCACTGCCGCTTTTGAAGCTCAGCCTTCCCATCGGCATCAGCTTCTACACCTTTCAGGTGCTCAGCTATGTCATCGACGTTTACCGCGGCGAGACGGCGGCGCAGAAAAGCTTCATCGACCTTGCCGCCTATGTTTCGCTTTTCCCGCAGCTCATCGCGGGGCCGATCGTGCGCTACAGCGACGTTGCCGGGCAGCTCAGGGACCGCACGCACAGCGTCTCCGCCGCGGCGGAGGGCGTGCGCCGCTTCACGGTCGGCTTTGCGAAAAAGGTACTGCTCGCCAACCAGTTCGGCGCGCTCGCGAGCGCTTATAAGCAGACGCAGGACGCAAGCGTTCTTTTCGTCTGGCTCTACGCACTCGCGTTCCTGCTCCAGGTCTACTTTGACTTTTCCGGCTACAGCGACATGGCCATCGGCCTTGGGCGCATCCTCGGCTTCCGCTTCCCGGAGAACTTCAACTACCCCTATATCTCCGCAAGCATCACGGAGTTCTGGCGCAGGTGGCATATCTCGCTCGGCTCGTGGTTCCGCGACTATCTTTATATCCCCCTCGGCGGCAGCCGCAAGGGGAAGGCCCGCCAGCTTTTGAATATTCTGATCGTCTGGCTTGCAACGGGCCTGTGGCACGGCGCGGCGTGGACGTTCGTCCTCTGGGGGCTGTGGTTCGCGGTGCTGCTGCTTATTGAAAAGCTGTGGCTGCTGCCCCTTCTTGAGCGCCGCCGCGTGCTCGCCCATGTCTACACGCTCTTTTTCGTCACGCTCGGCTTCGTGCTCTTTGACGCGGACTCTGCCGCGCAGGCGCTCTCGCGCATCGGCGCGATGCTCGGCGCGGGCGGTCTGCCGCTATCAAGCGCGCAGGCGGTCTACTATCTTAAAAGCTACGGTCCCCTGCTGCTTTTCGGCATTCTCTGCGCAACGCCGCTGCCGAAAAAGGCCCTCTCCGCCCTGCGCGAAAAGCGCGGCGCTAAGAGCGTGCTCGACGTGCTCGAGCCCATCGCTCTGCTCGTGCCGCTTCTGATCGGCACGGCGTTTTTGGTGGACGGGTCGTTTAACCCCTTCCTCTATTTCCGCTTTTAAGGAGGGCGCACGATGAACAAACGAATGAAGGATCTTCTCACCCTCGGCCTTTCCGGGCTGTTCGTGCTCATCTTCGCGCTCTGGGGCATTTTCAAGCCGGACGACGCCGTCTCCGTCAGCGAGCGGCGGCCGCTCAAGCAGTTCCCCGCACTGAGCGCGCAGGAGGTGCTCTCCGGGCGCTTTCAGGAAAATTTTGAGAGCTACACGCTCGATCAGTTCCCGCTGCGCGAGCAGCTGCGCACGCTCAAGGCGCTCTCGGTCCGCTATCTTTTCGGTGAGCGGGACAACAACGGCATTTACGCCGCGGACGGCTATGCCGCCAAGCTCGACGACACCATCCACGAGGATTCCATCGACCACGCGGCGGACCGCTTCCGCTACGTGTACGAGACATACTTGAAGGACACGGGCGCGAACGTGTACCTTTCCGTCGTGCCCGACAAGAACTATTTTCTTGCAGCGCCGAACGGCTATCCCGCGATGGACTACGACAAATTCTTCCGTCTGGTGCGCGAAAAGACGGACTTTGCCGGGTATATCGACCTGACGGGGCGGCTCTCCCTCTCGTCCTATTACCGCACCGACACGCACTGGCGGCAGGAAGCGCTCCTGCCCGTTGCTTCTCTTCTGGCCGATGCGATGGACGTGAGCATTTCCGGCGACTTCACGCCCGTCACGCTCGATACGCCGTTTTCCGGCGTGTACCGCGGCCAGTCGGCGCTGCCCATGCAGCCCGACGCGCTCACGTATCTCACAAACGACACGCTGGAGAGCTGCCGCGTGTACGACTACGAAAGCAGCGAATATCTCCCCGTTTACACGCTGGAAAAAGCCGCGGGGAACGACCCCTACGAAATCTTCCTCTCGGGGCCGAAGTCGCTGCTGCGCATCGAAAATCCGAACGCTGAAACGGAGCGGAAGCTCATCGTGTTCCGCGATTCCTTCGCCGCGAGCCTGATACCGCTGCTCGCGCAGGGCTACAGCGAGATCACGCTCGTCGATATCCGCTACCTCTCCCCGGCGATGCTCGGCAATTTCATTGAGTTTGACGCGCAGGACGTGCTGTTTCTTTACAGCACGAGCGTTTTGAACGACAGCTCGACCATCAAATAATTGCAGAAGGAGCGTGCGCGCCATTGCGGCGTGCACGCTCCCTTTTTGTCGTTTTTCGTTCTTTTTCTTCGCCTCGGCGGCAAAAAAGAACGGCCCGCTCCTGCCGCAAAAGCTCCTTCCGGCAAGGGTGGGTTCAGGCTAACTATAGCACAGCGGTTTTTCCCATGCAAGAAAAAGTTTTGCAGCTTTCATAATTTCGTTCACCCCGCACATTCCACCTTGTTAAAGCGCGGGGAAAGTTGGAAAAACAAAGTATTGACGCTGCTCGCCCCCGTGCAGTATCATTACTTATCAAATTTTTTATTTCAGAATCAGGAGGTCTGGATCATGAGTGAAGCGACTCGCATTCCTGAGCTTTTTGGCTCGCTTGTGTTCAACGAACGCACAATGGAGCAGTATGTGCCGCAGGACGCCATGGACGTTTGGCGCGGCTGTTTGAAGAGCGGGCAGCCCCTTCCTCTTTCCGCGGCAAACGAAATCGCCGACGCAATGAAGACCTGGGCGCTGGAGCGTGGAGCCACGCACTTCACGCACTGGTTCCAGCCCCTCAGCGGCGTGACGGCGGAAAAGCACGACAGCTTTATCAACAACGCCGGCGGCGGCCGGATCATCATGGACTTCTCCGGCAAGGAGCTGGTGCGCGGCGAGCCCGACGCGTCCTCCTTCCCCTCCGGCGGCCTGCGCGCCACGTTTGAAGCGCGCGGCTACAGCGCCTGGGACCCCACGGCCTTCGCCTTCATCAAGGACGGCAGTCTCTGCATCCCCACGGTCTTCTGCTCCTACGGCGGCGAAGCGCTCGACAAAAAGACCCCGCTTCTGCGCTCGATGTCCGCGGTCAACCGCGCGGCGCTGCGCGTCTTGAAGCTCTTCGGCGACGACGCGGAAAAGGTCACGCCGCAGATCGGCGCGGAGCAGGAGTATTTCCTCATCGACCGCGAGCTGTACCTAAAGCGCATGGACCTGCGGCTTTGCGGCCGCACCCTCTTCGGTGCAAAGCCGCCCAAGGGTCAGGAGCTCGACGACCACTACTTCGGTGCGTTCCGTCCCCGCGTGAGCGCTTTCATGCAGGATCTTGACGAGGAGCTGTGGAAGCTTGGCGTGCTCTCCAAGACCAAGCACAACGAGGTCGCGCCCGCCCAGCACGAAATGGCCCCCATTTACATCGACGCCAACACCGCAAGCGATCAGAACCAGCTCGTCATGGAGACGATGAAAAAGGTCGCCGAGCGTCACGGCCTTGTGTGCCTGCTGCATGAAAAGCCCTTTGCCGGCGTGAACGGCTCGGGCAAGCATATCAACTGGTCGCTCGCGACCGACACGGGCAAGAACCTCTTCTCTCCCGGCAAGACCCCCAACCAGAACGCCTTGTTCCTGCTGGTGCTCGCCGCCTTCGTCAAGGGCGTGGATGAGTATCAGGAGCTGCTGCGCTGCTCGGTCGCCTTCGCGGGCAACGACCACCGTCTCGGCGCACAGGAGGCGCCCCCGGCCATCATCTCCATCTTCCTCGGCACCGAGCTTGAGGGCATCATCGACGCGATCGTGGACGAGAACGACTACACCGCGCCCGAGCACAAGTCCCTGCGCATCGGCGTGGACGTGCTGCCGTCCATCCCGCAGGACACGACCGACCGCAACCGCACCTCCCCGCTCGCTTTCACGGGCAATAAGTTCGAGTTCCGCATGCCCGGCTCCACGCAGTCCATCGCGGGACCGACCACCATCCTCAACGCCATCATGGCCGAGGAGCTCGACGAGTTCTATGAGCAGCTCAAGGACGCGGACGATTTTACCGCCGCGCTGCACAAGCTCATCCGCGATACCTTCTGCGCCCACCGCCGCATCATCTTCAACGGCAACGGCTACGAGGAGGCCTGGGTGCACGAGGCCGAAAAACGCGGCCTTGCCAACCTGCGCAACACCGCCGAGGCCCTGCCCGCCTACATCCTGCCGAAAAACATCGAAATGCTCACCCGTGAGGGCGTGTATACCCGCGAGGAGATTCTCTCCCGCCACGAAGTTCATATCGAGAAGTACTGCAAGGTCATCCGCATCGAAGCGGCGACGCTCGTGGACATGGTCCAGCACGGCATCCTGAACGCCGCGTCGGAGTATGAAGCGGCGCTGTGCTCCACCATCTCCGCCAAGCGCGCGGCCGCGCCGGAGCTTGCCTGCCACGTGGAGACCTCGCTCGCGAACGCGGTCAGCTCGCTCAACGAGCAGCTGCTTGAGGAGACCATCGCCCTCAAGACCGCGCTGGAGACCGTTTCGGAAAGCGCCCAGCCCGAGGAGTTGCTGCACTACTACCACGACAAGGTCGAGGAGCGCATGAAGGCCGTGCGCGCGATCATCGACAAGCTGGAGGTGCTGACGGCTTCGAAGTACTGGCCGTACCCGACCTTCTGCGAACTGCTCTTCTCTGTTTAAAAGTCAAAAAGGACGCTCTCACGAGCGTCCTTTTTGAGTGGGGATTGCGCTCCGCCGCAGCGCACGCGCCGCTGGCGCGCACGTTTGCGGAGCGAGAAGTGTTTTTTCTGACGCGCATGTCGTCAGAAAAAACGATTGAAATTTATTTCGCGCTGCGGCGCGAAATTTTTGGGAAGGAAGAAAGTCTATGAAGTACATTTTTGTCACCGGCGGCGTGGTGTCGGGGCTGGGCAAGGGCATCTGCGCGGCGTCGCTCGGGCGGCTCCTGAAGCAGTGCGGGCTGAAGGTCAAAAACCAGAAGTTCGACCCCTACCTCAACGTCGATCCCGGCACGATGAGCCCCTATCAGCACGGCGAGGTCTTTGTCACCGACGACGGCGCGGAGACCGATCTGGACCTTGGCCACTACGAGCGCTTTGTCGATGAAGCGCTCGACCAGAAGTCCTCCGTCTCCTCTGGCAAGATCTTCTGGAGCGTATTGAACCGCGAGCGTCAGGGCGGCTACCTTGGCGGCACGGTGCAGATCATCCCGCACGTGACCGACGAGATCAAGCGCCGCATCTACGACATGGACGACGGCGAGACCGACGTCGCCATCTCCGAGATTGGCGGCACGGTCGGCGATATCGAGAGCCAGCCGTTTTTAGAGGCTATCCGCCAGGTCGCGGCGGAGCGCGGACGCGAGAACGTGCTCTTCATCCACGTGCCCCTGATCGTCACCATCCCCGGCAGCGGCGAGCTCAAGAGCAAGCCCACGCAGCACTCGGTCAAAGAGCTTTTGAGTGAGGGCATCCAGCCGGACGTTCTCGTCGTGCGCACGGACGCGCCCATCACCGAGGACATCCGCCGCAAGATCGCGCTTTTCTGCAACGTGGAGCCCGACTGCGTCATCCAGAACGCGACGGCCTCCACGCTCTACGAGGTCCCGCTGCTGCTCGAGCACGAGGGGCTCTGCCGCGTGGTGTGCCGCAAGCTGAACCTTGACTGCGGCGAGCCGGACATGAGCGAATGGCGCGCGCTGGTGAGTAAGATCCACGGCGTCCACCGCCATGTACGCATTGCGCTCGTTGGCAAATACGTCGGTCTGCACGACGCTTACCTGAGCGTCGTCGAGTCGCTTTTCCACGCGGGCACGGCCTGCGACGCGAGCGTCGAGATCCAGTGGGTCGATTCTGAAACGCTGACGGCGGACAACATCGCCCAGAAGCTCTGCGGGTGCAGCGGCATCCTGGTTCCCGGCGGCTTCGGCGACCGCGGCATCGAGGGCATGATCCTGGCCGCGCAGTACGCGCGCGAGCGCGGCATCCCGTACCTTGGCATCTGCCTTGGCATGCAGATCGCAGTCATCGAGTTTGCGCGCCACGTGCTCGGCTGGGACGACGCGACGAGCGCGGAATTTTCCTCCACCACGGCGCACCCGGTCATCGCGCTCATGCCAGAGCAGGTCGGCGTGACGGCCAAGGGCGGCACGATGCGTCTGGGCAAGTATCCCTGCATGCTCGAGGAGGGCTCGCTCTCCCGCGCGCTTTACGATGCGCCGGAGGTCTGGGAGCGCCACCGCCACCGCTACGAGTTCAACAACGACTTCCGCTGCGACTTCACGGACGCGGGCATGCGCCTTGCCGGTCTTTCTCCGGACGGCACGCTCGTGGAGATCGTGGAATCCATGAGCCACCCCTGGTTCGTCGGCGCGCAGTTCCATCCCGAATTCAAGAGCCGCCCGAATAAGCCGCACCCCCTGTTCCGCGGCTTTGTCGCAGCAGCGCTCGAGCGCGCGGTCTTATGACCGCGCGCCCTTTTTATTTTTGCAATACCGCTGGTAAAATGTCAAAAGCTATGATATGATGCTCTTACCATATTACCGGATACGGCAGGAGAACTGAAACATGAATCATCAAACCATCATCGTACTGGATTTCGGCGGTCAGTATAACCAGCTGATTGCCCGCCGCGTGCGTGAATGCGGCGTTTACTGCGAGGTCAAGCCCTACACGACCCCGCTTGCGGACCTGCTCGCGATGAAGCCCATCGGCTTCATCTTCACCGGCGGGCCGAACAGCGTCTACCTTGAGGACGCGCCCCACGTCGATCCCGCGCTCTTCGACGCAGGCGTGCCGGTGCTCGGCATCTGCTACGGCTGCCAGCTCATCGCGCACCATCTCGGCGGCAAGGTCGTGGCCGCGAACGACGCCACCGCGCGCGAATACGGCAAGACCGACACGTTCTTCGACACAAACTGCAAGCTCTTCAAGGGTCTTCCCGAAAAGAGCGTCACCTGGATGAGCCACGGCGACTATATGGAAAAGGTGCCCGAGGGCTTCTCTCTCGTCGCGCATTCCGACGCCTGCCCCAACGTCGCCATCTGCGACGAGAAGCGCGGCTTCTACGGCGTGCAGTACCATCCCGAGGTCAACCACACCGAGTACGGCAAGGCCATGATCCGCAACTTCCTCTACGAGGTCTGCGGCGCGAAGGGCGACTGGACGATGGGCGACTATAAAAATACCGCCATCGCCGCCGTGCGCGAAAAGGTCGGTGCCGGCCGCGTGCTGCTGGCGCTCTCTGGCGGCGTGGATTCGTCCGTCGTGGCGGCGCTGCTGGCGGAGGCCGTCGGCCCGCAGCTCACCTGCGTCTTTGTCGATCACGGTCTCATGCGCCTCAACGAGGGCGACGAGGTTGAAGCCGCGTTCAAAAAGTGGGACATCAACTTTGTCCGCGTGAACGCCGAGGGCCGCTTCCTTGCCAAGCTCGCGGGCATTTCCGACCCCGAGCGCAAGCGCAAGATCATCGGCGAGGAGTTCATCCGCGTGTTCGAGGAAGAGTCGAAGAAGATCGGCGCGGTCGATTTCCTCGCTCAGGGCACGATCTATCCCGACGTGATCGAATCGGGTCTCGGCAACGCCGCGGTCATCAAGAGCCACCACAACGTCGGCGGTCTGCCCGACTATGTCGATTTCAAGGAGATCATCGAGCCGCTGCGCCTGCTGTTCAAGGACGAGGTCCGTCAGCTCGGCCGCGAGCTGGGTCTGCCGGAGTATCTTGTCTCCCGCCAGCCGTTCCCCGGCCCCGGCCTTGCCATCCGCATCATGGGCGAGATCACGAAGGAGAAGGCCGACACGCTTCGCCTTGCCGACGCGATCTACCGCGAGGAGCTGGAAAAGGCCGGCGAAAACAAGAGGATGAACCAGTATTTCGCCGTGCTGACCAACACGCGCACCGTCGGCGTCATGGGCGACGGCCGCAGCTACGACCGCGTGCTCGCGCTGCGCGCCGTGACGACCGAGGACTTCATGACCGCCGACTGGGCCCGCATCCCCTACGAGCTGCTCGACAAGATCAGCGGCCGCATCGTCAACGAGGTCAAGGGCATCAACCGCATCGTCTACGACATCACCAGCAAGCCGCCCGCCACAGTGGAGTGGGAATAACTGACAAAACCCGCAAAGCCTTGAAAACACTGGGGTCTTAAAGCGGAAACGGGGCATTTGATAGCAAATTGATAGCAGATACCAAAACCGGATTTACTTTGTTCACTCCCGTATAACGGGTGGCTTGCGGGTAAATCCTCCATATCCTAAGAAAAAGGTCTTGCTGACTTTCACCAGTCGGCAAGACCTTTTTTGTTATTTGTCTTTTCTCTGTTTCTTCAATCCTTTTATCAGAGCATCGCTTAATTCCTTCGAGGGGACTTTGGCCCACCGCTGGGTGGTGTCGTACTTCGGGTAGTTGTAGCGCCAGCGGTCATAGTCCTCCTTGGTGATCTCCCCGGCCTCCAACTTCGCCGCCTGTTCCCGCCACGCAATCAAGATTTTGTTCAGCTCACTGGCTTGACGGCCTCCCTGAAAAATATCTGCTTGCAGGCAGGCACGTCCATCCGCCTCTACCACTTTCAGACTGTAAACATCCTCCAAGGCGAACAGCGTATGGGCCAAACCTATGTAGTTGTCTATGTCCGGGACGCTCAACGCCTGGGGCGATACATCTAATGTATGCGCCAGGGCAGCGGTCAAGTCGGCCTTCGGCGTCCGGGTGCCTGTTTCGTACTGTGCCAGACGAACATCGGCGGAACGCTCTGGAAAGCCCACCGCCATACCAAGATACTTCTGTGTCATACCCCGGAGGGTGCGGAAAAAATGGATGCGCTCTCCTATTGCCATAAATGCCAACTCCTATCTGGTGGTTTCTGTCGAAAGTAGTATAACATATTCGCTTAGTAACAGTCAAGAGTATCTTAAACAAAAAAGTTAAAAATTATTCCGCAAGCCACTTGACAAAGCAAATTTGCTTAGTTATAATAGGTTAAGCATAAAGGCTTAGTTCTGGGGCCATGAAAGGAGGTGAGCGCACAATGGCAAGCACCATGTTCATGCGGGTGGACGAGGTAGCGGAGGAATTAGGGGTTTCTGTCCCCTATGCCTATAAGCTGATTCGTTCTATGAATGCGGAGTTGAAAAAGACGGGCTGTATTACCATTTCAGGCCGCATCGACCGCAAATTCTTCCACGAAAAATTTTATGGCACAAGAAGCCAGAGCGAAAGGAGTGATTAACCTATGGCGGCGTTTAAGAACAAGGCCAACGGCACTTGGTACGTCCAATTCCGCTATACGGACTGGAAAGGAGAGCGCCAGCAGAAGTTAAAGCGTGGCTTTGCCACCAAGAAAGAGGCCCAGGCGTGGGAACGGGAGTTTCTGATGCAAAAGCAGGCCGATGTGAACATGACCTTTGAGAGCTTCGCCCAGCTCTATGAGAAGGATATGAAGCCCAAGCTGAAACTGAACACCTGGCTGACAAAAGAAAGCATCATCCAGAAGAAAATCCTGCCGTATTTTGGAAAACGGAAATTGTCGGAAATCACCGCCAAGGACGTGATGGACTGGCAGAACGCGATCCGAGGGTTAACGGACGCCAAGGGAAAACCCTATTCCCCTACCTATCTCAAAACCGTCCACAATCAGTTAAGTGCCCTCTTTAACCATGCTGTCCGCTACTACGGCCTCCAGGTCAATCCTGCGGCCAAGGCCGGGAACATGGGGGTGGAGGAACGGCGTGAAATGCTGTTCTGGACGAAGGAAGAGTATCTGAAATTTGCCGACGCCATGATGGACAAGCCCCTCTCCTACTATGCCTTTGAAATGCTCTACTGGTGCGGTATCCGGGAGGGGGAACTGCTGGCCCTCACCCCAACAGACTTCGACTTTGAGGCGGGTACAGTGTCCATCAGCAAATCCTATCAGCGGCTCAAGGGCAAGGACGTGATTACCACTCCTAAGACGAAAAAGAGCAACCGTGTCATTAAGATGCCCAAATTCCTCTGTGGAGAGATGGAGGACTACTTAAAGATGTTTTACAGCACCGGGGCAAATGAACGGATTTTCCCTGTCAGCAAGCACTATCTCCACCATGAAATGGACAGAGGTGCGAAAGCGGCGGGAGTGAAGCGGATCAGAATTCACGACCTCCGACATTCACACATTTCCCTGCTGATTGATATGGGCTTCACCGCCCTGGCAATCGCTGACCGGGTGGGGCATGAGAGTATCGATATCACCTACCGCTACGCCCATCTGTTTCCTACAAGGCAGACGGAGATGGCGGACAAACTGGACTTTGAAAGGATGGGAACGTAACCATGTCACTGAAAAACCGAGACAACAAAAATCGCTGGAGGAACAAGACCGTGGCCTTCCGGGTGTCCCCGGAGGAAGATGAACAGATCGAGGCCGCTGTGCGGCTCTCCGGCCTGACAAAGCAGGACTACATCACAAGACGCCTCCTGTGCCGGGACGTAGTGGTACAGGGTAATCCCAAGGTCTACAAAGCCCTGCGTGACCAGCTTGCCGCCGTTCTGGACGAACTGCGGCGGGCCGAGGACGGGGCTGGCGTGGACGATGAACTGCTGGACACCATTCAGATGATCGCCGCTATCATGGGCGGCATGAAGGAGGATTGATAGATTGATGGATTCCAGAGAAACGAAAAGGACTGTCCCGGTTCCGTCTGTTGGCGCAGACGGGGAACAGCCCATTTCACAAACACCTACCGCAAGTATAACAGAGGAAACGACAGAAAACAATCCCCCTGAAAAAAATTATGCGGAACTGCTGCGGAAAATGCAGCGCATGAACGACCCGGCGTATCTCCCCACGATTTCCATGAACGAGTTGTACGAGAACGTCTATCAGAGCAGACCGCCCGTCATTGACGGTCTGCTCTATCCGGGGACGTACCTCTTTGCGGGAGCGCCCAAGGTAGGCAAGTCGTTTCTGATGGCCCAGCTTGCCTACCACGTCAGCATGGGCCTCCCCCTGTGGGACTATCCCGTTCACAAGGGGACTGTCCTCTATCTGGCGCTGGAGGACGATCACCGTCGCTTGCAGGAGCGGCTTTACCGGATGTTCGGCATGGACGGCACCAACGACCTCCTCTTTTCCATCTGCGCAAAGCAGGTCGGCAACGGGCTGGAGGAACAGCTAAAGCGATTCGTGCAGGAACACCCAGACACCAAACTGATTATCATTGACACCCTTCAGAAGATTCGGGAGGCTGGCGGGGATAAGTACAGCTACGCCAACGATTATGAGGTGGTAGGAAAGCTGAAACGCCTTGCTGACGCTTGCGGCGTCTGCCTCCTACTGGTACATCACACTCGGAAGCAGCAGGCCGACGACAAGTTTGATATGATCTCCGGCACCAACGGCCTGTCGGGGGCAGCAGACGGGGCCTTTCTTCTTCAGAAGGAGAAGCGGACGGACGGCACCGCCACCTTGGATGTGGTAGGACGTGACCAGCAAGACCAGCGGCTCTATCTCATTAAGGACAAGGAACACCTGACATGGACACTGGAGCGGATGGAAACGGAGTTGTGGGTAGAACCCCCCGACCCGGTGCTGGAGGCCGTAGCCGCCTTTATCACGGCGGAGAGGCCGTCCTGGGGCGGTACGGCCACGGAGTTGGCGGCAGCCCTGCAAGTGGATATGAAGCCCAATGCCCTGGCGATGCGGCTGAACGTCCGGGCCGGGAAACTGGCAACGGACTATCATATCCGCTATGAGAACACCCGCACCCACGCCGGGAGAAGTATCAGCCTGACCCTGGATCCTCCCCAAGCGTGACGACCGTGACGGCTGTGACGGCTTTTTTGAGAGCGGGGGCGGTGTCCAAAACATCGTCACGGTCGTCACGGCTGTCACGGGGAGCGGGGTCAAATGTCAAGGGGGCATACCTGTGGGTGGAGATTGCCGCAAGGCAATACAACCCGAACCCCTTGATATTTGGCCCACGGAGGACACTTGCCGGGTGGTGGAAAGGCTGTGCCTTTCCACCTGCCCAACGGCGAGTGGAAAAGTTTAGGCGGGGTGCAGGGCGCCCTTTTCAAAGGGCGGCCCTGCTGGGGGAGGCAACCGCAGTTGCCGGGGGCAAAGCCCCCGCACCCCCTCGGAGAGCCCACGGCACTTTCGCACCAACGGGGCGAAAGTGTCATAGTGGGTTATTACACTTCCCGCAGGAAGTGCCTTCCCCGAACCCCCGTCCATTTTCAACAACCAAACATCTGAAATGGGAGGATTTTTGCCTATGGCGAGAGGCGACGGCATTGACCGCACCAACGCAAGAAATATGAGGCTGACCGCTGCTAAAATCGGCAACACCCAGCAGCACAACGAACGCGAGAAGGATTCCTATGTCAACCAGGACATTGTACCAGAGCGGACGTCGCTCAATGTCCATTTCAAGGTCCCATCCGCAGGGTATCAGGAGATGTTCTCCCAAATGGAGGCCGATGGTGTGATCTCCACCCGTGGCATTAAGGCGGACGCATTTCGATACGGTGAGTTGGTCTTTGATGTGAACTCCGCCTACTTCTACAATCACGGCGGCTATGACTTCGCAAAACAATTTTACACCGACGCATACAAATCCGCAATCAAAATCGTAGGTGGAGAGCAGTATATTTTGTCGGCGGTCATGCACGCCGACGAACGCAACCGGGCTATGTCCGAGGCGCTGGGAGAGGACGTGTACCACTACCACCTCCATGTGGTCTATATCCCGGTGGTGGAGAAGGAGATACGATGGACAAAGCGGTGCAAGGACAAATCCCTGGTGGGCAAGGTCAAAGAAACCGTTATGCAGGTCAGCATGAGCAAAAAGTGGGCATCCCAGCCCGCAGTAGACGAGGCCACCGGGGAGCCATTACGAACAGCAAAGGGCAAGCCTGTGCTGAGAAAGTCGTACAGCGTCTTGCAGGATGATTTCTTTCAGCAGATGCGCTCCGCTGGCTACACGGACTTGGAGCGTGGAGAGCGTGGCAGTTCCGAGGAACATCTGACGGTCACGCAGTTCAAGGTGAAGTGTGAACAGGAGCGGCTTGCACAGCTTCAGGAGGCGGCTGTGCTGGCCCAGGCCGAGGTTGACCGAAGGAACAGGGAGGCGGCAGCTGCCGAAAAGGAAGCGGCCCAGGCCAAGGCCAAACTAAACGATGTGGCCCACATGCTGAAAGGCATGGAGAAGCTGGCGGAGGAATTTTCCAGCGACCCGGAACAGGTCTTGCCAGAAGCGGGACCGCTGGAATCGGCCAGGGCCTACCGGGAGAAAAAGGCCAAGCCCTTATGGGCGAAGATCGTCAAGGTGCTGCGGTCTGTCTACCGGGCCTACTGCGACCTCAAATCCAAATTTGAGCGGCTGCAAGCGGACTATGGCCGGGAGGTCAGCAAAAATAGTTCCTTATCAGAAAGGATTTACGAGGTCTGCGCCGAGAGGGACAGTCTAAAGGGAAAGGTCAGGGACTATGAGCGGGTCAGGCGGGCCATTGGCCCGGAACAGGCGGACAGAATATTAGAGGCCGCTTACCAGCAGGAACAGGCTGAAAAGGAACGGAAACGGGACGCAAGGCAAAAAGCAAGATTAGGCGCACGATAATCACCAAAAACGGAGGGTGTTCCAGTGAATGCCCTCCTGATTTATTTGGGGAATCGGGTAAAATAATTTCTTGTTTTTTAGAGTGTACTATGATATACTGCTATTATCCTGATTTGAGGAGTCTACCAAATATGCGGCAAGGTATTCTTAAATAAAATTTGATAATGGGCGCAAAAATGATTGCCCCTTGCAGGGGCTTAGTTTTTGTACCCAATTTAAGAATACTTTTGCCTTTTTAGTAAATATCGTGACGGACAGCGGCTCATGTAAGCCGTCATACTTCTGTTTGTCCGAAGTCATGATCCCCAGCGGTAAAAGTATTAGCCGCTGGGGATTTTTGCGCCCATTTGGGCCTTGTATGGAGGATAGACATGAACATTATCAATATCGGGATTCTTGCCCATGTAGACGCTGGAAAGACGACCTTGACGGAGAGCCTGCTATATGCCAGCGGAGCCATTTCAGAAC
>CAKUBI010000020.1 GCA_934636865.1 uncultured Oscillospiraceae bacterium
GCGCGACGCTCTTCCTTTCCGGGCCTCCGCGCTTGTGATGAATATTTCAATCCACGCGCCCCTTGCGGGGCGCGACAATATTAACGCACGTACTCAAGAGGCCGTCGCTATTTCAATCCACGCGCCCCTTGCGGGGCGCGACAGCAAAAACGCACAAAAATCTTCCTGCGTTTTTGCGATAACAGACAAATTTCAGCAGATTTTTCCGCAAATCACCGTCTGTCAAAGCGTTTCACGTATGCCTTTCAGAAAAAGCGGGGGCGATTTCCGGTGCGAAGCTCCCGGCAGTTCTCTGCGCGCTTGCGCTTCGCACGGGACGACCACTGTCATTCCGAAAGAAGCATCACGCCATCCGTGTGCAGGTCACGCCGGACGGGAGATGCGCTTCGTCCACGGTGACAGTGTAATCGCCGTAGCTTCTCGGCACCGTCACGCCGTCTTTGCGCTCAGCCCTGACAAGGTCGAAGAGCTTGTGCGCCGGGGCGCAGCCGAGCTCGCAGTCGTGCTTGAATACGATCAGCTCGCGCACGGCCATCTTGCCGCGGGCGGCGGAGCGGTCATTTTCAAACATATTGAGAATGGCCGTCCATAAAAGCGCGAGGTCCTCTTCCGAAAAGCCGGTCGTCTTGCGCGCGAGATTGGCCGACACATAGCCCTCCGCGCGGTAGAGGCCATACGGCACGATGTACTTGCGGCCCATTTCGGTGCCCTTCTTCTCCGCGTCCGCTTCCGTTGTAATGGCAACGCGCGTGATGGTCACCTCCTGCGGGAGGATCGGGTCAACGCTGCGGGCAAAGCCGAGCTGCACCGGTCCGCGCACCTGACCGCAGTTGAGCGCGCCCTTGACAAAGGTCGTCATCACCGCGCCGAACGTGCGGATATCGTAGAAATTACGGCACATGAAGCCGCGGATCTTCTCATCGAGATGCTCGTCCTTCTTCTTGGCCTCCTTCAGCTTGTCAGGGGCCGCGCCGACGTAGGCGCAGGCCTCCTTGTCGCTGGTGTTCAGCGGCACGCCGTCCTTGATGTAGATGCGATAGCCTTCCTCGCCCTCCTTGGCGGTCTCCACGAAGTTCCGGATCTTGCGCTTGAGACATACGTCCGTCACAAGGCCATAGCCGGTCTCGGGATCGATGCGCGGCATGTTGCCCGCATCCGGGTCGCCGTTGGGATTGCCATTCTCCACGTCGAACAGCACCACAAATTCATAACGATTCCTGATGGGCTCAGACATTTTCGTTCTCCTCCTTTTTCGTATAGCGCTTCTGCGTCTGATGATAGTAGCCGAGGTCGAATGCGCCCTGCTGAGCAAGCGTCATGCGTGCGGGATAGCTCTCGCCGAGCATTCCCTTGAGCGCCATGACCTGCTTGTCGTAGTAAACGCGCTGGCCCGCGTCGAGCTTGCGCAGGTGCTTCTGATACAGATTGTTCAGCACCGGGAAAATACTTGCGGGCATCGCCGCGGCAGAGTTGAAGTACTTATCCTTGATCGTCGCGTTGATGCCGGGATTGGCGGCCTGCTGCACCGCTTCATAAACGGAAAACAGACGGCCGAGCGTGTAGGCGGGGTTGGTGCTCGCTTCGTTCAGGCTCACGGTCAAAACCTCCTCTGGACAGTCCTCGTGTGGATTTTTGAGATAATATGCCTTGATGATCGCCGCGCGGCCCCAGGTGATGCTCCGCTCGGCGCGGATGCGGAGCATCGTCGCTTCGAGCAGCGAGGCGGGATAGCGCGTGCCGGAAAACACGGCGCGTGCCGCCGCGCCTGCCATCGCGGGCGAGGGCGATTTGTCGCGGGAATTTAAATTCACGGTCTCGCGCAGCATCGCCCAGAGCGGAAGATAATTGAATTTTTCATAGGCGGGCCGAACGATCTCCAACCGCTCATAGTGCGCGTTCACGTTCTCCATCAGCTTTCCGAAGCTGTCGCGCAGGAAAAAGCGGACGGAGAGCCGCGCCGCGTTGGGCGCAAGCCCCAGAATATAAAACGGCCGCGCCGGGTCAACGCCGAGGTCATCGCACGGCTGCCCCCCGGCGATGCGCTTGAGCGCCGCGCGCAGATCGTTGTCCGACAGCCCTTCATATGAGCCGCCGCTCATCACCGCGCTGAAAAAGTCCGGATAGGCCGCGTCCGCGCCTTCCGCCCAGCAGACAAGCGTTGTGTCGCCGATGAGCTGGACGTTGTTTTTGTCCGCGAGCAGATGGTTCAGCGCGGCGGTATAGGCAAAGGCCGCGTATTTGCCGACGGGGGCGTTGAAGTTCTGCTCGCGCCCGTAGGAGCAGAAGGCCGGTGCGTTGAACGACACCAGCGCCGCGCCGCTGGACTGCGCGTCGCGCACACCCTTGATCGACGGATGCACGGCGGTGATCTCATCCTCCCTGCCCGTTACAAGGCACTGCATCCGCACGGCGTCCTCATCGCCGCCGTCGCGATAGCTCCGCCACGCTTCACAGATGGCGGCCTCCTTCTGCGGATAGCAGCCGTCCACGCGGAACAGCAGGTTCCCGCCAGCCGTCACCTCGTCGAGCTGACCGGCGAGCGCCGGGTGCTCTGCTGCATGCTCCGGCTCCCAGGTGTCGAAAAAAGTCAGGATCGCGCGGGCCGCAGGGGAATCGACGCCGTCCAGCACCGCATGGTGCAGCTTTGCCGCTGCGGCAAAGCATTCGTGGCTGCGCGCCGGCTTCCCTTTCTGGTCGATGCCGAGAAGATAGGCAGAGTTGTCCCACAGAAAGTTTGCGGCGACGCCCGCCGTGCGTTTCACCGCCGCCGGCAGCGAAAACACCTGCGGCTGCAGGACGGTTTTCCTGCCCTTCACCGCTTCCTCCATCGTCGGAACGACCTGCGTCAGCTCGCCGTCCCCGTTCAGACAGAGCGCGAAGCTGATCTTCGCGGGGGCCCAGCCGGGCGCGGCGATCTCGCCGCGGGCGCGAAGGTCCTCATAATACCGCGTCAGCGCCTGCAGGATCATCCCCTCACCTCCTCACTGTCCGGCGGCGGGACGGTCAGAACGCCGTCGATCAGTTCCGCGCGGAAAAATTTTGGCGTGATGTCCGCAGGATCGCTGTAGTCCATGTCCCAGAGCATCCAGCCGAGATCGCGCGTCCCTTTGAGCTCATCAGGGCACGGCGGCAGCTCCGCGCAGCGGCGGAACTGCGCGGGAAATTCCCGCGTGCCGAGATAGGGCATGCTGTAGCACTGCCCCTTTTCCAGCCGCCGCCTGACGATATCCTGAAACTTGCCGGGATTATCGCTCGGGGCGGCCCGCTCCGTCATGTCGAAGTGGGCCTCGATCACGTAATGCACGTCCCGCAGCACCATGGCCGCGCGCTGCTGGATGCTCTCCGGCGCGGCGAGGTACAGCGCTCCCTGTCCCTTCTCCATCACCGTTTTCACCTTCCGGGCGCTGATCGTGTCCTTCACCTCGTTGCGGCGGATGTTGGTGAAGCGGATGGGCGCGCACACATGGATGCGGTCGATGACCCACCTGAGCCCCGGATGCCAGAAGATGCTGTCCAGCACACCCCGCGCCGCCGACGGCGTCATCACGTCGTAGCTGACGCGCTCCGTTTTCATCTCAGGCCGCGTAAAGCACGCGTACTCGCCCCAGACTTCTACCTGTATCGCCATGAAATCACTCCTTTCGCCGGATCATGTATCAATAATATCACGCTCACTGTCCCATAGAAC
Source organism: uncultured Oscillospiraceae bacterium (assembly GCA_934636865.1). Classification (GTDB taxonomy): domain Bacteria; phylum Bacillota; class Clostridia; order Oscillospirales; family Oscillospiraceae; genus Hominicoprocola. Next base: position 3,689 of record CAKUBI010000020.1, read on the forward strand.
GGACTGCCGATTATCAGATGATCACCGCCTTGCCGGTCTCCGGCTCGAGGGAAAGGCCGGTAGCCTTACTGTAGAGCGTCATGTCGCTCAGGATCGCGCTGTCCGGGTCCAGCGCAGGGACCTGGCGCGCCGTCAGCAGCGCGCCCGCGGCATACAGCTTTTGAAAGTGCGGCTCGTAGACGGAGACCGCATAGCGCCCCAGCTTCCGGTAAAGCTCCCTGGAGCACTCGCCCGCTTTCAGCTGTTCGACGAGCGCCGCCCCGCCGCCAAACGGGATATAGACCGTGCGTGTGTTTTCGTCGATCAGATGGAATCGCTCCGCCACGGTACGGAACGGCATCGCGCAGCCCTCAATGCCCGTCTGAAACGCTTTGACGACGCCGGACTTGTCCAGCGCTTCGCCGCTCAGGCCGCGCAGGGCGTCAAAATAGCGGCGCATCGTCTCCGGCGCGCCGGGGTCCCGGTCCCCTGCAAGCGCTTCCCGCGCCGCGCCCACCGCCGTGCGGAACAGGAGCGGCGGCAGCTCGGTGCGCTCAAAAATCGTGACGATGCTCTCCTCCGCCGTCCGCTTCCCCTCGCGGTTGCAGCGGCCCGCCGCCTGCAAGACGGAATCGAGCCCCGCAAGCTCGCGATAGACCGCCGGGAAGTCCACGTCCACGCCCGCTTCGATCAGCGAGGTGGAGACCACCCGGCAAGGTAAACCACTTTTCAGCCGCTGCCGTATCTTGCTTAGCAGCTCCTGCCGCTGTGCGGGGACCATCAGCGTGGAAAGGTGAAAGCTGCCCGCTTCCGGGAGGCGGCTGAAAATATGCTGCGCCGTCTTTCGGCTGTTGACGATGCAAAGCACCTGCTCGTGCCCGCTGAGCTCCTCCGCCAGCGCCTCATCCGTCAGCGTTCCCGCCTGACGGAAGCGCACCCGGCGGAATTTGTCGTACATCGCCGCCGTCTGCGGGCACAGCTCTGTGACGGGACAGCCCGGCGCGTAGGTGCGCAGCAGATCGCCGAGCGAGGGCTGCGTGGCCGTGCAGAGCACGAGCGTGGAGCAAAAGCTCTCCGCAAGCGACGCCATGGCCGCCACGCAGGACCGCAGATGCGAAAGCGGCAGCATCTGCGCTTCGTCGAAGATGATAACGCTGTCCGCAAGGTTATGGAGCTTGCGGCACTTCGACGAGCGGTTTGCGTACAGCGATTCGAAAAACTGCACCGCCGTAGTCACCACCACTGGCATATCCCAGTTTTCCGAGGCCAGCGCGCGGCGCGTCTCCTCCGGCGAAGCCCCGTCGGGCAGGTCGAACTGCACGCCGGAGTGGTGCTCGAGCACATTGCCGCCGCCCAGGATCTTCCGGAACACTTCGGCGTTCTGCTCGATGATCGATGTATACGGCACAACGTAGATCACACGCTTCATCCCGTGTGCCGCAGCGTGCCGCAGCGCAAAGGCGAGCGACGCGACCGTCTTTCCGCCGCCGGTCGGCACCGTCAGCGTGTAAATGCCTTTTGGTTTACTGCCCGCATCCATGCAGGTGTTCAGGATCTCGCAGCGCAGGCGGTTCAGCTCCGTTTTCGGTTCCTGCCACGGTGCGATACAGTTCTCCAGCCGCTCGATCAGTACCGCAATCTCATCGTATCCGCCGCGGCCGCGGCCGCCGTTCATGAACGCTTCGGTATCCAGAAAGTCCGCGTCCACCAGGCAGGAATAAAGCATTCTGATCCGGAACGAGAGCTTCAGCATGTCCCTTTCCGGCGCTTCGGGCGGTAGGACCGGCAGCGCCGTGCCGCTTTCGCCGCAGCGCTCGAGATAATGCCCCTCCGTTCCCTTTTTGCAGCGGTCGAAAAATGTGGCTTCGCCCGCGCGGTCGCTCCGGCTGCCGGTGTCCAAAAGCCCGCCGTGATGCCCCGCGACGCACGCGGCGGCACTGGGCCGTCCCATCCTCACGCAGGCAAGCATCCCTGCCGTGGCGTGGTCTACCCTCGGCCCGCCGCGCAGCAGCCGGTCCTGAAAACCGTCCGTGCACTTGCCGAGGTCGTGCGCAAGTCCCATGAGCCCGCCCTCCGCTTCCGCGCCGAAATCGGCGGCAAACACGCGGCACAGCGCCGCCGTCCCTTCAAGATGCTCCGCAACCGTCTGGCGGCGCAGGCCGTCGTCTGAAATATGGGCGTAGTACTCCATTTCATCCTCCTGAAAAGCAAAAATCAGCCCTGTGATCTCACAGGGCTGACCGCCTCGGGGCCAAAATTCAGCCCTGATTTTGTCCATATGATACAATTTTTATTGCGATTTGTCAATAAAATTAAGCACAGTATTCGCGCCGCCGTCCGGCGCAAGGGACTTCACATTTCAATCCACCGTCTCGCCGTCCGGGCCGCCATACCGAGAGACGAAGGCCTCCTCCGTCAGCACCGGGATGCCGAGCGACTTCGCCTTTTTCGCCTTCGATGAAACCGCATCCTCGTCGTTGCTCACGAGGAACGACGTCTTTCCCGACACGCTCCCCGTCACCGCGCCGCCCTGCTGCTCGACATAGGCCTTGAAGGCACTGCGGTTTTTGAAGATGTGCACATCGCCCGTGATGACAAAGCTCAGCCCCTTGCAGGTCCCCTCGGCTTCCGCCTTCGGCGCGACGTCTGCAAGCTCGATCTCCGCCATCAGGCGGTCGAAAAGGTCCTTGTTCTCACGGTCGGCAAACCAGTTCAAAATCGCGTTCGAGCGCTCCGTGCCGATGCCGTCCACGTCCTCAAAGCCCTCGCCGCTTTCGATGCGCGCAAGGAAGCCCTGCGTGCCAAGCGCCGCGATAAGCTTCTTGCCCGCGTCCACGCCAATGCTCGGGATGCAGAGCGCGAAAATGAGGTGGATGGGATCGACCCTGCGGCTCTTTTCGATCGCCGCCATCAGGTTGGCGCAGGACTTTTCGCCGAAGCCCTCGAGCCCAACGATCTCGTCCGCGTACCGGTCCAGATGGTAAAGGTCGGCAAAATCGCGCAGATAGCCGCGGTTGACGAACTCGTGCAGCGTCTGCACGGAAAGGCCGTCGATGTCCAGCCCCGCCTTGCTGGCAAAGCGGACAAAGCGCTTTAAATGCTTCGCTGGGCACTTTGCGTCCGTGCAGCGAAGCGTCTTGACTCCACTCACGGGGCTCACGCGCACCTCCGTCGCCGCGCCGCAGACGGGGCAGGTCTCCGGGATCTCGTAGCGCCCCTCCGCGCTCACGACGGCGATGCACTTAGGAATGATCTTATTTGCCTTGATGATGCGAAGCTTCGTCGTTCCGTCCCCGCCCATGCCGAGCCGCTCGAGCTCGCTGACGTTGCAGAGGCTCGCGCGCGTAACGGTCGTGCCCTCAAGCTGCACGGGGTCGAACACCGCGACCGGCGTGATCGTCGAGGCCGCACAGGACCACTCGATGTGGTCGAGCACCGTCTCAGCGGACACGTCCGCCCACTTGTAGGCAAGGCCCGCGCGCGTGGCGTGGTGGCCCGTCACGCTGCCGGTGGCGGCGTAGTCGGTGTCGTCATAGGTGATGACAAGGCCATCGACGGGCGTGCCCATCTCGCCGGTATCGACCTTTTTCGTCCAGCGCGCGATGGCGTCCGGCAGGTCGCTCGCGCTCGTGCGCTCGCGCTCGACCGTCGTAAAGCCGAGCTTATCCAGGTAATCCATGCGCGCGCCCCAGGAGCGGATGGTCTTGTCCGTGTGCACGAGCGTGAAGGGCGTGAAGGTCACGCTGCGCTCTCTGACCTTGTCGAGATTCGTCTTGTCGAGCGCCAGCGTACCGGCGGCGAGGTTGCGGGGGTTGGCATAGCGGTCGTCCGCGTCCTCGAGCGTATCGTTGATGGCTTCAAAATCCGCATAGGAGATCGTCGCTTCGCCGCGCACGACGAGATGGCCTCTGTCGGCGATCTTCGCGGGAATGCCGCGGATGGCGGACGCCATATAGGTAATGTTCGTGCCGACGGTGCCGTTGCCGCGCGTCAGAACGCGCGTGAGCGCGCCGCCGTCATACGTCGCCACGAGCGTCGAGCCGTCTAGCTTCCACGAAAGCCAGATCTCGCGCTCGCCCGCCCAGTCCTGCAATTCTCCGATCTTTTTCGTCTTGGCGAGCGAGAGCGCGGGATATTCGTGCGCTTCCTTCTCCCCCTCGCCGTCCATTTCGTTTCCTGAATGGCTCGTCACCTGCGTGGGGCTGTCGGCGCGGACGTAGCCGGTCTCCTTCTCGAGCGCGGTCAGCTCGTCGAACAGAGCGTCCCACTCGAAGTTCGTCATCTGCTCCTCCTGCCCGCCGTAGTAAGCGTCGGAGGCCGCGTTCAGCTTTGTTACGATCTCGTCGATCCGAAGGTTTTTGTCCATAGTGCGTTTCCTCTCCCCGGCGGCGCGCGCTCACGCGCTCAGCCGTTGTTCATGATGTAATCTTCCGCGTTCTGCTCGATGTCCGCGCCGTTGCTGAAATAGGTGTAGGTATCCGGTACGGAGCCGACGATGACCGTCTCGGCCACGGCGTAGGTATTGCTGAACTTCGTCGTGGTCGAAAAGCCCGGCAGCAGGATGCTGACGTACACGTCCACGATGAGGTAGATCTGGTGCTTTGTCTGGTTGATGCCCGCGGACGTGAACGCGTTTTCAAAATGCGCGCTCGATGAGCCGACCGACTGCATCCGCACGCGGATGAGCGGCCCGCGCCCCGCCAAAAACGGCGAGCCGAGCAGCGTGCCGACCGGCACGGACAGCTCCTTCGTCGTCACCTCGGAGAGCTTTTCGAGCACCGTATCGATGATGGCGGACTGCAGGCGGTTGCACTCCGCCATGTTGCTCTTGACCGCCGTGATCCTGCCCTCGTTGTCCTTTTCAAAGGAAATGAGCTGGTCGTAGTCCACGCCGCCGCTGTAGATCGTTTCGTTCACGGCGGCGGTCACGATGCCGTTGACCGTGTTCGACACGCGCGCCGTGGCGAGCGACGTAAGCACGGGCTTTAAATGCGCCATCGCAACGATAGCGAGCGCCAGCAGCGCCGCGAGCAGAAACATCCCGAGCAGCAGCGCCCGCTTCCTGCCGGACAGGCGGCGGTATTTCCATTTGCGCACAGGCGCTCACCTCACTTCGGTGAAGCCTATGCCGCGCGGGCTTTTCCCTATTCCGCAAGCGCCATGACGAGCGCTTTAAAGGCTCTGCCGCGCTCCATAAAGTTCGCAAACTGGTCGAACGCCGCGCACGCGGGCGAAAGCGTCACGATATCGCCGCGCTCCGCGCGCTCGTAAGCGGTCTGCACGCAGTGCGCAAGGCTATCGCAGCGCACGATCCCGGGGCGCCCCTGATAGTCCGGACAAGCGCGCACGGCGCGCTCGATGGCGTCCGCCGTCGCGCCGCACAGAATAAGCAGCTTGACGTGCTTTACCACTTCCGGCGCAAGGGGTGCAAAGGGAATGTGCTTGTCATATCCGCCAGCGATCAGGATGACCTTTTCGTCGAAGGCGTTGAGCCCCGCGATAGCGCGCGTCGGGCTTGTCGCGATGGAATCGTTATACCATTTGACACCGCGGAGCGTGCGCACGAGCTCGATACGGTGCTCCACGCCCGCAAAGCTGCGCGCGGTCTCGCGCATGACCTCGTAGGGCACAAGGCCGTCGAGCGCCGTCACGGCGGCGAGGTAATTTTCGACGTTGTGCATACCCGGCAAACGGATATCCTCGCAGCGCATGACCTCCTCCTCGTGCCCGTCATGGCGCAGGACGATGCTGTCCCCGCGCAGGAACGCGCCGTCCGCGACCTCTTCGCGGCGGCTGAAGCGCCGCGTGCGGGCGCAGGACTTCTGCGAAAGCGCGCGCGTAATGTCGTTGTCCTCGTTGAAGATCGCGATATCGCCCTCACACTGGTGAAGATAGATATTCTCCTTCGCCGCGATGTACTCGGCCATATCGCGGTGCACGTCCAGATGGTTCGGTGCGAGGTTCGTCATCACCGCGATGTGCGGCGAGCGCTTCATATCAAGCAGCTGGAACGAGGAAAGCTCGACCACGGCAAAGTCGCCGGGGTGCATCCTCTCCGCGTCGCACAGAAGCGGATGGCCGATGTTGCCACCGAGGTATACGGTCCTGCCCGCCGCGCGCAGCATTTCTGCGATGATGCTCGTGGTGGTGGTCTTGCCGTCGCTGCCCGTCACGCCGATGATCGTGCAGGGGCAGACCTCAAAAAAGATCTCCATCTCCGACGTCACAACGCTGCCGCGCTCCTTTGCCGCCAGCAGCGCCGGAACGTCCGGCCGCATGCCCGGCGTGCGGAAGATCACGTCCGCACGCAGCCCGTCGAGGTAGCTCTCTCCCAGGTGGAGCTGCGCGCCCAGCGCTTCGAGCTGGCCTGCGCGCTCGCCCAGATTCTCGCGGCTCTTTTTGTCGCAGGCGATCACCTGCACGCCGCTTCTGCATAAAAGCTCGATAAGCGGCGTGTTGCTCACGCCGATACCCAGCACTGCCGCTGTTTTTCCCCGCAGAGAGGCAAGATATTCCTGTATCGTCATAGACCTCGCGTCCTTTCGCTGCACAGATAGAATCATTTGATAGTATAGTACAGGAGCGGAAAAATAGCAACGCATTTTCCGTTGACAAGCTCCGCCCGATGGGCTAAAATGGTCTCTGCGAGTAAGACAGACAGTCGCGCGGCGAAGCCGAAAGGCTCGCTGTGAGGAAAGTCCGGGCTCCACAGGGCAAGGATAACGGGTAACGCCCGCCCAGAGCGATCTGAGGAAAAGTGCAACAGAAATAGACTACCTATGGACCTTTGCCTCTTCGAATTTGCAGCAAAAAGCGCAAGCGGCTTTGCCGCTTACGCCCCCCTATTGACGTGATGGAGGACACAGGTGCAGATCGGAAGAGGCAAAGGGGCATAGGAAAAGGTGGAAAGGTGCGGTAAGAGCGCACCCGTCGGCTCGAGAGTGTCCGATGCTGTAAACTCTATCCGGAGCAACACCGGTATGGGAGCATATAGGTTGGCCCGACCGCTCCCGGGGTGGCTGGAGTACCGCGGCAACGCGGCGCGTAGATAGATGACTGTCAAATACAGAACCCGGCTTACAGTTTTGCTCGCGCAAAATATGAGAGGGACGGCGAGGCAAACGCCGTCCCTCTCTTTTTATGCAGCTCTATACGGAAAAAGCGGCGCAGATGCGCCGCTTTTTTCACTGCAAAGATTTATTCGACTTCCTTCTTGCCAATGCGGATCAGGCGCACGACCACGGGGCTGAGCACCACGTTGAACAGCAGCTCGAAGAGGAAGTTAGCGCCCACAAGGACGACGATCATATACTCCCCGACGTTCGCGCCGAAGCCCATCGCGTCCGCCCAGCCGCCGATGGTCTCCATGAAGAAGAGCAGGCAGCCGATCAGGAACACACCGGTGTTGACCACCGGGCAGACCACCGCGGCCAGCGCCACGGCGAGCGTGCGGTTCTTGCCCTCGAACGCCTTGTAGACAAGGCCGGAAACGAAACCCGCCAGCGCGCCCTTGACAAGCACCGTCAGGATCGTGCCGAGCGCATTCACGCCAAGGAAGGCCGCCGCGTCGCCGCTGAGCAGGACGACCACGCCGAACACAAAGCCGAGCCAGGCGCCCGCGCCCGCGCCATAGAGCGCCGCGCCGATAACGACCGGCACGAGCACCAGCGAAATGCTGAACGTACCGAACCGGATAAAGCTGCCCAGCAGCTGCAGCACGACGACGATTGCCGTGAACAGGCCGAGGCCGACGATCTTCTGCGTGTTGTTGTTTTTCATAAGGTTCTCCTTTCGTCTGGCCGCGCGCAAAACTGACGGCAGGAGCACACCGCGGGCCTTTCCCGCGCCGCATGCCTTGTTTTTCTGCCGAAAACGGACGACCGACGTGCCGGGATATGATACCAAACAATCCCTTTAATTTCAAGCAAAATATTTATCCATTTTTGCCGTGTTTTTTCGCACAGTGCAAAGCAGGTTCTGCAAGTAAGACCCGTATTTTTCTGCAAAAAGAGGATGCGCGCAGATGCGTCATCCTCTTTTCGGTATTGCCGGCTTTAGTCCTGGTCCCAGTTGTGGTAGGTGTTCTGGACGTCCTCGTTGTCGTCGAGCATGTCGAGCAGCTTTTCCATGTTCTTGATGTCCTCGTCGCTCTCGAGCTTGACATAGGTCTGCGGGATCAGGCTGATGTCCGCGCTGACGAAGGCGTAGTTCTTCTCCTCGAGCGCCTTGACAACGTCGTTGAACGCGTCGGGATCGGTCGTGATCTCGAAAACATTATCCTCGGCGTTGAAATCGTCGGCGCCGGCGTCGAGCGCGTCCATCATGACGGCGTCCTCGTCGTAGTCGCCGTCCTCGTTGTCGATGACGATCACGCCCTTGCGGTCGAACGACCAACTGACGCAGCCCTGCGCGCCCATGCCCTTGCCGTACTTATCAAAGTAGTGGCGGACCTCCGGCGCGGTGCGCTGGCGGTTGTCGGTCAGCGCCTCGACGATGACGGCCACGCCGCCGGGGCCGTAGCCCTCGTAAGTAACGGACTCGTAGTTATCGGTATTGCCCGAGCCGAGCGCCTTGTCGATGGTGCGCTTGATGTTGTCGTTGGGCATGTTGGCAGCCTTCGCCTTAGCGATGACGGTCGCGAGACGGGAGTTGTTATTCGGATCGCCCGAGCCGCCCTGCTTGACGGCGACGATGATCTCCTTGGCGATCTTGGTGAAGGCGGCGCTGCGCTTGGCGTCAGCCGCGCCCTTCGTCTTTTGGATATTGTGCCATTTGGAATGTCCGGACATAGTGATTTCTCCTTACAGATAGTATTGGATGACGTCTCTGTGCGACGCCGATATTACGGTCTCGATCTCCGGGAAGTGCGCGTTGAGATGGGCCTTGACCGCCGGGCAGACAACATTTTCCGTCGGAAAATGCCCCGCGTCGATCAGGTTGAGCCCCCGCGTATCCAAAAAATCGTTATAGCGCAGATCGCTCGTCACGAAGGTGTCGCAGCCCTGCGCGATGGCCTGCGGGATATATTCCCCGCACGCGCCGCCGCCCACGGCCACACGATGCACGCGCCCGCTGCCGCGGCAATAGCGCACGCCGCCGCAGCCGAGTAATTCTATCACATCCCGCAGGAACTCTTCAAGCCCCTTTTCGCAGGAAAGTGTGCCGATCCGCCCGATTTTTTCGTCGTTGAGCGGAAAAATACCGTTCAGGCCCAGCTTTTGCGCCAGGCAGTCGTTCACGCCGCCGTCCGCGGCGTCCAGATTCGTGTGCATGCAGATGGCGGAAATGTCGTTTTTGACAAGCATCGTCAAAAGACCGCCGAGACGGGTGTCGGGCCGCAGGGTCTGCATCTCGCGTTCGTGCCAGCGCACGTTCATCACCGGATGGTGCGACACGATCAGCTGCGCGCCGAGGCCGACGGCCTCCTGCGCCACGCGCTCGGTGATATCGAGCGCGACGAGCACGCGCGTGACCTCCCGCTCCGGGTCGCCGACCAGATGGCCGACATTGTCCCAGTCCATCGCGCTCTCGCGCGGCGCCCAGGAAAAAAGGCTCTGCTCAATTTCTCGTACCGTCGCCATGCGTCCACGCTTCCTTTCTTTTTTCGATCTCTTCCATAAGACTTTGCAGATGCGTGATGCGCGCGTCCTTATCCGCAAGCGACGAAACGGCAAGACCGTCTCTCTCCCGCTCCAGCTTTTTAAGATGCTGGGAAAGGTACTCGCCGTAGAGCGGGTCACTTCCGAGCAGCAGCCCGGTCAGCGCGTCCGCCTCGCTCAGCTCCTGCCCCTGCCCGCCGGCGACGCGGAAAACGACATAGAGCTGCTCCTTGTCGCGCACGAGCTTCTCTTCCAGAAAGCGGTAGCCGTGCCCGCAGAGCCAGCGGCGCAGAAGGCCGATCTTCGTCTGCGGCTGCAAAATGAGCGTGTGCGCGCCGTCGTGCGTCCAGGGCGCGGCAGCGAGGATGCCGAGGATCGTCTCCCCGCCCATGCCGGCAACGGCGACGGCGTCGCACTCCTCGGGCTTAATTTTCGCAAGGCCCGGACAGAGCCGGAAATCGAGTTTTTCCGTCATGCCGTATTCCGCGGCGGTCGCGCGCGCGTGGTCGAGCGGCAGGGCGTTGATGTCGGACGCGATGGCGTGCGATATCGCTCCCTCCTGCAAGAGGTACACCGGCAGGTATCCGTGGTCGGTGCCGACATCTGCCAGCCGCGCGCCTTTCGGCACGAGCGATGCGATGCACTGCAGACGCGGCTGAAGCTGCAAACGGTTCTTTTCCACCGGCACTCTCCTTTCGTTCGACCGAATAAGACGCATACGGGAGACCCGTATGCGTCCTTTCCTTATTCTCAGACGGGCTTGTTGGCTTCCTCGTTCACAAGGGCCAGCAGCTTGTCCACGTCGATGCCGTGGACCATGCAGGCTTCCTCCACCGTCTCACCGCGGGAGCTGGGGCAGCCCAGGCAGTGCATGCCGATAGACAGGAAGATCGGCGCGGTCTGCGGCGCAACATCAAGGATATCCCCGATGATGGTATCGCGCTTAATCTCGATCATATTGATTCACCTCCGTGAAAGTTAGCTTGTTATAGTGTATCCCATTTTTCGCACTTTTTCAATAGGAAATCCGCAAAAAAGAAAATAGGCAAAAGAAAAGTGCCCGCAAACGCGGACACTTTTCGAATCAGCAGTTACAAGAGCTTACTGCTCAGCGCGCATCTTGGCGAAGCACTCGCTGCAGTAGACCGGACGGTCGGACTTGGGCTCGAAGGGAACCTTGGCCTCGCCGCCGCAAGCTGCGCAGACTGCGGTGAAGTACTCGCGGGGACCACGGGCGGCGTTCTTGCGAGCGTCGCGGCAGGCCTTGCAGCGCTGGGGCTCGTTCTGGAAGCCGCGCTCCGCGTAGAACTCCTGCTCACCGGCGGTGAACACGAACTCGTTGCCGCACTCCTTGCAAACTAAAGTCTTGTCTTCGTACATGATTTTACCCTCTCTTTGAATCAGAAAAAATATATGCGTTCAGCGTTTGCTGATATCGCCGGAGATAATGTGCTGCGCGGCCTTCCGGCGCACGCGCTGCACGGCGTTGTCCACCGACTTCGGAGACTTGCCCACGGCCTTTGCAATCTCGTGACAGGAAAGGCCTTCCAAATAGTACCCTAAGATCTTCGCCTCGAACTCGGACAACTGCTTGCGGGTACTTTCGAGTAAGCTCTCCACATGGTCCCGCTCCGCGATGAGGAGCTCGGGGTCGGTGTGGCTGGGGTCCAAAGTACCGGAGGTGTAAGAAGTACTGTCAAAGAAAGGGGTATCAAGGGATATGGATTCGTTCAGCGGATAATGCTTGCCGCGGGAAGCGGCACGGAGCGCAGAGAACAGGCGGTTGCGGATGCAGATATCCGCGAACGTGCGGAACGACGCCGCCTTGCCCGGCTGGTACTCCCGTATCGCCTGAATGAGCCCGAACATACCCTCCTGGATCAGGTCCTCCCCATCGCCTCCGACGAGGAAAAGAGGACGCGCACACGCGCGGACCGCACCGTAATAGCGCGTGACGAGAAGCTCCTCGGCCTCCCTGTCACCGCCGCCTGCCAGCGCGCACAGTTCTTCGTCCGTGCGCTCTTCCAGACCTGTATGATGGCTCTCATTCTGATGATACTGCATGTATTATACCTTCTGCGCCTATGATTTGTCAAGTATTTACGAAAATTCAGTATAAAGACTAATGATTTTACAGCATCTTTATCACATTGACCAAATTCTCGGCCGTCGCAAGCGCGATTTGTTCCGTTTTTGCCTCAACCATCACGCGGATAAGCGCTTCCGTGCCGCTCGGACGCACCAAAACGCGCCCTTCGCCATGGAGCTTTTCCTCCTCCGATGCGATGTTTTCGCGCAGTGCGTCGGACGCCATGATGCTTTCCTTCACGCCGCGTTCGTGCGAAACGGCGACGTTGAGCAGCACCTGCGGGTACTGCGGGCAGACGGACGCGAGCTCGGAGGCCTTCTTGCCGCTGCGCGCAAGCACATCGAGGAACTGCAGCGCCGTGAGCTGGCCGTCGCCGGTGGTGGCAAAGTCGGTGAAGATCGTATGGCCCGACTGCTCGCCGCCAAGCTTGTAGCCGCGCTCGTTCATTCTCTCGAGCACATTGCGGTCGCCAACGTTCGTGCACTCAAGGCCCACGCCGTTTTCGCGGCAGAATTCGTGCAGGCCCAGATTCGACATGACGGTCGCGACGATCGTGCCGCCGGAGAGCTTGCCGCGGCGCTTCATATCCGAGCCGCACACGGCGAGCACCTTGTCGCCGTCGATGACGCCGCCCTTCTCGTCAACAAGGAGGCAGCGGTCCGCGTCGCCATCGAACGCAACGCCGATATCGTAGCCGCCCGCGACGACCTTTTCCGCAAGGTCCTCAAGATGCGTCGAGCCGCAGTGATCGTTGATGTTCACGCCGTCCGGCTCGCGGTGGATGAAATCGCAGAAGCAGCGGAAGCGGCCGAAAAGCTCCGGCGCGGTCGCGGACGAAGCGCCGTTCGAGCAGTCCACCAGCACGCGAAGGCCCGCAAGGTCGCTTTCGATGCTGCCGGCAAGATGGTCGATGTACGCCTCGCGTGACTGGCGCAGGCCGTGGCGCAGCACGCCGATCTCGCCGTGCGTGGCGGCGGGATAGATATCGGTGAGGATCTTCTCCTCCACCAGCTCCTCGGTCGCGTCGGGCAGCTTGTAGCCCTTTTCGTTGAAGACCTTGATGCCGTTGTGCTCATAGGGGTTGTGCGAGGCGGAAATGACGATGCCCGCGTCCGCACCCTTGAGCACCGTGAGATACGCGACCGCCGGCGTCGGCAGCACGCCGAGCGGCATCACGTCGCCGCCGACGGAGCAGATGCCCGCGATGAGCGCGCTTTCGAGCATGTCGGAGGAAATGCGCGTGTCCTTGCCGATGGTAACGACCGGCTTTCGCCCCTTTTCCTCCTTCAGCACGGCCGCGATGGCCTTGCCCGTGCGGAACGCGAGATCAGCGGTCAGATTTTCGCCGACCACGCCGCGGATACCGTCGGTCCCAAACAGTTTTCCCATAGTAAATATCCCTCATCTCAAAAAGATTTGTAAGAATGCTGTGAAATAATTATCCTTTACAGACTAAGCTGCTCCGGGATATCCTCCATGCTCTTCGGCACGGAGAGGCCCAGATGCTCGTAGGCCCTGCGCGTGACGCAGCGCCCTCTCGGCGTGCGCTGTAAAAAGCCAAGCTGCATGAGATACGGCTCGTAAACGTCCAGCAGCGTGACGGCTTCCTCGCCGATGGTCGCGGCCAGCGTCTCGATGCCGACGGGGCCGCCGCCGTAATTTTCAATGATGGCATGCAGCATCCGATGATCGATGGGGTCAAGGCCCAGATCGTCGATCTCGAGCGCGCGGAGCGCCTCGTCGGCGACCTCGCGCGTGATGACGCCGTCCGCCTTCACGTCCGCAAAGTCGCGCACGCGGCGCAGCATGCGGTTGGCGATACGCGGCGTGCCGCGCGAGCGGCGCGCGATCTCGAGCGCGCCCGTGGGGTCGATGGAGACATTCAAAATGCCCGCCGAGCGCGTGACGATCTTCGCAAGCTCCTGCGGCGTGTAGAGTTCCAATCGCAGCGTCACGCCGAAGCGGTCGCGCAGCGGCGCCGACAGCTGCCCGGCGCGCGTGGTCGCGCCGATGAGCGTGAAGTGCGGCAGATCCAGGCGGATGGAGTTCGCGCTCGGCCCCTTGCCGACGATGATATCGATGGCGTAGTCCTCCATCGCGGGGTATAAGATCTCCTCTACGCTGCGGTTCAGGCGGTGGATCTCATCGACGAAGAGGATGTCCCCCTCGCTCAGGTTCGTCAGAAGCGCCGCAAGGTCGCCCGCCTTTTCGATGGCGGGGCCGGAGGTGATGCGGATGTTGACGCCCATCTCCTGCGCGATGATGCCCGCGAGCGTCGTTTTGCCAAGGCCCGGAGGGCCGTGCAGCAGCACGTGGTCGAGCGACTCGCCGCGCTTTTTCGCCGCGGCGATGAAAACGGCGAGGTTGCCCTTCGCCTTCTCCTGCCCGATATATTCCTGAAGGGCCTTCGGGCGCAGCGAGCCCTCCTGTGCGTCCTCGCTCAGAAAGGTCGTCGCCACGATCGGCTCTTCATAAATGTCGGTCCCAAAATCAATGCTCAAACGGTACTCACCTCTACTTTACCATCCGTTTCAGGCTCTGCCTTACGATCTCCTCGAGCGGCAGTCCCTCCACGTCGATGCCCTTCATCGCCACCGCGATGTCCTGCTGCGTGTAGCCGAGCACCGCGAGCGCGGCGGCGGCCTCGACGGCCTTGCTCTTCCCGCCCGGCATCACGCCGGGCGCTGCGGGCATGCCGATCTCCTGCTGCTCCTTGGCGAGCTTGTCCTTGAGCTCTAAGATGATGCGCTGGGCGATCTTCTTGCCGATGCCCGGCGCGGCGATGAGCGCCTTTTCATCTCCCGTGATGACGGCCATGGCAAGCCCCTGCGGCGTGCAGACCGACAGTATCGCGAGCGCCGCCTTCGGTCCCACGCCCGAAATGCCGATGAGCTGCCTGAAGCTCCCGAGCTCGCCCTGCGTGGCAAAGCCGTAAAGGTCGAAGATGCCGTCCCCCACGTGCAAATAGGTGTAAAGCTTAGACGCCTTACCGACCTGAAGCTGCGAGATCGTCGTGCTGGTGGTCCTGCAGGCGTAGCCCACGCCGCCGCAGTCGATCACGGCAAGGTACGGCTCCACATGGGCGACCGTTCCGCTGACATAATAAAACATAAACTGCCCTTCTCCTGCTTAAATGGTCTGCTTGACGTCGCCGCCGCTCACGCGGCTCAGAAGCGACGTCGCGCTGCGTGCATGACAGATGGCGATGGCCAGCGCGTCGGCCGCGTCATCGGGCCGGGGCACGGCCTTGAGCTTCAAAAGCCGCCGGACCATGTCCATGACCTGCTTCTTTTCCGCAAGGCCATAGCCCACGACGGCCTGCTTGACCTGCATGGGCGTATATTCGTAGAGCGGCACGCCGCTTTTTTCCGCCGTGCAGAGGATGATGCCGCGCCCGTGCGCCACGGCGATGCCGGTGGTGATGTTGTTCGAGAAGAACAGCTCCTCGACGGCGATGGCGTCGGGCCTCAGCTGCGCGATCAGCGCCTCCATATCCTGCTCGATCTGCACCAGGCGGCGCGCCAGCGGCAGCCCTGCAGGCGTGGTGATTGCGCCGTAGCGGAGCATCTGCGTCCGTCCGCGGTCCGCCTCGATCAGCCCGAAGCCGACGATGGCGACGCCCGGGTCGATGCCGAGTATCCGCATGCGCATCACCTCCCACGATAGTTATTATGGAATTATATCAAACATCTGTCCGAAATGCAACGGGTATCGCCAAAAAGGCGAAAAGGCCGCTTCCCTGCGGAAGCGGCCCACTTTTTTCCGTTATGCCCTCGGGTGCGCCTTCTGGTAGACGTCCTTGAGGTGCTTTTTGACCACATGCGTGTAAATCTGCGTCGAGGAAATGTCCGCATGGCCGAGCATCTCCTGAATGGAGCGCAGGTCCGCGCCGTTTTCCAGCAGATGCACGGCGAACGAATGACGCAGCGTATGCGGCGTGATGTCCTTCGAGATGCCGGCGGTCTCCTGATAGTGCTTCACGATCTTCCAGAAGCCCTGGCGGCTCATGCGCTCGCCGTTCATGTTGACGAACAGCGCCGTCTCCTCCGGGTCCGCCAGAAGCTGCGGGCGGACCTCTTTCATGTAGTGCGCGAGCGCCTTCACAGCGGCGGGATAGAGCGGGATGATGCGCTCCTTGCCCTTGCTCTGCGCGCGGATGAAGCTCGCGCTCAGGTTCACGTCATCCTCGTTGAGCGAGATGAGCTCGGACACGCGGATGCCCGTGGCGTACAGAAGCTCGAGCATCGCGTGGTCGCGGTAGCCCTTGGCGTCCACGCACTGCGGCTGGTCAAGAAACAGCTCGACCTCCTTGCCCGTGAGGATCTCAGGGAATTTATGCTCCACCTTCACCGCGGCGACGCCCTTGGCCGGGTTGGCGCTGACCTCGCCGCTGAGCTGAAGATAGGTATAGAACGACTTGATCGACGCGATGGAGCGCGTGATCGTGGCGGCGGATTTCCCCCTGCCGCCCATCCATGCAACATAGGTGCTGATGACCTCCTGCGTCACCTGCGGCAGCGGCATGGGGCTGAATTCGTCCAGATACGCCGCGAACTGGTGCAGATCGCGCATGTAGGAGCTGAGCGTATTCTGCGAGGCGTGCTTCTCCGCAGCGAGGTATTCTTCGTATTGCGGCAAATAATCTGCCATGGCTGCACGCCCCCCCTTCCATTTTTATCCGCCCGCCGCCAGCAGCAGAAACTGCGGCACGAGCCACAGCTCCGCCAGCGCGGCAAGCAGCAGGCACACACAACAAACGCCAAGCCGGTACCAGTACGCGCTGCCGTAAGTGACCGCGCGTGCGCGCTTCCCTCCGCCGCCGAGCGAAAGCAGAAGAAGTGACCGGGACGTTTCCATCGCCGCCGCGCCGAGCACGAGCGTACACGGCAGCACCGCAAGGACCCGCGCGCCGAACAGCGCCACGAGCAGCGGGAAATATCCCCGCCCGAGCGAGAGCGCAAAGCTCATGAGTGAAAACGACAGCAGGAACCCCTGGAACGCACACACCGCCGGGACCGCCGCCACACCGATGGAGGCGAAGCCCAGCAGAAAAACGATCACCGGTGCGCGGAAATAACACACCAGCGTTTCGACCAGTGCCTGCGCTGAAAACGGCTGCCGCGCGCCGAGGGAAAGAAACGAAGCGAGATACCGCTCCAACTCGCCGCCCGTGCGCTGCGCCGAATGCAGCGCAAACACATAGCCAAACAACACACCAAGCACAGCAAAGGCAGCCAGCACCATCAGCGGCAGCGGCATGCGCCGCGTCCGCGCGCCGTTCCGGCGCCCTTGTTTCATCCGTCCGATCAAGCAGATCACCCCTTCGTAAAGCGCTGAGGCAATGCTCCTGCAAGGCAGGCGATCGACGGAACGTACCTATAAATATAGGACTTTTGCAGCCGTTGCGCAAGCGGAATTGCCTATTTTTTCCATTTTTGTTAATTATGTCAAAATATTATGTAAAGTATATTATGTTAACTATAGCAACAAGATACAGGAAACGCACGTTTCCAGCAAGATATGGGGTATTTTTCCTGCCGCTTTCCCTACATCTGGCAAAGATCACAGCTTTCCGCATCCGCGTCATAAAAAGTCAGTTTTCCGCGCGCTCCATCCGCCATTTGTGCAAACCGCCGCAGTCCGGACGCGTGCTCCGCGTCTTCCCTTTTCCCATGCGGTTATGTTCACCTGCGTGCGCGGCGCGTTTTCGCGCCGTTTCGCTTTTTACGCTTCTTCCGCCCGCCGGTCACCAGCGCTGCCCCGGCGCCCACGAGCATCGCCCCCGCCGCGGCCAGCGAACGCTCCGGCACGAGCGCGCCGCCGATCACAAAGCCGATCACCTGCGTCAGGAGCCAGCCCGACGCTGCACAGGCAAGGACCATCGCCGTTCTCCGGCTCGTCCGTCCGCCGCCGACCATACAGCCCGAAAAAGCCGCCAGCGCCGCCGCGGCCAGTCCCGCCGCGCCGACTCTCTCCTCGCCGATCGTTCCGTTCAGCATCAGCGCCGCCGCGATCGCCAGCAGCATAAGCTCCGACAAGCAGCACACGAGCGCGCCCAGCGCGCATTTTTTGACATACCAGACCGTTGGCACCGTTCTTTCCACGAAAAAACCTCCCCTGCATTCGCCTATCAAAGCGTATGCCAGGGGAGGTTTTCTTATGCTGTTGTTTTTTGCTTACTTGATCTCGGGATCGAAGCCAGGCTTCTCTTCCTTTTCCGCCTTTTCGGGAGCAGCCTCGACAGCCTTGGACTCCTCCGTCTTGGCGTTCTCTTCCTTGGCAGGCTCTTCCTTCTTGGCCTTCTTGCCGCCCTTCTGCGCGGCAGCCGCTTCCATCGACTCGGTGGACTGGATGCCCCACTTGGCGATCTCGATGCGGACGCGGTCCTCAGAGGTCTCAAAGACGACGGTCGTGTCGTTCACCTGAACGATGCGGCCGACCATGCCGCCGATGGTGGTGATGCGCTCGCCCTTCTTGAGGCTGTTGCGCATGTTTTCCGCCTGCTTCTTGCGCTTGTTTTCCGGACGGATGATGAGGAAGTAGAACACCGCGATCATCGCGACCAGCAAGATCATGCTATCCATAGTACAGTTCCTTTCAAAAACAAAAGATATTCATATTATAGCGGATAACCCACCGTTGTGCAAGAGGTTTCTCCGAAGAATCAGACTCTTTCCGAAAGCTTCGTGCTGTATTCGGCGCGGAAGGACGCGAATTCGCCCGCGTCGAGCGCATCGCGGATGCGCTCCATGAGCTTATTGTAGAAATACAGATTGTGCATCACCGCGAGGCGCAGGGCAAGGATCTCCTCCGCCTTGAAGAGGTGACGCAGGTACGCGCGCGAAAAGCTGCGGCACACCGGGCAGCCGCACTGCTCGTCGATCGGCCGCTCGTCGAGCTTGTACTTCTCGTTTTTCAGGTTGATCGAGCCGCTCCAGGTGAAGAGCTTGCCGTGGCGCGCATTGCGCGCAGGCATCACGCAGTCGAAGAAGTCCACGCCGCGCGCCACGCCCTCGATGATGTTCGACGGCGTGCCGACGCCCATAAGATAGCGCGGCTTGTCCTGCGGCATGAAGGGCTCGACCGCGTCGATGATGTCGTACATCACCTGCGTCGGCTCGCCGACCGCAAGACCGCCGATGGCGTAGCCGTCGCAGCCGAGCTTCGCGATCTCCTTCATGTGCCAGATACGCAGATCCTCGAACGTCGCGCCCTGGTTGATACCGAAAAGCATTTGCTGCGGGTTGACGGTGTCTGGCAAGGCATTCAGCTTGTCATGCTCGATCTTGCAGCGTTCCAGCCAGCGCAGCGTGCGCTCGCAGGACTTCTTGGCATACTCGTAGGGCGCGGGATTTTCCACGCACTCGTCGAAGGCCATCGCGATATCGCTGCCGAGATTCGACTGGATGCGCATGCTCTCCTCCGGCCCCATGAAGATGCGCCGGCCGTCGAGGTGTGAGGCAAACGTCACGCCCTCTTCCCTGATCTTACGCAGGCCCGCAAGGGAAAATACTTGAAACCCGCCGCTGTCCGTCAGGATGGGTCCATCCCAGCACATGAACCTGTGCAGACCACCCATTTGGCGCACCACATCGTCGCCGGGGCGCAGATGCAGGTGGTAGGTGTTGGACAGCTCAATCTGACAGCCGAGGTCCTTCAGGTCAAACGCGCTCACGCCGCCCTTGATGGCCGCCTGCGTGCCGACGTTCATGAAAACCGGGGTCTGCACCTCTCCGCCGTGCGCGCATTTGAACTGTCCGCGCCGGGCCTTTCCCTCGTATTTGATGACTTTGAACATAGCTTTTCCTCACTTTTAAGAGATGAACATCGCATCGCCAAAGCTGAAAAAACGGTACTTTTCCTTCACCGCTTCCTCGTAGGCGTGCAGCACGTGCTCGCGTCCCGCGAGCGCCGAGACCAGCATGATGAGCGTGGACTGCGGCAGGTGGAAATTCGTGATGAGCGCATCCATCACCTTGAAGCGGTAGCCGGGATAGATGTAAATGCTCGTCCAGCCCGCGGACGGCTCCATATGTCCGTCCTCCTGCGCCCAGCTCTCGAGCGTGCGGCAGGATGTCGTGCCGACGCAGATGACGCGCCCGCCGCTTGCCTTCGTGTCGTTGATGAGCTTTGCTGTCTCAGGCGGGATGACGCAGTACTCGCTGTGCATGTCGTGCTGCTCGATGTCGTCCTCCTTGACGGGACGGAACGTACCAAGGCCGACGTGCAGCGTCACATAGCCAAGGTTCACGCCTCTCTTCTGGATCTCTTCCAGAAGCTCGGGCGTAAAGTGCAGGCCCGCCGTCGGCGCGGCCGCGCTGCCCTCGACCTTGGAGTAGACCGTCTGGTAGCGCTCCTGATCCTGCAGCTCCTCCTTGATATACGGCGGCAGCGGCATCTTGCCGAGCCGCTCGAGCACCTCGAGGAATATCCCCTCGTAGTCGAACTTCACCATGCGATTGCCGTCCGGCAGCACGTCCACGACCTCCGCCGTCAGCTCCCCGCCGCCGAAGCGCATTTTCGCGCCCTTGCGCAGGTGCTTGCCCGGACGCACGATGCACTCCCAGGTCTTGTCGCCCCGGTCGATGAGCAGCAGCACCTCGCACGCGCCGCCGCCCGGCAGGCGCTGGCCGAGGAGCCGCGCCGGCAGTACGCGGGAATTGTTCAGGATCAGGCAGTCGCCCGGCTTCAAAAACTCCGGCAGCTCATAGAAATGATGGTGCGACAGCTCGCCCGTCTGTTTGTCAAGGCACATCAGGCGCGAATGGTCGCGCTGCTCGAGCGGCGTCTGCGCGATCAGCTCTTCCGGAAGGTAGTAGTCAAAATCTTTTGTTTTCATCGTTTGCTTTCTTTCCGCGTTACCGGATCGTAACGCCCGTATAATAAAATTGCAGGATATCGCGATAGGAATAGCCAAGGCCCGCCATCGCGTAGGCGCCCCACTGGCTCATGCCGACCTGATGGCCGTAGCCGCTGCCGGTGATCGTAAAGCTGCCGCTGCCCGAGCCGCCGGACGCACCACTCTGCCCCAGCGCCGCCGTGCCGCCTGACGTGATGGCATATGCGCTGCCCGCGATGCTCTTCGTCTGGCCGCTGCCGTCGATGACGCGCATCGTACTAAGATCGACGCTCTCGCCGCTTTCGTTGACGCTATAGCCGCTGCCGCCCGAGCCGCCGCTGATGGCAAAGCGCTGGCTGCGCAGATTCAGCAGCGACCGGCACGCCTCGCGCGTGAAGGTCCTCTCGCCGTTCGTTCCGACGAACGTAATGGAATAGACGTTGTCCATGTCCGTCCGCCCGGATACGTACAGGTCCTTCACCGTACCGATGCCATACCCCTTGCTGTTCAGGAGATTCGTCAGTTCGGCAGCGGTATAGGTCGTGGACCAGCTGTACTTTGGGATGCGGGACGCGACCTGTCCCTCATAGGGGTCGATCTTGCCCTGCAGATACCCGGCCTCGCTGCCCCAGACGTTCACGCTGCTCTCGCTCGCGCCGCCGTTGCTTGAATAGTAGACCGCGTCCTGCACGAGCGCGCCGTTATAGTAAAGACAGAGCCCCGCTGTCTGCTCGACCGCAGAATCGGAATACGAGCTGCTCGCCGCCGTGCCCTGATAGACCTGGCAGTGCGTGCCGGCGCAGACGTCAAAGCCCTGCGCGCGGTGCTTGGTCTGGCTCGCGGCATAGGTGCGCGCGCAGACCGCCTGCGCCTTGAGCGCTTCGATCGGCCAGTCGCTGCTCATTTCCCAGGGAATAACGCACTTGACGTAGTCCTCCCTGTCCACCACGTTGACGACGCTGATCGCGCCGCCGGTCACGCGCTGGTACTCAAAGCCGCCGTAATAGCGGTAGCCGCGGAACCACGTCACCGTTTTCTCTCCCGCCTCGATGGGGCGGATGCCGAGCGAATCAAGGCCGCTGCGGTCGAACTCGAAGAGGACCGTGCTCGTCCCTGTGACGATGACCGTCACGCCCGTGCTGCTGCCGCCCGCGACCGTTCCGGACACGCCGAGCGAGTAGAGCGCGCTCTGCGCGCTGCTATAGTCGCCGTAGCTGCCCACGCGCGCGACGAACGCGCCGTTATCGTAGGCGGCAAAGCCGCCGTACTGCGCCGCGCGTGCCGCCGCGGACGCATAGTCGTAAAACGTCCCGGCAAGCTGCACGTGATAGGTCGTATCCTGCGTGACCGTGATCTTTTCATAGCTCGCCGGCAGCGCCGCGAGCTGCACAAAGCTGCGCGAGGAGTCGTAATATCCCAGCGCGTAGCCGCCGAAGGGCGAGTAATTCTGCAAATTTGCCTCGCTCATGGCGCTGTCGCCGTATTTTAGCCCCACCTTGAGCATATCATGTTCTGCGGCCTGCGCCCCGGCGCACAGCGCGCCGCACAGCAAAAGCGAAAGCAGGAACGTCCTGCACCATTTTTTCATAGCTTCCTCCCCAGCCGGTCCGCGGCAGCTTCCGCTTTCCGGCAGATCAGTGTCCATATGAATCGTATTTTACATTATACGATAATTTTTCTCCGCTTTCAAGCGCATTCCGCATCTTTTTGCCCGCCAGCAGGATCCGCCCGGCGGGCAGTATCTGAAAAAGGAGTTTTGCCATGAAGCCATGTGTTTTCACCGGCAGCGCCGCTGCCATCGTCACGCCGTTTCGGAACGGCGCGGTGGACCTTCCTGCCTTCGACCGTCTTGTCGAATGGCAGCTGCGCCGCGGCACCGACGCCATTGTCGTCTGCGGCACGACCGGCGAGGCCGCGACGCTGAGTCTGGACGAGCGCACTGTGCTCATCGAGCACTGCGTCCGCATCGCAGACGGGCGCGTGCCCGTCATCGCGGGCAGCGGCACGAACAGCACCGCGTCCTCCGTCGCGCTTTCGCGCGCCGCGCAGAGCGCCGGGGCTGACGCGCTGCTCACCGTCACGCCGTACTACAATAAGGCGTCGCAAAGCGGTCTGGTGCGGCATTTTTCCGCCATCGCCGACGCGGTGGACATTCCCGTCATCCTTTATAACGTCCCCTCGCGCACGGGCGTGAGCTGCACGGCGCAGACCTATCAAAAGCTCGCGGCGCATCCGAATATCGTGGGCGTCAAGGAAGCGAGCGACGATTTCGACCTCATCCAGGATACCCTCGCCCTCTGCCCCGCCGATTTCACCCTCTGGAGCGGAAACGACGGCTCCACCGCCGCCATCATGGCGCTCGGCGGCAGGGGCGTGATCTCCGTTGCAGCCAATATCGTCCCGCGTGAGATGCACGAGCTGACGCAGCTCTGCCTGTCCGGCAGCTTTCCAGAAGCTGCCAGGCTCCAGCTCCGCCTGCATGCGCTCATCCGCGCGCTGTTCTGTGAGGTCAACCCCATCCCCGTCAAGGCAGCGATGGAACGCCTCGGCCTGTGCTCTAGCGAGCTGCGGCTCCCGCTGTGCGCCATTTCCGAGCAGAACCGCACGCGTCTCACGTGTGCCATGGAGGACTTCGGCGTGGCGGTATAGCGCATATTCACGCAGCATTCATTTTGCATTCACGCAATATTCATCCGGCATTCACACCGCATTCATTGTATTCATTCTGCTTTATCGGCGTTGTGCAATTTGTCAAAAAGCAGGTCCCGTGCGGTATTGCCGCACGGGACCTGCTTCATTTTTCACGTTTACAGATCGTAATCGGTCCTGCTTACGCCTTAACGCGGTGGAAGACCTTCTTGCCCTTGCGGACGATGACGCCGTCGCCCTCGAAGCGTTCGCGCGCAAGGCTCTCGTCGATGGACGTGACCTTCACATCGTCGATCGTCACGCCGCCCTGCTGAACCAGGCGGCGCGCCTCGCCGCGGGACGGGCACAGGCCGGTCGTGACCAGCATGGAAAGAACGTTGATGCCGCCGTTTTCAAAGTCGGTGTCCGTCAGCGTGCTCATCGGCATATTGGCATTATTGCCGCCCGCACCGAACAGCGCCTTCGCGGCTTCCTCCGCCTTCTTCGCTTCCTCTTCCCCGTGCACGAGCGCGGTGAGCTCGTAGGCGAGGATCTCCTTGGCGCGGTTGAGCTGACTGCCCTCCCACTTGTCCATCTCGTCGATCTGCTCGAGCGGCAGGAACGTGAGCATGCGGATGCACTTCAAAACATCCTGATCGCCCACGTTGCGCCAGTACTGGTAGAAGTCGAAGGGGCTGGTCTTGTTCGGGTCGAGCCAGACGGCGTTGCCCGCGGTCTTGCCCATCTTGTGCCCCTGCGAGTCGGTCAGCAGCGTGATGGTCATCGCGTGTGCGTCTTTGCCCAGCTTGCGGCGGATGAGCTCCGTGCCGCCGAGCATGTTGGACCACTGGTCGTCGCCGCCAAACTGCATGTTGCAGCCATAGTGCTGGAAGAGGTAGTAGAAGTCGTAGGACTGCATGATCATGTAGTTGAATTCAAGGAAGGAAAGGCCCTTCTCCATGCGCTGCTCATAGCACTTCGCGCGCAGCATGTTGTTCACGGAGAAGCATGCGCCCACCTCGCGCAGCAGCTCGATATAGTTGAGGTTCAGCAGCCAGTCGGCGTTGTTGACCATGATGGCCTTGCCCTCGCCGAAGTCGATGAAGCGTTCCATCTGCCGCTTGAAGCACTCGGCGTTATGGTTGATGTCCTCCTTGGTGAGCATCTTGCGCATGTCCGTGCGGCCCGAGGGGTCACCGATCATGGTCGTGCCGCCGCCGATCAGCGCAACGGGCTGGTTGCCCGCCATCTGAAGGCGCTTCATCAGCGTCAGCGCCATGAAGTGCCCCGCCGTCAGGCTGTCGGCCGTGCAGTCAAAGCCAATGTAGAACTTGGCCTTGCCCGCGTTGACCATTTCGCGGATCTCTTCCTCGTTCGTGACCTGCGCCAGCAGGCCGCGCGCCTGCAGCTCTTCGTAAATACCCATTTGTTGATTCCTCCTATTGTCATTTTTACTTGCTTTCGGACACCCCGGGCGTTTTCCGGGCAGTAAAAAACGCCCTCTGTCCGCATGGACAGAGGGCGAGCATTTCTCGCGGTACCACCTCTGGTTCGCCGCCTTTTCGCAAAGACGGCCTCACGGAGTGCCGACACACTCCCGCGCGATAACGGGCGCTCCCGGGGCGCGCCTACTGGAAAATGCTTCGTTCGGGCGCCGGCTCCGCGGTGTATTTGGACAGCTTTCCTCTCCTTCTTTCACCAGCCGAAGGCTCTCTTTGCAGGAAAAAGCTGCTTACTTCTCCGCTTCATCACCGTAAACGCGATTATTGTACCCAAAAGGCCCGCGCTTGTCAAGCCTTTTGCGGACGGTAATTCATGATGAGCCTGCAAAGGCCGTCGCGCAGGAGAGAAACATTCTCCTCGTCGATCTCCTTTGTCCCGCGCGGCAGGATGCAGCGGCCAAAGCCCGCGACCTTTCTGCACGCGCAGACGGACACGCTGTGCGCGAACGCCGCGTTGTCAGACGGGAAGATGACCTGCCCGTCGGTCTTCAAAAAGCAGGTCTTCTTTTCGCTGTTGCCGAAATTGTCGTTGATGGCGTCGAGCAGGTCGCCGTCCCAACGGCTCGCCTTGCCCGGCAGGACCAGCAGCTCGTCTCCCTCTCCGACACAGTCGATCACAAAAACCGGCTTTTCCTTCAGGCAGGGGTACGCGCGGCGCAGGCGCTTTGCGCCCTTGCTCGCCTGCGTGCCGCCATCCAGAAAGAGGAAGCACACCTCGCCGCGGTAGCGCGGCGTCAGTGCCTTTGCAGCCTCGAGCAGCGTTACGACGCCGGAGGTGTTGGCGTTGCAGTTGTTTTTCTCGTCCGGGCCGTACTTGGGATAAAAAAGCGTCACGGCCAGAAGCAGCAGAAAAAGCGGCAGCGTCATATTCGGGAGGTTCAACGGGAACGTCACCGCAAGCGAAACAAGAAAGCTCCCCGCCAGCACCAGCAGCGGAAACAGCATCTGATAGAGCAAAAACGTCAGCGGCCGCGCGGGGCAGATGAGCGGCGGCAGGAGCTCCCGCACGCCGGTGTCGTAATGCGCCGCAAGGACGATCTTCGCCTTTTCGATATCGCCCACGACCACGTTCGTCACGCTGCCGCCCACGCTCAGCGCGCTCTCCCCGCTCTCGAGCTTCGGCGTGTAGCCCATCTCCTTGAGCGTGTGGACGAGCCATGTGCGAAATTCCAGCTTCTGCTTTTCCTTGCGCCGCACCGAAAAATCCCGCTCGATGCGCGCGGCAAACTCATTCATCCGTTTTTCCTTTCCCGCAGGAGCGGCAAAGGCCGCTTCTTTCTGTTGAGTATTTTCACTTCATTGCAGTTTATTCTTAAAGGCTTCCGCCGCACTCAGCAGCTCCTCTGCGCCGGAGAGCATCGTCTCGCTCGGATGGTCTCCCCCGCTCAGACGCGCGATCTCCGCGCGGCGCGCCGCGCGGTCCAGCTCGCGCACGCGCGTGAGCGTGCGGCCGTTTTCCTCGCCCTTTTCCACGCCGAAGTGCACGTCCGCCATCGCCGCAAGCTGCGGCAGATGCGTCACGCACAGGACCTGCCGGATGCGCGAGAGCCGCGCGAGCTTTTCCGCCACGCGCTGCGCCGCCCGGCCCGAAACGCCGGTATCGACCTCGTCGAACACCATGGTCATCACGCTGTCCTGCTCGGCCAGCACATTTTTGAGCGCCAGCATGATGCGCGACAGCTCGCCGCCGGACGCGATCTTCTGGATCGGGCGCAGCGCTTCGCCCACGTTGGCGGACATCAGGAACGCAACCGCGTCCGCGCCGTCCTCCGAAAGCGCCTTTTCCTCAAATTCGATGGAAAAGCGCATCTTCGGCATGTCAAGCTCGGACAATTCCCGGGAAATACGCGCTTCCAGCTCCTTCGCCGCCTCGCGGCGTTTGTCGGAAAGCGCCTTCGCCGCTTTCCGCGCTGCCTGCTCCTGCGTCTGCAGCTTCTGCGCAAGCTGGGCAAGGCGGTCGTCGGCATACTCGATGCGGTCGAGTTCATCGCGCGACCTTTCGAGATAGGCGAGCATCTCCTCAACGCTCGTGCCATACTTCTTTTTCAGCCGGTAAAGCTGGTCGCAGCGCGACTCCACCGCGTCCAGCTCCTGCGGAGAGAAGTCGTATTCATCCTTTTTGTCGCGGATCGTCTCCGCAAGGTCATATGCTTCACAGCGTAGCGCTTCCAAGCGGTCCGAGAGTTCAACAAACTCGTCGCCAAGGCTGCGCAGACCGCGCAGCGCATCCTCCGCCTCCTTGATGGCGGACACCGCGCCAAGGCCCTCGTCGCCGCCGTTCAGGCAGGTGTCCGCCTCGGAAATGGCAGCGATGAACTTCTCGCCGTTGCGCAGGATATTGCGCCGGGCGAGGAGCGCTTCCTCCTCCCCCTCCTGCAAATCCGCACGCTCCAGCTCGCCGATCTGGTGGCGCAGCACATCGACGCGGCGGGCCTTTTCCGCCTCGTCCATTTTGAGCGCGTCCATCTCGCGGCGCGTCGCGCGCCACGCGTCGTAACAGGCACGGTAGTCCTCCATCGCCCCGTCCACGCGGCCGAAGCGGTCAAGGTAGACAAGGTGCTGCTCCTCGTCAAGCAGCTGCTGCCCATCGTGCTGACCGTGGATGTTGAGAAGGCTCGCCCCGATGCGCTTGAGCTGCGCGACCGTCACCGGCCGTCCGTTCACGCGGCAGATATTTTTCCCGTCGCCGTACAGCTCGCGCTGCAAAAGAAGCGTCCCGCCCTCCTCCGGGGCAAAGCCGTTTTCGGCAAGGCCCGGAAGAGAGCCCGGCACGGCGCTGAATTCCGCGCTGACAAAGGCCTTCTCCGCGCCCGTGCGGATCAGCTCGCGCGATGTGCGCTGGCCCAGCACCGCGCCAAGCGCGTCGATCACGATGGATTTGCCCGCGCCGGTCTCGCCGGTCAGCGCGTTGAAGCCGCGCCCGAAGGAAATGTCCGCGCGCTCGATGATCGCAATATTTTCAATGTGCAAAAGCTCAAGCATCGCTCATTCTCCTGCAAAAATTCTGTGGTTACTTGGTCTGGCGCTGTTTCTGCATCTCTTCGATCTCGCTGCACAGCTCCTGCGCCGACTCGTTCTCGCGCATCACGATGAGCACCGTGTCGTCGCCGGCCACGGTGCCGACCTTGGACGAAACGTCCATCCCGTCGAACGCCGCGCCCGCCGCGGGGCCGAGGCCCGGCATCGTCTTGATCAGCACAAGGTTCTGCGCGCAATCAACCGAAATGATGCTCTCGCGCAGGATGGTCTGTAAACGGTCAGCCAGGTTCAGCCGCACCTTCTGTGCGGACACCGCGTAGCGGTAGGTGCCGTTTCCGGTCGGCTCCTTGATCAGATGGAGCTGCTTGATATCGCGGGAGATCGTCGCCTGTGTGCAGGAGATGCCCTCCTGACGCAGACTGTCGATCAGCTGCTCCTGGGTTTCGATCGCCGACGCGGCGATAATCGCAAGGATCTTCTCCTGTCTCTCATTCTTCATTGTTGATTCCTCCCATCAACATTTTCTTTTGTAAAATTTCGCAGAAACTGCGTTTGCTCAGCCGAACGAGCTTGGTATCAAATTTGGAGCGGCGGACCTCGATGCTGTCGCCGCTGCGCAGGGAAAACGCGCGCCCGCCGTCCACGCTCAGCAGGACCGGCTTGTAGCTGCCCTTTTCCGTCTGCACGGTGATGACGCGCTCGGGCGAGAGCACGTAGGCGTTGGCATGCACGCTGTGCGCGCAGATGGGCGAAACGATGAAGTTCCGCGCCGTCGGCTCCACGACCGGTCCGCCCGCCGAGAGCGAATACGCCGTCGAGCCCGTTGGGCTCGCGACGATCACGCCGTCGCCCGCAACGTCCACGAGCTTGCCCTGCTCGGTAAAAATTTTCAGCCGGATCACGCGCGAGACATTGCCGCGCGCGATGAGCGCTTCGTTGAGCGCGAGGTTCGAGTAGATTACGCGGCCGTCGCGCTGCACGTTCACATCGAGCATCATGCGGCTTTCGATGTCGTACTTCCCTTCGCACAGCGCGCGCAGGCGCGAAAGCTCCCGGCTCTCAAGGTCGGCCATGAAGCCGAGACTGCCGAGGTTCACGCCCAGCACCGGCACGTCCTTGTGCGCCGCCGTTTTGGACAGGTGCAGGATCGTTCCGTCGCCGCCGAAGGCGATGATCATATCCGCGCCGCGCAGCTCCTGCTGCAGCGGCTCGATCGTGAGCCCGTAACCCTCCGGCTTTTCCTGGTTGCGGAACGGCAGACACACCACATTCGGGCAGCCCACCTCGTCGAGCACGCGTTTGGCCTCCTTGGCGACGCGCAGCTGCGCGTCGCGGTAGGGATTCGGGCAGAGGATGACCTTTTTCAGCATCCCGCTCCCTCCTTCCCGTGGTCGAGCGCCGCGTGCGACTGCTCGACCAGGCCCTCGAGGTCAAAGGTTTTATCCACCCAGTCCCCGCTCTCGAGATAGCCGAGGTATTCAATATTCCCCTCCGGTCCGCGGATCGGAGAGAACGTGATATCAAGCACTGTAAAGCCAGATTCCTTTGCATGGTTCAGGAAGTGCTCCAGCACCTCAAGGTGCACCGCCGGGTCGCGCACGACGCCCTTTTTGCCCACCTTTTCGCGCCCCGCTTCAAACTGGGGCTTGATGAGACAGGCGACATGTCCGCCCGCCTTCAAAACGCGGTGCACCGCCGGCAGAATGAGCTTCAAAGAAATGAACGACACGTCGATGCTGGCAAAATCCAGCTCGTCGGGGATCTGCTCATGATCCAGATAGCGCGCGTTCGTGCGCTCCAAGCACACCACGCGCTCGTCGGAGCGGAGCTTCCAGTCGAGCTGGCCGTAGCCGACGTCGACGGAGTAGACCTTCTTCGCGCCGTTTTGGAGCATGCAGTCGGTAAAGCCGCCAGTCGATGCGCCGATATCGGCGCAGATGCAGCCGTCGAGCTTCAGGCCGAAGGTCGTCATCGCCTTTTCAAGCTTCAAGCCCCCTCGGCTCACATAGCGCAGGGTATTGCCGCGCACCTCGATCTGCGCGTCGTTCAAAACGGCGGTGCCCGCCTTGTCCACGCGCTGCCCGTCCACAAAGACGAGCCCGCTCATGATCATCGCCTGTGCGCGCTGGCGCGTCTGCTCCAGTCCGCGCTCCACCAGAAGCACATCCAGTCTTGTTTTATTGCTCATCGCAGCACCTCCGCAGCTTTTTCCACAAGCGACTCCGCGTCCAGTCCGAATTCGCGCTGCAGCTCCTCCGTCGAGCCCTGCGCGGGGAACGCCTTGCCCAGGTTGCACAGCTCCATCCGCTCCGGCGCGATATGGTTCCATTCGAGGATAGCCGCCATGCGCTGCCCCATGCAGCCGACGCCCGCGCACTCCTCCGCCACCAGCATCGCCTTCGTTTTGCCCACGACCTCGCGCATGTCGCGGTCGTAGAGCGGCGAGATGGCGTTGATCTTTACCACGCGCGCCCGGATGCCGCGCCGCTCAAGGAGCTCCGCCGCGTCCAGCACGTTGTTGATCATCA
The DNA here is from genome assembly GCA_934636865.1 of uncultured Oscillospiraceae bacterium. GTDB lineage: Bacteria > Bacillota > Clostridia > Oscillospirales > Oscillospiraceae > Hominicoprocola. The sequence goes on from CAKUBI010000020.1 coordinate 33,832, forward strand.
TGCCGTAGGCGCAGAGGGTGATGTCCTCCCCCTCGCGCAGCACAACGAGGTTGTCGCGTCCGCTGTCGGCCTTGTATGTCCCCTCGCCGCCGCGCGGATAGCGGATGGCGACGGGACCCTTGATCTCGTTGACCGCACGGCGCAGCATCGTGCGCAGCTCCGCGAAGTTCGACGGGCAAAGCACCGTCATATTCGGGATCTCGGAGAGGAACGTCGCGTCAAAAATGCCGTGGTGCGTCTCGCCGTCCGCGCCGACCATGCCCGCGCGGTCCACCGCGCAGACCACGTGCAGGTCAGAGAGCGCCGTATCGTGGATGAGCTGGTCATAGGCGCGCTGCAAAAAGCTCGAGTAGATCGCGACCACCGGCGTGAGGCCCTGCTTGGCCATGCCCGCGGCCATGGCGACGGCATGCCCCTCGGCGATGCCGACATCGAAAAAGCGGTCGGGGTACTGCTCAGAAAATTCATGCAGGCCCGTGCCGTCCCGCATCGCGGCGGTGATGGCGCAGACGCTCGCGTCGCTTTTCGCGATCTTGCAGAGCTCCTCGCCGAACACGGCGGAAAAATCCGTCTTTTTCTCGCGCGGCACGCCCATCTTCGGATCAAATTTCCCCACGCCGTGATAGCGCTCCGGCTCCCGCTCGGCGGGCGGATAGCCCTTGCCCTTTTTTGTGTGCACATGCACGAGCACCGGGCAGTTCAGGTCCTTCGCCCACTTGAGCGTGTTGGTGAGCTGACCGACGTCGTGCCCGTTCACGGGGCCGAGATAGGTAAAGCCCATATCCTCGAACATCGTCGAATTCGGCAGCAGCGCCTTTTTGACATTCGTTTTGAGCTGATGATTAAAATCGTACACCGCGCGGCCGACCGCATTGCGGTCGAGCAGGTCGCGGTACGCCTTTTTGAATTCGTAATACGCGGGCTTTGAGCGAAGTAATCCCAGATGCTCGCTCACCGCGCCTACGTTGCCGTCGATCGACATGCCGTTGTCGTTCAGGATGACGATCAGCGGCTCGCCGCTCGCGCCTGCGTTGTTGAGTCCCTCGTAGGCAAGGCCGCCGGAGAGCGCGCCGTCGCCGATCAGGGCGAGCACGGAATAATCGTCGTGCAGCAGCGTGCGCGCCCGGGCCATGCCGAGCGCCACGGAGACGGAGTTGGACGCATGGCCCGCGATGAACGCGTCGTGTGTACTCTCGCGCGGCTTCGGAAAGCCGGAAAGTCCGCCGTACTGCCGCAGCGTCGAAAATTCATTCATCCGCCCGGTGAGGATCTTATGCGTGTAGCACTGGTGCCCCACGTCGAACACCAGCCGGTCGCGTGAGGTGTCGAACACGCGGTGGATGGCCACCGTCAGCTCGACCGCGCCGAGGTTGGACGCCAGGTGTCCGCCCGTCTTGGACACGCTTTTCAGCAAAAATTCACGCAGCTCTGTGCAAAGAAGCTGCGTTTGCGGGTCATTCAGGGTTTTGATATCGCTCGGATCATGGATCTTCTCAAGAATCAATGCTATTCCTTCTTTATCTGTCAGGATGCAGCACCGACAGCACCTTCGCCGCCAGATACACAACATCCTTGCTCTTTTTCATTGCGATCTTTTTGCCGATCGCCTTGCCGCCGATCGTCAGCCCTGAGATCAGCGCCGTGACCACAGTGGACACCACGATGCTGCGCCAGCCGAAGCTGTTTTGCAGCAGCACGACGATGACCGTCGCGGTCGAGCCGCTGACGATGCCGCAGATATCGCCGACCACGTCGTTGCAGAACGAGGCGACCTTTTCCGCGTTGCGGATGAGGCTCAGCGCCTCCTTCGCGCCCTTGACGCGATGCGCCGCCATTGAGTTGAACGGCTTCGGATTCGCCGCCGTCACGGCGACGCCGATGATATCGAACATGATGCCGAGCACGACAAAAAGCAGCAGGATCAGCGTCGCGGTCACATAGCCCGCGTCCTCCAGCAGCGCGCCGGAGCACAGGCTCATTGCTGCGGAGAGGGCCACAGCGATCAAAAATACGCGGATCACCCAGCGCGCGTGGCTGGGGGTCTTGTCCGTCTTTTTGGGCTTTCGGTCTCCTTCGTTTTCCACGGTCTCTTTCTCCATTGACTACCATTTTTGATGGTAAGATACGCTAAAACAGCGGCAGCCGCAAAAGGTAATCCTGCGGCATAGGTCGGGTTGGCTTTCCCCGCAGCGCACCTCCCGTTGCCGATAGAGGCGGTTCCCCCTTAGGCGCTGCACCCCGTTGTTGCCGGACGGGGTACCCGATTGCCACTTAGTCCGCACTGTAACCCTCCTGCTGCCCTTCCGACAGCCTAGGTGATTTCCACCCCGGAGTCACACCGTTTCTTATCCTCTTTTGCAGGAAAAATTTCAAGGAGCGATCGCACCTCGCTCTTGGCCGGAGTCTGTGCGTTGTTCTCCTATCCGGATTCCCCACGCAAGGCAGGCTACACTGCACACAGCGTTCGCGGCACGAAGGCCGGGTAGCACCGCAATGCAGGTTCATATCCTGTCCCGTACCAAAGTCGATACCCAAAATGGGAGTCCGCTCCGGCACAGCAACAGGTCTCCGCAGAAACAGGGTCGGCTCCCCTATGCCATTAGGGGACGCCCGGGATCCGCAGGCGCAGCTCTCGCTTTTGCCTCCCTTCAGCACCCACCCCAAACTGGGCGTAAGAAGCAGGCACCAAAGGCTTCACAGTTGTGCCCTTTAAAGGATTTTTAGGCCCTTCTTAGGAAACGGCAGATCCGACTAGGATACTGCGCCGCTGTTTAGCAGGGCCTATTATACACCTTTCAAAATGAATATGCAAGGTATTCAGAATAATATGCACGTTGATATTTTGTAAATTTTTTATTTCCGAAAGCATCCTGTCCTCTGCTCGCGGACAAGTGAGCGTACAAAAAGAGGCCTGACGAATCAGGCCTCTTTTTCAAAGCGTGATAAACGGGAAGCTTACTTGTTGCCGTTGACCATGGAAGCGATCTCAGCCGCGAAGTTCTCCTGCTTCTTCTCGATGCCCTCGCCCTTCTCGAAGCGAACGGCGGTGTTGAAGCTGACCTTGCCGCCCAGCGCCTTGGCCGCATTGTTCATATACTGCTCGACCGTGACGTCGCCGTCCTTGACGAAGGCCTGCTGGAGCAGGCAGTTCTCGGCATAGAACTTGTTGAGCTTGCCCATGACGATCTTTTCCTTGACCTGGTCAGGCTTGCCCGCCATCTTCGGGTCGTTGGCCATCTGGCCGAGCATGACTTCCTTCTCCTCGTCCAGAACGTCCTGCGTGACCTCGCTCTTGTCCCAGAAGCGGGGGTTGAGCGCGGCGATCTGCATGGCGACGTCCTTGCCGATCTCGGTTGCGTCGCAGCCCTCGACGGTCAGGTTGACGATAACGCCGATCTTGCCCTTCATGTGGACATAGGGGACGGAGAAGCCGTCGGCAATGCGGGCAAAGCGGCGGATGCTCATGTTCTCGCGGATGGCGAGGAACAGCTCGTCCTTGGCGTCCTTGACGGTGCCGCTGCCGCTGACCCAGGGGCAGCCCATCAGCGCGTCAACATCGGCGGGGTTCTCCTTGGCGACGACCTGCGCCACGCCCTTGACGAAGTTGTTGAACGGCTCGCCGTTGGCGACGAAGTCGGTCTCGCAGTTGACCTCGACCACAACGCCGACACCGTCGATGACGGTAGCGTAAGCCATACCCTCAGCAGCCACGCGGCTGGCCTTCTTCGCCTGGGAGGCGAGGCCCTTCTCGCGCAGATACATGACGGCCTTTTCCATATCGCCCTCGCACTCGATGAGGGCCTTCTTGCAGTCCATCAGGCCGCA
>CAKUBI010000021.1 GCA_934636865.1 uncultured Oscillospiraceae bacterium
TTTCTGGTTATATTCTGCGCCGCTGAATGTTATAATTAAAAATTTTTTGTATGATGGCGGAGAATTGTGACCCACACCGTGACCCACACGGGGAAATGAGCGGACGGAAACAATGGAACAAACAGGCTGCGATCTCATCCTTTTTGGACAAAAAACTGCCGAAAAGCCTTGTACAGCATGAGCTGGAAGGCTCTACGGCAGTTGGTAAGGATGAGGTCGGCAGTTCGAATCTGCCCAGCAGCTCCAAAAAGCATCGAAAACTTCGGTTTTCGGTGCTTTTTTGTTGCAAAAACGCCGAAAATGGTGCGAGCCAAAATGTAGGTCAACTGCCTGACCCATACCGTGACCCACACGCGGAAATGCGCGGATAGGTTTAAAGAGCACCGGAGAGGAGGTTTTGCCCCCTCTCCGATATTTCTTATGTTCTGTTTCTGCTCACATGACCTGCGCCATGAAGCTGCCCATTGTTTGTGCTGCCTCGTCCTGCTTCTGCCTTGTGGCGTGGGTGTAGGTACGCAGCGTGAAGCCTGCATCATAGTGACCCAACATACTGCTGATGGTTTTGACATCCACGCCGTTTTGAAGTGCCAAGGTTGCGAATGTGTGCCTGAGATCATGGAAGCGTATGTGCGGCAGTCCTGCGTCTTTTAGTATCTTCTTATGCAGGTTTACGATGAAGTCGGGATAGTACATCTCGCCTGTGATCGGTGACGGAAACATATAGGGGTTATCAGGGTGCTTGTCATGCTCGGAGATTAGTAAGTCAACGGCCTCTTGCGGTATGCTGACCTTGCGGACGGAAGTCTCTGTTTTTGGTCGCGTTAGGGCCAGTTCGCCATTTGGATTTTTCACATACTGTTTGCTGACAGATATAGTTCGGTTTTGGGCGTCAAGATCGGACCAGAGAAGGGCAGTTAGTTCGCCTTTGCGTAATCCACTGACGAGTTCCAAATAGAACATGGGGAGGAGTCCTCTCCTGTCAGCGGCATCGAGGTATTCTTTGATGTGTTCCGGCTGAAGAATCCGCATCTCGAATTTCTGAATTTTGGGAGCAATGCAGTCCCCGGTCGGATTGCGCGGAATCAGGCGCTCCTTGACGGCCCGCTCGAAGGCATTGTGCAGCATCAGATGTAAGCTGCGGACGGTCGTGCTGCTGAGCCCCGGATTGCCGTGACCGCTCTTGCGGTCGATACGCCCATTCTCCATCAGCTCTTTGTAGAGTTTTTTTAGATCATGCGAGGTCAGCTTGGTGAGCTTGATATTGCCGATGCGTGGGATCGTGTATTGCTCGACCATCAGTTGATAGCGATTTGCTGTTGAGATGCGGATATTCGGTTTTGCGTAGATTTCATACCAGCTGCGCAGCCAAGTTGCTACCGTGTACTCATCCGCACGGCTGACATCGATTCCTCTGGCAGCTTCCATTGCGGCACTGAGCTTTGCCTTGCATTCCGCCTGCGCTTTACCAAGCACATTTTTGATGATACGCTTTCCGGTTTCGGGGTGGTAGCCTGCGGTGTAACGACCCTCCCAGCGTCCGTCTGCGCGTTTGCGAATGCTGCCCTCGCCGTTGGCGCGCTTTTTAGCCATAGAAGCAACTCCTTTCTTGGTAGCCACAACACATACCACAACTTCGTGAAGAAAGCTATTACTTTTTCGAGCATCTTCTTTAGTTACAGCGGTGTGTTTTTGGAAATGTCCTATTGTTTTCGGCAGCGCACAATATGCACCAAATTGCGCTGCCCCTTGGTGTTTGCCGGGTTAATAGAGCTTCATTGCAAATCATTCTGAAATGTGTTATCTTCTTCACGGAAATATACACGCGAAATTCTACATTTTTCATGCGAAGGGGCTTTTTATGAGCAAGATCCTATACTGGTGCCGTGCTAATGCTATGCTGGCCATTTCATTACTGGTCGCAGCTGCGACGGCGTTCTTTGTCCCTCCCGATAGGGACTATTTGGGCTATTACGACCTGAAAACACTTTCCTGCCTGCTTAGTGTTTTGGCGGTGGTAGGCGCTTTGCGAGACCTGCATATCTTTTCTGCCCTGTCCCAGCGGATGGTGCACACCTTTTCCACGGTTCGGGGCGTGTGTACGGCACTGGTGGTTATCACCATGTTCGGGTCTATGCTTCTGACCAATGATACCGCCTTGCTGACCTTTCTGCCGCTTGGCTGGTTTGTGCTTTCCTCTACCGGTCAGGAGAAGCACGCCGCGCTTCTGTTCATTCTGCAAAACTGCGCCGCCAACCTCTGCGGAATGATCACGCCCTTCGGCAATCCGCAGAATCTCTATCTTTTCAGCTATTACGGTCTTTCCACGAAAATGTTCTTTTCGGCAATGCTGCCGCCTTTCATCCTGTCTACCGTCCTCATTCTCTTGTGCTGCCTGGCGTTTCCCAAGGACCGGCTTTCTGTGCCGGAAGCGCAGGCTGCGGTAGACTCCCGCCAAGCTGCTGTCTATGGTGGGCTATTCTGTTTAGCCGTTGCCATGGTGCTGCGGCTGGTACCCTATGTCCTTGGCTTGACGGTCATTGTTCTGGCGCTCTGGTTTTTGGATCGGCATGCATTGAAAACCGTAGACTGGGGACTGCTGGCTACCTTCGCCGCGTTCTTCACCTTTTCCGGCAATCTTGCCCGGATGGAACCTGTCCGGGTACTGTTTGCCCGCCTTTTGTCCCACGGGACCATGCTGGTCTCCGCGCTTACCTGCCAGATCATCAGCAATGTTCCTGCTGCCATTCTGCTCAGCCGCTTCACGCAGGATGCCCGTGCTCTTCTGGTTGGCGTCAATGTGGGCGGTGCAGGGACGCTGGTGGCTTCTCTGGCAAGCCTTATTACGTTTCGGGAATATACGCGCCGCGTTCCCAATGGCGGAAAGCGTTTTCTCTTCCTTTTTTCTGGGATCAGCTTTGCATTCCTGGCAATTCTTCTGGCTGCCATGTCCGTTGTGATGGGATAATCCGTTTCCAACAGAATGCGCTTTGGAAAAGACTTATCAATTTCAGTACAAAGCATACACATGATTTGTGTTACCTTTTGCATTTGCAGGATCAACGAAACTGCATCGTATATCCCTGCTGCTGTTCCAACTCATGATCGTCCGGCTTGCGGCCGAGGGCGACGCGCTTTTGCCACAGCCGCGCCAGCCGCTTGCGGTCGATTTGGACGCCGTTGGCAGCGGGAGCCGGGGTGTTGTCTCGGAAGATATTGCCCATGTGGTAGAGCAGGCGCGTGGCCGCCAGCATAACAGAAGGCGGACGCTGCTCGCCGCGCTCCATGCGTTTCATGAAAAATTCCGCGTAGGTGTGGCCGTTATCCCGCGCCGCCGCGAACCATTCGTAGGCGGCGTCCATGTCCTTCGGAACGCCTTCGCCCATAAGGGTCAGCTTGCCCAACAGGTACTGTGCGTAGGCGCTGCCGTTATCCGCGGCCTGCCGCAAATATGACACTGCTGTTTCGGCATCTTTTATCATATTTTTGCCGCTGAGATATTCCTTGCCCAACCGGTAGGCGGCGAAATCGTTGCCATTGTCCGCCGAGCGTTTCAGCCAATAGATCCCCTTGGCGGAATCGTGAACGTCTGCATCATCGGAGAGATACAGCTTGCCGAGGGCGTACTGCGCCGCGTCCGAGTCCTGCTCGGCTGCGCGTTCCAACAGCTTTTTTGCTTTGACCGTGTCGGGTATCAGCAGTCCGCCGTCGCGGTACGCCGTGCCGATGATGTACTGCGCGTAGGCGTCACCGTCCTCCGCAAGTTGCTCCAACTGCTCCGCTGTCTCGTCCCGTTCCTCCAGAGGGAAGAGGTCATCATTCGCCACGCTTTGCAGATCCTGACACGCATAGCTCATATCGTAGGTGCTGATCTGTTCGCCGTCATCCTGCATTTCCTCATCCTCGAAGGAAAACCTGTTCATGCAAATATGCTCTGCCTCACGGATGACGGCGTTCTTGATCTGGCGAAATTCCTTTTGCTGAGACAGCGGCGGACGGAGTCTCTTTTTCCCTTCGGAATAATAGTCCTCCACTTGGCATTGCAGTTTCCACCATGTTTGGTAGCATTCATTTACGATGGGCAGCCGCACCATTTGGTCGACGATCTCGTCCATCAGCTTTTTCATGGGCTTTGGCAGATAGCCGTAGGTTTTCTTGCCGCTGACCTGACCGAGCTGCCGCGACAGTTCCCAAATCAGATTCTCAACTTCAGGATGATCGCAGGTCATCTCCTGCATTGCTTTTGACAGCTCCAGCATTGTTCTTCGTGTTTCCGCCACCAGTTCGTCTCGCGATTTGCTTTTCTGCTCGTAGACATGGAGCAGTTCCTGACGGAAGATCTGATTGGTGAGCGTGGATTTGATCTGCCGGATACCATCCTTGGCAAGGTACGCCTGATTGGGTTTCGTTGACCACGCCATCATGTGGACATGCGGTGTGGACCTCACCGGAAAGCCGCGAGATTCGGCTTTCGCCTATAGTTACTATGAAGTTTGCCCCAACAATTGTCGAGGAAAAATCGGGCTGAAAAAGTGAGAATCAGAGCCTTATCCCTTATCGGCAGAGTTCCAGCAGGTCGCTGACGGTTGTGCTGCTGTTGAAACCGAGCTGGGAGAGTGTTCTGCCCTCATCCAGATCATCGCCCAGAAGAATGTAGGCAAGGTTCACGACGGTGTCGATTGCCGGCGTGGGAATGTTGGCGATTTGAGCAAGGGTTTGTATGGCGCGCAGGGAGTAGGGGATGTCTTCTGTCAAAAAGCGGCTGTTCAAGGCGCTGGGGCCCTTGATTCCCTTGTAGACATCGGCGTGCTTGATCATCTCATACAACGTACCCTCGTACCCGTACTCGTCATGGAAGGTCTGCGCAACATCGCGCACCTTAACTCCGTATGCGCGGCAGAGGGCAAGTCGCTCCTGATCGATTGCTTCAATCAAGCGTGCCTGACTGGGTGTAAAGTCGGAGTAGTATTCAAAGTCAATCCCGTTTTCGATCATTGCCGTGTATAAAAGGGTTGGACCCGGATGAAATTCGAAATTGAGATTGTCCAAAGAAACCATCAAAATGTCAGGAGCCATCCTGTATTCGGGGAGGTAACGCTGAATCGCAGCAAGAACGACGCTGTTCTTTCTGCTGGGATATGCCGAGATGAGAATGTCCTTTTTCTGCCCGCTCACGTGCACGTGTCCGGGCTGTACGGCGCGGCAGGCGAACAGCAGCGTGTTGGTGCCGGCGAGCACGATGTTTGCTGTGCAGCCGCTTTGCGTCAGCGTATTCTGAAAGTCGATCGTACCGAGCGGAGTGATGGGATTCAGAATCACAATTTGACCGTCCTTGAGCAGCGGAGCGATTTTCTGTGCAATGCTGTTGTGGTAGATCGAGGGGAGCACGACGAGGATGACAGAGGCGTTGCTGATGACCTTTTCCATATCAGTGCTTGCAAAGAGAATCTTGCCGAAGCCGGAGTTCTTTGCGCTGCCGTCAAGATGAATGCCGCCCTGTTTGTTGATAGCGTCTACCGTCTGAGGAAAGATATCATAAAGAGTGATATCGAGACCTTCCATTGAGAGGTAGGCGGCAAATGCCTGCCCGCCGTTTCCGCCGCCGATGATGGCCCAATGTTCTTTCATATGTAGTCCTTTCTTTTTCAGGCGTTGAATGTTGTAAAATCTGGCGATTTAAAAGAGCAGGGGGAGAGGCAGTACCCAGCTGCCTCTCCCCCTGCCATGAGAGAGATGAAATAGATCGATGATTCGTCAGAAGCTGTTTCATGAGGGAATTAGTCTGCCTTGACCGGAGTGCGGGTGAGATAGCCGACAACGAAGAAGCAGATGATCGAGGCGACCAGACCGTAGGCAACGAACGGAATGGGCGTGCCGATGATCTGGCAGATAATGCACACGACGGTGCCGCCGACCATGGAGGCAAGGATGCCCTGATTGGTGCAGAAATCCTTCTTGCGGAAGATATAAGCGCCGTAGACCGGCATCAGCATAGAGGCTGCGGAATAGGAGTAAGTATAGACGAGCGTGTTGAGCACGCTGGGGATGAACATGGCGCTGATTGCGGCAAAGGCAATCAGAATGACCGTCAGCGTACGGGAGACTCTCATCATCTTGGCACCGTCCTTGGCCGCCTCGGGATTGAGCGCGCCGTAGCAGTCGCGAGTGATGTTGACGACCGTGCTCTGGATGCCGGAGCTGATGGTCGAGAGGATGGTGCAGGTGATCATGCCTGCGAAGATGACGATAAACCAGATGGGAAGCTGGTCAAGCAGCCAGCCGGTCGCCATTTCGCCGGCAAGGTCCGGGTTCTGCGCGCGGATAGAGGTGCCCATGAAGAAGGCCCACACATCAGTAAGGAACACCAGAACAACAGAGATCAGCAGCGTGGGCACAATGCGCTTTTCGTCGCGGATGGCGAAGACGCGCTGGAAATACATCTGGTTGGTGATACCGCCGGGAACGAGGGAGAGGAACCAGCTGAGCAGAGTGAATCCGCCGACTGCAAAGAGGCCCTTCGGGAAGCTCATGATCTCGGGGGGCAGGACCTCAACAACGTTGGAAAAACCGCCCGCCATATCAAGGCTCTTCATTGTGACGAACACGCCGCCAATGACAATGATAATACCGAAGATAAAGTCCGTCCAGGCAACGGTCTTGAGGCCTGCGGGGAGAACGAAGGCGATGCAGGCAATTGCAAGACAAGTAATCAGCACATTCATGGGAATGCCAGTCATGCGGGTGTAGAGCTTGGCGAAGGCGCTGAGGTTGGAGATGCACCAGCCAAAGGGAATGACGGCGGACATCACACCGGCAAAAATACTGATGGCCTTGTTGCGGCCGCGGAACGACTGCACAACGTCAGGCACGGTGACAAAGTTGTTGCGGCGCAGCCATTTTGCGATCAGCGCGATGAACAGCAGCGTGGAGGAGCTGAACACGCCATAGAACAGAATGGACAAGCCGAAGTTATAGGCGTTGCCGACATGACCGACCAGAACGCCGCCGCCCATTGCGGTGGCAAACTGAGTGCCGATGACAACGTAGTACGGGAGATCACGACCGCCGACCTCCCAGTCGGCCAGATCGGTTTTCTTTCTTCTGCTGAGGATGTTTGTGATAAGAAGCGTGAGACCGAGAACCAATACGGTACTCAAAATGATCAATACGGTTTTACTCATGTTTTCCTCCTTAAATATTACACAATTTCTGTGGCGGAGTATGCCATTGAAGCAAGGGGGATCGTATACAGTTACGGGGATAAAACAGCTTCTGAGTACGGGCAGGAGAAACGTTAGGCGTTGGAAAAATCAACGAGCGTGCCGATGCCCTTTGCCATCGCGCGGTCATAGGCGACCTTGGCCGTCAGGACGTCTTCGGCGCCGACGCCGACATAGCCGACAACGATGCGCTCATCGTCGCTGCTGCGACCGGGCTTCTTTCCGGCGATCACCTCGCCGAGAGACGCGCTGCAGGTTTCGAGGCGAATCTCCTCAAAGGGGCTGCCCGTGCGCGCAGACCAGCCGCGCAGATCATCGTTGATCCGGTCGCAGAAGCACTCGGGGAAGTCCATGATGCAGCGATCATACCACCGCAGATCGCTGTCGTCTACAAGCTCGGCGATCAGCAGGACGGTGACGCCCTTGTCAAGCGGCATCCCGCGCAGCAAAGGCTGGGGAGAGGTCGTGCCGGCGCAGATGATCTGCGCACCAGGGATGGCCTTGCGGTAATCGGTGTAAGGGACGATGCGCACCTGCGGGAATTTTTCCTGCATTTCCTCTACAAAAGACTTGAGCGCATCCGGCGATATGTCTGCTACGCGCAGTTCATCCACGGTGCCCATTGCGCAGAGAATTGCCTCAGCGCCCATTCGTCCCTGCGCGCCTGCGCCGATCTGCAGCAGAACGTGGGAATCCTTGCGCGCAAGGTATTTTGCGCCCACACCGGCCGCCGCTCCGGTGCGCAGGGCGGTGATATACGTTCCGCCGAGCACAGCAAAGGGAAGGCCGCTCTCCGGGTGATGGAGGACGATTGTGCCCATCGTCACAGGCAGGCCGAAGTTTTTGGCGTTGTCCTTATAGACGCTGACAAGCTTTGCGCCCATGACATCCTGCGCAAGAAGGCAAGAAGGCATTGAGTTTAAATACCCCTGAATTCCGGGACGCAGAGACATATGGAGCTTCATGGGATTGATGCAGCGCCCCTCGGCAATTTCGCGCAGAGAGGTCTCCACGCTTTCCAGCGCCGCAGGCATATCCAGGACAGACATGATCTGGCGCTCGCTGAGAACTAAAATGTTTCCGTTTTCCATGGGTTTCCTCCCTTTTTTGTTTTTTCGGTTAAAGCGGCGAATCAGAACTTCAGCTTGCCGGAGATTTCTTCGGCGCAGTCGATGACCTTGCCGGAGACGAGCAGCTCGTTGATGTCCATGATATCGGGATAGAAATGGCGGTCCTTTTCCACCGTGGGAACCTTGGCGCGCACGAGGTCATACACGGCCTGAATGACCGGGGAATGCTTCAGCTCGCCTTCCTCCATGAAGTCCATCGCCTGCACCTGCGTCATCAGCTCGATGGCGTTGAGGTATTCGAGCTTTTTCGCAACCTCACATGCCTTGCGGCTGGCGTAGAAGCCAAAAGAAACGGGGTCCTCCTGGTTGGCGGAGGTCGGAATGGAATCGACCGAAACAGGATGGGAGAGGACCTTCATTTCGGCAACAAGGCCAGCGGAGGTGTACTGCGTGATCATAAAGCCGCTGTTGAGGCCCGGATTTTTTACCAGGAAGGGGGGATAGTCGCTGAAATGGCGGTTGGTCAGGCGGTCCGTGCGGCGCTCAACCAGCTTGCCGAGGTGAGTCATGGCAATGCAGAGCGCATCCATGTGGATGCAGAGATAGGCACGGTCGAAGTTGCCGCCCATGAGCGCTACGCCATCGCCGTCGCCGGTGGGATAGATGACCGGATTGTCAGAGCAGGAGTTCAGCTCCTCTGTCACGGAAATGTAGGCTTCCTTGATGGCGCGCTTGGTTCCGCCCATCATCTGTGCCACACAGCGCAGGGAATAGGCATCCTGCATACGGTAGCCCTCATATTTCTGGGAAATCTCGCTGCCCTTGAGCAGATTGAGAATGTTCTCGGCACTTTCCTGCTGCTCGGAATGGTTCTTTACGCTGTGCAGGCGAGGATCGAGGTGCTTGATGTTGCCCTTGTTGGTCTCATAAGAGAATGCAGCCATGATCTCGGAGGCCTTGGTAGCTTCCATGGCGTCATAGGTCGCAAGGCAGGCGAGACCGGTTGCACCCGGCGTGCCGTTGAGCAGTGACAGCCCTTCCTTGGACTTGAGCTGATAAGGCTTGAGACCGGCGGCGGAGAGAGCCTCGGCGCCGCTCATCAGCTTGCCCTGATAGAAGGCCTTGCCTTCGCCGATCAGCGGCAGCGTCGTCTGTCCCTCGGTGGACAGTGCGCCGACGACGCCTTCGCCGGGAACAAAGGGCGTGACATTGTGATTGAGCAGGTCGCGGATTGCTTCGAGCAATTCGATCGAAACGCCGGAAACACCACGGCCGCTGTTGTTGATTTGAGCGATCTGGATAGCGCGTACCTGCTCTTCCTTCAGCGGTTCGCCTACGGAAACGGCGTGGGAACGCGCGATGTTGAGCTGCAGGAGGGCAGCGTCTTCCGGTGTTACGCGCTTGGTTACATTGTCACCGAAGCCGGTCGTTACGCCGTAGACGGGACGATCTTCTGCAACAAAGCGATCGATGATAGCGCGGGACTTGTTCACTCGCTCGATGAACTCGGGAGCAAACTCGACCTTTGCATGGTAACGAGCAACGGCGACAACCTCTTCAATGGTGAAATCGTCGCCATCCAGCACCACTACCTGCATGTGCCGAGGATCGTGGGTGGGATGAATCATTTCCATTTTTCTGTCCTCCAAAAAAATATTTTCTTCATCAATAACTGCGTTTAATATTGAAGATATCATTCTTATAACACGGATTGATAAATATGTCAATAGCAAACAAAAAATTATTGACTTCATCAATCATATTGGGGTATGATATCTCATAGATCACTATGGAGGGAGAACAGATGGATTATTTAGCGGATTTTTCTCCGGACTTTCACGATCTGGAGACGCTGAAAGCAAAGATGAGAGAGGTTGCTGCCACGGCGCCTGTTTTTGGAAGACTTGCCAACTATATCGACCAGAATATGGGCGATATTCTTTTTATGACAGCAAACGAACTGGCGGCGGAGGTTGGCATCAGTCAGGGAAGCGTTTCGCGCTTTTGCAATGCGCTTGGCTGCCGCGGCTACGGCAGCTTTCAGCATGCGATGCGAACCTTTGTGCGCAACCCGGCGCCAATGGCATCGCAGCAGGAGTATCTGTCCAGCCTTGATAACATTGACCAGATCATCCATGCGGAAAAGGCAAATCTGGATGCGCTGAAAGAAACATTCGCAAACCACAGCTATGAGGCGATGCTCAAACGATTGATTGATGCCAAGCGCATCATTTTTCTTGCCTCGCGGGTCTCCGGTACGCTGGTGGAGTATTTCTGCTACCAGCTTAAACGGTTGGGAAAGGATGCCTCGGTAATTGATGAGAACAACCTTATATGGGAAAGCATCGAATTGATGGACCCCAAAAAAATCGAAATATTCACAGTGATGTATCCGCAGTATCCGCACAATCTGATTTTTAAGCTGGAGCGATTGAAGGCAAAGAAGTTCAGCGTTATGGGCGTTACCGATAGAGATCTTTCTCCCCTGTGCAGCCTTGCTGATCCGGTCTTGTGCTTGCCGACAACCAAGGATCTTTTCTTCGGGTCCTATAGCACGACAATGCTTTTTTTCAGCATTTTATTGCAGGATATTGTCAGCAAGGACAAGCGGGCAAACGAGATCATGACGAAGCTCAGCGCAATCGAAGAAGAAACCTATGTGTACCATCGTTTTGCGCATAAGACCAAATAAAATGGAAAGCCGATCTGCCGGGAGGCAGATCGGCTTTCTTAAAATGACAATTGACATGCGCATTATTCTGTGCTAAATAAATGATGAAACCATTATTTTGAGACGGGAGAATGATGCAAAGCATGTACAATAAGAAACGGGGAATCTTTTTCATCGTTGCGGCAGCGTTCAGCTTCAGCACGATGAATATGTTTGCGAGGCTTGCAGGAGATATTCCTGCCATGCAGAAGACGTTTTTTCGTAACCTTGTTGCGATTCTTGTGATCTCAACGATTTTGCTATTGCGCAGGCAGCGCATTACGGTGAAGAAGGCGCACCTGCCGGCGCTTTTGGCGCGCTCCCTATTCGGAACGCTTGGAGTGGTCTGCAATTTTTATGCGATGGACAGAATGCTGCTTTCGGACGCAACGATTCTCATTGATCTCAGCCCGTTTTTTGTTATTCTGGTCTCCTCGTTGCTTTTACATGAAAAAGCAACGCAAAAACAGTATGCGCTGATTTTCCTTGCGCTGGTAGGTGCGTGCTTTGTTATCAAACCTACGGCAAATATTTTCAGTAACGATGCAGCGCTTGCGGCGCTTGGCTGCGCCGCCTTCAGCGGTATCGCATACGCCATGTTGCGAGTTTTGTCCAAGCGGGGGGAGGATGGGACCACGATCGTTTTTTTCTTCTCAGCCTTTTCCTGTGCCGTATGCCTGCCGTCAATGCTCCTGCATCCGTTGCCTTTGACGGCGCGGCAGTTTATCCTCCTGCTGTCCGCTGCGGTTTTCGCCTGTCTGGGCCAGTTTTCTGTAACGGCGGCATATCGTTATGCGCCAGCCTCCGAGATATCCATATTTGATTATACCCAGATTGTCTTTGCCGCTGTTTGGGGATGGCTGATTTTCAATCAGGCAGCTGATATATTGAGCTATATAGGCTATGGAATTATTCTGGCGGCAGCGGTGTCGGTTTTCCTTGAGGGGCGCAAAAAGTGATGCTTAGCCTACTGGACTTAAGAGGGATTGGAGTAGTGCGTTCCACTCAAGCTGCGGAGAATGAAATCTATTTTTAGAAAGCGAGTGTGTCGGCGTACTCTTTGATTACAGCGGTGCGTTTTTGAAACGAAAAATATGAATGCGACAGCTTTAATTTGCTGCTTCGTTTTTTGACAGAAACAATGGAATAAACAGGCTGCGACCTCATCCTTTTTGGACAAAAAAACGCCGCAAAGCCTTGTACAGCAGGGGCTGGAAGGCTCTGCGGCAGTTGGTAAGGATGAGGTCGGCAGTTCGAATCTGCCCAGCAGCTCCAAGTAAAAACCCTGTAGTTTCAATGACTACAGGGTTTTTCCCTTGCCTTTCAGGGATGGTTTTCCCTTCGAAAGAAGTTCTCCTATGCTGCCGGTTGTCGCGGCATACGGTCGTGAAGTCTATTCACGGCCTTTACAGATTGGCACAGGGGGTGATATAAATTAACAAACCGGATTTGAGAGGATAACGATCATGAATGACAGCAGAGACTTCAAAAAAGAGTATGATGCCTTTATGAAGAAGGTCCCGTATCAGACGGCGGTTGTTGATGATGTAAAGGTAAGATATCAATATGGCGGCAAGGATGGCGCGCCGGTCATCCTCTTTTTTAACGGATTAGAGATGCAGGAAATGTGGATGCCGTATGCCGAAAGACTTGGAGAGAAATACAGATTCCTGATTTATGAATATCCGTTTCATACCACCGACGCAGACGAACAGATCGACTTTGCCGCAAAGCTGCTGAAAGCACTGTCGATCGAAAAGGTGATTTTGATCGGTGCGAGTGACGGCGGTATACATGCCCAGATCTTTGCGAAAAGACACCCGGAACTCGTTTTGACCATGATCCTGATGACCACCTTGACGATGGATTCCGATTATGTCAGAGATATCCGAAAAGAGCGCTTTTCCACGCCGATACTGCTTCTTTTGCTGAAGCTGGTTCCCGCAAAAACGGAGATGAAGCTGCTGCTGAAAAAGAGCACGGGATTTTTGGAATGTGAATCGGAAGAGGACCGGAAATATGGCAGAGGGTTCTATGAAACAGTGGCTTCTGACCTGAACTATAAGCAGCGGTTTATTCACAGCTTTCGGTGCGTATATATGCTGAAGGACTATCCGCTTTTTAAAGAAAGCGATTTTGAGTATCTGAGGGGAAGGATACAGGTCCTCCTTTCGGAGAAGGACATGTTCAAAAAGGAGGATCAGGACCGCCTTGCGGACCTATTCAGAAAACTGGATGCGGAGATCCTCAGCGTTCCGGGCGGGCATGCAGGATTCATCGTTCAGTCGGAGCACTATATTGATCTGGTGGAAAAGTTCCTGGAGAAAACTGCGGTCTGACAAATCAATACGCTTCAAACGGCCTGCTTCGGCAGGCCGTTTGACTTTATGTCGAAAAATATCAGACCGGCGCTTTTGCCGATAACGCAGCCGATATAAATGCAGTGCCCTGCCCGGCCCCTTTTTGCGGTATTTCCTTAAATAGGAAGAGAGCGTAAATGCGTGAGCGCACCGGAGAAACGGCGTGCAGAAAGGACGCGTTTTATCTATGACAAAGCGCCTATTGAAAAACGCTGGGATGGGTTGATATATAAAAAATATCTATTCGAAACTGCATAAAATTCTGTTGAAATTGGTCAAAAAACTACGGTATAATTTCGCTCAGATAGGTTATTAGGAGGTAAACCATGAAGCCTGACACAGAAAAAGTCCTGGGCATCATTGCTTCGCATGGGAACAGTGCGGCCAATCTCATTGCGATCCTGCAGGATGTGCAGGCAGAGTACAACTACCTGAGCGAGGCGAACCTGACGCTGATCGCCGGCACGCTGGATATCAGCGCGTCCCGCGTCTACAGCGTGGCGACGTTCTACGAGAACTTCTCGCTCGAGGCCAAGGGCAAGCACATCATCAAGGTCTGCGCGGGCACGGCCTGCCATGTGCGCAAGTCCGGACCGATCTATGACGCGGTGTATGAATATCTGGGGCTTTCCGGCAAGAAAAAGACCTCGGACGACGGTATGTTCACGCTCGAGACCGTGGCTTGCCTCGGCGCGTGCGGACTTGCGCCGGTCATGACCATCGACGGCGAGGTGCATGCGAAGATGGACCCCGAGACGGCGCTCGCGCTGCTCGAGGAGATCCGGGCAAAGGAGGCGGACGCAAATGGCTGAGCTGACAAGAGAAGCGCTGAACACCCTGCGCGTACAGGCCAAGGAGCTGCTCGCGGCGGATAAACGCGAGATCCTGGTCTGCGCCGGTACGGGCTGCATTGCGGGCGGCTCGCTGAAGATTTACGACTACTTAAAGTCCGAGTGCGAAAAGCGCGGGCTCAAAACGCGCGTCGCGCTGCGCCACGAGGGCGGGGACGACGCCATCCACTTCAAAAAGAGCGGCTGCCACGGCTTCTGCGAGATGGGCCCGCTGGTGGAGATCGAGCCGGAAGGCTTCCTTTACACGCACGTCAAGCTTGAGGACTGCGGCGAGATCATCGAAAAAACGATCCTCGGCGGCGAGGTTATCGACCGCCTTCTCTACGAGCTCGGCGGCGTAAAGTACGAAACGCACAACGAGATCCCCTTTTACGCCAAGCAGCAGCGCGTGGTGCTGGAAAACTGCGGCACGACGGACGCCGAGGACCTTGACGAATACCTTGCGCACGACGGCTACGCCGCCTTTGAAAAGGCGCTTTTTGAAATGACGGACGAGGACATCTGCCGCGAGATCCTCGATTCCGGCCTGCGCGGCCGCGGCGGCGCGGGCTTCCCCGCGGGCAGAAAGTGGGACAGCGTCCGCCGTCAGCCCAAGGGCAAGAAGTATGTGGTCTGCAACGGCGACGAGGGCGACCCCGGCGCGTTCATGGACCGCTCCATCATGGAGGGCAACCCCCACTCGATCATCGAGGGCATGATGATCGCCGCGCTCGCCGCCGGCAGCGACGAGGGCTACATCTACGTCCGCGCGGAGTACCCGCTGGCGGTCGAGCGCCTGCGCATTGCCATCGCGAAGGACGAGGCGCTGGGGCTGCTCGGCGACAATATCCTGGGCACGGACTTTTCCTTCCGCCTGCACATCAACCGCGGCGCGGGCGCCTTCGTCTGCGGCGAGGGCAGCGCGCTGACCGCTTCCATCGAGGGCAAGCGCGGCATGCCGCGCGTCAAGCCGCCGCGTACGGTGGAGCACGGCCTGTGGGCAAGGCCCACGGTGCTCAACAACGTGGAGACCTACGCCAACGTCCCGCAGATCATCCTGCGCGGCAGCGCGTGGTTCCACAGCATCGGCACGGAGAAGAGCCCCGGCACGAAGGCCTTCGCCCTGACGGGCAACGTGGTCAACACGGGCCTGATCGAGGTGCCGATGGGCGCGACGCTGCGCGAGATCATCTTTGATATCGGCGGCGGCATCAAGGACGGCAAAAAGTTCAAGGCCGTGCAGATCGGCGGACCCGCGGGCGGCTGCCTGACTGAGGAGCACCTTGACCTGCCGCTCGACTTCGACTCGCTCAAAAAGGTCGGCGCGATCATCGGCTCGGGCGGTCTCGTCGTGATGGACGAGGGTACCTGCATGGTGGAAACGGCGCGCTTTTTCATGAGCTTCACGCAGAACGAGAGCTGCGGCAAGTGCGTCCCCTGCCGCGAGGGCACGAAGCGGATGCTCGAGATCCTCACGCGCATCGTGAACAACGAAGGCAGCCTCGAAGATCTTGACCTGCTCGAGGAGCTTTCCCGCACCATCACCGAGACGGCGCTGTGCGGTCTCGGCCAGGCGGCGTGCAACCCGGTGGTGAGCACGCTCAAATACTTCCGCAAGGAATACCTTGCACATGTGGTCGATCACCACTGCCCGATCTGCAACGGCCGCAAGCGCCGCCTTGTCATCAAGCCCGAGCTGTGCAAAGGCTGCGGCAAGTGTAAGCGCAACTGCCCGATGGAGGCCATCTCCGGCGAGATCCGCATGCCGCACACGATCGACAATGAAAAATGCATCCACTGCGGCGCGTGCTGGGGCGCGTGTCCGTTCGGCGCGATCGATGCGATCGAAGAGGAGGGCTGAGAGAAATGGCAAAGGGAATCATGATCATCGACGGCCAGCGCGTCAGCTTCGACGGCGAAAAGAACGTGCTCTCCGTCATCCGCAAGGCCGGCATCGAAATGCCGACGTTCTGCTACTACTCCGACCTCTCCGTTTACGGCGCGTGCCGCATGTGCGTGGTGGAAAATGAGGAGACCGGCAAGATCGACGCCTCCTGCTCGATGGAGCCGCGCAACGGCATGCGCATCCGCACGAACAGCGCGCGGCTTTTAAAGCACCGCCGCGTCATCCTCGAGCTGCTGCTCGCCTCGCACAACTGCAGCTGCACCACCTGCGAAAAGAGCGGCCACTGCCACCTGCAGTCGCTCGCGCAGCAGTTCGGCGTGCGCAGGGTGCGCTTCCCCGATACCCGCGAGCGCTATGAGATCGACAGCACCTCTCCCGCCGTGCTGCGCGACCCGAACAAGTGCATCCTCTGCGGCGACTGCGTGCGCGTGTGCGAGGAGATGCAGGGCATGGGCATCCTGAATTTTGCCTACCGCGGCAGCAGCGCGCAGGTCATGCCCGCCTTTGACCGCAAGCTCGCGCAGACCAAGTGCGTCAGCTGCGGCCAGTGCGCCGCCGTGTGCCCCACCGGCGCGATCACGGTGAAAAACCAGATCGGCGAGGCGTGGCGCGCCATCCACGACCCGAATAAGCGCGTCGTCATCCAGATCGCGCCTGCCGTGCGCGTGGCCGTGGGCGAGGCCTTCGGCATTCCCGCGGGCGAAAACGTGCTCGACAAGCTCGTCACGGCGCTCAAGCTGATGGGCGTGGACGAGGTGTACGACACGACCTTCGGCGCGGACTTCACGACCATTGAGGAGTCGCAGGAGTTTTTGAAGCGGCTTGAAAACGGCGGCCCGTTCCCCATGTTCACCTCCTGCTGCCCCGCGTGGGTGAAGTACCTCGAAAACGAGAACCCCAGGTACCTTAAAAATATTTCCACCTGCAAGTCGCCGATGGAGATGGTCGGCGCGATCTTCCGCGACAAGTACGCGGAAAAGGACGCGCAGGATGGCCGCACGACCTATCACATCGCCATCATGCCCTGCACGGCGAAGAAGATGGAGGCCGCGCGCGCCGAATTCCTCCACGACGGACGCCCCGACGTCGATCTGGTGCTGACCACGCACGAGGTCATCGACATGATGCAGGAAACGGGCATCCAGCTCAACGAGCTGGAGCTCGAGTCGCCCGACCTGCCGTTCGGCCTTGGCTCCGGCGCGGCGGTCATCTACGGTACGAGCGGCGGCGTGGCCGAGGCGGTCGTGCGCCACTGCCTGAGCGACAAGAGCAAGAACGCCCTGCGCGAGATCAGTTTCCTCGGCCTGCGCGGCGACGCGCCGGTCAAGGAGGCGAGCGTGACCGTCGGCGATATGGAGCTCAAGCTCGCGGTGGTCAACGGCCTTGCCAACGCCAGGAAGCTTTTGAAGGAGATCGACGAGGGGAAAAAGTTCTACCACCTTGTCGAGGTCATGACCTGTCAGGGCGGCTGCGTCGGCGGCGCGGGCCAGCCCCGCGGGCTCAAGGCTGTGAAGGAAAAGCGCGGCGACGGCCTGCATCTGGCGGACAATCAGGCGATGTTCAAGCGCGCCGAGCGCAACCCCATCGTGGTGCGCATGATGGCCGAATACGGCGAGGAGCGCTGCCACGAGCTGCTGCACGTCCGCTATGGCGAGGAATAAAACGCAGTGATAAGCGCGGCGGAGAGAGCCGAATAAGCGCTCTCCGCCGCATCCTTTGCGCCGCGCAGCGGGACCGGTCTGCGATTTTGCTGCATTTCCTGCCGCGAAGCGATTGACATTTTTGGATCATCTGCTATAATATGACCTGCGTTTGAGAACGAACGTAAGATCGGCTTCCCTGCACATCGCGTGAGCGCGGCAGGGAATGTTTTCAAAACGTGAGTTAGATAAATCTAACTTTATAAGAAAAATGCCGATGCATCCGGACGTGTGCGCCGCATGCTGACTGATAGTTAAAGATATCTAATCATAGTCATGCGGATTGCAATTATAAAAAATATAAGAACAATTTCTCCGGATGAAGAGCGATTCTTGCGTGCCGAAGCGTTCGGCGCGGTGTGGGGGATGAAAAGAGAAAATCGTTTATTACGTTATATAGAGGTTAGAGAAATCCAACTTTGGTATAAAAAAGACCGCGTACAGACCGGTATCGGAAAAGGAGATGGTTCGCGCACACATGCCTTCAGCACAGCGATTTTGTAAGATTTAAGAGAGGTAAAACACGGAGAATGAAAAAACGAATGAAGAACAAGATTCTGTCTCTTCTGCTGTCTGCGGCGCTGACGCTCGGCTGCGCCGTCCCCGCCTTTGCCGCGGAGGACGGACTGCCGGCGAGCGACGCGCCCGCGGCCGCGGAAGCGGCGGAGAGCGGCCTGTGAATCACTGCGGAGCTGGCGCAGGCGCTGGCCTTTGCCAAGTCGGTCAACGACGGCGAGAGCTATCAGGGCCAGTACATCAGCCTGAACAGCGATATCGACCTTTCCGGCATCGACTGGACGCCGATCGGGACCTCGAACAGCTTTAAGGGCGTTTTCGACGGCAACCAGTACGTCATCGAGAACCTGACCATCGGTTCGCAGGCGGCAGCGGCGGAAAGAGACGCCGCGGGCCTGATCGGCGCCAGCGGCTTAAAGAGCCTTGTGGCGAACAGCTGGTCGGATGTGACGATCCTCTCCGTCAGCGACACGATCAACGCCGTCGGCGGCATCGTGGGCTGGACGAGCAACCAGTCCGCCGTCGTCAACTGCGCGGCCTTCGGCAATATTTCGGATAGCTGCGGCATCGACGATTCCTTCAGCGCCGTCGGCGGCGTGGTGGGCTACAGCTCCGGCGAGGTCTACGCCTGCTATTCCGACAGCGACCTGCACATCGACTATTCCTCCTATGAAGACGGCGCGGACGTGCCCATCGGCGGCGTCGCCGGCGGCACCTCCTACATGGCGGCCGCCTACAACTGCTATTTCAACAGCGATGCCAAGCAGTCCTATTACGGCGGCGAGGTTTCGGAGCCGGTCGCGGTCGGCTATGACGCGCTCAACTATACCCCCAGCGACAACGAGCACTGCGAGGCCTGCCCGAGAGCGGCATTTACGGTGCGGCGCTGCTTGAAAAGCTGAGCGCCGCGCTGGAGGAGGACCAGCTCTCCGCCGCGCAGGCGTGGTTCACGGACCAGCAGCTGTTTTCCGGTGACGTGACGCTGGACGGTTACCTGTTCATGACCGACGCGGGCTGGAACAGCTGGGAAAAGGACAGCAGCGGACGCCTGCTGCCGACCGGCCCCAGCAGCAATTTCCCCGAGGAGCCGGACTGCTTTGATGGCGGCGACGGCTCCAAGGCCGACCCCTATGTCATCAGCACTGAAGAGCACCTGCGCGCCTTTGCCGCGGCAACGGTGAGCGGCAAGCTCGTTACGGCCAACCGCTATTTCAGGCTCGGCGCGGACATTGCGCTTTCCGGCGCGTGGACGCCCATCCACAATTTCGCCGGCAGCTTTGACGGCGACGGCCACACGGTCTCCGGCATGACCATCGGCACGGAGGCCTCTCCCGCGGGCAGCGCGGCGGTCGGCTTTTTCGACAGCCTGCCGGAGGGCGCGTCCGTTCAGAACCTGAAGCTGACCGGCGCGGCGGTCTGCGCCAAAACCGGCAGCGGCTATAACGACCGCCTTTACGCGGGCCTTCTGGCGGGCACGGTGAAGAGCGCGAAGATCGACAACTGCACCGTGCAGGGCAGCATGGTCTCCGCCGTCTCCGGTACCTTTGCCTACGCCGGCGGCCTTGTCGGCCGGACGGAGGGCGATACCTATCTGACCAACTGCATCGCGGACGTTCCGGTCGCGGCGAGCTCCGAAAAGTCCACCGCGAGTGCGGGCGGTCTGGCCGGTTATGCCAGCGGCTCCAACCTTGTGGCGAACTGCGCGGCGCTGGGCGACGTTTCGGTGAGCGGCGTCAGCTCTCAGTACAACAGCAGCGCGGCGGGCGGCACGGCGGCGGCTTCGCCTAAGACCTCCGCTAAGGGCGGTCTCATCACCGTCACGCCCGAGAGCGGCTATGCGCTGGGCCGGCTGACCGCGAAGGACGAAAGCGGCAGAGAGCTTGCGCTGACAAACAAGGGCAGCGGCAGATACACCTTTGTCATGCCCGCAAGCAATGTCACGGTGGAGGTGAGCTTCACAAAGTCCGGTGCGAACCGCTTTGCGGACGTTCCTTCGGGCGCGTACTATGGGGACGCGGTCGCCTGGGCGGTCGAAAACGGCATCGCCGCCGGTACGTCGAAAACGACCTTCAGCCCCGACGCGGAGTGCACCCGCGCGCAGATCGTGACGTTCCTGTTCCGGAACAGTCAGGCAAAGTAAGGTCTGCGAATGGAATAAGAAAGAGGACGGCGGTTCATCCGCCGTCCTCTTTTTAAGTAATCGGGAAAATGGAAGAGAAGCAAGAAGGGTTCACCTGCGCGCCGCGGCCTTGTTTTTGAGATAGGTGCTCTGCACCAGCACAAGGCATGCAGCCGCCGCGGCGGAAAAGAGCCAGTAGGCGGGCTCGTAGGAGCCGGTGCGGTCGGCCAGAATGCCGGGAATGGCGCTGAACAGGAAGGACCCGGCGGCATAGGCCAGCGTGAAGCGGCTCACGGCGGCCTCATAGCCCGCGTCGCCGCAGAGATCCTGCGCCCACGCCGCCAGCGAGACCGACGACATCGGCAGCCCCACGCCCAGCAGCGTCATCGCGGCGGCGGGGAGGATAAGGCCTGCGCTTCGGCTCAGGATGCACAGCAGCATGCCGCCGAGCAGCGCGCTGCCGATGATGAAGTTGGAGCGGTATCCGCCCAGCCGGTCGGTCAGGCTGCCGCAGAGAATCTTGCCGAAGATGAGCGCGATGCCGAGATAGGTCATCAGCCAGGCGACGGACGCGGACGGGATGCCGCGGCTGACGAAATGGACCGTCAGATGGCTGAAGCCCGGCCCGGCGGGCCCTGCCAGCATCACGACGGCCAGCAGCATCACGCACCACTGCACTCGGCTGAGGGGCCTTTCCGGCTCCGCGGCGCGGGGCGCGGCCTTCGTTTCTTCCCCTGTGGTGTAGGGGCGCAGGCCAAGCTCCTCCGGCCGGTCGCGGATGAGCAGCAGGATGAGGAGCGAGGCCAGCGCCGTGATCGCCGCCTCCGTATAGAAGGCGAAGGACAGGGAGCGCTGCTCGATCAGAGCCGTGATGAGCGGCGGCATGATGATCGTGGCGATGCCGCTGCCGGTCGTGCCGATGCCGAAGGCCAGTCCGCGGCGCGCGTGGAACCAGCGGCCGATGAGCAGCGAGATGGGCACGGTCCCCGCCCAGGAGTAGGCGAAGCCGCCCATGGCGGAGGCAAGGCAGTAGGCGGGAAACGCACTCGTCGCGGCGAACAGCAGCCGCGAGCAGACCTCGAGCAGCGCGCCCATGGCCACGGTGACGCGCAGGGTGAAGCGGCGGCAGATGCGCTCGACCGTCATCATCCCAACGATGGAGAAGAGACAGCGCACCGTGATGAGCAGCGAGCACTGCGTGTTGCTGAACCCATAGCGCGAGAGGATATAGGGCTGGTAGACGGTGAAAACGTTGGAGTTGAGCCCCATTGCCACAAAGAGCATCAGCGCGCACGCGCCGCAGATGACCCATGCGTAGTGGACGCGGGGAGAGTTGTGTTCTTTCTGCATAGCGATCGCCCTTTGCACGCCGTTCAGCACGGTGCGTCCGTGAATTTCGGCATGGTTTTCGAGCCCTCCGGCATCAGCGCGATGCTGCGCTTCGGGTCGCAGCCGCCGGCGTCGGCCAGCGCGAGCGCTTCGTCCATGCTGACGGCGGGGAGGATCTTCGTGTTGGCAAACTGCTCGCGCGGGATCTGCGAGACGAGGATGAAGCGGAAGCGCTCCGCCGTCAGGGCGAAGAGGTAGCCCATGAAGCCGCCGATGGTAAAGTTTGCCCTGAGGGCGGTCTCGCGCTCTGCCATGGTCTTGAATTCCGTGATCTGGCGGGCGCAGTCTGGGTCGCCGAAGCCCTCCGGGCATTCCGCCATCATGACGATCGTGCCGCCGGGCTTTACCATCTGCGACACGTTGGCCAGCGCCTTGGAGGATTGATAAAGGTTGATGTCCTTCGGCGCGCCCCCGGCGGAAACGATGGCGCAGTCGCAGCGGGCGCGGACGCGCACGCTGTCCAGCTGATCGACAAGCTCTGCGGCGGCGCGGTGCGCCTGCACCCAGTCCCCGGCAAAGACCTTGACGATCTGGTGCTCGCCGCCAACGACGATGTTGACGAGGTAGTCGGGCTTTGCAAAGGCGGCGGCCTCCATCAGGTCCTCGTGCATGGGGTTGGTATCGTCCATGCAGCCGCAGCGGATCCCGGCGTGGATGCCGTTTCCAAAGCCCGGCCTGAGCACCTGGCAGTGGTTCGCGTTGATCGTTTCCCGCCCGGCGATGCCGGGCACGACGCTCTTGCGCCCGCCGCCGTAGCCGGCCATGGAGTGACAGGTCACGCCGCCGGTCAGGATGAGCTTGTCCGCTTCCAGCGCGGTCGAGTTCAGCCAGACGGGCGTGCCGCGCCGCGTGGTCCCCACGTAGGTCAGGCGCTCCTTTTCGTCGCACTGGTGGTCGATGACCTGAAAGCGGCGGTAAAGGTCCTCGCCGAGCAGGGCGAGATGCTCCTCGGGCGTCTGGCGGCGGTGCGTGCCGTTTGCGGAGAGAATGCGGATGTCCCGGTCCGGCACGCCGATCTCGTTGAGCCTTCGGATGACGAACGGAAGATACTGGCTCGTGGGCTGCCAGCTGCGGGTGATATCCGAGATGATGACGCAGACGGTATCACCGGCGTGCACGACCTGCTCGAGCGGCGGCGCGCCGACCGGCGCGGCGAACGCCTGCTCGACAAGCTTCTCCGGCGTATCGCAGGCCTGCTCGAGCGCGTGCGGCAGCAGAATGTCCTGCACCTCGCCTGCGGGGAGGGGAAAGGAGATCTCGGAATCGCCGTATCGCATGGTGTACATTTGACGATACCTCATTTCAGGATAAGAATTGACAGAAGGAGCGGACGCAGTGCGTCCGCTCCTTCTGCTGACGCGGTGACGCGCCGTGTATGAGATGACGGGGAGACGATAGCAGGAAGGATCAGATGAGGCCGAGCTTTTCCATTTCGGCCTTGACCTCGGCCTTGACGCCCTCGGGCGCTTCCGCGCAGGGCATGAGGGGCAGGCCCGCTTCAAAGCCCTGAAGCGTCATGGCGTACTTGACGGGGCCGGGGTTCTGGGACTTGAAGAGCAGACGCTGCAGCTTCTGATAGCGGCAGCCGAGCTCGGTGACCTTGGCGGCGTCGCCGGCCTGCGCGGCCTCGTAGATGGCGGCCCACTCGCCCGGCAGCACGTTGGACGAGGCAAGCACCGCGCCCTTGGCGCCGCAGAGCATCTCCCACGCGGCGAGGTACTCATTGCCGGAGAGGACCTGAATCTTATCGCCGAAGCGGGCGATCAGCTCGGCGGTCTGGTCGAGCTTGCCGGAGCATTCCTTGATGCCGATGACGTTGGGGACGGCTTCGATCAGCGCGCCGACTGTGTCGGGGTTCGTGCCGTAGCCGTTGTCGCCGAAGCGGCCGGGGAAGTTGTAGATCAGGATGGGCATATCCACGGCGTCGTCGATGGCCTTGAAGTAATCGACGCAGCCCTGCACCGTGGTCGCGCGGCCAAACGGCGGAGCGACGAGGATCATGTCGGCCCCGGCAGCCTTGGCGGCCTTGGCAGACTCGATGGCCTCATAAACGCCCAGCTCCACAACGCCCGCGATGACGGGCACTCTGCGGTCGATGACCTTGACGGCCAGCTCCAGGATCTTCGTGCGCGCGGCCTTGGGCACGGCGGTGTTTTCGCCGGTGCCGCCCAGCAGCAGAAGGCTGCCCGCGCCCTTGCTGAGCTGGTCTTCCAGAATGGCGGTGAGCGCCCTTTCGTTGACCGTTACGCCGTCGGCCAGCATCGGGGAGATGACAGCCGTCATAATACCGAGATTTTTCATAGCAAAGCTCCTTCCTGTGATCAGACTCTCTTGTTCTGGATCGTTTTTTTGTTGGCAAAGTTGTAGCTGTCGCCTGTCTCCAGCGCCTCGAACACCGTGCGGGCGAGAATCTTGGAGATGCGGATGAGCGCATCGACGGTGTTGCCGCCCAGGTGCGGGGTGAGGATGACGTTGGGCAGCGAGAGCAGCGGCTCGTCCTGCTCCGGCGGCTCCTTTTCGAGCACGTCCAGCATGGCCGAGGCGATCTCGTGGTCAACGAGCGCCTGATAGAGCGCCTTCTGGTCCACGACGGGCCCGCGGCTGAGATTGATGAGCGAGGCCGTGGGCTTCATCTGGCGGAACTGCTCGGTGGAGATCATGCCGCGCGTTTCCGGCGTGAGGTGCAGCTGGATCGTGACATAGTCGGCCTCGCGAAGGCCCGCTTCCAGCGGGTCGGCCTTCGTGACGCCCAGCGCGGCCATCTGCCCGGCGGTGACGAAGGGATCGAAGGCCATGACCTTCATGCCGAAGGCCTGCGCCTTCGCCGCAACGTCGCGTCCGATGCGGCCGAAGCCGATGATGAGCAGCGTTTTCTCGTAGATCTCCTGCGGGCTGTGCGCCTCGCGGTAGGCGGACCATTCGCCCGCGCGGACCGCGTGGTCGGCGTTGACGACCATGCGGCTCAGGCACAGGACGGAGAGCATGACGTGCTCGGCGACGGAGATGAAGTTTCCGTCGGGAACGTTGAGGACCATGACGCCGTTTTCGCTGGCGGCGGCAACGTCGATGTTGTCAAGGCCCACGCCGTACTGGCCGATGACCTTGAGCGACGGGCAGCTTTCGATGACCTTTCTCGTGACCTGCTCGGCGCGGGTGACGAGCGCGTCGATCTGATGCTCGTTGATCTGGCGGATGAGGCCCGCCTCGCTCCCGTCCTGCCCCAGAACGACGTCGCAGCTTTCCTTGAGCATCTCAACGCCGATGGGCTGGATGGTGGGCTCGATCATAAGTACACGATGTTTCAAGACAAATCTCCTCTTTTCTTTTAATAAACGCTGCGCTGCTTACACCACATAGCCAAGCAGCCTGGGGATCGTCAGCACCAGCTCCGGGATATAGGTGATCAGGAACAGAACGGCAATGCAGGCACCCGTGAACGGGAGGCTTGCCTTGACGATCTTCTTCAGCTCGCACCCGGAAACGCTTGCGACCGTATAAAGACCGACGCCGTAGGGAGGAGTGATAAGGCCGATCATAACGTTGACGACCATGACCACGCCGAAGTGGATCGCACTGACGCCCATACGCATGAAAATCGGGGTAAAGATCGGGGCGAAGAGGATCAGCTGCGCGGAGTCGGAGATCCACATACCGTTGAACAGGAAGAAAATATTAACGATAAACAAAAGCAGGTATGGGGACATGCCGGTGGTGGTGACGAGGTTGTTGATCATGGCGGGAACATTTTCCATCGCGAGGATCCAGCTGATGATCTGCGTGAAGCCGATGATCAGGAAGATGGACGCGCAGCCGGTCGCGGTCTCGAGGATGGAATCCCAGATGTCCTTCAGGGTGAGATTGCGATAGACGATAAGGCCGAGGATCAGGACGTATGCCACCGAAACGGCGGCCGCCTCCGTGGCGGTAAACAGACCGGAAACAATACCGCCGAGGATCAGAACGATCATGAAGATCGCGCTGAGGGAGGACAGGGTGATCTTGACGGCTTCCTTGACCGTGTAGTGATAATCGCCCTTGGGGAAGCCCTTTTTCCTGCCGATGACATAGATGACGAGGATCTGCGCGATACCCAGCAGGATACCGGGGCCGAGACCGCCGACAAACATGGCGCCGACAGAAACGCTGGTCAGGCTTGCGAACATGACCGCGGGGATGGACGGCGGGATGACGGGACCCTGAATGGCGGACGTTGCGGTCAGGGCGGCGGAAAAGTCTCTGTCGTAGCCGTCCGATTCCATCAGGCTGATCTCGATCGGGCCGAGGGCGGCGATATCGGCAAGAGCCGAGCCGGAGATGCCGCCGAAGAGCATACTGGCAAGAACGTTGACATAGGCCACGCCGCCGCGCAGACGGCCGACGAATATCTTGCAGAAGTCAACGACCTTGTCCATCAGGCCCGTTTTTCCCATCAGGTTTCCTGACAGCATAAAAAGCGGGATACAGAGGTAGATGAAGCTGTCCATGCCGGTAAACAGGCGGTGCGCGTAGACAACGAGACTCGCCATCATGCCGGGCTTAATGAAGAAGTAGGTCAGCGCCGCGGTGCCGATCGCCATAACGACCGGCGCACCGATCAGCAGCATGCCGAACAGCAGAACGATAACGATGATCAAAGCGATGTGTTCCATTAAGCGTGAGCCTCCTTATCTGTCGTGTCCTGGCCGCGCTTGCCGAGCAGAAGGATCAGGTTCGTCAGGTATTGGAACAGCATCAGAGCTGCGCCGACGGGAACGCAGAGGTACACCCAGAACTTGTCGATCGGCAGGCCGAGCGCGATGACCCCGATGTAGGAGACGGCCTGTCTCCAGCCATAGTAGATCAGAATGGCGAGCATCAGGACGAAAGCGAGCGTATAGACCTTCTCGCGTACGCTTTTGAATTTCGCGGGGAGCAGATTGTCCAGAAAGTCCACGCGCATCAGCTCGTTGCGGTAGATGAGCACATTGGATGCAAGAAATACCGACCAGATCAGGCCGTAGCGGGAGAAGGTCTCCACCCACATCAGGCCCATCTTGAAAATGAAGCGGTCAAGCACGTTGACGAACATGGCGAGGGAAACGACGCTGAGCAGCACAGCTGAGGCTGCAAGAGAGAGATTGGCGACGAATTTCTTTACTTGTTGTAATTTTCTCATGGGTCCTCCTATCACAGAATCAGGATTTGCGGGGAAGAAAGGTCGGTCCCCGGCAGTGCGGGCCGGGCGGCGATCACTTGCCGCTTACCGCCTTTGCCTCGGCAAAGCAGGAGAGGACCTTGTCATAGAAGTCCTGATTGATGGTGGGCAGGACCTTTGCGCAGACGTAGTCATAGCAGGCGTCCTTGAATTCCTGACGCTGGTCCTCGGTCAGGGAGATCAGCTCAACGCCGGCGTTCTTGAGCTTCTGGGTGTTGTATACGTCGCTTGCCTGCACGACGCCGATGGTGGCGCGGCGGGCGTCGTCGGCGGCCTGAGCGACCATGGCGCGCTGCTCGTCCGTCAGCTTTTCAAGCGTCTTGGTGCTGATCATTGCGCCGACAACGTTGGCGATGTGCTTGGTATCCGTGATGTACTTGGTGACCTCCTCGAGGTTCTTCATGAAGAGGGTGTAGTTGCAGTTATCCGAGGCATCGATCACGCCGGTGGAGGCTGCGGAGTACAGCTCGGAGAAGGCGACGGTGGTGGGAACGGCACCCCATGCCTCGCCCATGGCGATATGAGCGTCAATGCTCTGCAGGCGGAACTTGAGACCCTTCATGTCGCTGACGGAGTAGATCGGCTTGGTGTAGGAGTCGAGGTTGCGGAAGCCGGTGGTGAACATGCTCAGAAGCTGCAGGCCCGCCTTGTCATAAAGCTGCGCGTTGATGTCATCAAAGATCTCGCCCTGAAGCATGATATTCAGCGCGTCCTGATCATCGAAAAGATACGGGATATCAAAGCTGGCAAGATCGGGGACCCATGCGGACATATTGCCCGTTGCGGGGGAAAGGCAGATATCCAGCGTGCCGTGGGAGCACTGCTCAAGACAGGAGGTCAGATCGCCGAGCTGGTCGTTGGGGTAAATGTCGCAGGTGATCTCACCGTTGGAGTAGACCTCGAGAGAGTTCTTGAACACGCGCGCATAGCAGTTCCAGGTGTTGAGGATGTTGGTGTCGCTCTCGGGGGTGGAGACCTTGAGAACGATGGACGCGCCGGGCAGAGCGGCCGCGGGAGCGTCATTGGTGCTGCCGGAGACGGTGGAAGAGGGGGAAGAGGAGCCTTCGGTGCCGTTCTGAACGACACCGCATGCGGACAGTGCGAGGATCATCACTGCGGCCAGAATCAGGGCAAGTGTTCTTTTCATGTTGATATCTCCTTTTCTATTTGATGTTGTAGCCGGAAAGATATAGGTTCTGCTTCCTCTGTAAAATATCTCCTTGCCGCGGGGCAAGCAGTTATTTACGCCATCACACCGCGGAGGACGGTGGTCTTGACCTCGGAGAACTCTTCCAGCGTGTGCAGCGCGCCCTCACGGCCGACGCCGGACATCTTGTAGCCGCCGAAGCCGTGATAGCTCGTGCGGTAGTCGCCCGTGCCGTTGATGACGCAGGTGCCCGACTGGATCGCGCGGGCCGCCTTCATCGCCGTGGCGATGTCGCCGGTCATCACGCCCGCGGAGAGACCGTAGGCCGTGTTGTTGGCAATGGCCATGGCCTCGTCGAAGGTGTCAAAGCCGATGACCGGGAATACGGGTCCGAAGACCTCCATGCTCTGCGCGATGTCCATCCCGGGCGTCACATCGACGAGCACGGTGGGCTCCACGATGGTCTCGGCGGTGCGCTTGCCGCCGTAGACGCAGCGCGCGCCCTGGGCGACGGTCATCTCGATCTGCTGCGCGACCTTGGCCGCGGCGGCGGGGTTGATGAGGCAGCTGAAAACGGTGGTCTCGTCGAGCGGGTCGCCGCACTTGATGGCCTTGAGCCCTTCAATGAGCTTTTCGGTGAAGGCTTCCTTCACGCTGTTCTGAACGATGAAGCGCTTGCTGGCCGAGCAGATCTGACCGGCGTTGTAGATGCGCCCGCCGATGGCCTCGGCCACGGCCTTGTCAAGATCGCAGTCCTCAAAAACGACGAAGGGATCGTTGCCGCCGAGCTCGAGCAGAACGCGCTGCAGGTGGCGGCTGGCGTCGGCCTGGAGCTCCACGCCCACGGCGGTGCTGCCGGTGAGGCTGATGGCGGCGACGTGCTCATTTTCGGTGATCCATTTGCCGACCTTGCTGCCGCTGCCGGTGATGACCTGCACGGTGTTGGCCGGCATTCCGGCCTCGAGCATGAGCTGAGCGTAGAGGATGATGCTCATCGGCGTGTCGGAGGCGGGCTTCATGATGACGCTGTTGCCGGCGCACAGGGCGGGGGCGACCTTGTTGGTCATGGTGGAAACGGGATAGTTGAACGGCGCGACGCATACGCACACGCCCAGCGGCTCGTAGGAGGTGAAGATGATGTCGCTCGTGTTGCGGCGCTCAACGTTGTACGGCAGGGTCTCGCCGTACATGGTGGCGGCGGCGTTCATGTAGGCGCGGAAGATCAGGGGCACGCTGCCTACCTCACCGCGGCACTCGCTGATCGTTTTGCCGCCCTCGCGGCTGAGCAGCTGCGCGAGCTCCTCGGCGTGCTCGTCGTAGAGCGCGAGAAACTTGTTGATGATGGCGTCGCGCTCGTCGTTGCGCAGCGCGGCCCATTCCTTCTGGCCCTCGACCGCGTTGGCGATGGCGAGATCTACGTCCTCCTTCGTCGCGGCAGGCACGGTGCCGATCAGTTCGCCGGTGTAGGGGTTGTAGTTGTTGAGCACAGCGCCGTCAGAAGCGTCCACGGACTTGCCGCCGATAATCATTTTCCAATCCATAAATAGCCCTTCCTTTCGATCCGTCACGGTAATCAGTTAAATAGTTTGACCAGCTGGTTTTGCAGTTTAAAAGCAATATTCTTGCATTGCTGATCCTCTGCTTCTACTATACCGCTTTACCGTGGGGAAGGTGTCAAGCAAAACTGAAGGGACCGAAATTGTGCAGAATGAACATACGATGCAAAGAAAAATGCAGAAAATTGGTGCATGCGTTGATTTTTGCGTGCGGAAAGAGAAGCACAGAACCTTGACGCAGGGGAAAGGTTTTGCAGCCGGATGAAAGAAAAGCGGCCTTCGGATTGCTTCCTGCAAGCAATCCGAAGGCCGCTGAGGAACAGGGCTGGAGAATATTGATGCGTTTTTTAATCGGGAAATGCAACTGGGATCTGCTGCTTGACAAGAATGTTCCGGTTGGAGTAGTTGAAAACAGAGGTCTCGGCGATGACCTGACCGAGATACGGCCCCACGATCTGATAGCCGTTTTCCGCAATGTAGTCCATCAGAAGCTGCAAGCCCACGCTCTCCGCCGCGTTGTCCATCGAGACGTACTGGCGGTACATGCAGGCGTAGATGCCGGACTGGAGCATGGTGCACGGCAGATCCGGGCGCTCGGCGTCGAGCAGGATGCAGGCCCTGCTGCACAGAAAGCGCCCCTTTTGCAGGCTCTCACGCGGGACCATGCAGCCCACCTGGCTGAACAGCGTGAGCGGGATGCCCTCGCCGGTCATCGCCGCGCGGATGTGGTCAAGCCCGAGCTTCCAGGGAGAGACCTCGCCGTAGTCGCCGCGGAAGTCATATTCGTCGATATCGAAGGTGATCGCGCGGCGCTTGGGGATGAACTCGATGAAAACATGGTCGAGCGCAGGCGGGTTGCGCAGAAAGCGGCAGCTGTTGAGCTGGCGCGTGAGCGCCTTGCGTGAGGTGGTGTAGCGCGCGATCTTCTCGTCCAGCTCGTCGATCTGCTCGTTGAGCAGCGCCTCGAAAACGGAGAGGTCCTTCGTCTCGAGGATGTTTTCGATGCGCTTGAGCGAAAGACCGACGTTTTTCATCTGCAGGATCATCTCAAGGCGCGGCAGCTGCGAGGTCGAGTAGTAGCGGTAGCCCGTGCGCGTGTCGATGCGCTCGGGCACGAGGAGGCCCCGCTCGTGGTAGAGCCGCAGCGTGCGCGATGTGACGCCGTACATCTCCGACAGCTCGCCCACACTGAAGCGGATCTCCTGGGAGGGATCAAAACTGAGGTCCATGAGACGGTCTCCTTTCTCCCGCGCGTCAGGCCGGATAGGCCGTGCGGATGGCTTCGATCAGCCCGGCCATCTGGGGCGTGACCCACTTGTTCTTATGATAAAAGATCTGCTGCCAGAGGCGGATGCTGCAATCCGGCACGCAGAGTACGACAGCCTCGCCGCGCTTTTCAAGCGGCCGGACGACATAGTCCGGCAGCAGCGAGACGCCCAGCCCGATCTTCACGAGCGAGGTGATGGCGGAGGTGCTGTCCACCTCCAGCACGGGGGAGACCTCGATATCGCGCAGCGCGGCGGCCTGCTCGAGCGCGCGGCGGTAAACGCTGTCGCGCTCGGTGAGGATGAGCGGCATTCTGCACACGTCCTCAAAGCGCAGCTCCTCTCCGCCCGCATAGGGCGAGGAGGCGGCCGCCGTGAAGCAGATGCGCGATTCGCGCGCGTAGGCGCGCACGCAGTCGCGCTCCATGCTCTTTTGCCCCAGCGTAAAGATCACATCCAGCTCGTTGTGCCGCAGAAGCGAGAACAGCTCCTCGCTCGAGCCGGTCCTGGTCTGGATCGTGATGTTGGGAAAGCGCTTGTGATAGTCGGGCAGCAGCGGGAGCAGAATGTGGAAAAAGAGCGATTCGAGGATGCCGATGCGCAGCGTGCCGTGCAGATTTTCCGGCTCGCGCATGGGGATGAGCTTGATCTGCTGGGAGATCGAAACGAGCTGATTGGCGTAGTAGCGGAACTCCTCGCCGCGCGGCGTGAGGGAGATGCGGTTGCCCACGCGGTCGAAGAGCTGATAGCCCAGCTCCGTTTCCAGCTGCTTGATCTGCACCGTGACCGTGGACTGGGAATAGCCGAGGCTGTTTGCCGCGTGCGTGAAATTTTCCATCTCCGCCGCCTGCAAAAAGGTGACGATATTGCGCAATTCCATAACTTTCCTCCCGACCATTATGATTTTCGTTGGCGGCAATTTGAACAATTCATTTTACAAATTATATCCTGCTTTGTATACTTTGTCCAGCATCGATTTTATCGCTGCGTTCACAAAATCATTTCCGGACAAATCATACTGTGGAGGAGTTTACCATGAGTAAGATGGAGTATCTGAAGAACCTGCCAGTCGCCGTGCTGGGCGGCGGCGCTGTCGGCAAGACCTGCGCGGCGGACATCAAGCTCGCCGGGCGCGAGGTCCGTCTCTACGACGTGATGCCCTTTGCGGAGAAGTCGCTCAAGGACCTCGACAAGACCGGCATCCTCTTCGACGGCATCCAGCGCAACCGCGACTGCTTCGAGCGCAGCGGCCGCGCCTTTATCGACGTTGTAACGAGCGACATCGAAAAGGCCGTCAAGGGCGCGGGCCACATCGTCGTTTCCTGCGGCTCCTGGGGCCACGAGGCCATGTTCCGCGCCATGATCCCCTACCTTGAGGACGGCCAGGTCGTCAACGTGTTCGCCGACAACTTCGGCTGCCTGCTGCTGCGCCGCCTGATGCGCGAGATGGGCTGCACGAAGCAGGTCATCGTCGGCGGCTGGTCCTCCGCACCCTACGGCACGCGCCTTGAGAGCATCGGCAAGTGCGTGTTCCCGCACGTGAGCGCCAAGTACCGCGCCATCACGCTGCGCGGCGCGGCCCTGCCCATGACCGACACGGACGATTTCCTCGAGGCCTCGAAGTATCTGCCCTGCATGGACGCCGTCACCAACGGCGACGGCCCCTCCAGGGCCAACACCGTCCTCGACGTGGACTTTGCCAACGTCAACCCTGTCATCCATGTGCCCGCCACGATCCTCGGCGTTTCCACGATGGAAAACTGGGGCGTGATCTTCGGCGGCCACGACAAGACCACCTACTCCATGTATTCCCACGGCCTGTGCCCGTCCATCTGCGAGGTGCAGTATCAGTTCTATAACGAAGAGATTGCGCTGGCCGAGGCCATCGGCGTCGGCACGCCCAAGTACAAGAAGGAAATGTTCTTCTCCCGCCGCAGCGTGCTGACGCAGGAGTACATGGGTCTTGACGAAAACGGCAACGACAACGTCGTATTCCCGCTCGACCAGCCCTCCAACGAGGGCAACACCGGCCCGAACAACATCCACCACCGCTATATGACCGAGGATGTGCCCATCGGCTGCAAGGTCTATCACGATCTGGGCGTGGCCTACGGCGTCAAGACCCCCATCATCGACTCGATGATCACGCTGGCCGGCGCGATGCACCAGAAGAACTTCTTCGAGGAGAGCCGCTACAACCTCGCCTACCTCGGCATCGACGGCATGAGCAGGGATGAGCTCCTTGCCTACCTCAACGACGGCGTGTACGAGCGCTGATCCCATAACTGTCAATCTGCGATCATGAAGCAGTCTCCTTAAAGCAGAAAGATGCAGAGACTCGCCGGAGTCTCTGCATCTTCTGTCTCCTCCCCGGGCCTGCTTTCGACCAATGGAGAGAATGAATATGGAATTTAAAACGGATTATCGCGCGGAGCGCTACGCGCTGGACGCGAAATGGGACGATTTCCCCGCCGCGGTGCAGGAGCACGCGCTCATGTGCGGCGTCGATCTGATGACGGCGCTGATCCTCGGCAGCTACGGCGAACAGTTCAAGGCGGGACAGAAGCTGGCGCAGCGCATGGGGCTGCTGGGCGATATCCCCGCCGTCGGCTCGGACAAAAAATATAACCTCCTCGGCGCGGCGATCGCCATGGGCCACAGCAGCAACTCCTTTGATATTGACGACGGCCACCGCGCTATCTGCGGCCATCCCGGCACGTCGTTCGTCGCGGGCGTGCTGGCCGCGGCGCTGGAAAAGAACGCCGCCTGGCGCGAATACCTGACCACGCTCACGGTGTGCTACGAGCTCTCGATCCGCTGGGCGCTCGCCATGCAGGACCACTATAAGTTCCTGCACAGCACCGGCGCCTACGGCGCCTTCGGCACGGCGGCGGGCATTGGCCGGCTGTACGGCTTTGATGAAAAGCAGCTCAACAACGCGCTTTCCATCGCGGATTTCCACGCGCCGATGACGCCCGTGATGCGCGCGGTGGAGTATCCCTCCATGAACAAGGACGGCGTGCCCTTCGGCGCGCTCGTGGGCACGATGGCCGCGCTGGAAACGCTCTGCGGCGAGACCGGGCGGACGCACCTGCTCGAGCTGCCCGAGTACGCGAAGTATCTCGACGATCTCGGCAGCAGCTACCGCATCATGGAGCTCTACTTCAAGCCCTATACCTGCTGCCGCTGGGCGCACCAGCCCATCCTCGCCTGCCAGACGCTGATGAAGCGCCACGGCTTTGACTATACCAAGGTCGCGCACGTGAAGATCAACACCTTCCTCTCCGCCGCGCGGCTGAGCAAGATCCGCCCCCACGGCACGGATGAGGCGCAGTACAACATCGCCTGGCCGGTCGCGAGCGCGCTGGTGTTCGGCGACGTGGGCTTCCAGCAGGTGCGCGAGGAGGCGCTGGGCAATCAGACCGTGCTTGACATGATGGACCGGCTGGAGTTTGCCGTCGATCCGGAGATGGACAAGGAATTCCCCGCCAAGCGTCTTGCCTGGGTGGAGATCACGCTCAAGGACGGAACGGCGTACCGCTCCGACGTGTACGAGGCCCCCGGCGAGCCGGAGGACAAAGAGCTGGATCTTAACTGGATCGAGAAAAAGTTCAAGCGCATCACCGCGCCCATGCTCGCGCCCGCCGATCAGGAGATGCTGCTCGCCACGATGACGACGGGGATGAACGTCCCCGTGCGCGAGGTCGTCGCGAAGATCAACCGCAGCCTCAGAAAGAGCATCTGACCCGCTGCTCTATAATAAAAAAGGCCGCGCGGACATGACGCTTCTTTTTATAACGGGGTAAATATTTTACCGAATTCTGTGAATATTTGCTCTTGAATCTGCGGCAGCTTTGCCGTATACTGCATTTATTATTCATCGGGCCTGCCGCGCTCATCGGCGCGGGGGCGCGGCGGAAGGAGAACGATATGATGCAGCGAAATTACATTGCCAAGCGCTTCCGGAACGCGGGCACGGGCCTGACGCTCGACACCGCGGCGCTGGCCAAGTACAAGGACATCGTGGACCTGAGCATCGGCGACACGGACTTTACGACCGACGAGTCCATCATCAGCGCCGCCTTCCGCGACGCAAAGGCGGGCTACACCCACTACGGCGACCCCAAGGGCGACCCGGAGCTGATCGCCGCGGTCTGCAAGGCGTGGGAGGAGGACTTCGACCAGAAGCTTGCGCGCGACCACGTGCTCGTGAGCGCGTCGAGCTGCCTTGGCATGTCGCTTGCGATGATGGCGATTCTGGACCCCGGCGACGAGGTCATCGTTTTTTCACCGTATTTCGCGCTCTACCGCACGCAGATCGAAATGGCAGGCGGCGTGTGCGTGGAGGTCCCGACCTACGCCGAAGAGGGCTACGCCATCGATGAAGCACGCCTGCGCGCCGCCGTCACGCCGCGCACCAAGGCCATCATCTTCAATAACCCCGCCAACCCCACCGGCATGGGCTACGACCTTGCTGAGATGGAGATCCTTGCCCGCGTGGCGAAGGAGCACGACCTTCTGATCGCGGCGGACGAGATCTACACGACCTACATTTACGAGGGCGACTTCCGCCCCATCCGCACCCTGCCCGGCATGACCGAGCGAACCATCACGCTCAACAGCTTTTCGAAGAATTTCCTCATGACCGGCTGGCGCGTGGGCGTTATCATCGCCGAGCCGGAGCTGCTCGACGTGATGAACCGCATCAACGGCTCGCTCGTCTACTCCGCGCCGTCCATCTCCCAGCGCGCGGGCATTCAGGCGCTCGCCATGCGCAGGGAGATCCGCGAAAAGTACGTTTCGGCCTACCGCGACCGCATCTTCTACTCCGCTGACCGCATCGAAAAGATCCCGTACCTGAGCCTTGTGCGCCCGAAGGGCACGTTCTATCTCTTCCCCGGCGTTGAGAAAACGGGGCTTGACGACAAGCAGTTCTGCAAGGAGCTTTTGGAGCGCGCGCACGTGCTCGTCAGCGCGGGAAGCCCCTTCGGCAGCACCGGCGCGAACCATTTCCGCATCGCCTGCACCGTGGGCATCGAGCAGCTCAAAGAGGCCTTCGACCGCATGGAAAAGCTTGAATTCTAAAGAAAAACAGATCAAAAGAGGGACGCTGGATTTCGGCGTCCCTCTTCCTTTATAAATTGGCGCGTACCGCGCGGCGATAGCGGCGCAGCGCGAAAACCGAGAGGATCAGGCACAGCCCCTCGGACAGAATGGGCGTGTACCACAGCGCGTCCCCGCCGAAGAGCGCGGCAAGGAGCAGCAGCACCGCGCTTTGCAGCACAAGGCCGCGGCCGACGGAGATGCAGATGGCGGGCACGGGCCGCTCGAGCGCCGTCATAAAGCCGCCGGCGACCACGTTAAAGCCCAGCAGCAGATAGGAAACGCTGTAGTGCCGGAACGCGCCGACGGAGTAGGCGACAAGCGCCGCGTCCGCGTGGGACAGGTAGGCGCGCACGAGCTGCGGCGCGAAGAGGTAAAGCCCGAGAAACAGCGCCGGCGCGAGGATGCACACGGTCGTGAGCGCATAGCGCAGCAGCGTATCGCACGCGCGGTACTCGCCCTTGCCGTAGTGGAAGCTCACGAGCGGCTGCGCGCCCTGCGACACGCCGACCATGAGGTTGATGATGATGGTCGTCACGTAGGCGATGACCGTGTAGGTCACGACGCCGTCCGTGCCGATGCAGCGCAGCACCGTGCGGTTGAATAGAAAGATCATCAGCCCTGTGCACAGCTCCGTCACGCCGTCGGACAGGCCGATGGGCAGCACGCGGGCGTAGAGCCGCGGGTCAAAGCGGAAGCGCCGCAGCCGGAAGCTGCACTTTTTGCTGAAAAAGTGCGCAAAGTAGGAAAGGCACGTCACCAGCTGGGAAATGCCCGTGGCCACCGCCGCGCCGAACACGCCCATATCGAGGTGGAAAATGGCGATATAGTCGAGCACGCAGTTTGTCAGGCACCCGCCGATGACCGTGAAGAGCGCGTAGCGCGGGTAGCCGTCGGTCTTGACGAGGACCTCGAGGTTATATGAGATGAGATAGCACACGCTGAACGGCGCGATGCCGAGAAGATAGTGCTTGACGTAGTCGAGCGTCACCTCGTCCGCGCCGAGGAGCCTTGCGAACGGGTCAAGGAAGAGCAGCACCAGCGCCGTCGCGAGCGCGCCGAGCACGAGCAGCGTGACAAAATTCTGGGAAAAGAGCATGTCGGCCTCGTGCCGCTTCTCCTGCGCGAGAAAGATGGCGATGAGCGTGGACGAGCCGACGGCGAAGAGCACCGCGATGGAAAAAAGCGCGTTGGTGAAGGGGATGGCGAGGTTGACGGCGCTCATGGCGTATTCGTTCACGCCGAGCGAGACCATCAGGCCGTCCACCATGGAATAGAGCGAGAACACCATCTGCGAGGCCATCGTGGCCGAGGCGAACCGGATGAAGTCGTGTTTCAGACTTTTCCCCGAGACTAACAAAATAACACATCCTTATCTCAAAATATTGGAAAACGCTGCGGTCAAAAAGATCACAGCGTTTCTGGCACCCCCGACCAGACTCTAACTGGTGGCCTACCGCTTAGGAG
>CAKUBI010000022.1 GCA_934636865.1 uncultured Oscillospiraceae bacterium
ACGATGAACAGCGCGCCGGGGAGCTTCTTCATTTCCTTCACGCCGCCGAGGTACTTCTCGAGCTTCTCGATCTCGGCAAGGTGCTTCATGACTTCCTTCTTCGGCAGCATATCGAACGTGCCGTCAGTCTGCATGGTCTTGAGCTGGTTGAGACGGTCCACGCGGGTGCGCATGGTCTTGAAGTTGGTCATCATACCGCCGAGCCAGCGGGCGTTGACATAGTAGCCGCCGCAGCGGGAAGCCTCTTCCTTGATGGCCTCCTGCGCCTGCTTCTTGGTGCCGACGAACAGGATGTTCTGGCCGCTCTCGGAGACGGAACGGACGAAGTTATAGGCTTC
The DNA here is from genome assembly GCA_934636865.1 of uncultured Oscillospiraceae bacterium. Taxonomy (GTDB): domain Bacteria; phylum Bacillota; class Clostridia; order Oscillospirales; family Oscillospiraceae; genus Hominicoprocola. The sequence goes on from CAKUBI010000022.1 coordinate 339, forward strand.
CTCGAGCTTCTTGACGGTCTTCTGCAGGTCGATGATGTAGATGCCGTTGCGCTCAGTGTAGATGTAGGGAGCCATTTTGGGGTTCCAGCGGCGGGTCTGGTGGCCGAAGTGGACGCCTGCTTCGAGCAGGGCTTTCATGGATACGACGTTTGCCATGGTGGATAGTTCTCCTTTGAATTTAGTTTTTACCTCTGGAGCCTTCATCCCTCCTGCCAACCTGATGGCACAGACAAGAAGTCCGGTCTCCATGCGGGATACCCGGATATTATACCCGCATAGTCAGAAAAATGCAAGCTCTTTTTTCTGATATTCTTCTTTTTCCTGTTTTTGCGCGCTCCTGCAACTTTTTCCTGCTTATTCGCAGAAAAAAAGTGCACTTTTAAAAAATCGCGCTTGCAAAAGCTTAAAATATCCTTATAATATACAAGGTCCGCTTTCCGCGGGCCGTTTTGCCGCCGCCTAAAGCCGACGGCGTGCGCGGCGCTCCCGCCGCGGCGGCTCCTGCCGCGGAAACGGCTTGTCGATCAGGATGATGTCATCCCCCACCTGTTTGACGCTCTCCCAGGGGATGTAGTACTCCTCGCCGCGGCCGAACAGCCCGAAAAAGCGGAACGGTCCCGGCACGATCAAAGCAGTCAGCTGCCCGTCGGGCAGTCTGCATTCTATGTCGCCTACATAGCCCAGGCGGCAGCCGTCGCAGATGTTGATGACTTCCTTGCAGCGGAAGTCGGCAAAGCGGCAATCCATTTACATCCCTCCCGCTTCCTATTCTATTGCGGGAGCAGGACGTCCTATCCCTTCCCCGGCACCGCATTCCCGCGTTTCCCTCCGGGCTATGCCGGAGGGTCATATCTTTTTTATGGAGGTTTTCAACAGACATGACAGAGATCCAGCTCAATATGTACCACGCCCTCGCACTCGGCGCCGCAATGTATGCGCTCGGTCTGGTGCTGACGAAAAAGATCCCCGTGCTCAGCCGCTTCTGCATTCCCGCTCCCCTGGTCGGCGGCCTGTGCTTCGCGATCTTCAACACCATTCTTTACGCCACCGGCACCGCGGTCATCACCTTTGACGATACGCTGCAGACCGTCTTTATGATCATGTTCTTCACGACCGTCGGCTTCACCGTGAGCATCCCGCTGCTGCTCAAAAGCGGCAAGGCCGTCATCATGCTCCTGATCCTGAGCATCGTGATGATCGTTCTGCAGAACGTCGTCGGCAGCGGCGTGATGGCACTCATGGGCAAGGACCCGCTCTTCGGCCTTGCCTGCGGCTCCATCTCGATGATCGGCGGCCCCGGCACCGCGGCCGGCATCGGTCCCGACCTTGACGCCGCCGGCGCTGTCGGCGGAACGACGGTCGCCGTCGCGGCCGCGACGTTCGGCCTCATCTTCGGCTCGCTGCTCGGCGGCCCGATCGCGCGCAGGCTCATCGTCAAAAAACACCTGCGCGACGAGCTCGTTGACGCGGTGGAGGAAGAGGATGCCGACGACGCGCATTACAACACCCACGCCAACAACTTTGTCTACGGCTTCCTGCTGCTCGTGTTCTGCGTCGGCGTCGGCAACTTTGTCAGCGTGTGGCTCACGAAACTCTGCGGCTTCAGCTTCCCGATCTACATCGGCTCGATGCTCGTTGCCGTCATTGTGCGCAACGTGATCGACCACTTCAAGCTCATGGAGTTCCCCGCCGAGGAGATCGGCACGATGGGCAACATGTTCCTCGCGATCTTCCTTTCCATGGCACTCTCGGGTCTCAAGCTCTGGCAGCTCGTTGATCTGGCGCTGCCGATGATCGTCTCCCTCGCCGCCGAGGTGCTGCTGATGGTCCTTTTCTCCATCTTCGTCGTTTTCCCGGTCATGGGCCGCGACTACGACGCCGCGATGATCACCGCCGGCTTTGTCGGCTTCGGCATGGGCGCCACGTCCAACGCCATGGCCAACATGCAGGCCGTCTCCCGCCGCTACGGTCCCTCCCCCTCGGCCTACTTCGTGATCCCGATGGTCGGCGGTCTTTTCAACGACTTCTTCAACGCCGCGATCATCGCCTTCGGCATCGGCCTTCTTTCCTGAGAACCCATTGATCGCGCGAAGTCCATCGTACTTCGCCGAACGATAAAAAATATCCCCGTCTCCCCTCCGGTATGTTTCCGCCGCGCGCGGACATACTGAATGCAGGCTTTTTGCAAGGGAGGCGGGGTTCTTTTATGCTCGGCAAGGTGGAGATCTGCGGCGTGAACACGGCAAAGCTGCCAACGCTCACCGCCGCGGAAACGAATGCGCTGCTGCAAAGGGCAAAGCAGGGCGACAAGGGCGCGCGCGAAGCGCTCGTGGAGGGCAACCTCCGGCTGGTGCTCTCGGTCATCCAGCGTTTTTCCGGGCGCGGCGAAAACGCGGACGACCTCTTTCAGGTCGGCTGCGTGGGGCTTTTAAAGGCCATCGACAACTTCGACATTTCGCAGAACGTCCGCTTTTCCACCTACGGCGTGCCGATGATCATCGGCGAGATCCGCCGGTATCTGCGCGACAACAGCGCCATCCGCGTCAGCCGCTCGATGCGCGACACGGCCTACCGCGTGCTGCAGGCGCGCGAAAAGCTCCAGCGCGAGCAGCAGCGCGAGCCGACGGTCGAGCAGATCGCGCGCGAGCTCGACATCCCGCGCGAGGAGGTCGTATTCGCCATGGACGCGGTCTGCGACCCCGTGTCGCTCTTCGAGCCGGTCTACTCCGACGGCGGCGACGCCGTGTGCGTCATGGATCAGGTGCGCGACAGCAAAAACACCGACGAGGACTGGCTCGAGCAGATCGCGCTCAAGGAAGCGCTCTCGCGCCTGAGCGAGCGCGAGCGGCTGATCCTCGCTCTGCGCTACTCCGACGGCAAAACGCAGATGGAGGTCTCGAGCGAGATCGGCATTTCGCAGGCGCAGGTCTCGCGCCTTGAGAAAAACGCCATCAAAAGCATCAAAAAGAATATGTAAAAGGGCGGAATTTTTTCCGTCCTTTTTCTCCGCGCGCTCTTGACTTTATCCCCTGTTTTATTACAATATAGTATGTATTTTTGCGCCGGTAGGTTCTTCCGCCGGCAAATCCGGAATCAATGGAGGATTCTTCCATGAAGTATGACGTCATCATCATCGGCGCCGGCCCCGGCGGCATTTTCTCCGCCTACGAGCTGACAAAGGCGCGCGGTGACCTGCGCGTGGCCGTGTTCGAAGCCGGTCACAGCCTTGAAAAGCGCCACTGCCCCATCGACGGCGACAAGGTCAAGTCCTGCATCCGCTGCAAGAGCTGCTCGATCATGAGCGGCTTCGGCGGCGCCGGTGCGTTCTCTGACGGCAAGTATAACATCACCAACGACTTCGGCGGCACGCTGCACGAGTACATCGGCAAGAAGCAGGCGCTCGACCTCATGCACTATGTGGACGAGATCAACATGGCCTACGGCGGCGAGGGCACGAAGCTCTACTCCACCGCCGGCACCAAGTTCAAAAAGCTCTGCATCCAGAATAAGCTCAATCTGCTCGACGCCTCCGTCCGCCACCTCGGCACCGACGTGAACCTTGTCGTGCTCTCGAACCTCTATGCCGAGCTCAAGGACAAGGTCGATTTCTACTTTGACGCCCCCGTCACCACCATCGCCCACGAGGGCGAGGGCTACCGTGTCACCGTCGGCGAGACGGACTACAGCTGCGATAAGTGCATCGTCTCGGTCGGGCGCGTGGGCAGCAAGTGGATGGAAGGCGTCTGCCGCGAGATGAACATTCCCACCAAGTCCAACCGCGTGGACCTCGGCGTGCGCGTCGAGCTGCCCGCCGTCGTTTTCTCCCACCTGACCGACGAGCTCTACGAGAGCAAGATCGTCTACCGCACGGAAAAGTTTGAGGACAACGTCCGCACGTTCTGCATGAACCCCTACGGCATCGTCGTCAACGAGAACACGAACGGCATCGTCACGGTCAACGGCCACAGCTACGAGGATAAATCTCTCCAGACCGACAACACGAACTTTGCCCTTCTCGTCGCCAAGCACTTCTCCGAGCCGTTCAAGGATTCCAACGGCTACGGCGAGTCCATCGCAAGACTGTCGAACATGCTCGGCGGCGGCGTCATCGTCCAGCGCTTCGGCGACCTGGTCCGCGGCCGCCGCAGCACGGTCAAGCGCATCGAAGAGGGTCTCGTCACGCCGACGCTCGCCGCTACGCCCGGCGATCTGAGCCTGGTGCTGCCCAAGCGCATCCTCGACGGCATCATCGAGATGATCTACGCGCTCGACAAGATCGCCCCCGGCACCGCGAACGACGATACGCTCCTCTACGGCGTAGAGGTCAAGTTCTACAACATGGAGGTCGCGCTCGACGAGCACCTTGAGACCCCGTACAAGGGCCTCTACGTCATCGGCGACGGCAGCGGCATCACCCACTCTCTGTCCCACGCCTCGGCAAGCGGCGTATATGTCGCCCGCGAGATCCTCGAAGGCGTCTAAGTTCCTTCAGGCAGCATAAAAGCTCCCGGCCGGAATTCCGGCCGGGAGCTTTTTCTATATCGATTTTACTTTTTGAAGCTGTCCTTGAGCGTGACGGAGCGGTTAAAAACCAGATGGTCCGCCGTGCAGTCCTTGTTGTCCAGACAGAAGTAGCCAAGGCGCATAAACTGAAAGCTCGGCGCGGTCTTGCCCTTCTTCTCAGTCTTGTCGTATGCCGCGGCGATGTCGCGCATGCGCGGCTCGACCTTGCAGCCGGAGAGCACCTCGAGCGAGTCGGGGTTCATGCAGGCAAGGAAGTCCTTGTCCGCGCCGTCGGGCGCGGGGTCGCTGAACAGCTCGCTGTAAACGCGCACCTCGGCGTCCAGCGCGGTCGCAGCGTCGACCCAGTGGATCGTCGCGCCCTTGACCTTGCGGCCGTCGGCGGGATCGCCGCCCGGGGAGTTGGGGTCGTACTCGGCGTAGACCTCGGCGACATTGCCGTTCTCATCCTTCCTGCAGCCCGTGCAGGTGATGAGGTACGCGCCCTTGAGACGGCACTCGGGGCCGTTCGGCGTCAGGCGCTTGTACTTGGGCACGGGGACCTCCATAAAGTCGTCCGCCTCGATCCAGCACTCGCGGGAGAAGGTGATCTCATGCGTGCCGGATTCCGGATCGGTCGGGTTGTTCTCGACCGAGAAGGTCTCGCTCTTTCCTTCGGGATAGTTCGTGATGACGAGCTTCACCGGGTGCAGCACGCCCATCGTGCGCTCGGCCTTTTCGTTGAGATCCTCGCGCAGGCAGTGCTCCAGAAAGCTGTATTCGACCACGCTCGCGCTCTTGGCAACGCCGATGCGGTCGCAGAAATTGCGGATGGACTTCGGCGTGAAGCCGCGGCGGCGCAGGCCGCACAGCGTCGGCATGCGCGGATCGTCCCAGCCGGAAACGATGCCCTCCTCGACGAGCTTACGGAGCTTACGCTTCGACATAACCGTGTGGTCGATGCCAAGGCGGGCAAACTCGATCTGGCGCGGCTTATTGGGCACGGAAACGTTGTTCACGACCCAGTCGTAGAGCGGGCGGTGCGCCTCGAATTCCAGCGAGCACAGCGAGTGCGTGATGCCCTCGAGCGCGTCCTGAATGGGATGGGCAAAGTCGTACATCGGGTAGATGCACCACTTGTCGCCCTGGCGGTGATGGTGCATGTAGCGGATGCGGTAGATGACCGGGTCGCGCATGTTGAAGTTGCCGCTCGCCAGATCGATCTTCGCGCGCAGCGTGCGGCTGCCCTCGGGGAACTCGCCGTTTTTCATGCGCTCGAAGAGGTCGAGGTTTTCCTCCACGTCGCGGTCGCGGTACGGGGAGATGGCGGGCTTGCCGATGTCGCCGCGGTACTCCTTCGCCTGCTCGGGCGTCAGATCGCAGACGTATGCAAGGCCCTTTTTGATGAGCTCGACGGCGTACTCGTAGTCCTTTTCAAAATAGTCGCTGCCGTAGAAGAAGCGGTCGCCCCAGTCGAAGCCGAGCCAGTGGATATCCTCCTTGATGGCATCGACGAATTCGACGTCCTCCTTTGTGGGGTTCGTGTCGTCCATGCGCAGGTTGCAGAGACCGCCGAAGCGCTCGGCTGTGCCGAAGTCGATCGTCAGCGCCTTGCAGTGGCCGATGTGCAGATAGCCGTTCGGCTCCGGCGGGAAACGGGTGTGGACCTGCTGGCCCTGGAAGCGCCCACCCTCCGCAATGTCTTCTTCGATAAAGGTGTCGATAAAGTTTCTGCTCTCGCTTTCGTCTTCAGAAGCGGCAGTCTTGACTTCCTCAGCCATGTCCTTCATTCCTTTCTTTGCGTTCGCCGTGCGGCAAACAAAAATAATAGAAGAATTATACCGCGCTTTCGCGCGCATTGCAAGCATGATTTCGCCCGCTATTGCGCCTGCGCGAAAAGGGCCGCAAGACCCTCCCTGTCGGTCAGGAGATTCAGCGCCTCCAGCAGCGCGTTCGCGTTCAGATGCTCGGGTAGCTCCATTTTCTTGCAGAGTTCCCTGCGCTTTTCCGCGCTGTTCGGGCCGACGAGTCCGAAGTCCATCATGTCCGCCTTTGTAATGGAATCTCCCTTTACAGAGCTTTCCTCATCAATGGTCGCGCCCGCGCGGCGCAGGGCGGCAAGCAGAATGTCCGGCTTCATGCCCTCCACGCCGAGCTTGCCCTCCTTGCCGCCCTTGCGCTTGCGCTTTTCCTTGCCGTAGATATCCGGCACGTAGGCCTGCAGGACCCGTCCCTCGGGGATATTGCCCTTCACACGGTTGCGGATGACAAAGCCCGCGCCGTCGGGATCGGTGAAGAGAATAATCCCGCGTTCCTTGGCAAGCTTTCGCAAAAAGGCCTGCTTTTCCTTATCGTTGAACACGGCAAAGCCGCCGAGCTCCACGATGACCGCGTCCACGACCTGCGAGAGCGTATTTTTGTCGTACCGCCCTTCAACGACAATAACTTCCTTTATCTTCGGTTTTGCCATGCTTTCACTTCCCCTGCGCAAGGCGCATCAGCAGGAGCTTGAGCTCGCCCTCGCTGTCGATGCCCTTTTCGCTCTTCATCCGCTGGTCGAGCCGCTGGCACATGAGCAGGCTCTGGCTGCACCACTCGCTCGTCGTCTTGCGTGCCGCCTCCAGCAGCAGCCGCGCGGGATAGTCCGACCGCATCCCCCACAGCTCCATGAGCCAGAGCTTGTCCTTGCCGTTGTCGAGCGCGATGCGCGCGGTGTAGATGCGCCGCAGCTCCTTGCTGATGACGGCAAGGATGACGAACGGCTCCTCCTGCTTCTTTAAAAGCTGGCCCAGAAGCTCCGACGCGCGCCTGTAGTTTCCCTTCGTGATGGCATTCGTCATGTCAAACACCACCGCGTCGAGCACGGGGTCGGCCACGGCGTTGATATCGTCCACCGTGATGTTCTTCCCCTTGGCGTAGGCGCCGATCTTCTCGATCTCCGGCACAAGGCCGGTCATCAGCGCGCCGCAGGTGAAGATCAGGTGCTCCGCCGTCTGCGCGTCGATGCCCTTACCCAGCGCGCGGAAGCGCCGCCCGATCCAGTTGATGAGATCGCTTCGCTCCTGCGCCTCAAACTTGACGCTCTGGGCGTTCTTGTCAAGCGCCTCGTAGAGCTTTTTATAGGTCTTGCTCGGCTTGTACTCGATGAGATCGTATACGAACACAAGGCAGCAGTACGGCGGGAAGTCGCTGAGCAGCGCGATGAGCGCCGTTCTCTGCTCTTCAGAGAGCTTGAAAAGGTCGCAGTCTGTCACCACGACGAGCGTGCGCTCGGCCATCATCGGCATCGCCTCGACCGATTCCGTCAGCTCCTGCATCGTGAGCGTCTTGCCGCTCAGGCGGTGGTAGTTGAACTCCTCAAAGCCTGCGGGGACGAGCTTTTTCCGGATCTCGCCCAGATAGTACTCGCGAAGATAGCTCTCCTCGCCGTAAAAGATGTAGACCTGGCCGATGTTCCCGGCGCTCAGGTCGCTTTTGAGTTTCTGATAGCCCTTATTGGGCGTTTTTCTCTCTGCCATGAAGTCCTCTCAGTCCACTGTGATCAAAATATTGCCCTGAAGATCCGTACGGTATACGCTCATGCCCGCGTCCGTCAGGCGCAGCAGCGCTTCCTCGGTCGGGTGGCCGTAGCTGTTGTCGCCCACGCTGATGACGCCGACCTCCGGCGTCACCGATTCAAGCAGCGTCGTGCCCGTGGAATACTTCGAGCCGTGATGCCCCACGAGCAGCACCTCGATATCGGGCAGGTCGTAGGTCCCGACGAGCTTCGTCTCGGTCTTCGCGTCCATGTCGCCGGTGATGAGTGTGTCGAAATCGCCGAGCGAGCACAAAACGCTCAGTCCCAGCTCGTTCGCGCCCTTCTCGCCCACCGGCGGGTAAATAGTCATTGTCGATGCGCCGTTTGCGACGTTCCTCACCTCGGTGACGTATTGAACGTCCACGCCGTAGCGCTCTGCGAGCGCTTCGGCCTTCTCCCGGTCCCCCTCGCCCGCGTCGATATCGGCAAGGTAAAGCGTCCCCACGTCCACGCGCGCAAAGAGCGCGGCAAGGCCGTTGGAATGGTCCTCGTGGTAGTGCGTCAGCACCACGGAGTCAAGCGCCGCGCCGGCCGAGCGCAGATAGTCCGCCGCGATCGCGCCCGCGTCAATGTAGGAATTCTTGCTGCCGCAGTCCACGAGCGCCGCGCGGCCCTCGGAGATAAGCAGCACGCTCTCCCCCTGCCCCACGTCGAGCGCGACAACATTCAGCCCGCCCTGCTCATAGTGCAGCGCGTTGACCTTCGCCGCGGCGAAAAGCGACAAGAACGTCAGCCCCACCGCCGCAAAGTACCGGTATTTTCCGCGCCTGGCAAGCGCGCAGGCCGCAAAGACCGCATAAACATAGACGAGCCACGCAATAGAAAACGCGCTGTTGAAGTAGACCGCGTGGAACGGCAGTTCCTCCAAAAGTCCCGCGATGAACAGCACCGCGCGGATGCCGAGCGACGGCAGAAAGGCGCACGCCGCGCCAAGCTGCGGCACGATCGCCGCGAGCAGCACCGACAAAAGCCCCAGCGCGAACACGGCGCTCACGAGCCACAGGCACAAAAGGTTGCTCAAAAGCGACACGATCGAAAGCGTGCCGAAATAATAGCATGCGAGTGGCGTTGAAAACACCATCGCGCCGAGCGTCGTTGAAAATGACAGCAGCCCCGCGCGCACGAGCCTATGCTTCCCGCGAGCGTACTTCGTCAGCCGCGGCGTGAGAAAGACGATGCCCGCCACGGCGGAAAACGACAGCTGCAGGCTGATGCTCGCGATGGCGAACGGATTTTTCAGTAAAATGAGCAGCAGCGCGAACGAGATCGACGTCGGCGGGTCGTTGTCGCGCCCCAAAAGCGGCGCGAGCATGCCCATCGAGATCATGATGCACGCGCGCAGGATGCTCGGCGTCAGGCCCGTGACGAAGGCATAGAAGAAAATGAACGGGATGGTCACGGCGCAGCGGAGCTTTCGCCGCCGTTCGCCCATAAGCGCGCCGATGAGCGACGCCAAAAAGCAGCAGTGCAGGCCCGAGACCGCCATCACATGCGACAGCCCGACCTCGGAGAGATTGCTCGCGTCCTCCTCGTCGAGGTACTTCTTGTCGCCCAGCAGCAGCGCCCGCAGAAAGGCCCCTTCCCGCTCGCCGCAGCTCATGGAGATCGTCTCGCCGAGCCGGTGCGCGATGCGCTGCGGAAGGTAGCGGAGCGCGCCCTCGTTCGCCGTCTCATAGATCGGCTCGCCGCGCTGATAGAGCAGGGTATAAACGCCCTTTGCTGTAAAGTTTCTAAGCTTTAATCCCTTTGCCGTTGGGTCGGTCGCGCTGTTGAAGAGCGCTTCCGCCTTGACGTGCGCGCCGGGCGCGAGCGTCAAAAGCTCCTTGTCGCCGTAGTAGACGGCCCTGCCCGGAAGGCCGCGGTTTAAGATCTTCACCGTGACCTTCGCGCCGTAGCTCGTCTCCTCGGCGTAGCTCAGAAGCTCGGCCTCAACCGTCTCCTGCGTGCCGAGCAGCGCATCGTTCGGCGCTTTGACAACGCGCGCGTAAACCGTGTTGTACCCCAGCGCAAGAGCAAGCCCCAGCGTGCACAGGAAGGCGCGCTTCGCCCAGTCCCCGCGCCGGTTCGCGCAGCCGCAAAGGCCCATGGCGAGCGCCGCCGCAGTGAGCACGGCGCACAATATGAGCGCCCACTGCGCGCTCAGCAGATACTGCGCGAGCGCAACGCCCGCGGCGAACGCCGCGCAGAAGATCGCCAGCACCCTCATCGGCGCGCGGGATCGTCCGTCAGCCCGAGCAGATAGTCGGTGCTGACGCGGTAGTAGCCGGCGAGCTTGATGACCGCCCACACGGGGATCTCCCGCTCGCCCTTTTCATATCGCCAATAAACATTGCGATTCAGGTTGAGATATTGCGCGATCTCAATCTGCGTTTTGTCATTGTCTACCCGAAGGTCCTCCAGCCGCTGAAAATACATGAGATCACCTCGGATTTATGCTACCATTTGGTAACATTTCCGAGAGAATCTTCACCCATACGGCTTCACATTATGCATGTAAGCATACAACAATTCCTGCCATTTGGCAAGGAAGAAAATGCCGCCTGCGGGCGGCAGGATCACACCGCACCCGATTGCGCAGCGCGTGCAGCTCTTCGAGCCCCAAGCTGCCAATGTAAGCCTTTCTCTCGGGGGATCAAAAGGGGGATGCTCTCTTTCGCGAAAGAGAGCATCCCCCTTTTATTGCACGTTCCCTCAAGGGGGAACCAATCAGCCCGGAGGCCATGTCATGTCGCGGCCCGACAGCACGTGGAAGTGCAGGTGCGGCACGCTCTGGCCCGCCTGCTCGCCGATGTTGGACACGACGCGGTAGCTCTCGATGCCCATCTCCTTGGTGAGCTTCGCGATCACCTCGAAAATATGCGCGACGACGGCGCTGTTTTCCTCGTTGATGCCCGCGACGGAAGCAATATGCTCCTTCGGGATCACCAGAAAGTGCACTGGCGCCTGGGGCGCGATGTCGTTGAAGGCATAGCACAGGCCGTCCTCATAGACCTTGTTCGACGGGATATCGCCCGCGGCGATCTTGCAGAACAGACAATCAGACATATTTTTCACTCCTTTCCGTAAGATATTCTGTAAAGTAATTCTGGATTACACGAATTGATTTTTCCCAGCATCGTAGGTATAGCCGATGCCTGCAAGCGCTTTTTCGACGCTCTCGCGCTCCGCGTCCAGGTCGTCGCAGAGCGCATCGAGCGAATCATAAAAATCGCGCAGCTTCGTGTTCACGACGCTCAAAAGCATCGCCGGATCCTTCGGCAGCATCGCCATCAGCCCAGCTTGCTCAGGATGAGATCATCCACCGCCGCGAGCGCGTCATCGACCTTGCTGACCTCGGTGCCGCCGCCCATGGCGCTGTCGCCCTTGCCGCCGCCCTTGCCGCCGCAGATGGGCGCGATGGCCTTGATGATGTCGCCGGCCTTCACGCCGCTTGCGACCGCTTCCTTGCCGCAGACGGCCAGCAGCGTCACCTTGCCCTCGTTGACGGAGGCGAGCACGCCGACGATCTTCGGCTCCTTGTCGCGCAGGAAGTCGCCGAGCTTGCGCAGGGCGTTCGCGTCCATGCCGTCGCGCTGGGCGGTGACAAGGCGCAGCCCGCCGACCTCCTTGGCGGACGTCAGGAACGTGCGCGCTTCGCCGAGCGACGCCTGCTCCTTGAACTTCTCGAGCCTGGCCTTGATGTCCTTCATCTCATTGAGCATACCGCCGATGCGGTTTTCCAGCTCGTTCGAGGTGGTCTTTAAGAGCTGGGCCGCGCGCAGGAGCTTCTCCTGACCATTGCGCAGCTCCTCGAGCGTCTGTCTGCCGGTGATGGCCTCGATACGGCGCACGCCGGAGGCAACGCTGCCCTCGCTCTTGATGCGGAAGAGGCCGACCTTGGCGGTGTTGTCAAGGTGCGTGCCGCCGCAGAACTCCATGGACACATCGCCCATCTCGACAATGCGGACGATGTCGCCGTACTTCTCGCCGAACATCGCGATCGCGCCCTTCTTCTTCGCTTCCTCGATGGGCAGCACCTCGGTCACGACGGGAATGCCGCGCAGGATCGCGTCGTTGACGAACGTATCGACCGCGAGCAGCTGCTCGGGCGTGATGGACTCAAAGTGCGTGAAGTCGAAGCGCAGGCGGTCAGGCTCGACCAGAGAGCCCGCCTGATGCACGTGGTCGCCGAGCACCGCCTTGAGCGCGGCGTCGAGCAGATGGGTCGCGGTGTGGCCGCGGCGGATGGCCATGCGGCGCTCGGAATCGATGGCGGCCTCCACGGTGTCGCCGAGCTGGAAGCTGCCGGACATGACCTTGCCGGTGTGCATGAACTTGCCGCCCTTGTTCTTCTGCACGTCCGTGACCGCAAAGACGGCTTCGCCGCAGCGGATGACGCCCGTATCGCCGATCTGGCCGCCCATTTCGGCGTAGAACGGGGTCTTGTCGAGCACCATGATGCCCTCCACGCCGCTCATCATGGCCTCGGCCTGCTCGCCCTCGACCACCAGCGCGACGATCTTCGCATCGCCGATGGCATCGTTCTCATAGCCAACGAATTCGGTGGACGGCACGTCCTTGCCGAACTCAACGCCCGCCCAGCCGAGATCGCCGAGCGCCTTGCGCGCCTCGCGGGCGCGGGTCTTCTGCTCCTGCATCTCATGGTCAAAGGCCTTGCGGTCGAGGGTCATGCCCTCGTCCTCGACCATCTCGATCGTCAGGTCGATGGGGAAGCCGTAGGTGTCGTACAGCTTGAAGGCGTCCGCGCCGGAGAAGACGGCCTCGCCCTTCTCCTTGTGGGCGTTCAGCAGCTCAGCGAAGATTTTCATGCCGCCGTCGATGGTCTTGGCGAAATTTTCTTCCTCGGTGCGGATGACCTTGGTGATATACGCCTGACGCTCGCGCAGCTCGGGATAGTGTCCCTCGTTCTCATGCACCACCGTGTCCACGACCTCATAGAGGAACGGGCGGTTGACGCCAAGCAGCTTGCCGTGGCGTGCAGCCCTTCTCAGCAAACGGCGCAGCACATAGCCGCGGCCCTCGTTGCTGGGCAGCACGCCGTCGCAGATCATAAAGGACGCGGAGCGGATATGGTCGGTAATAACGCGCAGGGACACGTCCTTTTCGCGGCTCTGGCCGTAGCTCGCGCCGGTGATCTCCGTCACCTTGTTCGTGATGTTCATGACCGTGTCAACGTCGAACAGAGAATTAACATTCTGGCACACGACGGCCAGACGCTCAAGCCCCATGCCGGTGTCGATGTTCTTCTGCTTGAGTTCGGTGTAGTGGTCGTGGCCGTCGTTGTCAAACTGGGAGAAGACGATATTCCAGACCTCCATATAGCGGTCGCAGTCGCAGCCGACGGTGCAGCCGGGCTTGCCGCAGCCGTACTCTTCGCCACGGTCGTAGTAGATCTCTGAGCAGGGGCCGCAGGGGCCGGAGCCATGCTCCCAGAAATTGTCCGCCTTGCCGAACTTGAAGATGCGGTCGGCGGGGATACCGATCTCCTCGTGCCAGATGCGGAACGCCTCGTCATCGGCGGGCGTGGTCTCATTGCCCTCAAACACCGAAGGGTACAGGCGGTTCGGATCGAGGCCGACCCACTCGGGACTGGTGAGGAACTCCCACGCCCAGTGGATGGCTTCCTTCTTGAAATAGTCGCCGAACGAGAAGTTGCCGAGCATTTCAAAGTATGTGCCATGGCGGGCGGTGTGGCCGATGTTTTCGATGTCGCCGGTGCGAATGCACTTCTGGCAGGTGGTCACGCGGTGGCGCGGCGGCTCCTGCTCGCCGGTGAAGAACGGCTTCATCGGCGCCATGCCGGAGTTAATGAGCAGCAGCGACGCATCGTTCTGCGGGATCAGGGAAAAGCTGGGCAGGCGCAGGTGGCCTTTTGTCTCAAAAAAGTGCAGGAACATTTCCCGCAGCTCGTTGAGACCGTAATACTTGGGCTGGGACATGGTTGGTTTCTCCTTTTATAGCAATTATTGTGATGATCAGATCGTTTCCTGTTGTTCGTTCTGCGCTGCGAGGTATGCACTCAGCTCCGAGAGTTCTTGCTCAAGATTGCGGTAGAACTGTGTGACGTGCCAGCCGTCGCACAGCGCGTGGTTGATAAAAAGCGATACCGGCAGCATCATGCGGCCGTTCTGCTCCTGATATTTTCCCCATGCAAAGCGGGGATTGCTGTCGTCCGCGCCGGCGGACGGCTCCTGGATCTGCGTGTAATAGAGCCACGGCACGCAGGAGACGAAGAAATTCGCCAGCACGTCGCCGTCCTCGGTGAGCGTGCCGCGCTCGAGCGTCTCCCGCTGGCTGCGCTTTCCCTCGGCGACGAACTTTTCATACGATGAAAGATCGTCCTCGAGCAGGCAGTAGACGTAAACGCCCGTGCCGTCCGGCTTCATCACGGTGTAGGACGGGTCGCAGCGGTCGTATTCGACCACCTGCCCGTCCGGCAGGAGCCTTCGCCGCAGCTCGGGCACGGCGTTCGCCGCGCGCATCACCGCGTAAAGATAGCTGAGGAAGAAGGGCCTTCCGTGAAGGGCGTCAAGAAGCTCCGTAATGTCCACCGGCACGGTGATGCCCGCCCAGGGGTCGGACATCGTGCGGAAGTAGTCAAATTGACCGCTTCTTGGGTCCTTCGTCATGTCGATCACTTTTCGCGCCATCTGCTCACTTCCCTCTCACGTCCAGTCCGATGAGGTTCATCTCCGTATCGAAGGCGATGCGGAAGATCACGGACTTTCTGTCGTATTTTGCGCGGATGACGGCGATGCCGTGCGGCTCGTCCGCATCCGTCACGCCGGTCGCCATCGAATCCTTGACCTTTTTGAAGCTCCCGCGTCCCTCAGTCGCGGTCTCCATCATGGTCCTGATCGCGTCGGCGCTCGTCTGCCCGCGCACGTCCTCGCGCAGCGAATCGTATACCGCTTCATATTTTCCGTCGGCCAGCTGGCGCATCACCGAGATGCCGCTGCTCACGACCGTGTCCTCGTCCATGCCGCTGGGCAGCTTATTGCCCCTGCAGCCCGCGAGCGAGCACGCGAGCAGCAGCACGAGGACCGCCAGAAGCACTCCTTTTTTCCGCATTGCCGTTTCCTTTCCTGCAAAATAAAAAGAGCCCTCACCCCACCATAGGGGCGAAGACTCAGCTTCACGGTACCACCCTAATTATCCTTCCCATTTGAAAGGCGTCTTAGCCGTCCGGTAACGGGGACGAGACGTTCCGCTCCTCGCGGACTGCTCCAAAGCGGCTGCTGCGCACCGCTTGCCAAGGGCTTGCACCGTTTCCCTCTCGCTTCCGGCCCGTTTGCGCAGCTGACTTTATCATCGCGTTTTTCTGCGCTTTATTATAGCGGAATTTCATCTTTTGTCAAGCACCGCTTGCCTTTGGGCAAAAAAAGGCATATACTGCTGTCGTTTACAATAGATAAAGGGGAGAAATCAGCATGAACCGTTCCCGCTCCGGTTATATCTATATCGTCCTCTGCGCCGTGATCTTCAGCACGATGGAGGTCATGCTCAAAACCGTGCACGGCGTACTTGCCCCCATGCAGATCACCTGCCTGCGCTTTCTGATCGGCGGCATTCTGCTCATTCCCTTCGCCGCGCGCTCGATGAAAAAGAAAAACGCCGCCCTCACCCGAAGCGATATCGGCTTCTTCGCCGCTTCCGGCTTCCTCTGCGTTGTGATCGCGATGTCGCTCTATCAGATGTCCGTCACCTATACGCGCGCCTCGGTCGTGGCGGTCATCTTCTCCTGCAACCCGATCTTCGTCACGGTGTTCGCCCACCTCTTCCTGCACGAGGACATCCGCCGCAACCACATCATCGCGCTGATCCTGGAGCTCACGGCGGCGCTCATCATCATTGACCCCATCCACGCCTCGCTCGATCCCACGGGCGCGGTGCTGGCGATCCTTTCCGCTGTGATGTTCGCGCTCTACAGCGTGTTCGGCAAAAAACGCACGCCGCGCTTCGGCGGCATCGCCGTCACGTGCCTGAGCTTCCTCTTCGGCGCGTCCGAGCTTGTGCTCATCCTGCTTTTCGGCCGCACAGCGGCGGGCGCAGCGCTTTACGGCTCCGTCGGTCTGGACCTTTTGGTCGATGTTCCCCTTTTCGAGCACATTCCCGCTTCCGCCCTCCCGGCGCTGCTGTATATCTGCTGCATTAACTCGGCAGCGGGCTTCGTCTGTCACATGATGGCAATGGAAAAAACCTCGGCGCAGGAGGCGTCGCTCATTTTCTTCCTAAAGCCCATCCTCGCGCCGGTCTTCGCGCTCATTTTCCTCAAAGAGGAGATCCCCCTCAACATGATCCTCGGCATCGTGTGCTTCCTCGCAGGCTCGCTGTGCGCGATCCTGCCGGGCATTCTCGCCCAGCGCAGGGCGCTCAAGGCGCAGAAGTAAGCCCTTTCCCCCAACTGAAAAAGGCACTCTCAAAGAGAGTGCCTTTTCTTTTACAGCCAAGCTTCGTAATAGTACCAATTGTTCGTGAGCTTTTTCGTCATGCCGCGGTTGTCGCCCTCGGCGCGCCAGGTCCAGCAATCCGCGCCGTCCGGCACGAGCGTGACTGCTGTGTTCTGGAAGCCGAGCGGCACATCGTCGGGCGAATAGTAGCAGCCGTAATACTGGCGTCCGTGCAGAAGCGACGAGCCGAAAAAGAATTCATCCATCGGATGCTCGCCGAGCCAGTCGTGCGAGTACCGGTAGTTCACGCCGCCGAGCTTTTCCGGCACGTCGGTCGGGATGCCGGGCGGCTCATCCTTCAAGATCTCCGCAAGCTCCGCGCCGTACCGCGCCACGAACCGGCTCACCCGCTGCTCGGGCGCGGTCCACCAAAACAGGATGAGGATCGCCGCGGCCCACGCAAGGACGGAAACGGCGCGCTTTTTCCTTTTGACGTTTTTCATCTCTCGCCCCTCTCTCAGTCCGCCTCGTAGCCAAGGCAGGTCTCAAACACGCAGTCCATCGTTTCAAGGTCGTAGTACGACGCGGTGTTGAGGTCCAGCACCTCGATGAGCCCGCCGCGCAGGGCAACCTGCCGGTACCATTTTTCACCGCGCATCGTCAGGCTCTCGATGGGCGTGCCGTCCTCGCGGTAATAGCGGAGGACAACGCCGTTTTCATCGGCGTCATACACGCTCAGCAGTCCCGGCGCATCGCTGCCGAGGGCCTCATCCACCACGGGGTTCGCATTCTCGACGGCGTAGACTGGTTTCTCGTAATCGTCGGTGTTGTCCTCTTCCAGATCGTAGAATGCTTCCCATGCCATCTCGCCGCGTTCGCCGGTGGAAAGGTCGTAATAGCGGATGTTCTGGCAGTTATCCTCGTTGGTCCAAGCGGTCGCGATGCGCTCGCCGCGGCGGCTGCCGATGGTATCGTAACCCCACATTATTCCGGAGATCATCCGCCCCGCTTCCTCGTCGGAAAGGCCCATTTCCTGATAGGATATCCGCTGCGTGACGTTTCCGTCGGTGTCCGTCACGGTCAGCGCGTCCCCGCCGAAGAGCAGCAGGCCGTGCCTGCTTGCGCTCACCGCGCTGTAGGTTTCCTCCATGATCCAGCTGCCGTCCGACGCCGCCACGGTGTAGTAGGTTTCAAAGCCGTCGGCGCCGTCCGACGCCTGCCCCCGCATCAGCACGAGCACCGGCAGCGGATAACGCTCGTAATTTTCGTAATAGCTCGGATAATAGACGTTTGAGTACACCGCGTCCGTTACGGCCACGCCGTCCAGGGTCATCAGGCCGTAGACGCAGCCCGTCGCGGCGGGCCAGTCGTCCATCAGCCGCCGCCCCGCGTAGGGCACGAGCAGGCCATAGCCGTCCGACGCCTTCAGCTCGCCCATGTAGCCCTCGCTCAGCCGCGTGCCGACCTGCGGCGCGGTCTTGGGGTAGGTCCCGACGTCAAGGATGGAGACATAGCCCTCCTTCGCGATGAGCGTCTGCCCCTCCTCGCTCAAAAGCCAGTCGAACAGCACGCGGTTCGGCGCGTTTTTCGGCTCGCCCGCGGGGATAACGACGTATTTCGGGTTCACGAGCGGATAGGTCTCCGAGCGGATGGTGTCGGGGTTCGGCTCCACGCCCTCGAGCTTCAAGAGCTTGAGCCCCTGCGCCATCTTCATCTCCTCGGCGTAGTAGTAAACGCTGTAGCCGATCGCGCCGGGCGAGCCGTCGAAGCTCTTCACGGCCTCCATCAGCTGCCCCATCGTGGCGACGATGTATTCCGTCGGCGCGTCCATCATGGGCGTGCCCTGCATGACGAGCTTTTCCATCAGCGTCTGGCTGCCCGCGCCCTCGTTGCGCTGCAATGCCGTGATGGGGCGGTCCTCGCCGCCAAGCTCGCTCCAGTTTGTGATCTTCCCGGCGTAAATGTCCCGCGCCTGCGCGACGGTGATGGAATCGACGGGGTTATCCTCATTCACGACGAACACGAACGCGTCGGTCGCAAAGGGCTGCTTTTCCCATTCAAAGTCCAGCTCCTCCTTGCGCGCCATCACCTCGCCGTTCGCTTCGCCGACGATCAGAAGGTCGGCATCGCCCTCAAGGAGATTGAAGTACGCCGTCGTGGTCTTGTTGAAATGGACCAGGTCCTGCACATCTTCCCGGCTCTCGCCCAGCACCTCCGCGCACACAGCGAGCGCCAGCGGCACGGTGGAGGTCGAGCCGTCCAGCCGCGGCAGATTCCCGCGCGTGAAAACGAACGGCGGCTCCGCCGCCTCCTTTTTCTCAGAACAGGCCGCGTAGAGTGAAATGGTCAGCACAAGGCAGAGCAGCATTGCGATGGGTCGTTTCATGAAAAGCACGTCCTTTCTTCGTTGGGCTTTGCCTGATTAGACGAAAAGGGCATAAAAAAGTTCCCGCCGCTCAGGAAAATTCTGCACAGCGGGAATATTTCTTACAAATCGCCCGAAAGCCGCACGCGCGAGCGCTGTGCGTCAAAGCCCTCGGGATACCGGGCGGCAAGCTTGTCGAGATTCTGCTGCAAAATATCACTGAGGTCCACGTCGAGCGCGGTCGCAGCCTCGGCAAGGTACCACGCCACGTCGCCAAGCTCTTTGGCAAGGTGCTCCTTATCAAGCTCATGCCCCTGCGCAAGCCACTTTTTCACGATGTCGATGGCCTCGCCGCTCTCGCCGCAAAGGCCCATCACGCTGTTGATGAGCACCTCCCTGCGCGAGAGCGCGGGGTTGAGCGTCGCCATCGCCCGTTTCTGGTATTCGTTCGCCGTCATTGCCATGCACCCCCTCTCAGTCCTTCGCGCTCAGCGAGACCGCGTGGCGCACGAAGCTCATCGGCGGCACGCGCTGCGGCAGCTTCATCTTGAAGATCATCTGCGGCGTGCGCGGCTCCAGAAGCTCGAAGCCCTCGGTGTCGCGCATCACGGGCGCGGTCATCGTGAACGGACGGCAGTCGGGGCCGACAAGCTCGATCTCATCGCCCGCGGCGAACTTGTTGCGAAGCGACAGCGTCGCATTGCCGTCCTCGTCGCACGCCGTCACGACCGCGCAGACCTGCCAGTCGCGGATGTAGCGGGAATTGTCGTAATACTGCCCCGGCTGACCGTAGTAAAAGCCGGTCGAATAGTGGCGGTGGCTCACATGCTCCACCTCGTCGCGCCAGACAGGGTCGGCCTCCCGGCCCGCGGCGATATCGTCGAGCACGTGGCGGTACGCGCCCGTGACGATGGCGGCGTAGTAGGCCGACTTCGCGCGCCCCTCGATCTTGATGCAGTCGATGCCCGCGTCCATGATGTCGTCCAGATGGTCGATCATGCACATGTCGCGCGAGTTCATGATGTAGGTCCCCTTCTCGTCCTCGAAAACGGGGAAATATTCGCCCGGCCGCTTTTCCTCCATCAGCGCGTACTGGTAGCGGCAGGGCTGGGCGCACTGGCCGCGGTTGCTGTCGCGCCCGGTCATGTAGTTGGAAAGCAGGCACCGGCCCGAATAGCTCACGCACATCGCGCCGTGGCAGAAGGTCTCGAGCTCCAGCTCCTCGGGAATTTTCGCGCGCATTTCGCGGATCTCCTGTAAAGATACTTCCCTTGCCAGCACCACGCGCTTTGCGCCTAAATCGTACCACGCGCGGGCGCACTCGTAGTTGGCGATGGACTGCTGCGTGGAGATGTGGCGCTCGCATTTGGGCGCGTATTTCCCCGCGAGCGTGAACGCGCCGAGGTCCGCCAAAATGAGCGCATCGACCCCTGCGCCGCCCAGCCGCTCGAGATGCTCGGGCAAGTGCGCGACCTCGTCGTTGCGCGGCATGGTGTTCACCGTCACGTGCACGCGAACGCCGTGCTCGTGCGCAAAGCGCACGGCCTTTGGCAGCTCCTCGGGCGTGAAGTTGCCCGCGAACGAGCGCATACCAAAGCTCGTGCCCGCCAGGTACACTGCGTCCGCGCCGTAGAGCACCGCCATCTGCAATTTTTCCATATCGCCCGCCGGGGCGAGGATCTCGGGTTTTCTTCTCATGGTTCTCCTCTTTCAAAGCGGCAGCATGGCGCGTGCCATGCTGCCGCATCGTTTTCTGTTATCCCGCGTACTGGCTGGAGCTGACGAAGCTCGAATGCTCCGCGTAGGTCTTGAAGAAGTGGTGCACGCCGTCCTTGCCGAGCGCGTAGAAGTAGTAGCCCGTCTGCGCCGGCTCAAGCGCCGCCTGAATGGAAGCAAGGCCGGGGTTCGCGATGGGCGTGGGCGGCAGGCCCTCGTACATCGAGAGGTTGTAGGGCGTGTTGTAGCTCAGATCGCTGCTCGTGAGCGTGCCGGTGTAGCTGTCGCCAAGGCCGTAGATGAGCGACGCGTCGATCTGCAGCTTGTGATAGGTCTCGCCGACGTTATTGAGACGGTTGTAGATGACCGACGCGATATTCTCGCGGTCCGTGCCGTCCGTCTCCTTCTCGATGAGCGAGGCGATGGTGATGATGTCGCTGAGCGAATAGCCCGAGGCCTCGACCTTCTGCATCAGCTCGTCGTTCATCTTCGTGTTGAAGTTTTCGAGCAGTCTCGACAGCGCGTGCGTCGGGTCCTCATCCACGAAGAACTCGTAGGTATCCGGGAAGAGATAGCCCTCCAGGCGCGTCAGGTCGCCCTTTTTGTTGTTGTCGATGAAGGCATAGCTGAAATCCGAGTTCATCGCCGCGTCGGTCAGTTTTTCCGCCGTGTTCACGCCGTACTTGTCCATCAGCGCGATGATCTGGCGGACGTTGTAGCCCTCGGGAATGGAAATTTTGACGGTGTTCGCCGTGAGAGAAGCGTTCTTGTTGCTCATGCGGTTGATGAGCGCGTCATAGTCCATGTCGCTGTCCACCGCATAGGTGCCGATGCCGATGCGGCTCTCGGCGTGGCGCAGCCTGCCGAAGAGCTTGAAGAACCACTTGTACTGGATGAGCCCGTCGTCGTGGAGCTTCGTCGCGATGGTGTCGAGGTTATCGTCGCGCGTGATCTCGATCGTCGTTTCGACCGGCGACTTGTTGAACGAGCACATGTCGTTCGCCAGCAGCCAGCCCACCCCGGCCAGAATCGCCGACACGATCAGCACGAACGCGAGCCACAGCGTAAAGCGGCGGCGCTGGCCCTTCTTTTTCAGTCTCTGCCGCTCGGCGGCGCTGCGCGTGCTGCGGTGCGTATGCTCCGCCTCGCGGACGCTCTCGGCGTCCCAGCGCGCGGTGTGGTCAAAGTTTTCCTCGTAGCTCATAGATATCTCCTTCGATTCGTGGTCGGGGCAAAATTTGTTTTTCTTTTTCCGCAGGTCAGGCCCGCATCCGCGCTTTCGCGCATAGGATAGTGCAGCGCATGACAAGTGAGGTGAAAGCAAAGATGTGCAACAACAATAACTGCGTGTGGCTGATCCTGATCGTCATCCTGATCCTCTTCGGCTGCGGCGGGTGCGGCAATGGCTGCGGGTGCAATAACAGCTGCGGCTGCAATAACAGCTGCGGCTGCGGCAGCAGCAATGATTGCTGCTGCTGAGGCACCTTCCTCCTGTGAAGATGGGGCGCGCAAGCGTCCCCTTTTCACGTTCTTTGACGCGCTCAGGCCTTCAAAAGTTCCGCCGCGCGGCGGTAGATCTCCTCGTGGATGTCCTCGATCGGTCGCATTTTACCGTCCTTCGCGCAGTCGATGCGCTGCCAGCCGCAGCGCTCTGCGATCTTTCCCGCGTTCTCGCGGCAGGCGCGAAGGTAGCTCTCGTCCCGCTCGTGGATGTCGGCCTTTGTGTTCGTTGCCTGCTCGCGCGATCGCATCATCTTTTCCGTCAGCTCGGTCGGCACGTCGAGATAAAAGACGAGCGACGGCTCGGGAAGGCCCAGAAGGCCGTATTCAAAGCCGAAGAGCCAGTCGAGATACCTCTCGCGCTCGCCGTCCGGCAGCTTGCCCGCCTGATGCACGGCGTTCGAGGTCGTGTAGCGGTCGGCGATGAGAAGGCCGCCCGCTTCGTAGTAGCTTCCCCAATCCTGCTTGTAGGAGGCGTAGCGGTCAACGGAGTAAAACGTCGAAGCCGCGTAGGCGTTCACATCGTCCGGATGCGAGCCGAACGCGCCGCCGAGATACAGCTCGACGAGTGCGGCGGACTTTTCCCCGTAGCGGGGAAAGTCGAGCCTGCGGCAGTCGATGCCCTCGCGCTGCAAGCGCTCAAAGAGCATCCGGCTCTGCGTGGCCTTGCCGGAGCCGTCCGTCCCCTCGAATACGATCAGCTTCCCGCTCATTTGTTCTTTGCCCCCGCCACATGGACAAGAAACAGCGGCAGCTTCATCATGCGGCCGACGCGGGAGGGATTCTTGATGAGCCGGTAGAACCATTCAAGGTTGTGCTTGCAGTAGAATTCCGGCGCACGCTGCGCGACGCCCGCGAAAATATCCATCGATCCGCCGAGGCCCATCAGCAGGTGGCAGCCGGTCATCTCGCCGTACTTCGCCATAAAAAGCTCCTGCTTGGGCGCGCCCAGGCACACGAGCGCCATGTCCGCGCCGCTTTCTTTGATGCCGCGTGCGATGGGCTCGTCCTCTTTAAAATAGCCGTCGTGCGTTCCGGCGATCACAAGGCCGGGAAAGCGCTTTTTGAGGTTTTCCGCCGCCTGATCGGCAACGCCCGGCTTCGCGCCGAGCAGGTAAACGCTCTTGCCGAGCTTTGCACAGCGCTCGATCATACCTGTGCCGAACTCGATGCCTGGCACGCGGCCCTTGATGGGCGTGTGCAGGAGCTTCGCGCCGTAAACCACACCGATGCCGTCGGGCAGGACAAGGTCCGCGCCGTTCACCGCCGCGTTCGCCGAGGCGTCCGCGCGGCAGGTCTCCACGATTTCGGGATTGGGCGTGACGACATAGTGCGCGCCCTCGGAGCATAAAAGCTCCTCTCCGCGCGCGAGCGCCTCGTCCATCGTTACATTATCAAAGCCTACGCCTAAAATATTGATCCGCATGATAGTCTGTCCGTTTCCTTCACAAATTTGATGAAATCAGTTTATTATATCACGCCTTTTTGCCGCTTTCAACCGCTTTGGCGCTTTTCTCCGGCAGCTGCGAGAGCAGCACCGCCGCGAGCATCAGCGCGCAGCCCAGATACTCCTGCGCGCTCATCTTTTCGTGCAGGAAGACCGCGCCCGACACGACCGCAAAGAAGGATTCAAGGCTCATCAGAAGTGAAACGACCGTTGGGTCGCCGTCCTTCTGCGCGGCGATCTGGCAGGTATAGCCCACGCCGCTCGTAAAAATGCCGACGTAGAGGATGTACGGCAGGCATGTTCTGACCGCCTCCGCCGTGGTCTGCTCCCCCGCGATAAGCGCGCAGACGCCGGAGAGCATCCCCGCCACGACAAACTGCACGAGAGACAGCTCCATACTGTCCACGCGGCTTCCGAAATGGTCGATGATCATGATGTGGAAGGTGAAGGCGATGGCGCAGAGGAATTCATAAAAGTCGCCGCCCTCGAGCGAAAAGCCCTTCCCGCCGGTAAAGCAGAGAAGATAAAGCCCCGCCACCGCGAGCGCCACGAAGAGCCACACCCGCCTGCCCGGCTTTTTGCCCGCAAAGCAGCCGAACACCGGCACGAGCACGATATAGAGCGCCGTGATGAACCCGGCCTTGCCCGCGCTCGTCTCCTTCAGCCCGTACTGCTGGAGGTTAACGGCCGCCGTGAGCATCGCGCCGCAGGCCGCACCCGCCAGAAGGAGCGTCTTTTTCTGCGCCGGCGTGTATTTTTCGCGCGGATGGCGGCGGCGCGAAATGCACACCAGCACAAAAAGGAAGATCGACGCGGGGATCATACGCAGCATGCCGAAGGAAAAGCAGCCCAAATGCCCCGCGCTGAGGCTCTGCGTGACGAACGAGCAGCCCCAGATCATGGCTGCGAGCAGCGGCAGGACGACCTGCCGGACGTTTTTGCTTTTCATCGTTGTGTTCCTCCCCGCGCCGTGATAAAATCAATGCAGTATTCAGCATAGCAAAATGCCGCATTTTCCGCAAGTATCGCGGCAGGAAAATTTGCGTTTACGGGAGGAAACTGCATGCGAACCGACGAGATCCGCCTGCTCCGGATGACCCGGCAGCATCTTTTTGCGCCTGCGCGGGACGAGCTCACGGTGCTGCGGGAGCTCTGCGGCTTGCAGGCGCAGTTTTACGGCAACTGCCTGCACGCGCTGCGTCTGCGCTGCGGGAAAGCGCCGGATAAGGATATTCTGCGCACCTCCGCCGTCAAGACTTGGACGCTGCGCGGCACGCTGCATCTCGTCGCACTCGATGACCTGCCTCTCTTCCTCTACGACGGGCGCAGTCATTTTCTGCGCCCGTGCGACACGATGGCAGACGATGACTGCCTTTCCGCCGCACGCAAGCGCGAACTGGCCGCGGTCATTCTGGACGCCGCCGCACAAGGCTGCGGCGAGCGCGAGGAGCTTCGCCGCCGCTGCCGCGAAGCGGGTATGACCGCACGCGAGGAAGAAAGCGCCTTCGACGCCTGGGGCGGGCTGCTGCGCGCCCTGTGCGAAAGCGGCGCGCTCTGCCACACCGCACAGCAGAAAAAGGCCTTCCGCCCCTGCCCGCCGTTCGAGCCGATGGAAAAGGTCGAAGCCCTGCGCGCGCTCATGCGGCGGTACCTGACCCACTACGGTCCCGTGACCGCGCAGGACGCGGCCTATTTCTTTGCTCTCCCCCAGCGCGAACTGCTGCCGGTCATCGAATCGCTCTCCCCGCAGGAATTTTCATGTGAAGGGAAAATATTTTACAGCTTAGGAAATATCGATGTCAGCGGTGATCTGTCCTGCTGCCGCTTCCTTGCGGGCTTCGACCCGCTGATGCTCGGGTACGAAAAGCACGCGAACCCGTTCCTGCCCGAGGAGGCGCTTCGCGGCGTGTTTACGCTCGCGGGCATCGTCCGGCCCGGCATCCTGCTCGACGGGAGGATCGCCGGCGTTTGGAAGCGCCGCGGACGGTCTGTTGAATTGACAGGCTTAACACCTTTACAAGCATCGCAAAGAAAGAGGATCGAAGCGGAAGCGCTTCGGATTTTTAACGATTCTGTCTCCAAGCTGGTCTGGAGCGATTAAGCCGCGCCCGTTGGGCGCGGAGGGAAAAGCAGCGCCTGTGGCGCTGCACGGATAAGGGAGGGATATCTCTTTTTGAAAAAGAGATATCCCTCCCTTAAACCCTCCCAGAGAAAATTTACATTGCCGGTCTGAGGCTTGAAGCGCTGCACAGCCTGCGGAATCAGGTGCGGTGTACGTGGCTTCGCCACGAGCCTTCTATGATTCGCCGCCGGTATCAACCGCGCCCTACTCCGTGGGGCGCGAGTGAGGTTAGCTGGTTCGCCGGTGCGAGCGCAGCAATGCTGCCACGCAGGCACTCCCATTCCGGAGGCACAAAGGTTCTTCAAGCCTGAGACTGCCAATGAACGCCTTTCTCTTGGGGTTCCAAAGGGGCCATTCTCTTTTGCGAAAGAGATGGCCCCTTTGATGCGTGCAGCGCCATCGGCGCTGCTGTTCCCCCCTGCGGAACGCAGGGAAACATCACAGCTTTGTAATATGCGCCCCCGCCGTTTTGAGCATCAGCTTTTTGGTGCCCACGGTGTCGAACGCCACCTCAATGAGCGCGTCGCCGCCCATGGGCGTGATGGAAATGACCATACCGTTGCCGAAGGTCTTGTGGTTGATCTGGTCGCCCGCCGCAAGGGAGAGCAGCGGCGCCTTCGGGCTCGCCGTGCGCTGCTCGCGCATTTTCTGCGCGGGGCGGGATGTTCGCTGCATCGCGCTGTCGTAGCGCGCGGCGCCCTGTGCGCGTCCGCCGTAGCCGTGCGAGGAATAGGAGCCGTCAAAGTCCGTGTCGCCGAAGGTGAATGTGGGACCGCTGTCATTCTGGCGGCCGACCCAGTCGGCGTTGTCCCCCGGCACCTCCTCGAGGAAGCGCGAGGGCTGGCTCGCGCTCGTGCGGCCAAAGAGCATGCGCTGGCGCGTGCAGGTCATCGTGAGCCGCTCCTTCGCGCGCGTCATGGCGACATAGCAGAGCCTGCGCTCCTCCTCGACCTCTTCGTCGTTGTAGCGCGCGCGCTCGCCGGGGAAGATCCCCTCCTCCATGCCGACGACATACACGCAGGGGAATTCAAGTCCCTTCGCGCTGTGCATCGTCATCATCGTCACGCAGTTGTCGCCCGTCGCGCTGTCGAGGTCTGTATAGAGCGCGATCTCATTCAAAAAGCCCGAGAGCGTCGCGTCCTCCGGGTCGTTTTCAAGAAACGAAAGGATGTTCGACTTGAGCTCCTGCACGTTCTCGAGCCGCCCGCGGCTCTCCATGTCGTTCTTCTCCTGAAGGGTCTGCACGTAGCTCGTCTGCTCGCAGACCGCGTCATAAAAGTCTGCCAGCGCCAGCGTGTCCGCCAACTCGCGCAGCGAGTCGATGAGAGCCGCGAAGCGCTCGAGCTTGCCCGAGGCGCTCTTCGGGATCACCGCGTACTCCCCCGCCGTGCGCAGAATTTCGACCATCGGCACACCCTGTTCGCCGGCAAGGCTCTGCACGCGCTCAATGGTGGTGCTGCCGATGCCGCGCGGCGGATTGTTGATGATACGGCGCAGGCGCAGATCGTCGCTCGGGTTATTCACCACCGCGAGGTAGGCAAGCATGTCCTTGACCTCCGCGCGCTCGAAGAACTTGGTTCCGCCCACGACCTGATACGGCACGCCATTGCGCTTGAAGGCGTATTCGAGCGCGTTCGACTGCGCGTTCATGCGGTACAAAATGGCGTTGTCCTTCCAGTCCCGCCCGCGGTTATAGTCCATCATGATGCTGCTGACGACAAAATTCGCCTCGTCCTGCTCGTTGAACACGGTCTTGATGAGCACCCGGTCGCCCGCGCCCGCGTCGGTCCAGAGGGTCTTGCCCTTTCGCCCGGTGTTGTTTTTGATAACGGCGTTCGCCGCGTCGAGGATATTCTGCGTCGAACGGTAGTTCTGCTCCAGGCGGATCGTGCGGCAGCCATGATACTCCTTTTCAAAGTTCAGGATATTCGTAATGTCCGCGCCGCGGAATTTGTAGATGCTCTGGTCATCGTCGCCGACGACGCAGATGTTGCCCTTTTCGCCCACGAGCTGCTTGATGAGCAGGTACTGCAAGCGGTTCGTGTCCTGATACTCGTCGATGAGCACATAGCGGAACTTATGGCGGTAGTAGTCGCGCACATCCGCGTGCTGCTGCAAAAGCGTGACCGCGTGGAGGATGATATCGTCAAAGTCGAGCGCGTTCGCCTCGGCGAGCTTCCGCACGTAGCGGCCATACACCTTGGCGATGGCCTCCCTGCGCCAGTCGCCGCTGCCGGCCCAGCGCTTCGCGTACTCCTGCGGCGGCTCCATCGCATCCTTCGCGTTCGAGATCGCCGAGAGCACCTCGCGCGGCGTGAGCTTCTTCTCGTCGATGCCGAGTTCCTTCAAAACGTCCTTGATGACGCGCTTGGAATCGTCCGTGTCGTAGATCGTAAAGTCGCGCGAAAAGCCGAGCCGGTCGATGTCGCGGCGCAGGATGCGCACGCAGGCGGAGTGGAACGTCATGGCCCACACGCTCTCCGCGCCCTGGATGCCGAAGGCGGAGAGCCGCTCGCGCAGCTCGTTTGCCGCCTTGTTCGTAAACGTCACCGCCAGCACCGACCACGGCGCGGCGGGATCAAGACGGCAGAGCCGCACCATCCGGCTGCGCTCGTCCGGCGTCGGATGCGCGGGGTAATTCTCCAAAAACGCAAGGTCGTCCTCCGCGGCCCACTGCGGGACATCATCACTGTCGCTCCCCCGCCCGTAGGTCAGAAGGTTCGCAACGCGGTTGATGAGCACCGTCGTCTTGCCGCTGCCCGCGCCCGCGAGCAGCAGCAGCGCTCCCTCGGTCGTGAGCACGCCGCGGCGCTGCTCCGGATTCATTCTTGCAAAATCCCGCGCGATGGCCGCTCTCCGGGCGGCGGCATAGCGGGCGTTAAAATCACTCATATGAACTGTATCCCTTTCCTGATCTTCCCACATCTTACCTTTTTTTCCCTCTTCGGTCAACTGTCTTCGGCAAAAATCGACTTTTTGTTCGATTTTCCAGTTGACAAGAACGAATGTTCGATTTATAATCATCCTCGAACAGAAGTTCTAAATATAAGGAGGAACCACTCATGGCCGCTTCTACGCTCATCTTTGTTTTCATCGGCGTCAGCGTTGTCACCACCAAGGTGATGAATCTGCTGCTACTGCTCGACGATCCGAACGCCCGCCGCAGGGCGGCAAGGTATGCCCGCTGAGCATGGACCTGCTCGATAAGCTCACCATCCTGGCCGACGCCGCCAAGTACGACGCTGCCTGCACCTCGAGCGGCGCAAAGCGCGGCTTTCAGGAGGGGAAGATCGGCTGCACATCGTCCTCCGTCGCGGGCTGCTGCCACACGTTTTCGGCTGACGGCCGCTGCGTCACGCTGCTGAAGGTCCTGCTCTCGAACGACTGCTGCTACAACTGCAAGTACTGCGTCAACCGCTGCACGAACGACACGCCGCGCGCGTCCTTCACGCCCGAGGAGCTTGCCGAGCTGACCATCCAGTTCTACCGCCGCAACTATATCGAGGGGCTGTTCCTCTCGTCCGGCGTGCTGCGCTCGCCCGACTATACGACGGAGCTGATGATCCGCGCGCTCTCGCTCCTGCGAAACGAGTACCGCTTCAACGGCTACATCCACGCCAAGGCCATCCCCGGCACATCGCCGGAGCTTGTCGAGCGGCTCGGCCTCCTTGCCGACCGCCTGAGCGTCAACATCGAGCTGCCGAGCGAGGCGGGGCTCAGGCTGCTGGCCCCCAACAAGACGAAGCAGGCCATCGTGCGCCCCATGACGCAGATCCGCGACCGGGCGAAGCAGAGTAAGCAGGAGCTTGTCAAATACAAGCACGCGCCGCGTTTTGCCCCCGCAGGGCAGAGCACGCAGCTCATCGTCGGCGCAACAAAGGAGAGCGACCTGCACATTCTGAACCTCACGCAGGCGCTCTACGATTCTTACCGCCTAAAGCGCGTTTTTTACTCAGCCTATGTGCCGGTGGTGGAAAACACGCTCCTGCCCGCGCTCGACACCAAGCCGCCGCTCCTTCGCGAGCACCGGCTCTATCAGGCTGACTGGCTGCTGCGATTTTACGGCTTCCGCGCCGATGAGCTGCTTGACGACAGCGCGCCGGATTTTGACCCGCAGCTCGACCCCAAGTGCTGCTGGGCGCTGCGCCATCCCGAGTTCTTCCCCGTCGAGGTCAACCGCGCGGACTATGAAGCGCTGCTGCGCGTGCCGGGCATCGGTGTTGTGAGCGCCAGACGCATTCTGGTCGCGCGCCGCACGGGCGCGCTGCGCGCGGAGGACCTCAAAAAGCTCGGCGTCGTGATGAAGCGGGCGCAATACTTTCTCACCTGCGGCGGGCGCTGCGCCGCGCCGCTCCGGCTGTCGCAGGAGGGCATTTTTCAAAACCTGATCGCCGTCGAGCGCCGCGCGCTTCCGCAGGCGGAGGCGCAGCAGCTGTCGCTGTTCGATCAGGTCGGCTGAACGGAGGCAGACAATGGCATGGCGCGAGATCATCTACCAATATGACGGCAGTTTCGACGGCCTTCTCTGCTGCGTGTTTGAAAGCTACACGCAAAAAGAACGCCCCACCGCGATCCTGCACGATGGGGACGATGAGCCTTCTTTGTTTGAAATTCGTGCCGTCACGACCGATCCGGCGCATGCAAAGCGCATTTACCGCAGCCTGTACCGGCGCTCGCCGGAGGTCGGCCCCTTCCTGCGCCGCGCGTTCCTCACCTGCATGCCCGATAAGGAGATGGCCATTTACCGCTTTATCGTCAAATTCTACCGCGAGGGCGCGCCGCTGCTCTCGCGCTTGAGCGACGATACCTGTCTCCCGCTGCTTCGGGCCGTGCGGCTCCTTTCGGGCGAGGTCGAGCAGTTTCGCGGCTTCACCCGCTTTTCCGACTTTGACGGCGTGCTCGGCGCGGAGATCGAGCCGAAAAACCGCGTGCTGCCCATGCTGCGCCGCCATTTCTGCGAGCGCTACCGCAACGAGACCTTTTTCCTCTACGACCGCACGCACCGCGAAGCGCTGCTCTACAGCAGCGGCGTGTCGCGCATCGTGCCGCTCGAGCACTTCGAAATGGCCCCGCCCGACGAAGCGGAGGCCGGCTACCGCCGGCTCTGGCGCCGCTTTTACGACACGATCGCCATCGAGGCGCGCAAAAACGAAAAGCTTCGCATGACGCACATGCCCAAGCGCTACTGGGGCACGATGACGGAGTTTCAGGACGAGGATTATTTCAAGGCTCGTCCGCGAGCGCAAGGCGCAGCTTCTCCAGCGCCCGGCGCTCCAGGCGCGATACCTGCACCTGCGACACCCCCAGAATGCGCGCCGTCCGCTCCTGCGTCAGCCCCCTGAAAAAGCGCAGCAATATCGTCATTTTCTCGCGCTCGGGCAGCGATCCCACCGCTTCCCGCAGCGCGATCTTTTCCACCATGCTCTCCTCGGGCGACTCGCTGCCGAGCATGCCCTCGAGCGTCAGCCCATCGCCGGTCTCGCGCTGTAAGCTCTCCGGCTCGGCCACGGCCAGCTCGCACTGGGCGATCTCCTCGGCGCGCAGGCCCGTCTCCTCGGAGAGCTCCGAGAGCACCGGCTCACGCCCGAGCGTATTTTTGAGCTTTTCGCGCGCGGCGAAGATCATCGCCGCGCGCTCGCGCACCGTGCGGCTGACCTTCACCGCGCCGTCGTCGCGCAGAAAGCGCCGGATCTCCCCCGCGATCTTCGGCACGGCATAGGTGGAAAACTGCGTCCCGAATGCAAAGTCAAATCCCTTTACTGCCTTGATAAAGCCAAGGCATCCGAGCTGATAGAGGTCGTCCGGCTCCACGCCGCGCCCATAATAGCGGCGCACGATGCTCCAGATCAGGCCGCTGTTGTCGCGCAGCATCTGCTCGCAGGCCTGCTCGTCGCCCTGCGCCGCGGCTTCCAGCAGCTCCGCCGTGCCGTTCATCGGCGCGCCGGGCGCAGCGCGATCCTGCGCTTCATCGTCACGACCGTGCCCTTCCCGGCCTTCGAGCGGACCGCGAGCGTATCCATGAAGCTCTCCATGATCGTAAAGCCCATGCCGCTGCGCTCCTCGCCGCCGGTCGTGAAGAGCGGCTCGCGCGCCTTTTCCACATTTTCGATGCCGCGCCCCCAATCGCGCACGACGATCTCGAGCACGTTGCCGTCAAAAATGCTCGCGCGCAGCGCGATCTTTCCGATCTCCTGCGGGTAGGCATGCACGATGGCGTTCGTCACCGCCTCGCTCACGGCAGTCTTGATATCCCCGAGCTCGTCGAGCGTCGGGTCGAGCTGCGCGGCAAACGCCGCGACGGCGGCGCGCGCCAGCCCCTCGTTTACGCTCCGGCTCGGAAATTCGATGGCTATGTAATTATTTGCTCTGACCTTCATCGCTTTTTTCTCCTTCCTCAAGCGGTACGATGCGGAAAATGCCCGCCGTGTCGAATACACGCTTCGCCTGCGGCGGCACCTGCCGCAGCACGGCGCTGCCGCCGAGCGCCCGCATCCGCTTCTGCGCGCGCATCACGACCGCGATGCCCGATGAATCCATGAAGCTCACGCCGGAAAAATCCAGCACCAGCCTGAGCGGCAGCGCCGCGTCCAGCGCCAGCTCCATGCGCTGCATCACGTCCCTGGCCCCGTGGTGGTCCAGCTCGCCGCGCAGCGTCAGCGTCAGCTCGCGGCCCGCGTCCTTTGTGAAAACGTCCACTGCGTCTCCCTCCTTTTCGGTGTCCTGCAAGGCTTCTGTCTTTGAGTATAACCTGTCCCGGCGCGATTTTTTGTCGCGCACTGTCGGCAAATGTGCTTTATTTCACCGCTTGTGTTTCCTTCCGCCATCCGGTATAATAGGAAAAGCACAAGGAGGGCTGCTCTATGCGAAGAAGCGACCGCGAGATCACCGATCTTTCAGAAATTCTCTCGATCATCAATGGCTGTAAAGTGATTCATCTTGCTATGATTGACGATGGTGAGCCCTATCTTCTGCCGCTGAATTTCGGCTATGCGTGCGAAAGCGGCGCGTTTTCGCTCTTCTGCCACAGTGCCCGCGCGGTCGAGGTCTTTGCCATCCGCGCCGACAAGCTCAGCGCCAAGGCGAAGGTCCCGCACGGCATGCAGTAAACCCAGACCGTAAACCACTCCAAACGGAAAGAGAGGAACCTCATATGGAACGGACGGAATCCGTCGAACTCATGAATCTGTGCATGATCCGCCGCGGCAGCAAGGTCCTGGTGCAGGACCGCAAAAGTAAAACCTGGCCCGGCGTCGCCTTTCCGGGCGGTCATGTTGAAAAGGGAGAAGCCTTTACAGATTCTGTCATCCGTGAGGTTCAAGAGGAGACCGGCTTGAGGATCTTCTCCCCGCGCCTGTGCGGCGTCAAGGACTGGTGTGAGGACGGCGTGCGCCATATCGTGCTGCTCTATCACGCGGAGCAGTTCACTGGAACGCTGCGCTCTTCCGACGAGGGCAAGGTCTGGTGGGCGGAGCTTGCCGATTTTCCCTCGCTTAATCTCGCGTCTTCCGATATGCTTGATCTGCTCCGCGTGTTTGAAGAAGATGCTCTCAGCGAGTTCTTTTACCGTCAAAACGGCGAGGATTGGACCTGTGAACTGAAATGACCACCGCTGCTTTTTAATTTTTAAAGTGAAAACCGCCGGTGCGCAGACACGTCTGCGCACCGGCGGTTCCTATTTAGTCTATATCACTTGACCCATCAGCAGCGCGGCTTTTACAGCGTCCGTTCCATCGGCAGATACGCTGAATCGTCGTGTGGGAATTCTTCGCCCGTCAGTGCAAAGCCGTTCTTCTCCCAGAACGCCTTGCTCTGCGGATTGCCCTTGTCAACAGCAAGGCGAATCTTGCGGAACCTCTCCCGCCGCAGCTCGTCCAGCAGCTCGCTGATCAGCGCCGTGCCGAGGCCGCAGCCCTGCCGCTCCTTTTTCGTCATGAAAAAGCCGATGTAGGCGGTGTCATCTTGCGGATAGCGCTCGATCAGGTCCAGCACAGCGACGAGCGTTTCCCCGTCGAAAAAGCCGAGATAATGCTTGTCCGCCGCACATTTTCCCGGCGGCAGTGCCGTCATGTCCTCTAAAATGCTCTCCCGCGTCGCAAGCGGCGGATGGTAGCGGTAAAACTGCTCATTTCCCGTGCAGAGCGCTAAAATTACATCCACATCCGCCGCCGTCAGCGGTCGGACGGCGTATTCCGGCGAAAAGTGCAGTCTCATTTCTCCGCCCGGCTGGCCGCGAGCACTTCCCAATAGTCCTTGTAATTCGCCTGCAAAAGCTCCGGCGTGTTCAGGCCGTAGGGGCACTTCGACATGCAGTGGCCGCAGTGGCGGCAGTTTTCGATCTGATGCATCTTCTGCTGCCATTCCTCGGTGAGCCACGCCGCCGCGGGCGCTCTTCTCAGCATGAGCGACATGCGTGCGCACTGGTTGATCTCGATGCCCGCGGGGCACGGCATGCAGTAGCCGCAGCCGCGGCAGAATTCGCCGCAGAGCTCCCTGCGGTCGCGCTCGATGGTCGCCCTGCGCTCGTCTGTCAGCTCCGCGCCTTCGCGGATGCACTGGAGGAACTCATCAAGCTCGCTCTCGCGCTGCACGCCCCAGATGGGCACCACGCCCTCCTGCTGCGCCATCCATGCCGCCGCCGTGAAGCCGTCGCGAATGAGGCCGCCCGCCATGCCCTTCATGGCGATAAAGCCCATGTTCTTTTCCCGGCAACCGCGCACCAGCGCCATCTCCTGCTCGCCGGCGAGGTAGCTGAACGGGAACTGCAATGTCTCGTAAAGCCCCGAGTCGATGGCCTCGTGCGCCACGGCGAGGCGGTGGTTCGTGATGGAAATGTGGCGGATCTTGCCCTGCTTCTTCGCTTCGAGCGCCGCGTCGTACAGTCCGTCCTCCCCGCCCGGCTTCGGGCAGAAGGCCGGGTTATGGAACTGGTAGATATCAATATAGTCGGTTTTCAGCGTGCGAAGGCTGGTTTCCAGATCCTTCCAGAAGCCCTCGGCCGTCTGCGCACCGGTCTTTGTCGCCAGCACGATCTTATCGCGCATCGACGAGAACGCCGCGCCGACCTTCTGCTCGCTGTCGGAATAGGCGCGCGCCGTGTCGAAAAAGTTGATGCCGCCGTCGTAGGCCCTGTGCAGCAGCTTCACTGCGTCCTGCTCGCTGATGCGCTGGATGGGCAGGCAGCCAAAGCCGTTTTTTTCGATGACAAGTCCCGTCTTGCCAAGCGTGATCTTGTTCATGGAAGTTCTCCCCCTTATCTTTGATTTTTCCAGTATAGCAAAAGCCGCGGCGGTTGAAAAGCCCCTGTGCCGCAAATTCTTTTGATAAAGAACGGACCCGCCGCAGTTTCTGCGGCGGGTCCGTTTCTCCATTTATTGATATTCGGTTTACTTCTTCATCGCGGCGGCGGAAGCGTCGAGCTTTTCGATGAGCGCCTTGAGCTTCTCAGCGTCGGCGCGGGCGCCGTTGACGACGGCTTCGGGTGCCTTGGCGAGGAACTTCTCGTTGCTCAGCTTGCTCTCGATGCCGGCGAGCTGCTTTTCGGCGTTCGCCTTCTCCTTGGCGATGCGCGCGAGCTCCTTCTCAAAGTCCACCAGCTCCGCAAGCGGCATGAAGATGCGCGCGGCGTGGGTATCGACCTCGACCTTGCCGTCGGCGTCGATGGCGGCGTCGGCCGGAACGATGGTCACATCGCTGGCGGAAGCAAGGCGCTTGAAGAACGGGATACCGGCGCTGAAGGTATCGGCGTGTGCGGTGGCGACGGTGTAGTGCACCTTCTTCGACGGCGCGACGTTCATCTCGTTGCGGCGGGCGCGGATGGCGGTGATCGCCTCGATCACGGTCTGCATCGCCTCTTCCTCCGCGGGGAAGCAGAACTTTTCGTCATACTCCGGCCACTTTGCGAGCATCAGGAAATCGCCCTCGTGCGGCAGCGCCTGCCAGATCTCCTCCGTGATGAACGGCATAAACGGGTGCAGGAGCTTGAGCGTTTCGATGAGGACATAGCAAAGGACGTTCTGCGCGTTCTCGCGCGCGGCCTGATCCTCGCTGTTCAGGCGGTTCTTGGTCAGCTCGATGAACCAGTCGCAGTAGTTGTCCCAGATGAAGTCGTAGATCTTCGCGGACGCGACGCCGAGCTCGTAGGCGTCCATGTTGTCCGTGACTTCGCGGATGAGCGTGTTGAGCTTCGAGAGGATCCACTTGTCCTCGAGCTCGAGCTTTTCGGGAAGCTCGACGTGGTCGATCGTCAGATTCATCATCACAAAGCGGCTCGCGTTCCAGATCTTGTTGCAGAAATTGCGCATCGCCTCGCACTTTTCAACATAGAAGCGCATGTCGTTGCCCGGGGAGTTGCCGGTGATGAGGTTGAAGCGCAGCGCGTCCGCGCCGTACTTCTCGGC
>CAKUBI010000023.1 GCA_934636865.1 uncultured Oscillospiraceae bacterium
AAGGGGATGCCGAGCGCCTTGGCAAGGTTGATCGCGCCGGAGCCGGTGGCGCGCAATTCGAGCGCGCACTCGCCGAGCGCGGCGTGCGCCTGCTGCAGAAGATCGGACAGCGCGCGCTGCGTGTGGGACAGATGGCGCTGATACTGCCCGAAGAGCATTTTTTCGTTTTCATCGAGGATGACGAGCTTGACGGTGGTGGAGCCTACGTCGATCCCGGCCTGATACGTTTTCATGGGAACCTCTCTTTTCATAGTCGTTGCGCTCAGGCGGCAAAGAGCCCCGCCTGATTTAGAAATATCATTATAATTATAGGTCGGAAAAAGGCAAGAGGTAAAGTTCAGTCTCTGTTAAGAATGTGAACAGTTGTTTACAATTTTTTGCGGCTCTTGACATACATAGAGTTTCTATGTATAATGCAAGCATAGACATTCTATGTATCATAGGAGGCGTAAAATGAAGAAAAAGAGCATTGACCACGCGCAGCTCCTGCTGCTCAAGCTTCTCTCGGCCGAGGACATGTACGGCTACCAGATCATTCTGGAGCTGGCGCGCCGGTCGAGCAACGTCTTTGAGCTCAAGGAGGGCACGCTCTATCCCGTGCTGCACGGCATGGAGCGCGACGGCTATGTCGAAGCCTACGAAACGACCGCGCCCACCGGCCGCGTGCGCAGGTATTACCACCTCACGCGCGCCGGGCGCGCGGCGCTCACGGAAGAGGAGAAAGCCTGGCAGGAGTACAGCGGCGCAGTGAACGCCGTGCTGCACTTTGCGTAAAAAGGGTGAGGCTATGGACAGAAACGAATACTGCGAGCGCGTGCTTGCGGAAGTCGGACGCCTGACGAACGATGAGACGGACGATTTGAGAAATGAGCTTGCCGGTCACATCGAGGACCACGCCGAAGCGCTGGTCGAGCACGGCTATACGGAGGAGGACGCCGCTGCGCGCGCCGTGGAGCTGATGGGCGACCCGGAGGAAACGGGCAAGGCCCTGCGCGATCAGTACGGCGGCTGGTGGCTCGTCATCGTGCGGCGCATCGCCGTTTTTATCACGCTTGTCGTCTGCGTGCAGAGCTTTTTCATGCTGCCGATCTTCAGCAATGTGTATGAGAGCGTCCGCGAGCGCCTGCGCCCGACGGTGAGCAGCGTTTCGTGGGACGAGCTCGACGGTGCGGCGGACCTGTGCGAGCGCATTCCCATCGGGGACGATATCGTGCAGCTGAACCGTATCGAATACGGCGTGCGCGAGGGAAAGCGGCAGGCGGTGCTCTGGGTGAGCGCCTACGACCGTCTCCCCGGCAGAAAGGTCTACGAGCGCCTGATCGAGACGATGTCGCTGCAAAGCGAACGCTGCGAGACAATGTACGGGGAAGACGGCAGCTGGTATTCCAGCTGCCGGAGCAGCGGCGGCAGCCTGTATGTGCACTACGGGCAGCATACAGTCCCGCTTGAAGAGGGCGATACTTACGTGACGTTTGTCTACGACCGCTTCGGCGAGCGCGTCGAGACGAGGATCGAGCTTCCGGAAGGGGGGACGCAGCCGTGAAAAAGCAGAAGATCGAAAAGCGGCCGACAAGGGCGCGCCGCGCGGTCAGGAGCGTCGTCATCATGCTCTGCGCGCTGCTCATCAGCAATATGCTCGGCGGCGGACACCTGACGCGCATGATGGCCCTGCGCGACGGCGAGCAGCGCTACGGCGTGTATGAAAAAACGCACGAGCTTGCGTCGCTTCCTGTCGGGAACATCAATAAGACCCTGCGCGTTACCCTGCTGGCCGGTGAGAACGTGACCTACTGCGGCGCGAGCAATTTCTATACGCTGCTGGGCTGGCAGGAGGCCTTCGGCTCGGCGCTCGACTGCGCGGACGGCGAGAGCGTCCACGCGGGCTGGTGGGATATGGCGCGCAATGACGCAAGAGATATTTTCTACTGGGGCCGCATCGATGACACAGCGATCATCAGCGCCGTGATCGAGAGGTGCCGTGAGGTTTCGCGGGATGAAAACGGGGGCTATACCCTTGAAAAGTACGAGACGATCCCCGTTGAACTGATCGAAGACGGCGGATACCGGTATTTCCTCGCCGGTGGGGCGATACCGGAGAGAGACTGTGACGACGCGCAGGATAAGATATACCTTATCGGCTATAACGCCTCGGGTGCGGAAGAGCTGCGCTATGAGATCAAACAGCAGGCAAGCACCTTGTTTGGCTAAAAGAAGACCGGAGAGCGCTGCGGCAGTGCCGCAGCGCTCTTTCTATATCCATATAAGATCGCAAATAGTAAACGACCGTGAACTTTTGGTGAATTCTTTCCGCGGGCCGTTGACGGTAAAAGGTCAAAAATGGTATCCTACTCTGGAATTCTTATTTTCATCTTTCAGAAAGAAGGCAGGATATGCTCAAGCTGCAAAACATCGTCAAGGACTATCAGGCGGGCGATACCACCGTCCACGCGCTGCGCGGCGTGAATCTCCAGTTCCGCGAGAGCGAGTTTGTCGCCATCCTCGGACACTCGGGCTGCGGCAAGACGACGATGCTCAACATCATCGGCGGTCTCGACCAGTACACGAGCGGAGATCTCATCATCAACGGCAAATCGACGAAGGACTTTACCGACTCCGACTGGGACAGCTACCGCAACCATTCCATCGGCTTCGTCTTTCAGAGCTATAACCTCATCCCGCACCAGACGGTTCTGAGCAACGTGGAGCTGGCGCTGACCCTTTCGGGCGTGAGCAAGGCAGAGCGCCGCGAGCGCGCCGTCAGGGCGCTCGAGAGCGTGGGCCTTGGCGACCAGCTCGACAAAAGGCCCAACCAGATGTCCGGCGGTCAGATGCAGCGCGTCGCCATCGCGCGAGCGCTCGTCAACGATCCGGACATCCTGCTCGCCGACGAGCCGACCGGCGCGCTCGACAGCGAAACGAGCGTGCAGGTGATGGAGATATTGAAAAACATCTCCAGAGACCGCCTCATCATCATGGTCACGCACAACCCCGAGCTTGCCGAGACATACGCGAGCCGCATCGTGCGCCTGAAGGACGGCGAGATTGTGGACGACAGCGCGCCGTATGAGGAGGCCGTGGAGGAAAAGAGCGCCGCGGGCAGGAGCAGAAGGACCTCGATGAGCTTCGGCACGGCGCTGTCGCTGTCGCTCAACAACCTGATGACGAA
Organism: uncultured Oscillospiraceae bacterium; assembly: GCA_934636865.1. Classification (GTDB taxonomy): domain Bacteria; phylum Bacillota; class Clostridia; order Oscillospirales; family Oscillospiraceae; genus Hominicoprocola. Next base: position 3,167 of record CAKUBI010000023.1, read on the forward strand.
AAAGGGCCGCACATTTCTGACGGCCTTCGCCGGCAGCATCGGCATCATCGGCATTGCGCTCATCCTCTCGCTGAGCAACGGCATCCAGACCTATATCGACCGCGTGCAGGAGGATACGCTCTCGAGCTATCCGCTGACGATCGAAAGTGAGAGCATGGACATGTCCAGCATGGTGACGACGATGATGGGTGTCCACTCGCCCGACGAGGACGGCGAGGGCGGCCACGACCTCGACGCCGTCTACTCCAACAATATCATGTACGACATGATGAGCTCGTTCGCCTCGGCGGAGACGCAGACGAACAATTTGAAGGACTTCAAGACCTATCTTGAGGGCGACAACGAGCTTTCCCAGCACATCAGCTCCATTTCCTACGACTACGACCTCGGCATGGCCATCTACGCCAAGGATACCGACGGCAAGGTCTTTAAGTCCGACGTGACCGAGCTTTTGCAGACCTGCATGAGCGAGCTCTACGGCGGCGACTACAGCAGCTATTTTGAGCGCTTCGGCTCGGCCTACTCGGCCATGGAGACCTGGGAGCAGATGCTCCCGCCGCAGGATAGCGAGAGCGGCGAGCTTGTGGGCGACCTTCTTCACGAGCAGTACGACCTCATCTACGGCGCCTGGCCGCAGAGCTACGACGAGGTCATGCTTATCGTCAACAAGGACAATGAGATCTCCGACCTTGTGATTTATTCGCTCGGTCTGAGCGCGCAGGACGAGGTCGTGGAGTCGATGCAGCGCGTGATGGACGGCGAGGAGTTCGACACGAAGGACATCCAGAGCTGGAGCTACGAGGACCTGTGCAGCATGAGCTTCAAGATCATTCTGCCCGCCGAGCGCTACCAGTACGATTCCGCGAGCGGCACCTATACCGACGTGAGCACGACCGACACGGGCCTTGACTTCCTCTATAATTCCGACGACGTCGGCACGCGCGTGAAGATCGTCGGCATCCTGCGCCCGAACGAGAACGCGGTTTCCTCCATGCTCTCCGGCGCGGTCGGCTACACCTCCGCGCTGACCGATTATCTTGTCGAAAAGGCGGGCAGCACCGACATCCTGCAAAAGCAGAAGGCCGACCCCAAGACCGACGTGATCCTGAACCTGCCGTTTCTGACCGACGATTACGCCGTGAGCGACGAGCAGAAGGAAGCGGACGTGACGGCGTACCTTGAAACACTTTCCGTCACCGAGCGCGCCGCGGCCTACACGGCCATGATGAGCGTGCCGGGCGAGGACTATCTCTCCGCCATCGTCGAGCAGCAGCTGGGCTCGCTCGACCGCGCGGCGATCGAGCAGATGGTCATTTCGGCCTACGCGCAGCAGATGGGCGTGGACGAGGGGACGGTCAGGTCGTATATCGCGCAGATGGATGACGACACGCTCTTCGGCTATGTCGAGCAGTCCATCCGCGAGCGGGTGACGGAGCAGTACGCCGCGGGCGTGCAGGCGCGCCTTGCCAATATGACGAGCGACCAGCTCGCCATGGCGCTTGACCTTGCGCTTGAAAAGTCCCCCGCCGTCACGCCGCTCACGACGGAGCAGTACAACTGGCTTTACGACAGCTATATGCCAGCGACGGTCTCTGAGAGCACGTATGAGGATAACCTCAAGCTTCTCGGCGACGTGGACCTCGCAAGCCCAAAGACCATTAATATCTACGCCTCTACCTTTGCCGACAAGGACGCCATCGCCGACGCGATCGAGGAATACAACAGCAGCGTTTCCGAGGACGACCAGATCGACTACACCGACTATGTCGCGCTTCTGATGAGCTCCGTTACGACGATCATCAACGCCATCAGCTACGTGCTCATCGCGTTCGTCGCCATCTCGCTCGTCGTGTCGAGCATCATGATCGGCATCATCACCTATATCTCCGTTTTGGAGCGCACGAAGGAGATCGGCATCCTGCGCGCCATCGGCGCGAGCAAGCGCGATATTTCGCGCGTTTTCAACGCGGAGACGCTCATCGAGGGCTTCTGCTCGGGCGCGATCGGCATCGGCATCACGCTGCTGCTCATCATCCCGATCAACCTTGTTGTGCACAGCTTAACGGGCATCGAGACGCTCAACGCCATCCTGCCGCCCGTCGGCGGCGCGGCGCTCGTTGCCATCAGTATGGCGCTCACGTTTATCGCCGGTCTTATCCCCTCCGGCATCGCCGCGCGCAAGGATCCCGTCGAGGCCCTGCGCAGCGAATAAAACCGCATCACAGCACGCCTGACCGGGCGGCGGACACGGCTCCGCCGCCCGGCATTTTGCACATTGTCTTGTCAGATGAATGCAGCAGCAGTTAACAGAATTAGACAAGTTATTCTATTGACAAATAAAATGCCCTGTGGCATTATATTGATACCGATTCTGCCCCAGGGGACAGCCGCGCCCAGCCGGGAGAACGGAAACTGATGATGTAAGGAGAGGATAGCATGAAAAGAAGACTTATGGCAGTTTTGATGGCGCTCGTCATGACGCTCAGCTTGCTGCCTGTAAGCGCGTTCGCGGCAGATGATCCGGGAATTTCGTTTACAAAGTCTGCCGTGGCCAACGATGATGGCACCTATACCATCACGATGGAAGCCTATGCGACCGGAAAAACGACCACGACCACGACAAAGCAGGCCCTGGACATTGCCCTCGTGCTGGATGTTTCCGGCTCGATGGATGATAATTTCGGGCGTGGACCGCAGCGGCAGAAGAAGCTGGATGCGCTGAAAACCGCGGTCAACAGCTTCATCGACGGAGTTGCGGAGGGCTCGCCCGAGAGCAACATTTCCATCGTGAAGTTTGCCGGTAACATGACGAATAAGGTCGGCAACGATACGTATCGGGAGAAGGGATATATCTACAATTACACCCAGATCGTAAAGCAGCTGACAGCCGTCAAGACCGGCAAAGACGAACTAAAGACGGCTGTCAGCAGCCTGAGAGCGGCTGGCGCTACGGCGGCGGACTACGGCATGGAAAAGGCGGAGACCGCGCTGGCGACCGCGCAGAACCCGAAGGTCATTGTCATGTTCACGGACGGTGAGCCGAATCACGACAATGGCTTTGATTATGAGGTCGCCACGAGTGTCATCAATAAGGCGCAGACGATGAAGGCGGCGGGCACCACGATCTATACGGTCGGTGTGTTTGAAAGAACTGACGACACGACCAACCGCTATATGAGCTCGACCTCCTCTAACTATCCGAAGGCTACTGCGGAAATTATTCACCATTTTGTGTTTCCGGATGAATGGCGGGTAAACAACGGCGGTACGGACAAGGGCAGCTATTACAAGACTGCTTCCAGCGCCAGCGACCTGAACAATATCTTCAAGGAGATCAGCCAGGAGATCTCTTCGGCTGCGAACGCAAACCTGAACGATAAGACCACCGTGGTCGATACGATCTCCGACTATTTCACGCTGGATACGGACAACGCGGCGTCCGTCAAGGTCTACACCGCGGATAAGACTGCGGACGGCTGGGCCGAGGCTGTGGAAGCGCCGGAATCCGTAAAGGTCAGCATTGACGGCAAGACGGTCAGCGTGACCGGCTACGACTATGCGGCCAATTACGTGCACGACGGTCAGGGCCAGAAGCTGATCATCAAGATCACGGTCGTGCCCAGCGGCACCGGCTGTGAGACGAAGGATATCCCGACCAATGCCGACAGCAGCACGGACAATGCGGCGAAGGTGATGCTGAACGGCGAAGAGGTCACGTCTGCGCCGAGCGCCTCGATCGAGGGCCACGCGGTAGCGTATGATCTTGCCGGCGGCGAAAAGCAGAGCGACTTCCCGACGCTGTATTACCCCGAGTATGCGCAGGTCAGCGTGACGGACAAGGTCCCGACGAAGCAGGGCTACGATTTCACCGGCTGGAACTGCGGCGATGCTTCCGCCAGCGGCGAGTTCGTCATGCTCGACGAGGATATTACGCTGGTTGCCCAGTGGGTGAAGCAGACGATCGATGACAAAATCATCGTTGAGGTCACGGGCAATCATGCTACGCTCCCGTACAACGGCGAAGAGCAGAGCGTGAGCGGCTACACGATCGCGATCACGCAGAACAGCGCGGAGCATCCGTATGACCTTGCGTATGTCACCGGCCCCGCGCAGGAGACGTCCATTGCAAAGGGCACCGACAAGGGTACCTATGAGATGGGCCTCAAGAAAGAGGATTTTCAGAATACCAACGCTGATTACACCAACGTTGAATTCATTGTGACGGACGGTTTCCTGACCATCACCCCGAAGGACGTCACCTTCACCGGTAAGAGCGATTCGAGAGAGTGGACCGGCGAAGAGCAGGAGATCACCGGCATCACGCCGGACGGCCTGCTGACCGGCGATACCTATGAGGGCCTGAGCTACAGCGCCAAGGGCACGGACGCCGGCAAATACGACGGCGTGTTCAGCGGTGATGTGGTCATCAAGAACGCGGACGGCGTGGATGTGACGGACAACTACAACGTGATCAAGACCCCCGGCGTTCTCACTATCACGGACAAGACCGAAACGGTCGCCGTGATGTTCAGGATCGTGAACGGCACGTGGAAGGACGGCTCAAGGGCCGACAAGACCGCGACGGTCACGCTGACCAACGGCAAGGGCACGCTCGATGAAAAGGACGTCCCCACCGGCATGCAGCCTGACAAGGGCTACACGAACGGCACGTGGGATGTGACGCCCAACACAGCGGAGGACGCGATCAAGGGCGGCGAGGTCTACACGTACTCTTATGAGAAGATCATCCCCGCGAGCTTTAACCCCAACGGCTACATCGTCAAGCAGATGACCGGCGATGAAATGCCGGCCGAAGAGACCTTCACCGTCAACGTCGCTCCTCTGAGCGGCGGCGCAGGCGTGAACGGCACGGCGACGCTTCGCACCGGCAGCACGAATTTCGTGTTCCCCGAGGGAAGCAGCTTCGCGATCTCCGAGGAGACCATCTTCATGGTGTCTGAGGACGCGGGCAGCGCGGCGCGCGTGACCTACGATGACAACGTCTATCAGCTCAAGGTCACGGTGAAGCTGAACGCCGCCGGTACGGCGATGGAGATCGACAAGGTCTACTGTTCCGCCGACGGCGAGACCTGGCACGAGATCGACAGCGCTGACGGCGACAAGCTCGTCATCACCAACAGCTACGTCGATCCGGACCCCGCGAGCTTTAACCCCAACGGCTACATCGTCAAGCAGATGACCGGCGATGAAATGCCGGCCGAAGAGACCTTCACCGTCAACGTCGCTCCTCTGAGCGGCGGCGCAGGCGTGAACGGCACGGCGACGCTTCGCACCGGCAGCACGAATTTCGTGTTCCCCGAGGGAAGCAGCTTCGCGATCTCCGAGGAGACCATCTTCATGGTGTCTGAGGACGCGGGCAGCGCGGCGCGCGTGACCTACGATGACAACGTCTATCAGCTCAAGGTCACGGTGAAGCTGAACGCCGCCGGTACGGCGATGGAGATCGACAAGGTCTACTGTTCCGCCGACGGCGAGACCTGGCACGAGATCGACAGCGCTGACGGCGACAAGCTCGTCATCACCAACAGCTACGTCGATCCGGACCCCGCGAGCTTTAACCCCAACGGCTACATCGTCAAGCAGATGACCGGTGACGAAATGCCGACCGAAGAGACCTTCACCGTCAACGTCGCTCCTGCGGCGGGCGGCGCAGGCGTGAACGGTACGGCGACGCTTCGCACAGGAAGCACGAACTTCGTGTTCCCCGAGAACAGCAGCTTCGCGATCTCCGAGGAGACCATCTTCATGGTGTCTGAGGACGCGGGCAGCGCGGCGCGCGTGACCTATGATGACAACGTCTATCAGCTCAAGGTCACGGTGAAGCTGAACGCCGCCGGTACGGCGATGGAGGTTGACAAGGTCTGCTGTTCCGCCGACGGCGAGACCTGGCACGAGATCGACAACGCTGACGGCGACAAGCTCGTCATCACCAACAGCTACGAGGCGGAGATCATCCCCGATGCCATCACCATCGATCTCAGCCAGTATATCCAGAAGGAGCTCAAGCTTACCGGCGACAACCGCTTCACCGGCGCGACCTACACCGCGAGCGTGACGCCGATCATCGACGGCGAGCTGGGCGAGGCAAAGACCATTTCCGTCAGCTATGCGGCCAATGAGTCCGGCCTCAAGACCTTCAACGGCACGCTGACCTTCACCGAGAGCGGCACCTACCGCTACGAGGTCAGGGAGAACATCCCCGCCAACGCGACGGGCTATGATACGAGCGTTTATGAGCTGCTCATCATTGTCACGGCCAAGGACGGCAAGCTTGTCGCCACGGTCGGCCAGAAGCTTGCGGGCGATCAGTCCGGCGAGCTCACGAACGAGCCGATCGTGTTCCACAACACGTACAACACGGGCAACGCGACCATTATCATCCCGCCCGATGAGCGTCCCACGCTGAACACCGATGACCACTACGCTTACGTCATGGGTTATCCCGACGGTACGGTCCGCCCCATGGGCAACATCACCCGTGCCGAGGTCGCGACCATCTTCTTCCGCCTGCTGACCGACGACAGCCGCGGCCAGTTCTGGGCCACGACGAACGCCTACAGCGACGTCAAGAGCGGCGACTGGTTCAACAACGCCGTCTCCACCCTCAGCAACGCGGGCATCATTAGCGGCTATCCCGACGGCACGTTCCGTCCGAACGCCCCCATCACCCGTGCCGAGATGGCCAAGGTCGTCGCCCTGTTCGCCAAGCTCGACAAGAGCGAGGACCTCTTCAATGATATCGCCGGTCACTGGGCCGAGGCGTATATCAGACTGGCCGCGGGCAACGGCTGGATCGCGGGCTATCCCGACGGCAGCTTCAAGCCGCAGCAGAACATCACGCGCGCCGAGACCATGACCATGATCAACCGCGTGCTGGATCGTGTTCCCTCCGTGGAGAGCCACCTGCTTCCCTACAATGTGATGCTGACCTTCCCTGACTGCCAGAGCGGCCAGTGGTACTACATCGCGGTCCAGGAGGCGACCAACAGCCACACCTATGAGCGTGCTGTGACCGAAAAGCACGGCGACGAGCAGTGGATCGCACTGCGTGAGAACCGCGACTGGACGGAGTTTGAGCACTAAGCTGCAAGCACAATGAAAAAAGGAGACCCCTGCGGGGGCCTCCTTTTTTGCGTTTTACGGCGATTTTACAAAAGAAATCTTTTCGATTTTACGCTGGCTGTTTATTCTCTTAACCGTAGGCAGAAAACATCTGTAAGAAAAACGAAAGGAAGTTTTTTAAAATGAAAAAGCTCATTTCTCTTGCGCTGACGGCTGCAATGGCCCTCAGCATCCTGACCGCCTGCGGCAGCAAGAACGACACCGCCGACAATACGAACAATGACGCAAACAGCGGCACGGAGACCACCATCTCCGGCACCGTCTCCACCGACGGCTCCACCTCGATGGAAAAGGTCATCAACTCCCTCGGCGAGTCCTTCATGGCGCAGAACAAGGACGTGAAGTTCACCTATAACCCCACCGGTTCTGGCAGCGGCATCCAGGCCGTTTCCGAGGGCCGCTGCGATATCGGCCTTTCGAGCCGCGCGCTCAAGGACGATGAAAAGGCCTCCGGCCTTGTGGAGACCACGCTCGCGCTCGACGGCATCGCCATCGTCGTGAACCCGGAAAACCCGGTCTCCGACCTGGACGTTGACACCATCGCCAAGATCTACACCGGCGAGATCACCAACTGGAAAGACGTCGGCGGCGACGACGCCGAGATCGTGCTCATCGGCCGCGAGGCCGGCTCCGGCACGCGCGACGGCTTTGAGTCCATCACCGATACGAAGGACGCGTGCGCGTACCGTCAGGAGCTCACCTCCACGGGCGACGTCATCAACACCGTTTCCACGAACCCCAACGCCATCGGCTACGCTTCCCTCTCCGCAGCCGGCGACAGCGTGAAGGCGCTGACGGTCGGCGGTGTGGAAGCCACGGAGGACACCGTCAGAGACGGCAGCTATGTGGTCCAGCGTCCCTTCGTGCTCGTGACGAAGGAAGGCACCGAGCTTTCCGCTGCGGCACAGGCCTTCTTCGACTACGCGCTCTCCGCTGACGCAGCGGACATCATCGCCGCCGCCGGTGCGGTCGCGATCCACTAACAAACATGATCCCGGAGGGGGACGGCGGAAGCCGTCTCCCTTGGGCGTCGGAGGAAAAACTATGGCGCAGAAGAAAAAATGGTTTGAGATCGCCGTGCACGGTGTTTTTCTCATTTTGGGCCTGATCACGGTCGGATGCGTGCTGCTCATCACGGTGTATCTCGTGATCTCCGGCATCCCGGCCATCCGGCAGATCGGGCTGATCCCGTTCCTGACAGGCAAGGTCTGGGCCTCCACGGCGGCGGAGCCGCAGTATGGCATCCTGCCGTTCATCCTCACAAGCGTGTATGGCACGGCGGGCGCGATCGTCCTCGGCGTGCCGGTCGGCTTTTTGACGGCGGTGTACCTTGCCAAGGCCGCGCCGAAAAAGGTCCGCACGGTGCTGGAATCCGCCGTCAGTCTGCTTGCGGGCATCCCGTCGGTCGTCTACGGCCTTGTGGGCATGCTGGTGCTCGTGCCCGCCATCCGCAAGACCTTCCGTCTGCCGGACGGTGCGAGCCTGCTCGCGGCCATCATCGTGCTGGCAGTGATGATCCTGCCGTCGATCATCAAGGTGAGCGTCACGGCGCTCGAGGCCGTGCCGAGAGAGTATGAGGATGCCTCGCTCGCGCTGGGCGCAACGCCGGTGGAAACGTATTTCCGCGTCTCCGTCCCGGCGGCAAAAAGCGGCATCGCCGCGGCGGTGGTGCTCGGCGTGGGCCGCGCCATCGGCGAAGCGATGGCGGTGATGATGGTCTCGGGCAATGTGCCGAACATGCCGGGCTCGATCTTTGAGAGCGTCCGCTTCCTCACAACGGCGGTCGCGAGCGAGATGTCGTATTCGTCCGGCCTGCAGCGCCAGGCGCTGTTTTCCATCGCGCTGGTGCTGTATCTTTTCATCCTGCTCATCAACGCCGCGCTCAACTTCTTCTTAAAGCGCGATAAGGAGGGATCGTGATGCTTAAAAAGCGCGCCTCGGCCAGCCGCCGGGCCTATATCACGCTGATGCGCACGCTGATGCTTGCCGCTGCGGTATTGACTTGTGCCCTTGTACTCGGTATGATGGGGTATATATTAGGCAATGGTCTGCCAAACATCACCTGGGAAATGCTCTCCACCGCGCCGAGCTATCTTGCAAACCGCATCGGCATCCTGCCGGATGTCCTGAGCACGCTCTACATCGTGTTTGCAACGCTTCTGATCGTGCTGCCGCTCGGCGTGGGCGCGGCGATCTACCTCAATGAGTATGCCGCGAACAAAAAGCTCGTCTCCGTCATCGAGTACGCGTCGGAAACGCTCTCGGGCATCCCGTCGATCATCTACGGCCTTGTCGGCATGCTGATCTTCTGCAAAAACGGCACGTCGCTGCTGGCGGGCGCGCTGACGCTCACGATCATGAACCTGCCGACCGTCATGCGCACGGCGCAGGAGAGCCTTAAGACTGTTCCGCAGAGCTACCGCGAGGGCGCGTTCGCCCTGGGCGCGGGCAAGTGGCGCACCATCCGCACGGTGGTGCTGCCGAGCTGCGTGGACGGCGTGATCACGGGTTGCATCCTGTCGATCGGACGCATCCTCGGCGAATCGGCGGCGCTTTTGTTCACCGCGGGTTCGGCCCACATGCTCTACGGCTTTTTCGAGGGGATGCAGAACGCGGGCGCGACGCTGACGGTGGCGCTCTACTTCTACGCCAAGGAGTCGAGCGACACGGGGGTGGTGTTTGCCATCGCGGCGATCCTGATGCTGCTGACGATGCTCATCAACCTTGCGGCGGACCTTGCCGGTCGATATTTCAGGAGGAAACAGGAATGATCCGATCGGTGAACGGAAGCGGCATGAAGCGCATGGCGCTTTTAAACGACCTCTCGTGCTTCGGCAAATGCTCGCTGAGCGTGGCGATGCCCATTATCTCCGCCTACGGCGTGGAGACGGTGCCGCTGCCGACGGCGCTCCTCTCGACCCACACGGCGGAGGGCTTCGGCGATTACGTTCTGCGCGATCTCACGGACGAGATGGAGAAATTTGCCGCGCACTGGAAAACGCTCGGCGTCCGCTTTGACGGCGTATGCACAGGCTTTTTCGGCTCAGCCTCGCAGCTTTCGTTCGCAAGGAAATTTCTGCATGATTTTGCACGGCCCGATACGCTCGTGGTCGTGGACCCCGTGCTCGGCGACAACGGCGCGCTGTACGGCTGCTTCACCGATGAATTCGTGACGGCCATGCGCGCGCTCTGCGCGGACGCACAGCTCATCACGCCCAACCACACGGAGGCGGCGCTGCTCGCCGGCTGTGCGATGGATGCGGGCGAGGAGGAGCTTTTATCAAAGCTCACGGTGCCGAACGTCATCATCACGAGCGTGCGGCGCGGCGATCAGATCGGCTACGCCGCGCGGCTGAACGGGGAATATATGGAGCTTTTCCGGCCCTGCCTTCCGCAGACGCTGCATGGCACGGGGGACGTGTTCGTCTCCGCGCTCTGCGGCGAGCTGATGAGCGGGCGGGCCATGCCGGACGCGCTTTCGCGCGCGGCGGATTTTTGTGACCGATGCGTGCGGAAAACCGCCGCGCGCGGCGAGGACCACTGGTACGGCCTCGCATTTGAAGACGTATTGAAAGAGGAAAGAAACCTATGAACAGCATTCTTTCTGTTAAGGATCTCTGCCTGTGGTACGGGAGCCATCAGGCGCTCAAGGACATCAACATCGACATCCCGGAAAAGAGCATCACCGCGCTCATCGGACCGAGCGGCTGCGGCAAATCGACCTTTTTAAAGACGCTTGACCGCATGAACGACCTGATCCCGGACGTGAAGATCACGGGAAGCGTGAAGTACAAGGGCGAGGACATCTTTGACCCCGCCGTGGACGTGAGCGAGCTGCGGCGTCAGGTGGGTATGGTCTTTCAGAAGCCCAACCCCTTCCCGATGAGCATTTACGACAATATCGCCTACGGTCCGCGCACGCACGGCATGAAGAACAAGGCCAAGCTCGACGAGATCGTGGAAAAGTCGCTGCGCGGCGCGGCCATCTGGGACGAGGTCAAGGACCGGCTCAAGAAAAACGCGCTCGGCCTCTCCGGCGGACAGCAGCAGAGACTGTGCATCGCCCGCGCGCTGGCCGTCGAGCCGGAGGTGCTGCTGATGGACGAGCCGACGAGCGCACTCGACCCCATCTCCACCTCAAAGATCGAGGAGCTTGCGATGGAACTCAAGGAAAAGTACACCATCGTCATCGTCACGCACAATATGCAGCAGGCGGTGCGCATTTCCGACCGCACGGCGTTTTTCCTGCTCGGCGAGCTCGTCGAGTGCGGCGAGACGGAAAAGCTCTTCTCCCAGCCGCAGGACAAGCGGACGGAGGATTACATCACGGGGAGGTTCGGTTAATATGAGAAGCCGGTTTGACGAGCAGCTTGCGCTGCTGAACAAGGAGCTCATCGAGATGGGCGCGCTGTGCGAGGAGGTCATCGCCCTTGCCTCGCAGTCGCTCACAGAGGGCGACGCGGCGCTGGCCGCGCGCGTTTCCCCGCTGGATGCGGAGATCGACCGCAAGGAGCGCGAGATCGAGTCGCTGTGCTTAAAGCTTTTGTTGCAGCAGCAGCCGGTGGCGCGGGACCTTCGCCAGATCTCGGCGGCGCTTAAAATGATCACGGACATGGAGCGCATCGGCGATCAGGCCGAGGATATCGCCGAGATCGTCCGCTTCCTCGGCGGGCGCGGTGCGGAAAACGGCGGACTGCTGCGCGGCATGGCGCGCTCGACGATCAAGATGGTGACCGAGAGCGTGGACGCCTACGTCAAGGGCGATACGGCGCTCGCCTCGCAGGTCATCGCCGAGGACGACGTCGTGGACGACTACTTCGCGCGCGTGAAAAAGGCGCTCATTGCGCGCATTGCGCAGGACCCCGCGGACGGGGAATTCGCGCTCGATCTTCTCATGATCGCAAAGTATTTCGAGCGCATCGGCGACCATGCGACGAATATCGCCGAATGGGTCATTTTCTCTGTGACCGGCGAGCATAAGGAGGGATGAAGCATGATCTGGTGCGTGGAAGACGACGCCAGCATCCGTGATATCGAGGTATATGCCCTGCGCTCCACGGGCTTTGAGGCCGAGGGCTTCGAGGACGGCACGAGCTTCTGGGAGGCGCTGCGCCGCGAAAAGCCGGACCTCGTCGTGCTTGACGTGATGCTGCCGGGCATCGACGGCTTAGAGCTCCTTCGCCGCATGCGCGCGGACCGGGAGCTTTCCGGTATCCCCATCGTTATGGCGACGGCCAAGGGCGCGGAGTACGACCGTATCCGGGGACTGGACCTCGGCGCGGACTACTATCTCGTCAAGCCCTTCGGCGTGATGGAGCTTGTCTCCTGCGTGAAGGCGGTGCTGCGCCGCTGCGCGCCCAAGTCCGCCGAGCAGCTCAGAGCCGGCGGCCTTGTGCTCGACGAAACGGAGCACATCGTCACGGTGGACGGCGAGCGCGCGGCGCTCACCTACAAGGAGTATGAGCTGCTGCGGCTCTTTTTGTCGCATCCGGGTGTGGCATTTTCGCGCGATCAGCTGATGGCGGACGTCTGGGGCACGGATTACTGCGGCGAAACACGCACCGTGGACATGCACATCCGCACGCTGCGGCAGAAGCTCGGCCCCTACGGCGAGCGCATTGAAACGGTGCGCGGCGTGGGCTACCGCATGGAGGGCAAGGCATGACAAAAAAGATATTTCACTCCATCCTGGTGGTCGCGGGCGCGGTGCTGCTCGCGAGCATTGTGGTCATCATGGGGTGCCTGTACGAATACTTCGGCAGTATTGAAGAAAAGCAGCTGCGCGACGAGCTGACGCTTGCCGCCGCCGCGGTGGAGCGGGACGGGGAGGACTACCTCTCCGGCGTTTCCTCCGACCACTGCCGCCTGACGTGGATCGCGCACGACGGCACGGTGCTCTACGATACCGTGACCGATGCGGAGAGCCTTGAAAACCACGCCGACCGCGAGGAGGTGCGCGAGGCGTTTACGGCCGGCGAGGGCGAGAGTACGCGCTATTCTAAAACGCTCCTGCAAAAGACGATGTACTGCGCGCGCAGGCTCCCGGACGGGAGCGTGCTGCGCATTTCCGTCAGCCGCGCGACGGCGGGCGTGCTGCTCGTCGGCATGGTGCAGCCGATTCTGGTCGTCGTCATCGTGGCGTTCGTCCTGTCGGCCATGCTGGCAAAGAGCCTGTCGCGGCGCATCGTGCGCCCGCTCAACGAGCTGGACCTCGAGCATCCGCTCGACAACAACGCGTATGAAGAGCTTTCCCCGCTGCTGGGGCGCATCAACCACCAGCACCAGCAGATCAACGATCAGCTCTTTGAGCTGACGCGGCAGAAAACGGAGTTCGCCCAGATCACCGACAGCATGCGCGAGGGCCTTGTCCTGCTCGACGAAAAGGAGCGCGTGCTGAGCATCAACCCCGCGGCGCAGGAGCTTTTCTCCGCGGACGAGCGCTGCATCGGCAGGGATTTCCTGACCATCGACCGCAGCCACGACATCCGCCTTGCCATCTCTGACGCGATGGCGCAGGGCCACGGCGAGGCCCGCGCCGAGCGCGGCGGCCGCGTGTGGCAGTTTGATGTGAGCCGCATTCTTTCCGGCGGCGCGGCAGTCGGCGCGGTGCTGCTGGCGTTCGACATCACCGACCGCGAAACGGCAGAGCAGAACCGCCGCGAGTTCACGGCGAACGTCTCCCATGAGCTCAAAACGCCGCTGCAGGGCATCATCGGCAGCGCGGAGCTGCTGGAAAACGGCATGGTGAAGCAGGAGGATGTGCCCCGCTTCGTCGGCCACATCCGCAAGGAGGCGCAGCGCCTTGTCTCGCTGATCGGCGACATCATCCGCCTTTCCCAGCTTGACGAGGGCGACGAGATGCCGCGCGAAACGGCCGATCTGCTGACGCTCTCGCAGGAGGCGGCAGAGGACCTCAAATCCGCGGCGGAGCAGAAGGATATCCGCGTCACGGTCGGGGGTGAGAGCACCTGCGTCGGCGGTGTGCGGCGGCTTTTGTATGAGGTCATCTACAACCTCTGCGACAACGCCATCAAGTACAACGTGGACGGCGGCAGCGTCACCGTGCACGTCGGGACGGAGGACGGCAAGGCCGTCGTCTCCGTGGCCGATACGGGTATCGGCATCGCGCCCGAGCACCAGAGCCGCATCTTCGAGCGCTTCTACCGCGTGGACAAGAGCCACTCGAAGGCGAGCGGCGGCACGGGCCTCGGCCTTTCCATCGTCAAGCATGCCGTGCAGTACCACCACGGTACGGTCGAGCTCAAGAGCGAGGAGGGCAGGGGCACGACGATCCGCGTCCTGCTGCCGAAGGAATCATAAGAAGCAAGGGGAGCCGCAGGCCAAAGGCCTGCGGCTCTCCTGTCATTTGCTTATTTTTAATAATTTTCCGCGTGGACCTCGAAGTAGCTCTGGGGGTGATTGCAGGTGGGGCAGACGTCGGGGGCCTTGGTGCCGACGACGATGTGGCCGCAGTTGCGGCACTCCCAGACCTTGACCTCGCTCTTTTCAAAGACCCTGGCGGTCTCAACGTTGCGCAGCAGCGCGCGGTAGCGCTCCTCGTGATGGCGTTCGATCTCGCCGACGAGACGGAATTTCTGCGCCAGCTCGGGGAAGCCCTCTTCCTCCGCGGTTTTGGCGAAAGAATCATACATGTCCGTCCACTCGTAATTTTCACCCTCGGCGGCGGAGAGCAGGTTGTCGGCGGTGGAGCCGATGCCCTGGAGCTCCTTGAACCACATCTTAGCGTGCTCCTTTTCGTTGTCCGCGGTTTTCTGGAAGAGCGCGGCGATCTGCTCGTAGCCCTCCTTCTTGGCGGTGGAGGCGAAGAAGGTGTACTTGCTGCGCGCCTCTGACTCGCCGGAGAAGGCGGTGCGCAGGTTCTGCTCAGTTCTGGTGCCGGAATACTTGTTGGTTTTCATGGTGAAATTCTCCTTTTCATTCTTCTGATTTTTAATGTTGTTCCTGCACGCTGCGGCAGGCGGGGCAGAGATAGCGAATGCGAAGGTCGTAGGACTGGATGCGTGTGCCGAGCGCGGCTTCAATGTCCTGCGTCAGGTCGCGGAACCTGAAGTCTGCGAGCGCGCCGCAGCGGGCGCAGACCAGATGGTCGTGGCGCGTGGTGTTGTCGTAGCGGTCGGGCGAGCCAGGCTGCGGCAGGCGGATGAGCTTGCCGTCGGACACGAGCGTGTTGAGATTGTTATACACAGTAGCTTGCGCAATTTTCGGGTTTGTCTGCTTCATCTGCAAAAAAATCTGCTCGGCGGTCGGGTGCTCGGTGGAGCACAGGACGAGGTCGAGGATCTGCCGGGCATAGTTGGTCATATGTTCCTCCTTGAATAAGAATTAGAATAATTCTAATTATAATGACGAAAAGCGGTTTGTCAAACGAAAAATCAAAAACAGTTTGCGTCATGTGCGTCCGCGCGCCCGCATACCCTTTATGGAAAAGGGGGAATGAGATGGACCGGACGATCACATTTTTGGGCGGCGACGCGCGCATGCGCCTGCTCGCGCAGATGATGGCGGCGGAGGGAGCGGACGTGCGCTCGTGGGCGCTGCCCGGCGCGCCGGGGGAGAGTGCGCTGTGCGATGCGCTGAAAGCGGAGATCATCGTGCTGCCGCTGCCGATGGAAAAAGAAGGAAGGCTCAGCGGAACGGACATGGCGGCGGACGATCTTCTGCGCGCGCTGCGGCCGCGGCACCGCATTTTCGCGGGCAGCGTGAGCCGGGAGACGATGGAAAAGGCCCGCGCGCTGGGCCTTCACGTGACGGACTATTTTACCTGCGAGGAGCTCAGCGTGCGCAACGCCATCCCTACGGCGGAGGGCGCGATCGAGCTTGCCATGAAGCACACGAGCGTCACGCTGCACGGCACGCCCTGCCTTGTGCTGGGCTTTGGCCGCATCGGAAAGCTCCTTGCGCACGACCTTGCCGCCCTGGGGGCAAGAGTGACGGTCAGCGCGCGGAAGCTCTCGGACCTTGCGTGGATCGACGCCTTCGGCTATGCGGCGCTGCACACGAACAGGCTCGCGGGCACGCTGGGAGAATTCCGCGTGGTGTTCAACACCGTGCCGCACCCGGTGCTGGACGAGGCGCTGCTTTCTGAGCTGCCGCGGGATGTGCTGCTCATCGAGCTTGCAAGCACGAGCGGGTTTGACCTTGCGGCGGTCGAGCGGCAGCGGCTGCATTACATCCGGGCCGGGGGCCTGCCGGGACGCGCCGCGCCGGAGACGGCGGCGCGCGCCATCAAAAAAACCGTATGCCGGTTGATCAAGGAGGACGCATGAAGATCGGATTTGCCTTTTGCGGCTCGTTCTGCAATCACCCCGAGCTGCTGAAAATTTACGAGGATATCGCGCGTGAGCACGAGCTCGTGCCGATCCTGTCGGAAAACGCGGCGCGGTATTCCACGCGCTTCGGCACAGCGGAGGACTTCGTCACCCGTGTAGAGGCCATCGCGGGGCGCAGGGCTGTGCGCGATATCGTGGAGGCCGAGCCCCTCGGCCCGCAGGGGGCGATGGAGGTGCTCGTGATCGCGCCCTGCACGGGAAATACGCTCGCAAAGCTCGCCCACGGCATCACCGACGGGCCGGTGACGATGGCGGCGAAGGGCCACCTTCGCAATGGGAAGCCCGTTGTGCTTGCACTCGCGACGAACGACGGCCTTTCCGCGAGCGCGCCGAACATCGCCGCGCTTCTGAACCGCAAACACTACTACTTTGTCCCCTTCGGGCAGGACAACGCCGAAGCGAAGCCCACGTCGCTGATCGCGGACTTCCGAAAGATCATCCCGGCGGCGGAGGCGGCGATAGAGGGCCGGCAGCTCCAGCCCATCCTGCTGTAGAAGCAAAAAAGGCGGCAATTTGCCGTGTGCTGATAAGACAGTAATTTGAGAAAACTACAAAATCGGCATCTGCCAAGCAGGATTGGACAACAAAACAGACGGCTCTCAGCTTCGGCTGGGTGCCGCCTGTTTTTGTACATCTAAGGGTTGAAAATTGCTTATTTTCTGCCATATAAAGCAAGGGCAATGAAAAGGGTGAAATAGTTATTGCCTTTGTGCGATCTCTTTGTGAAACAGCGAATCGCTACATATCGAATACAGTTCGCTGTGGTGCGTACATATTTGCGACTGTGTAAAATACCTCACGAAACTGTAAACCCAATGGGTGGGAACTTTGATGCAGAGTATATCCGATATCAGGAAAATCAGCTCGTGAGTTCAACATGTATAGCGGTTGCGTGGAACTGACGCTCGACAACGGCAGCGTGATTGCTTTTGACTGTAACGTCGTAGAACACGAAATCGCCGACAATATGTATCAGCAGTTTGAACTGGATTGGCTGATCGATAATGCATCGTTTGAAAATTGAGTGATATATGCTGCCAGTAGATGCTTTTCTATAGGCGGTATTTTAATATTATTTGCGCCGGAAAGGTTGACATCATCAATCAAATAATATACAATATCAATCGAAACATCTGGAAAGGGGTATATTATGACTACATCAGAGCAAATTCGTGTTTTATGTGTAAGAACCGGTGTGAGCCTGTCAGAGCTTGCACGTAGGATTAATCAAACACCGCAAAACTTTAATGCTAAACTCAAACGAAATACAATAACCCAGGACGAACTTAATCAGATTGCAAAGGCTTTGAATGTTACATATGAACAATACTTTGTTTTGGGTAACGGCGAACTCATCAAGTAAGAAAGGGCTTTACTATGACTGAACATAAAATCATATTTGGCGATAGTCGCTCGCTCAACCAAATCAAAGATAAATCTGTGCAGCTAATTATAACATCGCCTCCATACTGGCAGTTAAAAGATTATGGCACGGAAGATCAGATTGGTTTTAACGACAGCTACGAAGAGTACATAAACAATTTGAATTTGGTGTGGAAAGAATGCAATCGTGTCCTTTCTGACGGATGCAGATTGTGCATCAATATTGGGGATCAGTTTGCTCGTTCTGTTTATTACGGCAGATATAAAGTTATTCCGATCAGAACAGAGATAATTCGTTTTTGTGAATCCCTTGGTATGGATTATATGGGAGCTATTATTTGGCAGAAAACCACCACGATGAATACTTCTGGCGGCGGTGCCATTATGGGCAGTTTTCCTTATCCTCGCAATGGTATTCTTAAAATGGATTATGAGTTTATCCTACTTTTCAAAAAATTAGGTAATGCCCCTAAACCAACTCAACAGCAGAAAGAACAGTCTGCAATGACCAAAGAAGAATGGAGTCAGTATTTTTCTTCCCATTGGAATTTCAATGGCGTCAAACAGCTGGGGCATATTGCTATGTTCCCAGAAGAGCTTCCTAAACGACTGATTAAAATGTTTTCTTTTTCAGGAGAAACGGTATTGGATCCGTTTGCAGGTAGTGGTACAACATCGCTTGCTGCAAAGAACCTTGGAAGAAATTCTATTGGTTATGAAATCAACAGAGATTTTGAGCCAATCATTCGTGAGAAATTGGGAGTAGACCAAATCACAGTAGGCGATGATGCAAAGGTGATTTTTGCAGAAGACGATATCGGAAACATTTCTTCTTTTGAGCAACTTCCGTACCTTTTCAACGATCCACATAGAATGGATAAAAAGATTGATGTAAAGAAACTTCAATTCGGTTCGAGGATTGATCAGTCTGAATCGAAACGAAAGGAATTGTTCAGCGTGAAGAAAGTCATTTCACCTAACAAAATTGAGCTAAGCAACGGACTTACAGTTCGACTGCTGGGAATCAAACCCAACCCATTATACCAAAGAGAAGCTATCAGTTTCTTACAAGAGAAATTTCATAAGCGAAATGTTTTTTTGAAGTATGATACTGTAAAATATGATTCAGAAAACAATCTGATGTGCTATGTGTATCTTGATAATAAAACCTTTGTCAACAACCACTTAGTAAGAACAGGATTCGTAGATGTTGATACATCGTTTGATTATACCTGTCAAAAGAAATTCCTAAATTCATTTCCTAATTGAAAATGGGCGGATGGTTTCACCTCCGCCCTAAGTTTCAGTCTTCAATTTCAATGGTTAAGCCAGTCTTTGTTTTGGTGTAATAGATCATTTTCACAGCGATCGTTTCGGACAACCGTCCCATTGTTTTATATGTATCTGGTTTCACAGAATACGGAACATTGCCAACATATCCGTCAATGCCAACAGACTCTTCCTCGGGAGTGGCAAGACGATAAGTTGTTCCTCTGCGCTCAGCAAGAGAAGCTAAGATTGCTTTCTGAACATACATACCGTTGAAGGTCTTAGAAATAACGAGATCTTCTACCCAGTGTTTAACCATTTCACGATCAATAAGCGGAATAGCATCACGGAGATTCTGCACCTGCGCATAAATCTTATCAGTTGCTTTGTCAAAAGCATCGGGATATCTTTCTACATACCAATCGCGCCAGTTCTCAATAGTGATTTCTTCACCGGAATCCATAAACTCCGGAAACAACTCAGACATCTGACCGACAACAACAGGACGAGTGCCCTGTGCATTTTGATTTGCCCAGTTGATTAACTGAGAAGTGTATTTTGGAAAGCTGAAAGTATCGCTTTCGTTGTAGCTTTCTATGTTTTCGTTTTTTAGTGTGTACTTCATTTGTTCCACCTCGCATAATTATCGTTAGCCATTTTTTGCGTTTTTCTCATGCCGCTGATTCGTTTTTCATAATTAGCGTTATAGTCATCCATTTCTTCGTCTGTTTGAGCAATAAAATAACCCTTGTTACAAGAAATCAATGGCAATCCATACTCTTCCGCAGTATCCCATATAGCTTGTCTACTGACCGACTGCGTATCCTCCATAGGAAACCCCATAGCTTCACTTATACGTTTAGCTGCGATAGCATTTTTTTCTACCACGGTGTTCCATCAAAATATCCTTAATCTTTTCGCTCATCGTGAACCTCCAAAAACAATTTATATGTTTCAATTTCAAGTGCATCAGCTATGCGCTGAATATTTTCAAGCGAAATACTCCTGCGATAGCACTCGATTGCACTGATATATGTTCTATGAAGCCCGCACTTCTCGGAAAAGGCTTCTTGTGATATACCTAACGCCTGTCGATAGCGCTTCACATTTGTTCCAAAAACTCTTACAATATCCATACTTGCAATCCCCCTTATTATAGGATATAATATTGAATACAATAAATCTACAGACAATAAGTAGCTTTTTTGAGGCGGTGATTGAGTGAATTATATTAAATCTTTGCATATTGAAGGTTTTAAGAAGTTTCAAACCTTGGATGTAGAATTTAATGAACACATGAATATTCTTGTTGGCGAGAACGAGGCAGGGAAAAGCACTATACTGGACGCTATCAAAACGGTATTAAACCAGCAATATCGTCTTGCTGACAAATCTGTGTTGAGAGATTTATTCAATGCCCAAATGGTTGAAGCATTTGAAGCCAATCCAAGCGTTAAAACCCTACCTCGTATCTTGATAGAAGTAGAACTCGTGCTTGACCCTAAAACTAAAAACGCTGATTACTTCTATGGAGAAGTATACGGAACATTAAAAAAGCAAGCCGAAAAATTCGGTATCCGATTTGAGTGTAAGTACGATGAATTATTGGGAGCAGGTATGGAGCAATCCATATCTGAGAAGAAAATTCCGTACGAATATTACGCACTTACATGGATGACATTTGCAAACAATCCATATCAGACAATTCGGAGACCGCTTCAGTTCATCGCCATAGATATAACGAACAATGCCTCAGCTCCATCTTTCAATTCTTACAATAGAACGTTATTTACAAGTAGATATGATGAGGCAACAAGAGCCAAGGCAAAAAATGATTTTCGCACGAAGTTAGTTGAAGCATTCGACGCTGCAGAACTTCCTGAATTGGGTGATAATCGCAAGTTCGGCGTTGATACGAAAAAAGTTGTATTTGAAACCATACTTTCCGTTTACGAGGGAACGATTGCTCTTGAAAATCGTGGTAGTGGCATGGAAAGCCTAATCAAGACGGAAATCGCCTTAGAGAAAGCTAACGGATTAGATGTTATTTTGATGGAAGAACCAGAAAATCACCTGAGTTTCACTACACTTCGCAAAATGCTCCATGAGATTTCTATAAAGCAAAAAGATTCACAGATTATTGTTGCTACACACAACAATATGATCGCCAGCCATCTAAATCTTAACAATGTTCTTTGGATAACAGAAAGCGAAGTTAAATCTCTTTCTGGAGTAGATAAAGCCGTGGCAGAGTTCTTTGTCAAGGCTGATGATAATGCTTTTCTTCAGTTGTTACTTTCAAACAAGGTTTTTCTTGTGGAGGGCGCTACCGAATTTTTACTGCTGCCGCATTTTTACAAACAGATTACTGGTAAAACAATCGAAGAAGATGGTATATCGGTGATCTCTTGTAATGGTATTTCTTATAAAAACTATCTTGAGATCGCCAAAAAGGCAAACAAGAAAATATCTGTAATTACGGACAATGATGGTAAACAGGGCAGAATAGACGAAGCAATAACATTTAATGAAACCACTACATTGCAGCACATCTTTTTGGGCGCGACAACGGATGATTGGACATGGGAAGCGTGTCTGTATAATTTGAATAAAGCGGCACTTGATGGGATGATAGAAGTTCAGGCAGGAGCTGATTATTTATTCCATAAAAAAGATTACGGTCAAGTTCTTGGGAAAATGTTAAACAACAAAGTGGAGACAGCATATAAGATGCTTATCTCTGGGGTGGAATTTGAAGTGCCCCAGTACATAAAGGATGCATTTGAATGGCTAAGAAAGTAATTCTTGCCGTTGCTGGTGCGGGAAAGACCTATCATATCTGCCATAAGATAGACCCGACTAAGAAAAACTTAATACTTGCATATACTCATGAAAACATTCACAACATTCAAAAAGAATTATGTGATGCACATGGATGCGTGCCGGAATTGACAACAATAATGACCTTCGATGCGTTCGTGTACCACAATTTAATTCTTCCGTATGAACCAAGTATCGCTAATCATTTTTCTATGCCTCGTTTTATAAGTAGAGGTATTTGTTTAACCGATCCTCCGCCGCAGAGAATAAAGGATGCCAACGGCGAGATGGTATCTAATCCCCTATATATGAAAAAGGATAAACTTGCTCATTACGTGACGAAGAAACGCCAATACTATTGTGTCACTTTGTCAGAGCTCGCGCTTCAAGTAAAAGAAGGACGAGATTCTCTCATCAAGCGAGCGGCAGCCCGATTGAATATGTTCTACGATTCAGTTTTGATTGATGAGTTTCAAGATTTCAGAGGATTTGACTATGAACTAATTATGAAACTTGCAAAGCATTTAAATGACATTCTGCTTGTTGGTGATTATTATCAGCACTCTGTTTCTGCCCGAAACAACACAGGCAAGCCATTTAAAACCTCAAAAGGCGATGTATCATACGCCGAATTTGCAGAAGGTGTATTGAAGTCTGGGTTTGAGGTAGATACGACCACTTTGTCAAAGTCCAGACGATGTTCTGTGGATGTATGCAATTATGTAAGCAATAAACTGGAGATTGATATTACGTCTACCGGTGATCATATAGGACAAGTAATATGGGCTGATGATATTGCTGACGAGGTGTTGAGCAATGATCTAATTACCAAACTGGTTTATAGTGAAGCTACAAGGTATTCATTTCCAGCTTTAAATTGGTCATACGCCAAGGGGGATACCGTGGATTGCGCTTGCGTAATTCTAACGAAAGATTTCGAGAAACTCGCTGAAGATAAATTTTCGACCAAGAAAATATCCATTTCTACACTGAACAAATTGTACGTTGCTATGACACGTAGCCGTGGCGATTTGTACCTAATAAAAGCATCGACATTTAAAAAATTGCAAGATGCGTATATCAAAAGTAGATATACTTAGTGGGTGATACGTAGAGCTTTTGAAAAGCAAAGTCAGCTCCGCAGGAGCGCAGCCGATTTCTCTGAAATCGTTCAGGGGTTTGGGGCATTTCCCCAACAAGATTGCACGGGTGTATAAACACGAGCATTGCTTGCCAAGTGCGTTTCGCAGTTGGCAGGTAATGAGAAGTGGGTACCGCCGTGCATTGCTTGCCAGAATGGCAAGCTCCGGTGTGGGTACTCACCGGATTTGCTTGCTATTCTGCAAGGAAATCCCGGTCGTACCACGCCGGTTTTCGCAAGTGTATCTACACTTGCTGTGCTTGCTATTCTCCGTTTCCTATGTTAGCAAGCGCCATTTCCCAAATGGAAATCGGCGGCAATCGCCGCCTTGTCTGCCAAAAAGCGAAACGGACGGACGGAAGTCAATGGCGGCGCAGCCGTTCATCTTGACCATTGACGGCGTTCGTCCGTTTTGCTATTCCAACTGGATTTTTGCATGAAATGAACCGAAGCGAAGGAGGCTTGACGAAGTGAATCCGAAAGAAAAAGACAATGAGATCATCGAACTGACCGACGAGGAACTGGACGAGATTTTTACCGATGATGATTTTGATAACAGCGAGGAGGACGGTGAAATCCACTCGTTTCATTTCACCAACCCCGACCCATATACCAAAGTCAAGCCACGCCCCGACGATGCCCCAAAGAGAGAGTTTTCTTTCGATGAAAAGGGCAACATTGTTGTGAAAAATCCGTCCGCCTTTTGGCTGCCCGACGTCAAAATTGTGGAGGAACACGGCGGCACGGAATACACCGTAACCGGCAGCTATGAGGGAACGGAAACCCTCGACAGGAAGCTCAGACGCATCATGGAACAGAACGCCGCCGATGATAAAAACGGTATCACGGAGGACGCCGATGAGTAACGGCGTTTCTCTTGATATAAACCCAAAATCCAATCCTGTTCAGACAGTTGCCCCGACAAAGGAGGATAATAATATGGCAAGGGCAACCGACAAAATCACAGCATTATATTGCAGACTGTCCGTAGAGGACACCAAGGAAAAAGGCGGCAAGGATGACCCATCGAACTCCATCCAGCATCAGCAGATCATGTTAATGGAGTATGCAAAATCTCAGCACTTTCCGAACCCGACGTTCTTTATTGATGACGGGTACAGCGGCGTGGATTTTTCCAACCGCCCCGGCTTTCAGAAGATGCTTGCGGAAATTGAAGCCGGTCATGTGGAAGTGGTGATTACGAAAGATCTTTCAAGACTCGGTCGTAATTCCTCGCTGACAGGGCTTTATATCAACTACACGTTTCCTCAGTACGGCGTGCGGTATATTGCCATCAACGACCACTTCGACACCATTGACCCCAACAGCACCGACAGCGACATGGCAGGTATCAAGAACTGGTTCAATGAGTGGTATTCCAAGGATACCAGCCGCAAAATCCGTGCCGTCAACAAGGCAAAGGGGGAGCGTGGAGAGCGCTTGACCACCAACGTTCCCTACGGCTACAAGCGTGACCCTGACGATCCTAAGAAATGGGTGATTGACGAGGAAGCTGCACAGGTCGTGAAGCGGATCTTTGCGCTCTGCATGGAGGGAAAAGGGCCGAGTCAAATTGCCGCCCTGCTGGAAAAGGAGAAGGTGCTGAACCCCACCGCCTACAAACAGCGGGAGGGCAGAAAAACACCGCATCAGACCCCGGAGAACGAGTATCGCTGGCACGAAAGCACCGTTGCTTACATCCTCGAATACATGGAGTACACAGGCTGCACGGTCAATTTCAAGACCTACACCAACTCCATCTGGGATAAGAAGCAGCGGGAAAATCCAATGGAGAATCGCAAGATTTTCTATAACACCCACCCGGCAATTATCTCTCTGGAAGTCTTTGATAAGGTGCAGGAGATCAGGCAGCAGCGGCACCGCAGAACAGCGACGGGGAAGAGCAATATGTTCTCCGGTCTGGTGTTCTGCAACGACTGCAAGCAGAAGCTCTACTACTCCACCACCAGCTATTTTGAAAAGCGGCAGGACTTCTTCATCTGCTCCACCCATCGTGTCAATAAGGACAAGTGCAGCGGACATTATATCCGTGCCGTTGTGCTGGAACAGATCGTCTGGAAGCACATTCAGGAGGTCGTATCGGTAGTCACTCGCTATGAGGCGTATTTCCGTTCTGAAATGGAGCAAAAGCTCCGTATACAGAGCGAGGAATCGCTGCGGCTATATCAAAAGCGGCTGGCACAGGCTGAGAAGCGTATCGGAGAGCTTGACCGTCTTTTCATCCGCATTTATGAGGACAATGTAGCCGGACGGCTGGACGATGAGCGCTTTGCCATGATGAGCAAGAACTACACCGAGGAACAGAAAGACCTCAAAGCCGAGGTCAAGGGTCTGCAACAGCAAATCCATGAACAGGAACAACAGGCAGAGAATATAGAGCAGTTTGTTCAGCGGGTAAAGAGGAACAGCACCCTCACGGAACTGACCCCCTATGCCCTCAGAGAGCTTGTCAAGGCGGTCTATGTAGATGCACCTGACAAGTCCAGCGGCAAGCGCAGGCAGAAGGTACATATCGAGTACGACCTTGTGGGCTATATTCCTGTGGATGAGCTGCTAAAAGCGGAACAGGCATGACCGAGATCATGCCTGTTCCAAGAATTTTGATTTTACTGTCTTACCAGCAGGGGGCTTTTGCCGCCTTTTTTACGATGTAACATTAAACTTGCGCGCGTAGCGGGCAACGCTCGCTCCGCTTGCTTGAAAAAACGCGCCCGCTCCGCTATACTTTAAGAAAAGAGACGGGGAGGGAACGCGCATGAACGACTGGCCGCGCGAGGAAAAACGAAAAAAGAAATACTACCGTGGCAGCGAGTACGACCTGCGCGGCGTGGAGCGGTGGCTCGCCGGGCTTGCGTCCGACGGGCTGGAGCTTGTGGAGTGGAACGAGTTTCGCGACAGCATGCCGCGCGAGTGCCGCTTCTATCTCGAGCCCGCCGCGCGGGACGACGGCCCGACGGTCGAGCTGAGCGAAAAGCGCGCGGCGCTGGGTTGGGAATACGTCTGCACGACGAAAAACGGTATGTTTTACGTCTGGCGCGGCGGCGCGCTCGCGCACATGCCCATGCCGCGGCAGCAGACGGACTCCTACTGCTATCGCAGGGTGAAAAAAGCGCTGCGCGAGAGCTGGATCATCCCCGCAATCTATGCGGCGGGTGTCGTCATCGCGGCGGTGATCGTCGCGGGGAGCGCGCCGCTGCTCGTGCGCACGCTGATCACGCTGCGCCCTGCCGCGGGCATTCAGGCGCTTTCGCTGCTGCTGTCCGCCGTCCTCGGCTCGCTTGCCAGCACCCGGCAGAACCGGGACCTGCGCGCGCTCCGGCGCGCGATGGAGGAGGGCGAGCACGTGCGCACCCTGCCGCGCAACCGCTGGGTGTGGATCGAGAAGGGGATCTCCCTGATCTGCCTTCTGCTGGTGTTCGCGCTGCATATCACGGATCGCGACCTGCCGGAGACGAAGGAGTATGCCGACGATCCGCTGCCCTATCTCAGTGCCGCGCAGGTCGGCGGCGGGGAGAAGGAGTGGTGCGAGGTGTGCCGGCAGCGGACGGTGCTCGGCGGTACGGTCAGCATCGTCGGCGAGCCGCCGTTCGGCGGGATGATCGGCTCGTGGTGGACCTACGGCACGGAGCTGGATTTCTACGCCCCGCGCATCACGGACCTTGCCGCTCCGCTGGCGGCGGAGCTTCGCCATTACTTCATGGACGGCAGCGAGGAGACGCTGACGCTTGACGGCTTCGACGAGGCGTACTACGCGGGCTTTCCCATCCCGAAGCACATGGTCCCATCGTATGTGAAGGGCGAGGCGGCGTACCGGCAGTTCGTCATCCTGCGGCGCGGCGGCAGAGTGCTCTTTTACCGGGCCGAGACGGCAGAGGACCTGCGCAGCCATTTGAGCGAGCTTGCGGAAACTTTCGCGCAGTACGAAAATGCGTAAAAAAGGGGAGCGTTCCCATCGGGAACGCTCCCCTTCTCTTTTTGCATTACTGCTCGAATTTCTTGAGCTCCTCAAGCTGGCCCTCGAGCGTCGTGAACGCGCCGGGCAGCTGGAAAACGGCTTCATCCGCGCGCCGGAGCTCGCTCGAAACGCTCGCG
Source organism: uncultured Oscillospiraceae bacterium (assembly GCA_934636865.1). GTDB lineage: Bacteria > Bacillota > Clostridia > Oscillospirales > Oscillospiraceae > Hominicoprocola. Next base: position 30,386 of record CAKUBI010000023.1, read on the forward strand.
CAGGTCGCGCCGAGCGTTGTGAGCACCTGCGCGCACTGCGCGCTGCAAGTTTCGATCAGCTCTTGCAGCTTTGCGCGCGTGGCGGCGTCGAGCGCGTCGGCCCGCTCGCGGGCGGAAAGCTCGATCCCGGCGATATGCTCCTTGACGCGGCTGTATTCCTCGGCCTGGGCGCGCAGTGCGGTGATCTCCTTTTCAAGGCGCTGGCGCTCGCGCTCGGCCTCGGAAAGGCGGGCGGCGTGCTGGGACTCAAGCTCGGAGAGATTCTGCTCGTCCGCGGCCTTCTGCGCCTTGAGCTTCTGCGCGCTCTCCTCCAGCTGGGCGCGCAGCTCGGTGATGGTCTCCTGTGCGGCGGTCAGGCCCTTTTTGAGCGCGGCCTGCGCGTCGGTCGCGGTGGTGCAGCTCTCGGCCAGCTGGGCGCGCTCGCGCTCGGCGGCGGCCAGCTTATTGCGAAGCTCTGCGTTCTCGCGGCAGAGCCCGTCGCTCTCCTGCTCGAGCTGCTCGATCTGCTGCTTGGTCTCGAGCGAGGTCTTTTCGATATAACGGATGACGTCGTCGCGGTTGAAGCCGCCGAAGACAGAACTCTTGAAGGTATTTTCCATATTGCTCCCACCTTTATCTTGATCAATATTATGGTAACACAAAAGCGGGACGATGACAAGGAAAAAAGCGCGGCGCTGCGAAACGCCGCGCTTTCGCGCTTTTTATCGGGTGGTGAAGGAAAAGCTCTTACCCTTTTTTTTAAAAGAGAAGCTGTTTCCCTGCTCCTCGCTGCCGGCGCTGGCGCAGCGCACGCGATCGGCGCTCACGCTGCCGCTGACGTCGCCGCAGGTGACGCTGTCGCTCGCGCGCACATTGCCGCCGACGCTGCCGCAGCGCACGCTGTCGCTCGCGCTGACATCGCCGCCGACGTCGCCGCACTCCACACCGTCGCCCGCGCGGACATTGCCCTCAATCCTGCCCGAGCAGGTCACGCTGTCGCCCGCCTGCACGCTGCCGCCGACGCTGCCGCAGGTGACGCCGTCGCCCGCAGTGACGCCGCCGCCCACATCGCCGCAGTGCACGCTGTCGCCCGCCTTGACGCCGCCTTCGATCGTCGTGTCGGTGCAGACGATGGCAAAGTCGCTGTAAACGTCCTTCGCCGTGCCGGAAAAGTGCAGCTCGACGGTCCTGCGCACCTCGTCGTATTTATCGTGGCGGAAAAGGCTGTCCGCCTTCGGCTGGAGCAGCCGGTGGCCCTGAAAGAGCACCGCGTGGATGGAATCGTCATCCGCCCACGGCAGCTCCGCCGCCACGGGCAGGACCTGATCGTTCGCTTCCTGCGCGCTCGTCTCTGGCTGTGCGCTCTCGCGGCCGAAGAGCTCGTCGAGCGTCATACCCAGCGTGTCGCACAGCAGCGGCAAAAGCGCGATATCGGGGCAGCAGGCGTCACTCTCCCACTTGGAGACGGCCTGGTTGCTCACGCCGAGCATGTTGGCCAGCGCTTCCTGTGTCAGCCCTTTTTCCCTGCGGCGGGCCGAAATCCGCGTTCCCATTGTCAGTTCTTCCAATTGTCTATCCTCCTGCACTGCGTTATAATAATAAAGTGGTTGGTTCAGCGGCATGCGCCGAGCATCGGGAATGCACTGTTCAGGCGCTCCGGGCCGAGCGCGCGGAGCAAAGCGTCCTGCGCGGTCTCTCTGTTGTCCAGGCGGCGCGTCTCGCGCCGCGAAGCGGTCATCCAATCCGTCATGATAAAGATCCTTCCTTGCCCCGTGCTGCAGCCGCGGCTTTCGAATCACCGGTATGGGCTCAGTATAGGGGGCGGGAGGAAATTTGACAATGGCGCGGTGGTTGAATCGACTTGTTTTCTTTCCAACCTGCGGTTGAATTACACACTGCAAAGACAAATGACCGCAAACAGAGAGCATTACCGTCGGATGCTGACCTCTTCGATGCCGCTGGTGTAGTCGATCACGTGCTGGAGAAAGAGCTGCGTGATCGTGGAGGGGAGGAAGCCCTTTTTCACCGCGATGCCGATCTCGCGCGACTGCTGCACGTTGAGCGGCAGGCTCACGACGTGGTAGCGCTCGGGCTGGAGCAGCAGGCTGTGCACGATGCCGACGCCCAGCCCCGCCTCGACCATGGAAAGGAGCGCAAAGTCGCTCGTCGTGTCGTAGGTGATCTCGGGGTGGATGTTGTAGTGGTCGAGCAGACGGTTGAACTCGTAGTCCTCAATCTCCATCAGGCGCACGAAGTTCTCATGCGGCAGCTGCTCGAGCAGGAAAACGGGCGCGTCCGCCATCGGGTGCCCCTCGGGCACGATGGCGACCATCGTGTCGTGCAGGATGGGCGTGGTCTCGAAGTCGTTGGAGGCGGGCGTCGCGAGAAAGCCGCAGTCGATCGCGCCGCGGCGCAGCCACTCGGAGATCTCGTAATACTCGCCCGTGAGCAGCTGGATCTGAATGTTGGGGTAGCGCTGGTGGAAGTCCTTTAGGATCTCCGGCAGGAGGCTGATGGCAAGGCTCGTAAAGCAGCCCAGGCGCAGCGTGCCGGACTGCACGCCGTGCAGCTCGGAAACGGCGAAGTTGAGGTCCTCGTAGTCCTTAACGATCTCGCGGATCGTGGGCAGGAGGATCATGCCGTCGGACGAGATCTCGATGCCGGAGTGGTTGCGCGTGAGCAGCTTGACCTGCCAGTCCTGCTCGAGGTCGGAGATCATCTTGCTCACGGCGGACTGCGTGTAGCCCAGCTCGTTCGCCGCCCGCGTGATGCTGCCGGTCTCCACCGTGCGCAGGTATGCGATGTATTTTCGGATGCTCATAATGAAAAACCTCGATAATATCTGACGGATTCCATTTTGGAATGCTGAGATAAAAATATATTCGCTTTTCAAAAGCGTATAAAGATTATACAATATGGCCAAAGAAAATTCAATGCCTCTACACGGAATTTTCGAAGTCGTACAAAAACATACATGGAACAACAAGGAGGAAACAGTCATGGTCCATTATTCCTGCATTGGCGCTACCGGTTACGTGTGCGGCGAAGTGCTCCGCATGATGGTCAATCATCCCGAGGGAGAGCTCGTCAACGTTCTTGATACATACGGCGTCGGCGACGCGATCTCGACGCATCACCCCGCGCTGCGCGGCTTCTACGATCAGGTCATCATGGACCTTACCGAGGAGACCGTCCGCGAGACCGCGAAAAAGAGCGACGTCATCATGATCCAGGTCCCGTCCGGCGACGTGGCCAAGTGGGCGGAGATCGTCCTTGCCGAGGACTGCGCCATCATCGATATCGGCGCGGACATCCGCTTCCGCGATGTGGACGTGTGGGAAAAGTGGTACGGCCAGAAGCACCCCAACGCCGAGATGACCCACAACGCCGTTTACTGCATCCCCGAGGTCATGCGCGAGCTTGCCAAGGGCAAGAAGCTCATCGCGAACCCCGGCTGCTATCCCACCGCCTCCACCCTCGGCCTGCAGCCCATGCTCAAGGCCGGTCACATCATTGAAAACACCATCGTTATCGACGCCAAGAGCGGCTTCACCGGCGCTGGCCGCCGTCCCGCCCTCAATAAGCTTCTGACCGAGGCGGAGAACAACTTCTGCGCTTACGCCCTCGGCGGCGGCCACCGCCACACGCCCGAGATCGAGCAGAACATCGCCTACATCACCGGCAAGGACCTCATGAAGCCCGAGACCTGGCA
>CAKUBI010000024.1 GCA_934636865.1 uncultured Oscillospiraceae bacterium
CATCATCAGCACCTTGAGCACGGGATAGAGCATGGAGGAGACCGTGTAGCCCTTTTCCTCCATGCCCTCCGGCAGGAGCAGCGGATAAAAGCTGCTGTAGGCCAGCTCGTCGAAGGCGCTCAGGCATGCAAGCAGCAGTGAAAAGCCCAGATAGACCGTGTAGGAGAACTGGCAGCGCAGAAGATAGATCCCCGCCAGCGCATACAGCAGCGCGTTGACCGCATCGCCGCCGACAAGGAAGGGCTTGCGCGCATGGCGGTCCATCAGCGGTGCGATCAGCAGCGGCAGCACCGCGCCGGGCAGCAGCGAGATCGCCAGCACGAGCGCCGACGCCAGCGTGCTGCCCGTTTCGTCGAAAACCAGAAACGACAGCGCGAAGCTGCTGAGGATCCCTCCCACCGCGCCGAGCGAGGTCGCCAGCGTGATACGGACGACGTCCGCCGTCCAGAGTGTTTTTTTCATGTTTCTCACCTCGCCATTATTATGGCACATGGCGTGGGCGCAAAAAAGGCGGTATCTGTGGGAAAATTTCTCCCGTCAGATACCGCTTAATCCTTATTTTTTACTTCTCTATAGGAAAATCCTCCAGCAGCGCGCAAGCCTCCCGGTAGCGGCGGTTCGCCTTGTACCAGGCGAGCATCCACGGCAGGTGGAAGCGCGCGTAGCCCGCGCCGCGCTCGCGCCGCAGCAGGGCGAAGCATTCCGTCAGCAGTGCGCCGTAGCGCTCGTCGTGCAAAGGGTCCGGCTGCTCCAGCCGGCAGCGCACAAGGGCGAGCATCTGCCGCTCGGGTTCGTGCTCCTCGCCGCTATGGAGCATCGTCTCCGCCCTTGCCAGCGCGGCAAGGGCCTCGTCCCGCCGTCCCAGCGCCTCGCAGCAGACGGCAAGCTTGTGCAGCGCCAGCGCGTTCGGCTCCTCCAGCGTGGAAAAATACGCATACGCCGCCGCAAAATCGCCGCACTCGATCTTCGTCGCCGCCGCGTTGTAGCGGATCATCGCCAGCGTTTCCCGGTCGCCGAGCGCTTCGGCAAGCCGCTGCGCGACCGCATAGTGCTGCTGCATCTGCTTGAGATCGCCCAGATCCGAGCAGCAGTTGCCGAGATACACGCGGCAGCTCATCATGATATGCGCAAAGCCCTCCGCGGCCGCGGCGTCATAGGCGGCGCGCAGCGCCTCAGTCGCGGCGGCATAGCGGCCGAACGCGTAGAGCCGGGCCCCCTGCCACAGGCGGATCGCCGCCGCGGGATAAAGCAGCGCCGCCTCCTCGTGCCGCCCCTCCAGCACGCGCTGGAGCGCAAGCTGCCGCCGGTCCAGAAACGGGATGAATTCCGCATCCAGCGGCCGGCGCTCCCCGTCCGTTTCGGCGGCAAGAGAGCGCAGCAGCAGATAGTCCGGCGCACAGGGGCTGCAAAGGAGCGTGCGTTCCTGCGTATGCAGCGGCGCAAACGCAGCGGCAAACGCCGCCGCGTCTCCCGCAAAAAGCGCCTCCATGCACGCTTCCGTCTGCGCGCGCAGCGTCTCATCCTCCGTCCAGGAAAGTCCCAGCCGCGCAAAGAGCAGCGCGAGGATCTCCTCCGACGCCTCCGCCTTGCCCTGTTCGATCTTGGAAAGGTACGACGTGCCGCAGATTCCGCGGCACAATCCCTCCTGGCTCCACATGCGCGCAAGGCGCTCGCGCCGGATCAGAAGCCCCGCAATGCTCATCTCGCTCCCCCCTTTTTCAGTTTTTCCAGTATAGCATATCCCGCCGGAAAGGAACAGTCCCCGTTTTCCGGCGCGCGGCGGGCAGCGCGCCCGTTTCCGCGCGGAAACGCACTGGTCCAGAAAGGAAATAATTTCGTGTCCAGTAGGCCCTGCCAGAGGGCGCGAAGGCGTGTCCGCCGCGCGCGGAAGCGCGCCGCATCGCCGCGCTGCGGCCTTTTTCCGCAGACCAGCTTATTTTCATTTGCATGTGCCAGTCGCCGCCGTAAAATTGCGTCTCTCTTGCTTTTATAGCCAAAAATACTATAATGATGATAGCATTATTTGGATGCTTTTTATGAGAGATTTTGAGAAATAAGAAAAAGGAGGACTCCCTCATGCCCGTCAATCTGAAAGGCCGTTCGTTCCTCACGCTCAAGGACTTCACCCCTGACGAGATCCGCTACATGCTCAACCTCGCCGCCGACCTGAAGGCCAAAAAGCGCGCCGGCATCCGCGGCGATCTGCTCGCCGGCAAGAACATCGTGCTGCTGTTCGAAAAGACCTCTACCCGCACGCGCTGCGCGTTTGAAGTCGCCGCGCACGACGAAGGCGCCAGCGTCACCTTCCTCGACTCCAAGTCGTCCCAGATGGGCAAGAAGGAGACCATGGTCGATACCGCCAAGGTCCTCGGCCGCTTCTATGACGGCATCGAGTACCGCGGCTACGACCAGAAGGTCGTCGAGGGTCTCGCCGCCAATGCGGGCGTGCCCGTGTGGAACGGCCTGACCGACGTTGACCACCCCACGCAGGCGCTGGCCGACATCCTGACCCTCATGGAGAACACCAAAAAGCCGCTGAGCAAGTGCAAGCTCGTTTTCTGCGGCGACACGCGCAACAACGTTGCCTACTGCCTGATGTACATCTGCGCAAAGCTCGGCATCCACTATGTCGGCTGGGGCCCGAAGGAGCTTGCTCCCGCAGCGGACGTTGTGGCCTACTGCCGCGAGGTCGCCAAGGAGACCGGCGCCATCGTCGAGTACGGCGAGGACAAGGCTCTCTTGAAGGGCGCGGATGCGCTCTACACCGACATCTGGGCCTCCATGGGCGAAGAGGACAAGATCCCCGAGCGCGTCAAGCTGCTCACGCCCTACAAGGTCACGGGCGAGGTGATGAAATCCACCGGGAACGAGGACTGCATCTTCCTGCACTGCCTGCCCTCCTTCCACGACTTCGACACCACCATGGCCGCTTCCCAGAAGGAGCTCGGCTATGATATCCGCGAGGTCACAGACGAGGTCTTCCTCTCCCCCAACTCCAAGGTCTTTGACGAGGCCGAAAACCGCATGCACACCATCAAGGCCGTCATGGTCGCCACCATCGGCAACGTGTAAGCGTATAACTTCAAACTGGAACCGGACCGGGGCGCTGCCCCGGTCCGGTTTTTTCTTCTATTCAAAAATGCGGAAGAGACGCGGACTTTCATCCGCGTCTCTTCCGCTCTTCTCTCTTCTCTCTTCTCTCTTCTCTCTTCTCTCTCAAAAGCTCACTTGCAGTATTGTTCCAGATTGCGGCGGAGGGTGTTCGCCTCCGTCTCGCCGCGGGCGACGATAGCGACCGAGTCGTTGCCGGAGATGCAGCCGAGCATCTGCGGCAGACGCATCGCGTCAATGGCCGCGCCCGCCGCGTCGGCAAGGCCGGGCAGCGTTTTGAGCAGCACCACGATGCCCGCGCTGTCCACGCTGACGCTGCATTCTTTCAGGATCAGCTGTAAACGCCTGGCATTGTCGATATGATCCGCCTTGCCGGAAACGGCGTAGCGGCTGCGGCCGCCTCCGATCGGCTCCTTGTAGAGGTAGAGCTCCTTGATATCGCGCGAGACGGTGGTCTGCTTGGTCTCGATGCCGCACTCGGCAAGACGCGCGATCAGCTCCTCCTGCGTTTCAATGTCGTACTTTTCGATCAGCTCCAGGATCTTTTCCTGTCGTTTACTTTTCACACTTTGATCCTCCTGTCCCTTGATTTTGCGCGCGGCGCAGGGCGGCGGGGCGCTCCCCGCCATGGAAGGCAGTCTCTTTCGTGCGTTTTTACAGATCGTCGCGGTTGACCGGGCAGGACATGCAGCGCGGGCCGCCGCGTCCGCGCGACAGCTCGGCCGACGGCACGGTCAGCACGTCGAGGCCATGCTTTGCAAGCAATTCATTCGTCACATAGTTGCGCTCGTAGGTGATGACGCGGCCCGGCGCGATGCACAGCGTGTTCGAACCGTCGTTCCATTGCTCGCGCTGCGCGGCCATCAGGTCGCCGCCGCCGCAGCGGATCAGATCGACCGCGGGCAGCTTGAGCTCGAGAGCCAGAATGTCCTTGAGCTCCTCCTTCAGCGCGCTGAAGCGAAGCTCGCCGTGCTCGTCGAGCGTCATCTCATAAACGCTTAGCGGGCCCTCGATCTCGGGATGGATGGTGAACTTGTCGTGATCGACCATCGTAAAGACGGTATCGAGGTGCATGAACGCGCGCGTTTCGGGAATGTCGAAGGCCAGGACCTTCTTAAAACCGGAATTCTGTAAGAGGTTGCGCGCAAACGTCTCCGCGCCGGAGACCGTCGTGCGCTGGGAAAGGCCGACGGCCACGATGTCCTTGGAGAGCACGAGCACGTCGCCGCCCTCGATGGAGTAGCTGTCGGACAGGTCGTACCACATCTTGTTGTCCGGCGCAGCAAAGTCGCGGTCGTAGAGGAACATGTACTTCAAAAGCAGGCTCTCGCGCTTGCGCGCGGGGGTGTGCATTCTGTGGATGTTGATGCCCTCGCCCACGCAGGCGCCGGGGTCGCGGGTGAAATACAGGTTCGGCATGGGGTCGGAGACGAAGGGATAGTCGTCGTCCACCAGGTCCATCAGGGACGTGGGCTGCTTGGTGGCCACCTCGCAGCGCTTGATGCCCGCGATAAGCTTGGTCACCATCTGCTTGGGCGGCATGTCGAGAAGAAGGCTCGTCATGCTCGCGCGCAGGCCCTTGGCGTGGATCTTGCTGATGTTCAGAAAGTCGTTCACCAGCTGGATCTGGCGCACGGGGTCGGCGATGGCCTTGGCCACCTCGTCCACATAGTAAACGACCTCGACGCCGTTTTCGCGCAGGACCTCGGCAAAGCGGTCGTGCTCCTCCTGCGCGACCTTGAGGTAGGGGATATCGTCAAACAGCAGGCGCTCGAGCGTGCCGGGCGTCAGCGATTCCAGCTCCTCGCCGGGGCGGTGCAGCAGCACCTTATTGAGCTTTCCGATCTCGGAAAAGTTATGGATGCCTGGATACATGGTATGCTCCCTTCCCGGGGCGCCGGCGGCTCTCTCATCCACCGCCCGAAACGACCCCGCCGTGATTTGTTTGCGCCGTGCCGCCGTGAAAACGGCGCGCCATGGTCCGTTCTTTCTTCTGGCTCCAGTATAATCGCTTCTTCTCCGCTTGTAATGTATCAGCACCGGCAGCATTTTATGTGCCAGTTATTCCTCCAGCTCTTCTTTCAGCGCTTTTTGCAATACCTCCATGCCCTGCGCGAGCCGCTCGTCCGACTCGTAGGAGTAGTTGATGCGGATATGGTCGCGCCCGCCGTTTTTATAGGGGTAAAAAACGTGTCCGGGGATGAGCGTGACGCCCATGTTGTAGGCCCGGCTGATGAAATGCTTGCTGTCCACGCCGTCGGGCAGGCGGCACCAGACGTAAACGCCGCCGAGCGGCCTGTCGTAGCGCACGCCGAGCGGCGCGAGCTCATCGAGCCTGCGGCAGACAAGGTCGCGCTTTCTGCGGTACTCCTCGCGGAAGCGCGCGAGCGCGGCATAGTAGCTGCCGTCGTCCAGGTACATGCCGAGGAGCTTCTGCGTCAGCCAGTCCGAAGCCATCAGCCGCACGGAGACAAGATAGCTCAGCGCTCGGACAAAATCGCGGTTGCCCGTGACGAAGGCAAGGCTCAGCCCCGGCACGAACGTGAGCGAAAAGGAATAGATGTAGATCACGTTACCCATTGTGTCAAAGGCCTTGATCGGCGGGAGCTTTTCCCCCTCGTAGGCAAGCTCGCTCGCCGCGTCCTCCTCCACGATTGGGATGCGGTAGCGGTTGGAAAGCTCGACGAGCTTTTTGCGCCGCTCGAGCGACAAAATATGCCCCGTTGGGTCGTGGTAGCTCGAATTGACGAAGATGAGCCTCGGCTTTGTGTGCGTGAGCAGATTTTCGAGCACCTCGCAGTCCATGCCGTTTTCATCGACCGGCACGGAGAGGATGCGTGCGCCCGCGAGCTCCATCACGCGGAACATATCCGGGTGCACCGGCTCCTCCATCACGACGCTGTCGCCGGGCTTGACGAGCAGCGTCACGATAAAGTCGAGCGCCTGGTTCGTCTCCGCGAGCACCTGGATCTCGCCCGTCGAGGCCTTCACGCCCTTCGTGCCGAGGAAGGAGACGAGCTTCTGGCGCAGGAAGCGGTCGCCCTTGTAGGGGCTGAAAAAGTACTGGCACGGGCCGCTGCCCGTGACGAGCGAGGCGATGTCGCGCGCCACGCGGTCCGGCGGATACACCTCGCGCGCGGCGATGCCGCTGCCGAGGGAATAATGGCTCTCGTCCGTAAAGCGCTGGAAAAGATCGTCGAAGGTCTTTTCCATGTCAAGGTATTTGTCATCCACCGCGCTGACCCAGTTCACGCGGCCCGCGCACTCGCAGCCTCTTTCCTCCGTCTCCGCGGGCGCGCCGCCCTCCGCGGCGGTGACCACATAGCCGACGCCCTGGCGCGACTCGATCCATGCGTCGCTCTTGAGCTCGCTGTACGCCTTGACGACCGTGTTGCGGTGCACGTCAAGGATCTGCGCGAGCGCGCGCTCGCTCGGCAGCGTGCTGGCTCTCGGCAGCGCGCCGCTGATGATCTGCGCTTTGATCTGGTCGGCGATCTGAAGGTATACGGGAACCTTCGAATCCTTGTCTATCCTGATTGTCATCGGGTCTCTCTCCCTTTCTGCGGCGCTCCGGTCTCTCACCTCCGGCGCGCACGGTGCGAGGTTCCGCAGTTCTCACTATCTGTCTGCATTTTACCATAACATAATGTGATTTGTACAGACATTTTTGTGCATCTGCGCTAAAGTCCTAAAAATATAAGGCAGAAGGCGTCCAAAATGGACGCCTTCTGCCTTTTCCGGTCGGAAACTATGAGCGGAGCAAGTCGAAGCTTACCCTTTAAAACATCAGGTGCGCGATGGGGCAGACGATGACCAGGCTGATGATGGTGCGCTCGAGGAAGATGACGAACAGTTCCCACAGGTTGAGCGGGAGCTTGGAGCCGAGAATCAGGCCGCCGACCTCAGAGAGGTACAGCACCTGCGTGACGGACACGACCGCGACGATGAACTTGGCCATCTCGCTGGTGGACTCCGCGATCAGGATGGCGGGGGTCAGCATGTCGGTGAAGCCGACGATCATCGTGGAGGCGACAGCCTCCGCCTCGGGCACCTGCAGCAGCTGGAGCAGCGGACGGAACGGGATGCCGAGCCATTCAAAGATCGGGGTGAAATTGGCGAGGATGAGCGCGATGGTACCGATGGCCATAACGGAGGGCAGAACGCCGAACCACATGCTGCACGCGTTCTTGAGACCGCTTGCGAAGAATTCGCCGACGCCCTTGTGCTCGGCAACGCGCTTCATGGCGAGGTCCATGCCGTACTGGACGTTGCTCTTGTAACCCTCGGGCAGGGTGTCGGACGCGGCCTTGCCGGAAACGAGGTACGTATTGGGCTTTTTGCGCAGGGGATAGAGATACGGGCACACGATGGCGCACACGATGCCGACAAAGCAGACGATCAGATAATAGATGCCGAACTTGTCGAGCATGCCGACCGTATCGAGCACCACGAGCGTAAACGTGATGGAAACGGCGGAAAACAGCGTTGCGATGATGCTCGCTTCCTTGGCGGAGTAGTAGCCGCCCTCATACTGGTTGCAGGTGAGCATGACGCCGAGCGTGCCGTCGCCGATCCAGGAGGTGATGCAGTCCACCGCCGCGCGGCCGGGGACCTTAAAGAGCGGGCGCATGACCTTGGTGAGCAGCGCGCCGACGAACTCCAGCAGACCGAAGTCGAGCAGCAGCGGCAGCAGCAGCGCCGCGATGACGAAGATGATAACGAGCGTGGTCATCAGGTCGTACAGGATGAAGCCGCCCTGACCGCCGCCGGTGATCATGCTGATAAAGCCCGTGCCCTCGGCGTCAACGCCCTTGTAGGTCAGCCACACGAAGATGGCCGCGATGACGCGGATGACGACCCAGACGGGCTTGCAGGCAAAGCATTCCTTCAGAATGTCGTTGTCCATGATGAACTTGGGCTTTGCAAGCGCGATGAGCGACATAATGGCCGAAACGGTCAGGATCAGGACGCACAGCAGCGGCAGAACGCCGCCGATGGCGCCGGCGATGATATCGGCGATGATCTTGACCACGACGGTCCAGTTGCCATCACCATTTTTGACGGGGATCATGAACAGGACGACGCCGATGACAGACGGGATAATAAATAGAGCCTTCAGTTTGCCGGTGTTTTTGGTTTCCATTCTCTCTCCTCCTTCATATTTGCGAGCGGCCCGGCAGCGGCCTCTCTCTAAACCGCCGTCCGTTTGATGCGCTCTTAACACATACTTTAATCATTTTCATCCATAACGCAAGTGCCAGCCGCGTCGCGGATTTGTATACCAGCAATAAAATTCTCCATTTCGTCATCTTCTTTTTTGTAGAAATTTACTTTGTGTCGGATGTGCCGCCGGTCCGCCGCCCCGCCGCGCGGCCAAAGGCAAAGCGGCGGGCGCGCATTGCGCGCCCGCCGCTTCCTTCGCCCTATTGCAAGTTTTCAAGGTCCGACTTGCTCAGCTTCATTTCCCTCCACTGCTCCGGAAGGCCCGGCGCGATCATCGGAAAAAGGTTTTCCGTGTCCGACGTCGGCTGGATGTTGTAGGTGCCGTACTTGTTGACAAGGTCCGCGCAGTCGTCCGGCTGGCCGAAGCGCGCCTTGAGCATGGGCGTCATGTCGCGCGGAAGGCCGGGTTCTTTTCGCTGCATGAAAAAATCACCTCCGGACGTAGTATGTCCGGAGGCGGCAAAAGTTTTCTCACGCGCGCAGCGACTTGGGATACACGCCCGCGTCGTGCAGCTTCTGCAGCTCGCGCTGCACCATTTCCTTATCCTCGTGGTAGGTCATGCCGAACCAGCGCGCGTCCGAGCGCAGGACCGACACCTTGAGCTCATCGGAGCCGATGAGCTCGCCGATAAGGCTCGGCAGCAGGCACTCCTTTTTGAGTTCTCCCTCCGGCAGCGTGCGGAGGAAGGCCTTGAAGTACTCGTCCAGCTTTTCAAAAAGCCAGGGCGTAAAGCCCCAGAAGTTCATCGACACCGGCGTTTCCGGCGCGTAGACCGGGCCGTCGCCGTTTTCCTGAATGTCGCGGATCTGACCGTCCGCGCAGGGCTTTAAGTGGAACGTCTCCACCACGCGGTCGAGCATGCCCTGCTGCGTCACGTGGCACACGCCGCGCGTGACCGTGCCGTGCTCGCTGACGGTGTTGCACAGGCTGTAGCCGACCATCGTGCCCTCGCCGCTTTCCGCGAGCCTGCCGAGCTCCTCATAGATCGTCCTGAACGCGTCCACGCCGTAATAGTCGTCGGCGTTGATGACGACAAAGGGCTCCTTGACGCAGTCTTTCGCGCACAGCAGCGCGTGCACCGTGCCGAACGGCTTCACGCGCTCGGACGGCACCCTGTAAAAGTCCGGCACACTTGAAAAGTCCTGATACGCGTAGCAGACCTCGACTTTTTCGCCGTCCGCCGTCCTGCGCCCGGCAAGATAGCTCCCGACCATGCTCTCCATCAAGTCGCGCATGTCGGGCTTGATGATAAAGACCACCTTCGTAAAGCCCGCGCGCAGCGCATCGTAGATCGAGTATTCCATCAAAATCTCGCCGTTGGGGCCAATGCCGTCCACCTGCTTATTGCCGCCGTAGCGCGAGCCCATGCCCGCCGCCATAATGACCAGAGCCGCTTTCATCTTCATAAAAACTCCTCTCAAATAGCTTTTTTTCTCCGCCCATCATAGCGTATCTTCCGCGCCATTGCAACCACCAGTTTGCCGCTCTTGTCTTTTGCCGCAAAGCTGGTATACTGGGGATACTTTCACTGTGAGGTGTGTGTTTCCATGGAATCGTTTCTCCACGCCGTCGCATCCGTCACGCTCATCCTGCTTCTGACGGCGACGGGCTATTTCTGCGCGGTCAGGGGCTGGATGAGCCCGCAGGCCAAGGCCTTTATCAGCAAGTTCACCATGTCCGTCGCCATCCCCTGCATGTGCATCTACGGGCTGACGAACAACTTAACGCGCGAGCTGCTCATGGGCTCGGTGGGCTTTCTTCTCGTGCCGTTTCTCTCCACTGTCGCGGGCTTTCTGCTCTCGCTGCTTGCGGGCAGGCTCTTGAAGCTCCCGCGAAGCAGGCTCGGCGTTTTCATGATGATGTGCTCGGTGTCGAACGCGATTTTCATCGGCCTTCCGATGTGCACGGAGCTGTTCGGCGAGGCGTGCACGCCCTATGTCATGCTCTACTACCTTGTCAACACGAGCTTTGTGCAGCTCGTGGGTCTTTCGCTCGTGCGCTGGTCGGGCGAGAGCGGCGGCTTTGACAGGCGGATGATCAAAAAGTTTTTCACAACGCCCGCCGTCATCGGCGTTCTTCTGAGCTTTGTGCTCGTGCTCGCAAATGTGAAGCTGCCGTCGCTCGTGATGAGCTACTGCAAATATATGAACAACCTCGTCACACCGCTGGCGCTGCTGCTCACGGGCTATATCATCCATGAGATCGGGCTCAAGAATTTAAGGCTTGACCGCGGCCTGACGCTCGTGATGGTCTTTCGCTTCCTGCTCGTGCCGGGGCTGTCACTCGCGCTGTGCGCGCTGCTTGGCGTGACGGGCCTTGGCCGCAGCACGCTCATCGTGGAAACGGCCATGCCGGTCGTGACGCAGACGGTCGTAGCCGCCGCGGACTACGGCGCGGACGAGCAGTTTGCCGCGCAGGGCGCGGCGCTCTCCACGCTCGCGTGCTTCATTGTTATTCCGGTTTTGATGCTGATTTTGTAAGATGCCAAGCAAAAAAGCGCCCGCACGCAGGTGCGGGCGCTTTTTTCATCAGCTGCGTTCTCAATTGCCGATCAGGGCGGAGAGGCCGCCGGTTTTCAGCTCGTCCTTGTAGTAGTTGAGCTCGTCGCCGATCAGCTCGTCGAGCACCTTCATGCCCAGCACCTCGACGGGTGCCTTGTCGTCCGTCAGGATGCAGCTTCCGCCCTCGTAGGGCGTGAGCTTGGACACAACGGTGCGCATCATATCGGCATAATCGCTGTCGGCCAGGCCCTCGATGCTGCGCGCGAACGTCTCCTCCCAGTTATCTGCATCGGTGCAGAATACCTCGGTATTCGTGTTGCCCTTCACGGGAGCGGTGACGGTGTGCTTGAAGACGCTCGCCATCGTGTCGCAGAGGTACTCGTTGATCGAACCGTTCTCCGCCGACGTCATGTTGAGGTTCACGACCATCACGCCGTTCGGCTTGAGATGCGCTCTCACCTGCTCGAAAAACTCGACGCTCGAGAGCTGGAACGGGATCGTGATATCCTGATAGGCGTCCACCATGATGACGTCGAACTTCTCCTCGCTTGCCGTGAGGTACGCGCGCCCGTCCTCGACTGCGACGCTTACGCTGTCCGGAAGTCCGAAGTACTCCGCCGCGATGTCGGCGATCTTTTTGTCGATCTCCGCGCCCTGCACGTCCGCGCCGGGGAAATAGCGCGTGCAGTAGCTTGCATACGTCCCCGAGCCCATGCCGAGGATCATGACGCTGCGGCTTTCATTGTCCGTGCCGTCCATGCCCGCCATGCAGGGCGCGGCGAGGGCGTAGTCATAGTACATGCCCGTCAGCGCATCGCCCTTGACCTGCACACTCTGCACGCCGAAAAGAACGTTGGTCGAAAGCGTCGTGCGCCTTGCGTCATCCTGCACCTGCAAATAGTTGTAGATGGACTCATCCTCGAGCGTGAGACCGCTCTCCCAAAAGGCAAAGCTGTAGCCCGGCAGCGCGAAGCACAGCCCGAGGATCAGCAGCACCGAGACGATGCCCGGCACGCTCTTTTTCCGCTCGAAC
The DNA here is from genome assembly GCA_934636865.1 of uncultured Oscillospiraceae bacterium. Taxonomy (GTDB): domain Bacteria; phylum Bacillota; class Clostridia; order Oscillospirales; family Oscillospiraceae; genus Hominicoprocola. The sequence goes on from CAKUBI010000024.1 coordinate 11,870, forward strand.
GCGAAGTACGCGATGCCGATGGCCGCGAGCACGCCGGAGAAGATGAGAAACGTCGCCGCCGTGCCGACGGCGGGGATGGTCACGAACGTCGGCACGAACGTGCCGATGATGCTGCCGATGGTGTTGAGCGCATTGAGCCGTCCCACGGTCTTGCCCGTATCATCGAGATTATCGACCGTAAAGCGCGTGAGCGACGGCGTGACGGTGCCGAGCAGCACGCAGGGGAAGGCGAAGATCACAAGGCAGGCCGCGAGCGCCGCCCAGACAAGGAAGTTTTTCGTCACAAAAAGCGCCAGCAGCAGCGAAATGCCCGCGATGAGATACCGCCCCACGAACGGGATGAGCGCGATCCAGGCAGCCGCGATGATGAGCCTGCGGTAGAGCTTATCGGGCGTGGCACTCTTGTCGGCGAGCTTGCCGCCCCAGACGTTGCCGATCGCCATGGCGATCATGATGACACCGATGATAACGGTCCACACGATCTGCGACGAGCTGAAATACGGGGCCATGAGCCTGCTTGCGCCCAGCTCCACCGCCATAACGGACATACCGGCAAAAAATTCGGTCAGGTATAAAAAATACTTGCTGCGGATGAGTTTATTTTCCATGCAGGACCTCCCTGTCGGTCGATTTCCGCCGCTTCACACGGCGGCAAAATGATTATAGCATGTCTTTTCCCCTCTGCACAGGATTTTCTTTCGCCGCGCGGCGCAAGATGGGCATATCGTCCCCGCGCGCGCATATAGATGGAGCAACATGAATCGGGAGTGTGCTTCATGAAGGGAAATATGGAAGAGCGAGCCCGCACGCTGGCGGCCTACATCATCGAAAACCGCGCCACCGTGCGCGCGGCGGCGAAAAAATACGGCGTGAGCAAATCCACCGTGCACAAGGATCTGCAGGACCGCCTGCCCCAGTTCGACCGCTGCCTTTATTTGCAGGTCAAGGAGGTCCTTGAGGAGAACAAGGCCCAGCGGCACCTGCGCGGCGGCATGGCCACAAGGAAAAAATATAAGGGGTTTTAAGAAACTTTTTCCGCCCGTTTCCGTCTAAGATACAGATACCGCGCGCGGCGGCGAAAATTTCTCTTGCATCCGCCCGCCGCGCAGAGTACAATACCGTTATTGTAAACCAGAAGAAAACAGATCGGAGCAATGAGATGAGAGAACAGGACTATTACGGGCGCGGCTATGACTACGAGGACGAGCCGCGCCGCCGGCCGAAGAAGAAAAAGCGCAAAAACCGCGGCGAGCGCGCAGCGGTCACGCTGCTGTCGCTTCTTTTTCTGGTCGTCGCCGCGCTGGCGGTGGTCAAGTACGTCGTGCGCGCGCCCGAGCCCACGGCGGATGACCCGCAGGACGCGCAGACCGAGCAGAACACGGACGACGGCGACGCGATCGAGACCGTGTCGAACGGCAAGGCGCGCAAAAAATACTGCTACACCATCCTGCTCTCCGGCATCGACAACGACGCCGGCGGCAGCGACACGAACATGCTCGTGCGCTTTGACGCGGAAAACGACAAAATCGACGTCGTCAGCCTTCCGCGCGATTCGCTGATGAGCAACGGCCACAAGCTCAACTACGCCTACAACAACGGCGGCACCGAGCAGCTGCGCAGCGAGATTGAGGACCTGCTGGGCATCCCGGTGGATTTCTATGTCTCCGTGAATCTGAAGGGCTTTATCGAGCTTGTCGATCAGATCGGCGGCGTTGACTTCGAGGTGCCCGAGGACATGAATTATGACGACCCCTATCAGGACCTGCACATCCATTTCAAGGCCGGTCTCCAGCACCTTGACGGCCAGCAGGCCATGGAGGTCGTGCGCTTCCGCCACAACAACGACAACTCGGGCTACGGCGGGCGGCAGGACATCGGCCGCATCGAAACGCAGCAGGCGTTTTTAAAGACCGTGGCGCAGAAGCTCCTGAAGGTCGAAAACGTGCCCGCGATGGCCGAGACCTTCTTAAAGTACGTCAAGACCGACTTAACGCTCGGCAACCTCGTGTGGCTGGGCAACGAGGCGCTCTCGATGGGCGGCATGAGCGCCGTCACCTTCGCCACCCTCCCCGGCGACGGCACAGGCTGGTACAAGGGCGCGTCCGTCTACGCGCTCGACCCCGAGCAGGTGCTCGAGATGACCAACGCCATGCTCAACCCCTACGCCGCCGACATCACCGCGGACGAGCAGAACATCATCGTCCCGTAAGCGCCGCCCCAAAACGCAAGAAAGAGAGTAAAACCGCCATGAAGTTCCGCTTTGCGCTGCTGACCGCGGCGCTCGCGCTCCTGCTTTCCGTCCCCGCCCTCGCCTTCAGCGCGGAGCCCGCGCCTGAAGAGGTCCCGGCGGAGGAAAAAACCGCCCCCTTTGTGTCCCTCCGGACCTACGGCGGGCAGTTTACCGACGTTAGAGACGGCGACTGGTTCGCCCCCGCCGTCATCTCCGCCTATGAATACGGGCTGCTCGACGGGCGCGGCGGCGGCTTTTTTGCGCCGGCCGGCAGCGTGACCATCGCCGAGCTTCTGACCATCGCCGCGCGCCTGCACGCGATCTATATGACCGGCAGCGACGAGGTCATCCCCGCCGTCTCGGACGGCGAGAGCTGGTATCAGCCCTATGTCGATTATCTCAAGGGCGAAAAGCTGCTGGGCGAGAGCTTCGAGGGCTTCTACCTTCTGCCCGCCTCGCGCGCGCAGATGGCGGGCATCTTCGCCTTCGCCCTGCCGTCGGACTGGTACGAAGAGCCCAACGCGGGCCTTGTCACCACCGCCTACGCAAGCGGCGACTACATCGCCGACGTGACGCTGAAAACGCCCTACCGCAGCGAAATCCTGCTCATGTACCGCCGGGGCCTCCTCTCCGGCATGGACGAAAGGGGCAGCTTCTGTCCCGAGCGCAGCGTGAGCCGCGCGGAGATCGCGGCGCTTCTGACGCGCGTGGTCGAGCCGCAGACGCGCCTGACGCTCACCTGGACCGTCGAGCCCTACCACTCCGCCAGAGGCGCGACGCTCGCGGGCCTTGTCAAAGCGCCGGAGAGCACGGCGCTCCCCGCGTCGGCCAAGGATACGGCCGCCATCGACGCGCTCGTGCGCGATATGCTTGCGCGCGGCGAGCACACCATCACGCTCCACTATTCCAAAGCGCTCTCCGCATCCGCCGCCAGCGCGCTGACGCAGGCGTTCACCTCCTGCGTCAAGACCTACTGCGAGCAGATGTACAACGCCGTCTCCTGCCGGTCCTACTCGAGCGGCAGGGTGAGCCTCACCTTCTCGTCCACCGCCTGCACGGACGCAAAGCTCCAGTCCTACCGCGACAAGGCGCTTGCCGCCGCCGTCAAGGTCCACGATTCGCTCTGGGAAAGCGGCGAGCTGAGCTACGGCATGAGCCAGTACGAGATCGCGCAGGTCTATTATGAGTGGCTGTGCAGCCACTGCCGCTACGACGACGGCGCGTCGGACGATTCCCTCAGCCACCTTGCCTACGGCGCGCTTGTGGAGGGCCTTGCCGTATGCGACGGCTACACGGGGGCCTATAACCTCCTTTTGAAGCTCGAGGGCATCGACTGCACCTCGCTTTTCAACGACAGCCACATCTGGACCGTCGCCCGGCTCGACGGGCGGCAGTACCACATCGACGTCACCTGGGGCGACCAGTACGGCCGCACGGACCTGCGCTACTTCGGCATGAGCGCCGAGCAGTCGCGCAAATACCACCCCTGGACGGAGCAGGGCGGGAAGAAATAACGCAATAAAAGCACCGGCCCGGAGGGAGCAGACCTTCCGGGCCGGTATTTATTTCGCCTTTACCATTTGAGCGTGCGCCGCACGTGCGTGAGCGGCAGGCGGAAGCCCTCCTGCAAGATCTCCCAATGCCCCGGCTCGTAGCACTCCTGTGAAAATTCATACAGCGGCAGCACCGACCCGTGCTTTTGCGCGGTCTCGTAGTACCAGCAGCCGAACTCCAGCCGCTCGAGCTTTTTCTGCAGCGCGGCGATCTGTGCGCGGACATTGTCGCGCTCTTTTGCGAGGATGTCCCGCCGGGCCGAAAAGTCCTCGTCGCCGGACTGCACAAGCGGCAGAAATGCCCGGATCTCCTTGAGCGGCAGGCCGCAGAATTTGAGGTACTCGATGATCGAGAGCCGCTCGAGGTCCCCGTCTGAATAGGTGCGCTGGCCGCTTTCCGTGCGCGAGCCGAGCGTCAGCAGCCTCTCCTTTTCATAGTAGCGCAGGGTGGATGGCGCGATGTTCATCATCCGCGCGACCTCGCCGATTGTGTAAGACATACGAAATCCCCCTCAAAAAACCGTTAAGATAACCGCTGGAAATCTCTTGACTTAAAGGCGGCTTTAACACTTACAGTTTACTTAGGTAAATCGACATTGTCAACAGAAATGATCGGGTAAATTCCCGTTCGTTTGTGCATGATGATCCGATTGCAGGAAAACTATGAGAAGGAGAAAACATCTATGAAGAAACTGATGCAGCGGTCCCTGAGCTCTCTGCTGACTCTGGCGATGGTCGTCAGCATGCTGATGGTCACCACCCTCGCGGCAGACAAGAGCGCAAAGCTGGAATTTGACTATTCCAACTACGACTCGGCAAAAAACGTCAGCATTGAAGTCTACAAGGGCTACCCCGCGAACAACTACGCGGAGGAAAAGGACATCCTCGGCCAGCTCGAGGCGGTCGCGCCCCAGTCTGACGGCAGCTACGTCATCACCGAGCCCGCCACCTACGCCTACCATGTGCACGGCACGGGCTACTACAACATTCTCCAGCTCTTCAACGTGACGGAGGCCGACCTCGCCAAGGGCGTGAAGAAGCTCACCGTCATCGGCGGCAAGCTGGGCGGCAACGGCTTCGAGCCGACCGTCAAGCCCGAAAAGGCCCCCGACAGCTACGTGATGGACTCCCGCGACAACCTGCTGGTTTTCTGGCCGGAGGAGATCAACGACCACTTCACCATTGAATCCCAGGGCTACACCACGCCCGCGTTTTCCGGCAAGCACGCCGCCAACGAGTTCACCTCGCAGGATGAGCTGATGGCCTTCCTCAAGGAGATGGACAAGAAGTCCGACACCATGTACCTCTACTCCGCCGGTACGACCCCAAACTACAAGTACGACCTGCCCCTCACCCTCTTCACCACCACTGAGATCCCCGAGAACGCCACCCTTGCCGAGGCCGCCAAGATCGTGACGGGCAACGGCAAGGTCAACATCTGGTATCAGGCGCAGATCCATCCCAACGAGCCCGCCGCCGGTGAAGGCGCGCTCGTCATGATCGGCAACTTTGTCAACGATCCCGCCTACAAGGCGCTGCTCGACAAGGCCAACATCGTCATCGTTCCCCGCATCAATCCCGACGGTTCCTATCTCTTCAGCCGCGCGACCTACGACGGCTTTGACATGAACCGCGACCACATGTCCCTCAAGGCAGCCGAGCTTGCCCAGCTGCACACCGCCTACCGCCTGTTCATGAGCGAGGTCGTCATCGACACGCATGAGTTCACCTTCTACGGCGCCTACGGCGACGACTGGACGACCGCGAGCGAGTACATGGGCGACGCGGACGACCTTGAGACCACCCCCGCCACCAGCCTGAACGACGATCCCGCCGTGACGAAGATCGCCCTTGACATGTGCAAGGAGGCCTTTGCCGACGCCAAGGCCGCGGGCCTTCGCGTGAACCACTACGGCACCACCGTCAATAACCCCATCGGCCGCGCCTACTTCGGCCTGTACAACGCCCTTTCCTTCCTCGTTGAGACCCGCGGCATCGGCGCGGGCCGCCAGAACTTCGAGCGCCGCGTCTTCTCTCAGGAGACCGCCGCCACCTCCTACATCACCTACGCCGCCGAGCACGCCGACGAGATCGTCAAGACTGTCGCCGCCGCCCGCGCCGACGTGATCGCCAAGGGCAGGACCTATGACGAAAACGACGTCATCGCCCTCTACCAGACCAAGTCCGGCAAGACCCTGACCGACTACACCACCGCGACCGTGCAGTACGCCGTGGCCGACGGCAGCGAGAAGGTCGGCAAGGAAGAAGCCCTCTCCCTGAACGATACCATCACCCGCGGCCGCACCCGTCCGACCGCCTACGTCATCCCCACGGACGCCGCGAACATCGACAAGATCCTCTACATCATGGACAACCAGGGCGCGGAGTATTACAAGCTCAGCGCCGGCAGCACCGCCAAGCTCCAGCAGTACTACTATGTCGGCGATTATATGGTAAACGGCAAGGCCAGAGGCATTGAAGCGGGCCTGCGCGACGCCGCCGACGTCACCTTCGCAAACGGCGCCTACGTTTTCCCGATGGATCAGGTCGCGGGCAATGTCATCGCCCTGCTGTGCGAGCCCGACGTGACCGACTCCAACGGCTACGACGGCTCCCTCTACCAGTACAAGCAGATCGACTACGATAAAGAGACCAACAACTTCCCGCTCTACCGCTACACCGGCAACGACCCGCGCACCACGCTCGTGAGCAGCGCCTCGACCAAGCCCGCCGAGCCCGCGAAGCCGGCCCAGCCCGAAAAGCCCGCCTCCGGCGACGATTACATCGTCCTCCCCGGCGACAGCCTGTGGAAGATCGCGAGCAAGCAGCTCGGCAGCGGCAGCCGCTGGACGGAGATCTACGAGCTCAACAAGGACACCATCAAGTCCCCCAAGCTCATCTACGTCGGTCAGGTCCTCAAGCTCCCCAAGGCGTAAGCAGACACAACAAGCTTTATTCGCAAAAGTGTTTTCTCCACTTATTGCGCAAAACAGGGAAAGCTCCCTCTGCCCATGGCAGAGGGAGCTTTCCCGTTCCGTACTTTTTAAATTTCAAAGGCCTCGCCGTCGTGCGTGATGCGCGCGACGATCTTCTTCTGCCCCGGATGGGCGGCGAGGTAGCGATCGATGACCTCGTACTTTTTCCACATATGCATGGGGAACACGCGCTTCACCGGCACGCACTTTAAAAGATGCTCGATGCCGAGGCCCTCGCTCTCCTCGCCAAGGCGCGGGTCAAGCGGGGCCATCGCCGCCGCGATCTCGGGCGTGATGCCGTTGTCGGTCCCCTCGTCGCGCACAGCGGAGGCAAGCTTGTCGATCGCCGCGCGGTAATGCGCGGCCATGTTGTTGCAGTAGGCCTTGCCCTCGCTCTCCCAGTTCCACCAGTTGAGATCTCCCCCGTGGTAGACCATTTTCCCCTCGCAGCGCAGAAGATAGGCGTTGCCGATGTCGGTCGATTTGATGGCGCGGATGCTCAGCTCCTCGCCCGCAGCTTCCGTCAGCAGGATGCTGTCGGGCCGCAGGACGGTTGTGCGGGCAAAGGCCTCGTCGGAGATATTGAGCCACTTGCGCTTGCGCTCGGTGAGCCGCGTGTCGCGCGAGACGAAGTAGCGCGTGTCGGGATACTGCTCCAAAAGGCCGTAGACGCGCGCGTCGAAGTGGTCCTCGTGGCTGTGGCTCGCGAAAACGAGCAGGGGCTTTTCCGGCTTGAGCGGCGGGAGCGCGCCGGTGTAGTCCTCTTCATAGGTATAGTCGAACAGCGTGTAGAATTTGTCCCATTCGACAAGGTACGCGCTGTGGGCGATAAAGGTGACGGTCATGTGCGTTCTCCTTTCGCGTCGGAGGATGGAAGTTTTCCTGTAGGATTATAGCAGACGCGCACGCGGCGCGCAAGGGAAAAGGCTTTTCAAACCCGCGCGGATGTGGTAAAATGTTTTGATCAATTGCGCGCCGGGCGCGCGCACGCAGGGAGGGAGCCGCGCCATGCTGAAAAAAGCCTACGTTGAGATCACGAACCGCTGCAACCTCGCCTGCTCCTTCTGCCCTAAGACGAAGCGCGCGCCGCGCACGATGAGCGCGCAGGAATTCGACCTCGTTCTCTCCCGGCTCGAGGGATACGTGCAGTACGTTTACCTGCACGTGATGGGCGAGCCGCTGCTGCACCCCGAGCTGCCGGCGCTCTTCGCCCTCGCGAAGGCGCGGGGCATGAAGCTCTGCATCACGACGAACGGTACGCTGCTCTCCCGCCGCGCAGATGAGCTTCTTGCCGCCGAAAGCCTGCATAAGATCAGCGTCTCGCTCCACAGCTTCGAGGGCAACGACGGCGCGGACGAGCAGGAGCTTTCATACCTCTCTCAGGTCTGGGACTTTTCCGAAAAGGCCGCCGCGAAGGGCGTGATCGTCGCCCTCCGCCTCTGGAACGACGGCGGCGCGGACACGCGCAACGGCGAGATCCTCGACTTTCTGCGCGCTCGTGCGGGGAGCGGCTGGCCCGAGATGCGAAACGGCAGCTTCCGCCTGCGCGAGCGCCTGTACCTTGAGCGCGCGGGCAAGTTCGACTGGCCGGACATGAGCGCCGATGAATCCGGCGCGCAGTTCTGCTACGGGCTGCGCGACCAGCTCGGCGTGCTCTGCGACGGCACGCTCGTCCCCTGCTGCCTTGACCACGAGGGCGATATTCCTCTGGGGAATCTCTTCGCCCAGCCGCTTGACGAAATCTGGAACTCGCCGCGCGCACGCGCCATCCGCGAGGGCTTTTCGCAGCGCAAGCCCTCCGAGGAGCTGTGCCGCCGCTGCGGCTTTGCCGCGCGCTTCAATAAATGATATGACGGAACACTGGGAAAACTTAAATGAACTGACCGCCCCCCTGCTCGCGTGGTACGATTTAAACGGCCGCACGCTGCCCTGGCGCAGCGTGGTCTCGCCGTACCGCACGTGGGTCTCGGAGATCATGCTCCAGCAGACGCGCGTGAGCGCGGTCATTCCCTACTTTGCGCGCTTTATGGGCGAGCTTCCGGACATCCCCGCGCTCGCGGACGTGCCCGAGGAGCGGCTTTTCAAGCTCTGGGAGGGGCTCGGCTACTACTCGCGGGCAAGAAATCTGCAAAGGGCGGCGAAGCTCGTCGTCTCCGACTGCGGCGGCGCGCTGCCGCGGACGTATGAAGGGCTTTTGAAACTCCCCGGCATCGGCGAGTACACTGCCGCCGCCATCGCGTCTATCAACTTCGGCGAGCCGGTCGCGGCGGTGGACGGGAACCTGCTGCGCGTGGCCGCGCGCGTCAGCGGCTGCGGCGGGGACATCATGGACGCAAAGGTGCGAAGGCTTTTCCGCCAAAAGCTCGACGCCGCCATCGACCCAAATCGCCCCGGTGCTTACAATCAGGCGATGATGGACCTCGGCGCGACGGTGTGCCTGCCGAACGGCGCGCCGAAGTGCGATATCTGCCCCGCGCGCACGATGTGCGAGGCGTACAAAAACGGCCTTACGGAGATCCTCCCCGTGCGCGCGAAGAAAAAGGCGCGCCGGGTCGAGGAGCGCACGGTGCTGCTGCTCTTCCAAAACGGCAGGGTCGCGCTCAAAAAGCGGCCGGACACGGGCCTTCTTGCGGGGCTATGGGAATACCCCAGCGTTCCGGAGAGCCTTGACGAGGCGGGCGCGGCGCTCGCGATCGCACAGCTGGGCCTTGCGGCAGGTCAGCTCACACCCGCCGGCGGCGCAAAGCATATTTTTACCCACATCGAGTGGGATATGAAGGGATATTCTGCCGAGGTCACGGGCGAGGGTCCGGGCCTGTTCTGGGCCGACGCGGCGGCGTTCGACGCGCTCGCCCTGCCCACGGCGTTCAAAAAATACACCGCGCTCGTCCGCGCGCGGCTTTAAAGAGAGGGAGAACCACCATGGCACAGCTTTACTTCAAATACGGCGCGATGGGCTCGAGCAAGACGGCCAACGCGCTGATGACGCGCTTCAACTACGAAGAGCGCGGGCAGAAAACGCTGCTCTGCAAGCCCCAGCTCGACACGCGCGACGGCGACCACATGGTCCACTCGCGCATCGGTCTCGAGTACCCCTGCGTGTACTTCCACGAGATGCGCGCGATGAGCGAGGACGCGCTTCAGGAAAACGCCTGCATCATCGTCGATGAAGCGCAGTTTCTGACGAAGGAGGAGGTCCTCTACCTCGTCCACCTCGTCGATGACTGCGGCATCCCCGTCATCTGCTACGGGCTGCGCACGGACTTCAAGGGCGAGCTCTTCCCCGGCAGCTATGAGCTGCTCGCCATGGCCGACAAGCTCGAGGAGGTCAAGACGATCTGCTGGTGCGGCAAGAAGGCCGCCTTCAACGCGCGCTTTGACGAAAACGGCCGCGTCGTCAAGCACGGCGCGCAGGTCGTCATCGGCGCGAACGACCAGTACATCGGCCTTTGCCGCAAGCACTGGATGCTCGGCGACCTCGGCCCCGACTTCAACGGTCAGGGGACGGGCGACTGATGCGCTGCGAGATCTGCCCCCGCCGCTGCGGCGCCGAGCGCACGGCGGAAACGGCGGGCGGCGTATGCCGCATGCCCGCTGGGCTCGTCGTCGCCCGCGCGATGCTGCACCTGTGGGAGGAGCCCGTTATCAGCGGCACAAACGGCGCGGGCTGCATCTTTTTTTCCGGCTGCAATTTGGGCTGCGTGTTCTGCCAGAACGGGCGCATCAGCCACGAAAACTTCGGCAAGGTCATCACGCCCGCGCGCCTGCGCGAAATTATGAAGGAGCTTATCTCGCAGGGTGCGCACTGCATCGACCTCGTCACGCCCACGCACTTTACGCCGTGGATCCTGGAAGCGCTGAGTGAGCCGCTCCCCGTCCCCGTCGTGTGGAACAGCGGCGGCTACGAGCGCGTGGAAACGCTCAGAACGCTCGAGGGCAGGGTGCAGATCTACCTTCCCGACTTCAAGTACGCCACGGAAAAGCCCGCGCGCACTCTCTCCGCCGCACCGGACTATTTTGAGGTGACCGCCGCCGCCATCGACGAGATGGTACGTCAGGTGGGACCCTATCAGATCGGCGGGGACGGGCTGATGAAGTCCGGCGTCATTCTGCGCCACCTTGTCCTGCCGGGGCAGCTGGAGAACACCAAGCGCGTGATCGACTATGTCTCGGCGCACTTTCCGCCCAAGACCGTGCTCTTTTCGCTCATGAGCCAGTATACGCCGCAGCCCGGCTCCACTGGCCCGCTCGCGCGGCGATTAAATGAGCGCGAGTACCGCACGGCCGTGCAGTACATGCTCGACTGCGGCCTGACCGACGGCTTCTGCCAGGAGCTTTCCAGCGCCAAAGAGGAATACACGCCTGTTTTCGACTTGCAGGGGGTATAAGGCGCTGTCCCTGCTGCGAGCGCAAATTCTGATAGCATTCAGCAATATTCTTTTCAAATTATACAAGGAGGACTTGATATGGAGCGTGTCAGCAAGCGGAATTACTATCTGGACATCGCGCAGACGGTACTCGAGCGCGCCACGTGCCTGCGCCGCGTGTACGGCGCGATCATCGTCAAAAACGACGAGATCATCTCCACGGGCTACAACGGCGCGCCGCGCGGACGCAGAAACTGCGTCGATCTCGGCTTTTGCACGCGCGAGCAGCTCAAGGTCCCGCGCGGCGAGCGCTACGAGCTCTGCCGCAGCGTCCACGCCGAGGCGAACGCCATCATCTCCGCCCAGCGGCGCGACATGGTCGGCGCGACGATCTACTTAGTTGGGCGCGACGCGCGCACCGGCGAGCTGCTGCACGACGCGACGAGCTGCCCCATGTGCCGCCGCATGATCATCAACGCGGGTCTCGACGAGGTTGTCATCCGCCGCACGGAGACCGATTTCGACATTGTCCCCGTGCAAAAGTGGATCGACGAGGACGATTCTTTGTAATTCAAAGGTGTGACTTTGTCACACCTTTGAGAAGGTTTGCAGCCTGCTGCGTCGCACTCGCTCCGCTCGCACGCTGGCAGGCTGAGAAGTATTTTTTCTGACGCACATGTCGTCAGAAAAAATGATTTCAATTTATTTCGCGTCTGCGGACGCGAAAGTCTGCGACACTTTTTGCCGTCAGCCTTGCAAATGTTACCAAATAAGTGGTAAACTAAAAATAATTACGCTCCGCTTTCATTCGGCGCGGGCAGAAAAGAGGATACACCAATGGACAAGAAGAAATTCTACATCACCACCCCCATCTATTATCCCTCCGACAAGCTTCACATCGGCCACACCTACTGCACCGTGGCGACCGACGCGATGGCGCGCTACAAGCGCCTGACGGGCTACGACGTCATGTTCCTGACCGGAACGGACGAGCACGGCCAGAAGATCGAGGACAAGGCCGCCGCCGCGGGCGTGACCCCGCAGCAGTTCGTGGACAACATCGTCTGCGGCGAAAAGGGCATTCTCGACCTGTGGAAGCTCATGAATATCTCGAACGACCGCTTCATCCGCACGACGGACGATTACCACGTCGGGGCCATTCAGAAGATCTTCAAGAAGATGCACGACAACGGCGACATCTACAAGGGCACCTACAAGGGCAAGTACTGCAAGCCCTGCGAGAGCTTCTGGACCGAGAGCCAGCTCGTTGACGGCAAGTGCCCCGACTGCGGCCGCGATGTCGAGGACGCCGAGGAGGAGGCCTACTTCTTCAAGCTGAGCAAGTACGCCGACCGCGTGCAGCACCTGCTCGAGGACACCGACTTCCTCCAGCCCGCCTCCCGCGTCAACGAGATGGTCAACAACTTCATCAAGCCCGGTCTTGAGGACCTGTGCGTTTCCCGCACGAGCTTCACCTGGGGCATCCCCGTGGACTTCGATCCCGGCCACGTCGTTTACGTCTGGGTCGATGCGCTCTTCAACTACTGCACGGCGCTCGGCTTCATGAACGAGAAGTACGACGATTACGACAGGTTCTGGCCCGCCGACGTGCACTTTGTCGGCAAGGAGATCGTCCGCTTCCACTCGATCATCTGGCCCGCGATGCTCATGAGCATGGGCATGCCGCTTCCCAAGCACGTCTACGGCCACGGCTGGCTCGTGATGGACGGCGGCAAGATGAGTAAGTCCAAGGGCAACGTCGTCGATCCCTATGTTCTCGCCGAGCGCTTCGGCGTGGACGCGCTGCGCTTTTTCCTGCTGCGCACCTTCCCCTTCGGCTCGGACGGCAACTTCTCCAACGAGCTTTTGATCAACACCATCAACGTGGACCTTGCCAATGACCTCGGCAACCTCGTCTCCCGCACGACAGCGATGGTCGAAAAGTACTTCGGCGGCACGCTGCCGGAGGACCGCCAGGCCGACGCGCTCGACGATGAGCTCATTTCCCAGCTCTCGGCGCTGCGCGGCAAATACGAGGCCGAGATGGAGAAGTTCCAGTTCCAGAACGCGCTCGAGCTCATCTTCAAGTGCATCCAGCGCGCCAACAAGTACATCGACGAGACCGCGCCCTGGGCGCTCGCTAAGGACGAGGCCAACAAGCCCCGCCTTGCCTCCGTCATGTATAACCTGCTTGAGAGCATCCGCATCTGCACGGTGCTGCTCACCCCGTTCATCCCCGATTCCTGTGAAAAGATCTTCGCGCAGATCGGCGCGTGCGAGCACTGCCGCGATTGGGACAGCGCCGCCAAATGGGGCAGCCTGAATCCCACCGTCACCGTCCACAAGGGCGAGGCCATCTTCCCGCGCGTGGACGCTGAGAAGGCGCTCGCCGAGCTTGAGGCCATTCAGGAGGCGCAGAAGAAGGCCGCGCTCCCCGCGATCGAGCTCGAGCCGATGGTGGAAGAGAAGGTCGACTTCGACACCTTCTGCAAGTCCGACTTCCGCGCCGTGAAGGTCAAGGCCTGCGAGGCGGTCAAAAAGAGCGACAAGCTGCTGCGCTTCACGCTCGACGACGGCACCGGCACCGACCGCCAGATCCTCTCCGGCATCCACAAGTGGTATCAGCCCGAAGAGCTCGTCGGCAAGACGCTCGTCGCCATCGTCAACCTGCCCCCGCGCAAGATGATGGGTCTCGAGAGCTGCGGCATGCTGCTCTCCGCCGTCCACACCGAAAAGGGCGAGGAACAGCTCAACCTCATCATGGTGGATGATAAGATCCCCGCGGGTGCAAAGCTTTGTTAAAGTAGAAGGGGCAGGCCCCTTTTAGGCTCCCCGCCTGCGGTGGGGGTGCGAATCAAAGGGGGGGATTCTCTTTCCGAAGAGAATCCCCCCCTTTGGAACCCCCCAGAGAAAGGCGAGGGGTGTCCCCCTCGCCCACCGGCATTGCCGGTCTGAGGCTTGAAGAGCTGCACGCGCTGCGCAATGGGGTGCCTGCCGGGTTTCCTGCGACACGATTTGAGTTGCTTCTATCTTCGCTGTCGCTTTGCCTGCGCATCGTTACCCTTATGCAATCTCCACCTACTTCGGATTTGTGCAGACTTGCTTTTGCCTGCCGGGGCGGCATTGCTGCGCTCGCCGCGTTATTGGCACTTTCGGTAGACGGAAATCAGTCTGCACCGAAGCAAGATACGCACCGCCCGTTTTCTTTCTCGGGAAAGAAAATGGGGGGTGTGGTCTTGCCGCCCGCAGGCGGCATATCCCCGCGCCCTTGGGGCGCGAAAAAGATGCCCTCTTTGGGCCAGCAAAGGAGAAAAGCCATGTACGAATACTTTCATGTAAAAGTTTCCGCAAACCTTGGTCTTGCGACGGTCACGCTTGACCCGCAGTACCGCACGATCATCGACCGCGCGGCGGAGGAGGGCTGGCGCTATGTCGGCTTTCTGCCCGTGCAGCAGACGACGAACGGCGCGATCCTTGAATACGACCTCATTTTTGAGCAGGAGAAGAAATGAATCTGATCTTTGACACCCACGCCCACTACGACGACGAGGCCTTTGACCCCGACCGCGAGGAGCTGCTCGCAGCCATGCCGGAAAGCGGCGTGGGGCTGATCGTGGACCCCGGCTGCGACCTCGAGACCTCCCGCCGCGCATTGGAGATCGCCGAAAAATTTCCCCGCGTCTACGCCGCCGTCGGCTGGCACCCGGAAAACTGCGCGCCCTACACGCGCAAGAGCCTTGACACGCTGCGCGCGTGGGCAAAGCACCCCAAGGTCGTCGCCATCGGCGAGATCGGGCTCGACTACTACTGGGAGCAGAACCCGCCGCGGGATTTCCAGCAGGCGGTCTTTCGCGACCAGCTCGCGCTCGCGCAGGAGCTGGACCTCCCCGTCATCGTGCACGACCGCGACGCGCACGCCGACAGCCTTGCCATCGTGCAGGAATTCCCCCATGTGCGCGGCGTGTTCCACTGCTATTCCGGCAGCGTCGAAACGGCACAGGAGCTTTTAAAGCGCGGCTGGTACCTCGGCTTCGACGGGCCGCTGACCTATAAAAATGCGAAAAAGACCGTCGAGGTCGCAAAGCTCGTCCCGCTCGACCGCGTCCTGCTCGAGACCGACAGCCCCTACATGGCCCCGGTCCCCGTGCGCGGCACGCGCAACGATTCGCGCAATGTGCTCCACATCGCGGCGAAATTTGCCGAGGTGCGCGGCATGGAGACGGACGAGGTCATCGCGCTGACGAACGAAAACGGCCGCCGCCTTTTCGGCATCCGGTAAGCGAAAACGAATTTCGTGGTAAAATTACCCGATTTTTCGTGAATGCTTATTCTCACCTTTGGCAAGGGTGACAGTCTTGACGAAATCGAAGCATTTGCGGTTGACGGGCGCGGACCATGGTGATATTATACCCACAACCCAAGTATGTTGGAAAGGACACTGACGAGATGTTCACGTTCTCTTCTCGAATGTTGATGTGCATGTACATGGACATGGCTATGCCGATGCCCACGGTTTCTCATGCTCATCTGCCTGCCCGACACGCACAGGAACGCCGGTACAGCCGTTAAACGCGGCGCGCCGAGGGAGTTTTGACCACTCCGAAAACGTTTGACCTGAAGCGGGGAGCTTTTGAGCTCCCCGCTTTTTTTATTCGCAGCGCGCCGGCGCTGCAAAAGGAGGAATTCACTTGATCGAACTGAGGAACATCTCCAAGGATTTCGGCTCGGGCGAAAAGACGGTGCACGCCGTGCGCGACGTGTCTCTTTCGATCGGAACGGGCGAGATCTTTGGCATCATCGGCTTCTCCGGGGCCGGTAAATCCACGCTCGTGCGATGTATCAATCTTCTGGAGCGGCCCACCGCCGGCACCGTCACGGTGAACGGGCAGGAGCTGATGTCGCTGCCGCCCAAAGAGCTGCGCCAGGCGCGCAAAAAGATCGGCATGATCTTCCAGCACTTCAACCTCATG
This sequence comes from uncultured Oscillospiraceae bacterium, assembly GCA_934636865.1. Classification (GTDB taxonomy): domain Bacteria; phylum Bacillota; class Clostridia; order Oscillospirales; family Oscillospiraceae; genus Hominicoprocola. The sequence goes on from CAKUBI010000024.1 coordinate 27,965, forward strand.
CCGTCGCGCACCGTGGCCGGAAACGTTGCCTACCCGCTCAAGGGCAGCGGCCTGAGCAAGGAGGAAATTCAGAAGAAGGTCACAACGCTTCTGGAGCTTGTCGGCATCGCCGACAAGGCCGACGCCTATCCCAGCCAGCTCTCCGGCGGGCAGAAGCAGCGCGTGGCCATCGCCCGCGCCCTTGCCAACGACCCGCAGGTACTGCTGTGCGACGAGGCGACCTCCGCGCTCGACCCGCAGACGACCAAGTCCATCCTGCATCTTTTAAAGCAGCTCAACGAAGCGCTCGGCATCACGATCGTGCTCATCACGCACGAGATGGCCGTCGTGAAGGAGATTTGCGGCCGCGTGGCCGTCATGGAATACGGCCGCGTCGTCGAGCAGGGCGAGGTGTTCACGGTCTTTGCAGAGCCGAAGCAGGACATCACGAAGAGCTTTATCCACACGACCTCGAATTTGCAGAAGGTCGAGGAGCTCATCGCCGAGGATTCCCCCGTAACGCGCCTTCAGCCCGGCGAGCTGATCGTCCGCCTGTCCTACATCCAGCGCAACGTGAACGAGCCGATCATCTCCGCCGTGTCGCAGCTGTTCAACGTCTCGCTCAACATCATCTTCGCCGATATCACCATCGTGCAGGATTCCCCCATCGGCGGAACGGTCGCCATCATCAGCGGCGAGAGAAAGCAGATCACTAAGGCGATCGAATATCTCATCGATAAAAATGTCGGAGTGGAGGTCATCAAAGATGCAAGAGCTGATCACTAATCTTGCCCCGAACCTTGCGAGCAAGCTGCCCGATTTCTACAAGGCCCTCGGCGATACGCTGCTGATGGTGCTCTGGTCCGGCGCGATCTCGTTTGTGCTCGGCCTTGCGCTGGGCGTGCTACTCATCGTGACGAAGCCCGGCGGAATTTTGGAAAATAAAGTCCTCTACCAGATCGTCGATAAGCTCGTGAGCCTGTTCCGCTCCATCCCCTTCATCATCCTGCTGACGTGGGTCATGCCCATCACGCGCGCGCTGGTCGGCACGGTGCTCTATGTGCGCGGCGCGATTGTGCCGCTGGTGTTCGGCTCGGTGCCGTATTTCACCCGCCAGGTGCAAAGCGCCCTTGCCGAGCTCGACCCCGGCCTCATCGAGGCGGCGGAGTCGATGGGCTCGAGCCCCGCGGAGATCATCTTCCGCGTGTACCTCAAAGAGAGCGTCGCCGCCATCGCGCGCGGCACGACCATCACGATCATCAGCCTGCTGAACCTCACGGCCATGGCCGGCGTTGCGGGCGCGGGCGGTCTCGGCGACTTCGCCATCCGCTACGGCCACGACCGCAACATGGCGGACATCACGAACGTCACCGTTTTCGTGCTGGTGCTGCTCGTGTGCATCATCGAATTCGCCGGCGGACGCGTCGTCAAAAAGAACACGCATTGACGTGACCCCATAAAGTTCCTACCCACCCCAAACTGGCTGAAAAATTATTTTAACGGAGGAAATTCCCATGAAACTCAAAAAGCTTTTCGCCCTCACGCTCGCGGCCGCTTCCCTGACGCTCGCTCTGACCGGCTGCGGCTCCAAAACCGACGATAACGCCGACGCCAACAACGACGCACAAAGCAGCGGCCAGCCCACCGAGACCGTCACCGTCAAGCTCGGCGTCGTCGGCGGCATCTACGAAGACCTCTGGGCGCCCGCCAAGGCCGCGCTTGCCGACGAGGGCATCGACCTTGAGATCGTCCAGTTCTCCGACTATGTGACCCCGAACAATGCGCTCGCCAACGGCGATATCGACCTCAACGCCTTCCAGCACCGCATCTATCTCCAGAGCGAGATCGACAACTACGGCTATGAGATCCAGAACATCGGCAACACCTTCATCATCCCCCTGAACCTCTACTCCCAGAAGGTCTCCTCCGTTGACGAGCTCAAGGACGGCGACGTGATCGCCATCCCCGACGATCTGACCAACGGTGGCCGCGCGCTCAAGGTCCTCGAGGCCGCGGGCATCATCGAGCTTGACCCGAACGCCGCCTTCAACCCCACGCTTGACGATATCACCAAGTACAGCGTGAACGTTACCATCGAAGAGCTCAAGGCCAACACCATCCCCTCCGTCCTGCCCGACATGGCCGCCGCGGTCGTGAACGGCAACTACGCGCTCGACTTCGGTCTCAAGACCGATGAGGCCATCTACAAGGACAGCGTGCTCGACGTGGAGGAATACTGGAACCTGATCGCCGCACGCACCGCTGACGTGGAGGACCCCGACACCGCCGCAGTCTATGACAAGGTCGTCAAGGCCTTCCAGTCCAGCGCGACGGAGGATGTGTTCAACAACACCTTCGGCGGCTACTTCATCGCAGTGGGCTGGGATCAGGACCTCATCAACCAGTAACATACCGTATGCCCGCCGACGCGCCCCCATCTGCGGAGGGCGCGCCGGCGGAACGCCTTTTCAGGAGGGATTTCCCATGTCCATTGACATTTCCGCGCTGCGGCGTATCATTTCCGATGAGAGCAGGCTGCTCACCGGCAGCGATATCCCGCAGGACTATCAGAGCGACGCGCTCGGCCGCGTCCACGGCAGCGCCGAGGCGCTCGCCTTCCCCCTATCCACCGAGGAGGTCAGCGCCCTTCTGCGCTATGCGCACGAGCAGCGCATCCCCGTCACGCCGCGCGGCGCGGGGACGAACCTCGTCGGCTCCACCGTGCCGCTCGAGGGCGGCATCATTCTTGATCTTTCCCGCATGGACCGCGTACTTGAGCTGGACGAGGACACGATGACCGTCACGGTCGAGCCGGGCATGCTTTTGCAGGATCTGCAGGCCTACGTTGAAGCGCGCGGGCTCTTCTATCCGCCCGATCCCGGCGAAAAGGCCTCGAGCATCGGCGGCAACATCAGCACGAACGCCGGCGGCATGCGCGCGGTGAAATACGGCGTCACGCGCGACTACGTGCGCGGGCTCGAGGCCGTGCTCGCAGACGGCACGGTGATGAAAGTCGGCGGCAAGCAGGTCAAGGACGCGAGCGGGCTTTCGCTCAAGCACCTGCTCATCGGCTCGGAGGGCACGCTGGCCGTCATCACGAAATGCCTGCTGCGCCTTGTTCCCAGGCCCGAAGCGTCGCTGAGCGTACTCGTGCCGTATGCCGACCTTGAGACCGGCATCCGCAGCGTCCTCACCGTTCTGCGCGCAAACGCGAACCCCACGGCGGTCGAATTCATGGAGCGCAAGGTCGTTGCGCTCGGCGAGCGCTTCTGCGGCGTTTCCTACCCGCGGCCCGACGCGGGGTCCTATATCCTCCTCACCTTTGACGGGCGGAGCGAGGAGGTCGCGGCCAACGCCGCGCGCGTGCGCGCGCTCGCGCTGCAAAACGGCGCGCTCGACTTCATCGAGCTGACTGACAGCGCGCAATGCGCCGACATCTGGCGCGTGCGCGGCGCGCTCGTCAAGGCCGTGGAGGCCGTTTCCGAGCAGGAGCCGGTCGATATCGTCGTGCCCATCAGCCGCACGGCGGACTTCATCCGCTTTATCAACGAGCTCGACGCGCAAAGCGGCATGCGCATGGTCAGCTTCGGCCACGCGGGCGACGGCAACGTTCACCTCTGCGTGGTGCGCGGCGAGCGCAGCGCGGAAGCATGGCAGCGCGAGCTGCACGCGAACATGGACAAGGCCTATGCCGAGGCCTACCGTCTCGGCGGCGTTGCGTCCGGCGAGCACGGCATCGGGCTTTCCAAGCGTCCCTACTTCCTGCGTCAGACGGCGCAGGAGAACCTGCGGGCCATGAACGCGGTCAAAACGGCGCTCGACCCGCTGCACATTTTAAATAACGGCAAATCGTATCTCACAGGAGGCAATGACAATGCAGGCACTTTCTGACCGCACCGCAAGCTTTACCGATTCCGTCATCCGCCGCATGACCCGTATCTCCAACCAGTACGGCGCGGTGAACCTTTCGCAGGGCTTCCCCGATTTTGATCCCCCCAAGGCCATTCTCGACCGGCTCGCGCAGGTCGCCTACGAGGATTTCCACCAGTATTCGATCACCTGGGGCGCGCAGGACTTCCGCGAGGCGCTGGCGAGAAAGCAGTCGCGCTTCATGGGCCGCGAGATCGACCCCAACGGCGAGATCGTCGTCACCTGCGGCAGCACCGAGGCCATGATGGCCGCGATGATGACCGTCGCCAACCCTGGCGACAAGGTGGTCATCTTCTCCCCCTTCTACGAAAACTACAGCGCCGACACCATCCTCTCCGGCGCAGAGCCGATCTACGTCCCCCTCACGCCGCCGTCGTTCACCTTTGACCCTGAGGTGCTCGAGGACGCCTTCCGCCAGCACCCCAAGGCGCTCGTGCTCTGCAACCCCTCGAACCCCTGCGGCAAGGTCTTTACGCGCGAGGAGCTCGAGATCATCGCAGATCTTGCCAAAAAGTACGACGTTTACGTCATCACCGACGAGGTGTACGAGCACATCGTCTACGCTCCGCATCAGCATACTTACTTCGCGACGCTCCCCGGCATGTGGGAGCGCACGCTCTCCTGCTCGTCGCTCTCCAAGACCTATTCCGTCACCGGCTGGCGGCTCGGCTACATCATCGCCCCGCCGGAGATCATCGAGCGGGCGAAGAAGGTGCACGATTTTCTCACCGTCGGCGCGGCGGCGCCCCTGCAGGAGGCCATCATCCCGGGTCTTAACTTTGGTCAGGACTACTATGACGCGCTCCAGGCCGAGTACACGCACAAAAAGGAGCTCTTTTTGAAGGGTCTTGACGACCTCAAGATCGTCCACAACAACCCCGAGGGCGCCTACTATGTCATGCTCGATATTTCGGAATTCGGCTATGAGAGCGACCTCAAATTCTGCGAGGACCTTGCAAGCAAGGTCGGCGTGGGCGCGGTGCCGGGCTCAAGCTTCTTCCGCGAGCCGGTCAATCACCTCATCCGCCTGCACTTTGCCAAAAAGGACGAAACGCTCACCGACGCGCTGAACCGCCTCGAATCCCTGCGCGAAAAGATCCCCGCAAGGGGCTGAGAAAGGACGCATTCCATGACCGCACTGAAAGACGACTGCCTGCGCCTGCGCGATGAGATCATCGCGCTGCCGCTCGGCACGGCGCTCTGCGCCGCCTATGCCGCCGTCTGCCGCTGCGAGGCGGGACATATCATTTTTTAGGGCATTTTTGGCGGCAAATCATTCCGCATTTCCCTTTATTTCGCAAAACGTACATCTTTAATCGTTTTTGACGATTAAAACACGATTTTGTGCAGCAAATTTGAATTGATTTTTATTTTTAATTTGCTAAACTTTGTTTCTGCTGTTGCAATAGTGACGGCAGAAGCAAACTACGCAAAATTTTGAAAAGAGGTATGAAATGAAAAAGCTGTTTTCTCTGCTTCTTTGTGCCGTGATGGTGCTCTCTCTGGTCGCCTGCGGCTCGAAGACTGATGACACGCAGACGCCCGACGAGCCCCAGGATTCCGCTCCCGAGCTCTCCGGCACGATGAAGGTCGTCGCCACCGGCGACGTCTACGGTCCCCTGTTCGACGAATTCACCGCCGACACCGGCGTTCAGGTCGAATGCCTGTCCATGTCCTCCGGCGAGGTGCTCTCCAAGCTCCGCGCAGAGGGCGGCACCCCGTCCGCTGACCTGTGGTTCGGCGGCGGCATTGACGCGTTCATGAGCGCCAAGGACGACGATCTGCTCGAGCCCGTCACCTTCGACGCGGCCGCCGAGCTCGGCGACAGCTACAAGGACGCCGAGGGCTACTGGTACTCCAAGGGCATCACCGTCGTGGGCTTCCTGCTCAACAACTCCCTCATGGAGGAGCTGGGCCTCACCGCGCCCGAGAGCTGGGATGATCTGACCGATCCCCAGTACGCCGGCGAGATCGTCATGTCCAACCCCGCCGTCTCCGGCACCAACTACGCCGTGGTCAACGCGCTGCTGCAGGCCAAGGG
>CAKUBI010000025.1 GCA_934636865.1 uncultured Oscillospiraceae bacterium
TTGGTCCGAGTGGCGAGATTCGAACTCACGGCCTCATGGTCCCGAACCATGCGCGCTACCAACTGCGCTACACCCGGATATACACTTTTACACTCTGCATCGCAGAACAGTAGTATTATAAGGGTTTTCTTCCCTTCTGTCAAGTCTGGAAGCAAGATTTTTTTGGAAAACGGCGCGCCGTTCGGCGCGCCGTTTCATTTCCGTTAACCAAGCAGGACTTCCTTGGCCTTTTCCGGCTGGAAATAGCCCTTCATGTCGTACTTGTTGTAGCCGCTGTAATCGCTCAGCGCGCGGCCATCGAGGAAATAGCTGCGGATGAAGCGCTTGCCGTCCACGCTGGTCCAGTTCTCGCGGTCCCAGTGCAGGTAGCCGTCCTCATCGCTCTGCTTTTCGTCGAACACCAGATCGACCTGACGGTTGCCGTTGGCAACCAGATCGATCAGCTCCGCCGTGGTCAGATCCAGCTCCGTTTTCTTTACGGTGTCTTTTACCAGCATTGCTCGTTCCTCCTCAGCCGATATAGCCCGCGCCCTTGAGCAGCTCGACGGCCTTTTCGTGGTTCGCTTCGCTCATCATGACGAGCGGGCCCGTGCAGCCCATGCCGGTCTCGGCATAGATGCCGGCCTTCCACAGCACCTTGGCGGCGTCCTCAAGGTCCATGACCTCGATGCCGGGGATGCTGGCGGTGCAGGGCTCGGCGGGCGGGCACTTGACCTCTTCCTCCGCCGCGGCGGAAGCACCCTTGGCAGCGGCCTTGCGCGCTTCAAGGATGCGGCTCAGGCCGGCCTTCTCGGCAGCCTCGAACTCCTGCTTGGCGACCTCGAACACCTTGCCGCGCACGAGCTGGGCCGCGTACTCAATCGCGTTGGCGATCAGCGGCGCGCCGCTGGCGCGGGAGATGATGAGAATAAGCTTATTATAGTCCTTGCCGATGCCGGGGCCGTAGCCGAAGCCCGTGGACTCGAAGCTGCCGCCGGTAGTGTAGGCGGACATCATCTTGATCATGACGTTGCCGGTCAGGCTGTCCATGACCATGATGTCGGGCGTGCCCTGAAGCACGTCGTTGCCGCGCATCACGGCGCCGCCGTCGGCACGCGCGGAGGTGGCCCACTTGAAGTCATAGCCGCCCTCGCGCAGCTCCTTGAGCGCCATTTCGGTCTGGCGTGCGCCGTCCACGTTCAGAATGCCGACCGTGGGGTCCTTCACGCCGCAGGCCTTGGCAGTGATGATGCCGTAAATGGTGTTTTTGATCATGCCCTCGATGCGATCGCCGCTCGAGGTGCCGGTGGTGTTCGCAACGAACATCTCCTTGCCCTTCGCCGGGGTCACAACGCGGCCGACCGTGGAAACGCCGATGGGGAACGGGAAGTGCATGGTCACAGCGCCGTCAACCTCGCCGTTTTCCACCATCTGCTCCATCTTCTTGTGGCCTTCCTCATCGTCGGCCACGTGGATGGTCGTGATGCCTTCCGCCTCGAGCGAGCCGATGTAGTACACGTCCACACCGCGCTTGCTGGCCATGATGGCCGCCTGCATGGCGTTCTCCTCGCCATGCTCGCTGCCCATGCCGGTCAGCGCGATCCGGGGGCGCGGCCCATAGGAGCCGCTCTCCAGACCCTCGGCCATTTCCAGGAAGGTCCTTGCAATGGTCTTCTGCAAATCACTCATGACGATTCCTCCATTATTCCGCCTGCGCAAGCAGCGTCGCGGCGAAATCACGCATCGTCTTGGCGATCATGTCCTTGACCTCAGCCTCGCTGACGCCGGAGGACTTCTCCTCGCCGCTGTTGGCCTGGATGACAAAGGACACACCGTCGAACAGGTTGGTCATACGGCCCAGGAACAGAGAGCCCTTGCCGATGATCATCACGCGCTTGCACTTGCCGGAGAGGATATCCTCGCGGGCAAAGCCGATATAGGGCACGCCGGAGGGGATGTGGCCCTGCGTGGGCGCCCAGCCGGTCAGGCCGTGCTCCTCGGGGAACTTGGCGAGGTCGGCGCGCTGCAGCTCGCCGCGCTTGACCGCGAGCGCCGCGATCATCTTGTAGTTGGCAAGAGGCACATCGCCAGCGCCGGCCGGCTTGGTGATGTCGGGGTTCTGCATCTCGGGGGAGTACTTGTCGATATCGGTGATCTTCATGCCGAACTTGTCGAGAGGATCGGTGACAAGGCTGGAGATAACGGCCTGCGGCGCGGAGCCCGTGCCGACGGTGTGGCGGCCGATCATCTGGAGGTTCACCTCGGGGCTCACGCCGTCGTCCTGCGTCAGCACGACCGCGAAGCCGCCGATCATATCCTCCATGATGGGCAGGCCCTTCTTGACGTGGTCCTTGCCGTTCATGCCGAGCTTGGCGGTGCAGCCGCCGGCGGTGACGACGACGGTCTTGAACGCGCCGGAGGCGACGAGGGACGCCGCGTCGATCAGTGCGTGGGACGGGCCGGCGCAGAAGCCGCGCACGTCGGAGCCGGTCGCGTGGCTCAGGCCCGCGATCTCGGCCGCAGCCTTGGCAAAGTTGCCGCCGCCGCGCTGGTTCATATCGCCGCAGGCCTCTTCGCAGCAGTCCACGACGTACTCAACGTCCTCCTTGGCAACGCCGCTCTGCTTGAGCGCCGCGAGCAGCGCCAGCACGGAGGAAGCCTTGGAGACGATGTTCTCGTGCATGACGTGAGCGGAGAGGTTCACGTCGATATCGTGGGCGCGGTTGACGCAGCCGACGAGAACGCCGTTATTGTACAGGCCCTCGGAATGCTCCTCGGCAACGAGACGCTCGATCTCGGCCTTCTCGGTCTGGGCCTCGGGGATGCGGGCCATGATGGTCTCATCGATGAGGGGGTTGGCCGCGAGCTCCGCGCGGTGGGCCGCAGCGAACTCCGCGTCCAGCTTGACGAGGTCGAACACGTCGCAGGCCTGCATCAGCAGCAGGAACTCCTCCTGGGGCATCATCTGGCCGAACTTGCCGTAACGGTCATTGACGTCGCAGGTCTTGTCGCACCAGGGCTGGGGAACGGCGGCGAGATCCTCGGGGGTCTTGTTGCCGATGTAGACCTGGTTGGGCCAATAGGAGAGAACCTGATCGAACGAGCGGATGTGGCTGGGCAGCTCCTTGAGGTATTCGCTCTCGGGGTTGACGATGCGCTCGGTCGTCTGGGTGGTACCGTTGTGAAGCACCATATCGGGTGCGTGCGCCAGAATGTAACCGGCGCCCTTGATGACTGCTTTCATAGTGTAGTCCTTCCCTTCTAACTAATTTGTTTCGGTTTTCAGGACCGGCCCTTTCGGGCCGTCCCGCTTCTTCTGTTGATCGCCTTGAATCGCTGCAGCGAACGCTTCGCTGCACCATCATGCCGCGGCCTCCGGCTGCTGCAGCCATTGAAAGCGGCCAAACTGCGGAAGGCGGCGGCAGAAGCCGCCGCCTTCATAGACACCTGTCTGATTGTGCAGTCTGTTTGTTAGCCGAGATACTTGCAGTACTGATCGCGGATGGCGCTCATTTCGTTGATGATGTCATCAACGTCCAGAACCATTTCCATCATGCTGATCTGCTCGTCATAGACGGCAGGATCGAATTCAGCCTTGACCTCAGGCTCGCACACATGATAAACCGTGAGTCCCAACGAGACTCCTGTCAACGGACCGGCATAGGTCGGGTCACCGGCGGTGACCGTCTCAGCAGCGAGGCCGGAAGCTTCGCCCTCAGCAGCACCCAGAAGAACGACAACGTTCTCGGGGCCATACTGCTCAGCGAATTCCTTCACACGCTTCTGGTTTTCCAGATCCATTGCACCTGCGGCCGTTCAGACGAAGCATTCCGTCGAGGAAAATACGACTTCCGCACCGGCGGACTTTGCGCACTCTTCGATCGCCATACCGGGGATACCGTCGCGGTCACCGATAATGACAACTTTCTTACCAGCTAAGATGCTCATTACTCTTTCCTCCTTTTCCTTAGAATTTTATAGCAGCCTTCCTTGCAGAAGGCGGACTATCGCAGATGGGATACCTTAGATATACTTCTTGATCATGGCTTCCACGTTCTCGGGCGTAGCATCGTCCTTGACGCAGGAGTCGATCATGGCGCCATTCTCATAGATCGCGATGACGGGCAGGCCGAGGATCTTCTGGGAGATGGCAAGGCGGCGGGCCTTGGTGGTGTTCAGGGCGCAGAACTTGATCTTGTCGCCGTAAACGTCGGCAAAGCCGTGGACGTGGGGCATCAGGGCAGCGCAGGGAACGCAGCCGTCGCCGTAGAAGTCAACGAGGATCTTGCCGGGAGCCTGAAGCACTTCGGCTTCAAAGGTAGTCTTATCGAGTTCGAGCATGATAATTTCTCCTTTTCTTACTCAAGATTGGCAATGTATTTTTCAGCCTGCATGGCGGCGATGGCGCCGTCTGCAGCGGCAGTGACGACCTGGCGCAGGCTCTTGACGCGGATATCGCCCGCGGCATAAACGCCCTCGACATTGGTGTGCATGTTGTCATCGGTCTTGATGTAGCCCTTGTCCATGTCGATCACGCCCTCGAAGAGGTCGCTCTTGGGCAGAAGGCCGATGAAGCCGAACAGACCGAACAGACCGTCATCCTCGTCCGCCTCGATGGTCGTCAGCTCACCGGTCTTGGTGTTCTTCACGATCATCTTGGAGAGGATATCGTCCTCGCCGTCGACCTCGTCCACAACGGTGTTCCACATGAAGTGGAGCTTCTCGTTCTTGAAGGCCTTCTCCTGGATGGACTTGGCGGCGCGCAGCTCGTCGCGGCGGTGGATGATGGTCACCTTGCGGGCGAACTTCGTCAGATACATGGCCTCTTCCACGGCAGCATCGCCGCCGCCGACCACGTACACTTCAAGATCCTGGAAGAAGGAGGCGTCGCAGGTCGCGCAGAAGGAAATGCCCTTGCCGACGAACTTGCCCTCGTTCTTGCAGCCGATGGGGCGCGGGAACGCGCCGGTGGCGATGATGACGCACTTGGCCTCATACTCGCCCTTTACGCCGACGAGCTTCTTCACGGGGCCGGTGAGCTGGACCTCTTTGATCATGTCGCTCACGCGCTCAACGCCGAAATGCTCGCACTGCTTCGTCATACGCGCGATCAGGCTCGGGCCGCTGTCGCCCTCGACCTGACCGGGATAATTTTCAATTTCATTGGTGATGGCGATCTGACCGCCATCCTGACCCTTTTCGATCACAAGGGTAGAGAGTCTGGCGCGCCCGGAATAAAGACCGGCGGTGAGGCCTGCGGGGCCCGCGCCCAGAACGATCACGTCGTAAATCTTGCTCATTGTTCCATGTCCCCCTTAGAGGTTTCGATATCATCCCGTGCGGCGCGGCCGCGCCGCACGGGATTGCTGGAAATGCGGGGATTAGTCCTCAAAAACAGTCTGGTCCTCGACCTCGGTGGTCAGGGCCTTGAGGGCCTTCTCAACCAGCTTGCGGCGGAGCGCCTTCTCCTCGTCGTGCGGGAGGGCGGGGTTGCCGAGCGGGTGAGGAATGGCGATGGTGGGAACGATTCTGTTCGCACCGACCGTCAGGGAAATCGGGGTGACCGTGCACATATGCACCACAGGGATGCCAGCGCGCTCGATCTCTTTAACCATCGTTGCACCGCAACGCGTGCAGGTACCTCATGTGCTGGTCATGATGACGGCATGAACACCGGCCTTGAGCAGCTTCTGTGCGTACTCGGCAGCAAACTTCTTGGCGTTGGCAACGGAGGTGCCGTTACCGACGGTGGTGTAGAACGTCTCGTGCAGCTTGCCGATCTTGCCCTCGCGCTCCAGATCGCGCATCACATCCACGGGGAGGACGCGGTTGGGGTCAGCGTTGGCGTAGACCGGATCGTAGCCGCCGTGCGCGGTCTCGTAGGTCGCTTCCGTCAGCTCGTTCACGCCGGCAAGGCTGTACTCGCCGTAGTGGGAGGCGGAAGAGGACTCGATGTGGTCGGGGTTGCCCTTGGGGACGATACCGCCGGAGGTGCACAGGGCGATGGTCGCCTTGCTCAGGTCCTTGATGGCGGGGTTGGGAGCCACGCGGTCGAAAGACGGCATGGGATATTCGGTGGTGAAGGGCTTGTCAGCCAGCTTGCTGAGCAGCATCTTGACAGCGCGCTTGGAGCCGCGCTCCTTGTCGAAGAAGTTGACGCGAACGCCCTGGTTCATGTAGCCATCCTCAACGGAGGCGCCCAGCTTCTCACCCTTCATGACCTTCATCGCGAGCTTCGCCATGGCGGGCGCGGCCTTGCGCATACCGGCGGCGGAGTTGGCGGTGGAAACGATCAGAATGCTGTTTTTAAGATCGGCGCCGGGGTTCTCCTCATACATACCGGTGAGGACCTTGACGCCCAGCTCGTCCTGAACAGCCTTGCAGATGGTGGCGCAGGCGTAGCCGTAACGGCCGGCGTTGAACGCGGGACCGGCAAGGAACAGGTCGGGATTCTCGGCCTTGACCCACTCGAGGATCTGCGCCTTGGCTTCCTTCTCGTGCTCGGCAAAGTAGGAGTCGCCGCACACGACCGTCTTGGTGATCTCCGCTTCGCCCTTCCAGGCCTGCTGGAACGCGAGACCGGGACCGACGATGCCGTCGCGCAGCTCGGGAGCGACATGAGCCATCTCTTCGCCGCCGATGTTGGCAAAGAACTGGTTGATATAATGAACAACTTTAAAACTCATCTGTTATTTCCTCCTTTCCTTGCTTATCGAGCGCTGAGGCAGTTGAAGCCCATCTCGTTGGTAGCGCCGGTGATGACCTGCAGCTCCGCCTCGATGGAACCGTCCTCGCGCAGAGAACCGGCATGACCGCCGGCGATCTTGTCGACATAGTCGAGCGTGCCGATGACCTTGTCCATCGCCGGGAGGATGATGACCTCGTTGGCGTTGCCGCCGGTGACGACAGCATCGGCCAGAGGATCGGCATCCGCCAGGGACTGAGACTTACCGTCCTGACCGGCGTACTCGTCGGTGATGATGGTGGTCTTAACGCCGACCTGCTCGATCTTCTTCGTGTTCATGATGAGGTCGGTATCGGGGTTGCCGAAGCCTTCCTGGGAAACGATCGCACCGTCGAGGTCCAGCAGGCGGCAGAGCTTGGCGGTCCAGTCGGAGGAGCGCTGCTTGTCGGCGAGATAGACGTTCTCGTTGGTGATGATGTTGCAGACGTAGTTCAGGGTCTTGCCGTGCTGCTCGAACAGGTCCGCGACCACGGGGTTGTTCTGGTGATGATAGGTCGTGTTCTTGTCGCAGGCGGAAACGCAGTTGCCGCTGATGATCGCACCGTCCATCGTCTCGGTGGGGTTGAGGATGGTGGTCAGGGAGCGCTTGGCGTCAACACCGTAAACATAGGTGTCATGCAGCAGGCCCTGGGACTGCAGCATGTGGACATAGGCCACGCGCGGCAGGTTGGGGAACTTCTCGATGCCTTCCTTGATGCCGTAGGTCTCGAATTCCTTGGTCTCGTCGGGCGTCACATTGCGGCCCAGCTCGCCGATGAAGGTCGCGGCGCGGAGACCCGCGATGCGAACGGCGTGCTCATACTCGTGCTTGTGCTCCTGGTAGTTATCAACAGGCTCTGCCACAACGACGAAGTTGTTCAGCTTGGAAAACGGGGTATAATCGGCGCCGGGGCCGGACATATCGATGATGCCCTCCTGGAAACCGACGATCTTACCGGCCGTGACAACTGCCATGCCGCGCAGAACGTGGGTCTTGCCGCTGCCGACCGTATCGACCTTGGAGATGACGCCGGGGAATTCACCGCCGGGGCCCTCGACCTTGACGCGGGGCTCGATCACGTCCTTGACAGGGGTGATGCGAACGCTCTCGCCGGGCTTGGCAACGTCGAAGCTGAAGTCCTTGACCCATGCCTTGACGTCATCGTCTTCGTACATGAAGGCCTTGACGGCTTCGGGGTCAACGTACAGAGTACCGTTTTCTACCTTGCACTCCTTTGAAAACTGGATATCGCTGATTTTGATAAAACCGAGTTCCAATTTCAAAGTAAAGCACCTCCTTCTCTCAATGATTTTTATTACTAAGACCTGCCGCGGCGTCATAGCCGATCGCGCCGCACAGCAAGGTATAGTCGATTAACTGGAAATCGCGCAGCGCCTGCTCATTGTCCGACCAGTCGATCTTACAGAACTTGTCGTACACGGCGATGGCATTGCCGATCATGATCTCATGCTCGCTCTCCATGCCGTGCGGCACGAGAGAGACGATGAGGGATTTATATGGCGTTTCGTTGGGCTTGACGCTCCCGGCAAGCGGATGCGTGTAGAGGATGTGGCCCTTGTGGATCAGGTCGCGCGCCTTGACGAGGATCGCGCGGTGGTTGAGCTCAGGGTGATACTCGATGGTGTAATCCCCGCGCCCGTCCAGACAGTCCATCACGAGCGGATTGTTCGTCAGGATCAGAAAGTCGTGCGGATTTCCGATCATTCCCATGGCGCATCCCTTCCTTTCTTTCAGGCGGCAAAAAAAAGAGCAAACCGAGGCGAAACCGCCGGTTTGCTCTGTTTCCTAACCTGAGAGATTCCCTACTTTTCAAGCAGGTTGCTCCGTCGGCGCTTTCGCTCTCCAGAGTGCCGTCCGCTTCCGGTCCGTTTGCCTGAGATATTCGGAAAAAGATGGCTGTCTTTTTTCCTTATTCCGTCGGCTCTGCCCAATGCAGATTTCCCGAAAAGCCTCATCCGGCTTAATATGCAGATTTTCGATAAAATCTTCCAATTACCTCAAATCCATGATGCTAATATATATCAGATATGTCCATTTGTAAAGGGTTTTAATCATGGTTTTTTGCAAATCTGCGCCTTCATTTATCGAAAGTATTTATAAGCATTTCGGTATCAAAAATTGTCAATAGGGCGTCGCTTTATTTCATTTTTTCACGTTGAAAAGCAAAAAAGATCCCGCAGCAGACGCTGCGGGATCTCTGGCGGGAATATGTGGGAATCGAACCCACCTAAGAGGCTCCTCACCCCTATCACTGGTTTTGAAGACCAGGGGGCACACCAGCACCCATCTACTCCCAGGTGCAGGCGTCATCATAACATACAATATCGATGATTGCAACCGGTTTGATCGCTTTTTTCGCTCTCATCGATATTTTCCCTGAAACATCAGAACTCCGGGCCGGGGCGGCGCACGTCGCCGTCCTTTTTGAGGATCCTGTTTTTGTCGTAATATTCAAGCACGGCCAGCGCGTACTTGCGCGAGGTGCCCAGCATATCGCGGAACTCTGCGAGCGTCAGCTCTTCATGCTCTTTAAAGTGCTGCTTCGTCTTTTCCCAGATGTCCTCGTAGATGCGCCGTTCGATGCACAGCTGCGGCGTCAGCATCACGAGCTCGCCGCCGCTGACAAGGCTCTCGAGCACCTGCTTGCAGTCAGCAAGCTCATTGCGGTCGAACTGCGTGTACACGTCGTCGAGATTCTCGACCTCAAGGCCCATCCTGTGATAGATCTGCAGAAGCCTCGTCTTGAGCGCGTTCTGCCGCTTGGTCAGGCGCACCTCGAAGTCCGCGAGCGCAAAGCGGTCGGCCACGGCTTTGATCTTGCCCTCGCGGGCAAGGCAGGCGAGGATCGCGTCTGCGCGCTGGCGGTCCGCGCCCTTGAAGAGCTTCTGGCGAAGCTCCGCGACCTTCATGCCGCCGTGCAGCGGGTTATCCTTGTGGTACCTGGCCAGCAGCCCCTCGCAGCTCACCCAGACCTTGTCGAACTCAGAGGACGCCATGTAGCGCTGCGGGAGCGGCTCGATGAGCTTGCCGCTGCCGCAGAGGTCCTCAAGCTCGCCCGCGAGCTGCTCTGCGTCCGTGCTCAGACGGTCGGCGAGCTTCTGCAGCGGCACGAGCTCCGTGCCGTACTCCGCCACGGCCTGCACGAGCTTGTCGGAATCCGAGCCGCTCTCCTTCACCGCGAGCATCTTGAGCACCTGCGCGTCGCTGCGCTTGTGGCGGTAGGGGTGGTCGTCCAGAATGACGCCGCCGCCGATCGTCTCGAGCGGCGAATAGAAGCGGATGACGAAGCGGTCGCCCTGCCGCGTCGCGATCTCCTCGGTAAGGCGCAGCTGGGCATAGCCGCTCTCGCCGGGCTGCAGCGCGTCCCGGTCGAGCAGCACGACCTTGGCAAGGCGCACGGCGCTGCCGTGGTACAGATGCACCTGCGAGCCGTTGACGATCGTCCGCTGGGAATTTCTCAGGTTCTGCAGCCGCACGTCCAGCATCAGCGAAACGCGCATCGAGCCGGGCTTTGCGATGGTATCGCCGCGCGTGATGTCCGACTTTTTGATGCCCGCAAGGTTCATCGCCACGCGCTGACCGGCGTAGGCGGTCTTTACGTCGCTGCCGTGGACCTGAAGGTTGCGCACGCGGCAGGCAAGCCCGTCGGGCATGATGGCCGCGTCGTCGCCGACGGTCACGGCGCCCTCGATGAGCGTACCCGTCACGACCGTGCCGAAGCCGTCCACCGAGAATACGCGGTCGATCGGCAGGCGGTAGGGCGTGCGCAGGCTTTTCTCCTGCGTTTTCGCCACGAGCGCCTTGAGCGCTTCGCGCAGCTCCCCGATCCCCTCGCCCGTGTAGGCGGAGACGGGGTAGATGGGCTTGCCTTCAAGGAACGTGCCCTTCACCTGCTCCTTGACGTCCTCTTTCACCATCTCGACCCATTCGGCGTCCACCATGTCGGTCTTGGTGATGACAACAAGGCCCTCCTTGATGCCCAGCAGCTGCAAAATGCCGAGGTGCTCCACCGTCTGCGGCATGAAGCCCTCGTCCGCCGCCACGACGAGCATCGCAAGGTCGATGCCGCCCGCGCCGGCGAGCATGTTTTTGATGAATTTCTCGTGGCCCGGCACATCGACGATGCCC
This sequence comes from uncultured Oscillospiraceae bacterium, assembly GCA_934636865.1. GTDB lineage: Bacteria > Bacillota > Clostridia > Oscillospirales > Oscillospiraceae > Hominicoprocola. The sequence goes on from CAKUBI010000025.1 coordinate 10,854, forward strand.
GCCTGCGTGCCGTCGTCAAAGTCGAGGTGGGCAAAACCCAGCTCGATCGTGATGCCGCGCTTTTTCTCCTCGACCAGGCGGTCGGTGTCGATGCCCGTCAGGGCCTTGACGAGCAGCGTCTTGCCGTGGTCCACATGGCCCGCGGTGCCGATGATGACATGCTTCATTTCAGAGCCTCCCGCGCCGCCGCCGCGATCTCCTCATAGTCCGCCTGCCAGAGCGTGCGCACGTCGAGCAGGTACTTTTCCCGGCTGATGCGGCCGATGACCGGGCGCACCCGGCAGCGCATGGCACGCTCGAAGGCGTCCACGCTCTTTTTTCCCGTGTCCACCGCGACCGCCCAGGCCGCGAGCAGCTGCGTCGGCACGCTGCCGCCGCCCACCTGATCGTCCGTCTTCACCAGCTCCGCGGAAACGCCCGCGTCGGCGAGCACCTTCTGCAGAAGCGCCGCCTTGGCGTGCAGCGAATCCGCGTCTGCCGCCAGCATCGAGAGCGTCGGGATCTCGCGCACCGCCGCCGCGGGATCGAGATAGGCGTGCAGCGTTTCGCGCAGCGCCGCGAGCGTCATCTTGTCCACGCGCATCGCACGCGCCAGCGGATGCCGCTTGAAGCGGTCGATATACTCCTTCTTTCCGATGATGACGCCCGCCTGCGGGCCGCCGAGCAGCTTGTCGCCTGAAAACGACACCACGTCCACGCCCGCGCGGATGCTCTTCTGCACCGTCGGCTCATCGTGGATGCCGAACTGCTCGAGGTCCACGAGCGAGCCGCTGCCGATGTCCTGAATGACCGGCAGGTCATATTTTGCGCCGAGCGCCACCATCTCCTCAAGCGGCACTGCCTCGGAAAAGCCCACGATGCGGTAGTTGCTCGTGTGGACCTTCAAAAGCGCGCGCGTCTGCTCGCCGATGGCGCGCTCGTAGTCGTGCAGGTGGGTCTTGTTCGTCGCGCCCACCTCGCGCAGCGTGCAGCCGCACTGCATCATGATCTCCGGGATGCGGAACGAGCCGCCGATCTCCACCAGCTCGCCGCGCGAGGCGATCACCTCGCCGCCGCAGCCGATCTCGGACAAAATGAGCAGCACCGCCGCGGCGTTGTTGTTCACGACCATCGCGCTCTCCGCGCCCGTCAGGCGGCAGAGAAGCTCCTCCACATGGCTGTGGCGCGAGCCGCGGCAGCCGCCGGCCACGTCGTATTCAAGCGTCGAATACCCGCGCGCCACGTCCTCCACGGCGCGCACAGCGCGCTCGCTCAGGCACGCGCGGCCAAGGTTCGTGTGCAGCACCACGCCCGTTGCGTTGATAACGCCGCGCAGCGAGGGAAGCTCCGCCTCCTCCGCCCGCGCGCGGATGCTCGCACAGAGCTCGTCCATGCCGGGCAGCTCCTGTACCTCTCCTCTCAGCACGCTCTCGCGCAGCGCCGCAAGCTCCGCGCGCACCGCCTCGCGCAGCGTGCTCGCGGGCGCCTCCAGCGCCGCGAGTTCCTGCCGGTGCAGCAGTTCGTCCACCTTCGGGATCGCGCGCAGCAGATTCGTCTCGCCCATGCTCCCGCCTCCTTTATTTTTGCAGCCGGGAAAAGCCCCCGGCCGAAGTCATTCACGCTTAAAAGTAGCAGAATCCCGCCCTTTCGTCAAGGAAAATCGCAGGAAAAATGCGCGGCGGCCCCGTATTCAGGGTCCGCCGCGCGCCGTTTTTTCTTATATTGTCTGCTTTTCCGGTACGCTTTCGCGCTTTCTCTTCCACAGCACCGGCAGGTACATGATCCCGCCGGCCGCCGCGAGCAGCACGGGAAAGCCGATCCAGTGGCTGCCGCAATGGTCCCTAAACCACGCCAGCGGGTTGCCGTCGGGCGCATACATTAGAAACATGTAGTTCGTATCCAGCAGCAGGTTCACGCCGCAGATCGGCACGGCCAGCGCGAGCAGCAGAAGGATGCTCCGCCCCAGCCCCTTCGCGTCCGGGCGGATGTCGCCCGCGGCAAAGAGCATCATCGGATACACTGCCAGCAGGATGTGCACGCTCGTTGAGTGCAGGAACATGAAGTTCGCCGCCGGGAGAGACGTCCACGTCGGGAACAGCAGCGCCGCCGTCGCGGCGGGGATGCAGATGAAATAGAGAAAATTGTCGAGCGTCCTGCTCCTTTTCCACGCGTGGACGGCAATGAGGAAAATGTTGATCGAACACAGGTGCAGCGGAAGATATGACGCATCGAAATTCCCGCCGATCTGCAATCCCACCTGCTTGAAAAGCTCGTCCGCCAGAAGCAGCGCGGCAAACACTTTCCGCTGCCTTGCCCGCCCTTTTTCGTCCGCGCGCCGGTACGCCCGGCAGCAGAGCGCCGCCGTGAGCACGAACAGCGCGAGCGTCGCAAGATGCCGCGGCCCGAAGAGCGAAAAGCCGTATCCTTCTCCGATCGTTTCGATCGTATCCCAAAAATGTTCCACGTGGTCTGTCCTCCGCCGGTTTTTGTCCGCTTCCAGCATAGCACACGGCGGCGGAAATGTCATCCGCCCGCACCTGAAATTTTTTTAAGATTTTTCAGTACGCCGCGCGCAGCCCCAGCATCTCGCCGCTGCTTCCGCCGCGGTATTCGCCGTTTTGAATAACGCGCCCGCCCAGCACGAACACCTCGTCAAAGCCGGACGCGCAGGCGTCGGGCGCTGCATATGTCCCGTTTTCACAGATCTTCTCAGGATCGAAGAGCAGCAGGTCCGCGTCCGCGCCGGGTTCGATCCTTCCCTTGCCCGCGAGCGCAAAGCGTTCTGCCGCCTGTCCCGTCACCTTATGCACGGCCTGCTCGAGCGTGAGCACCCTTTCGCGCACGACGTACTTTTCGATGAGCCGCGCGAACGTCCCGCACACGCGCGGATGCACGCGCCCGCCGCTGGGGTAGGTCGCATCCGAAATGACGCCCGAGAACGGCGCGCGCAGGATGTCGCGCACGTCCTCCTCGTCGGCGATGAAGTCGATCATGCCCGGCTCGCACGCTTCCGCCGCCAGCAGGTCAAAAAGCGCGTCGAAGGGGTCCTTTCGCAGCGTCTTTGCGATCTCGGCGATGCTTTTCCCCTCAAAGCGCCGGTATTCGTCCGTTTTCAGTCCAATGGCGGCGACGTTTTCAAAGCCCACGAGCAGCGTGATATTCTCAAAGTCGCTGCCCGTTTCCATCCGGGCGCGCATTTCCCTTCGCGCCGCGCCGTCAAGAAGGCGCTTTGTCAGCGCCGCCGTGCCGCCCTCCTGAAATTCCGGCGGCAACACATGGATGAGCTGCGTCGAGCCCGCGGTGTAGGGGTACACGTCGCACATCACGTCAAGCCCCTCCTCCCGCGCACGATCGATGAGCGCGAGCATCTCGGGCACGGCCCTTCGCGCGTTGCGCGTGCCGATGGCCTTGAGGTGGCTGACCTCCAGCGGCGTTTTCAGCGCGCAGGTGACCTCGAGCATCTCGCGCAGCGCGTCCACCACGCCGTCGCCCTCCTGACGCATGTGCACGCAGATGGGCACGCCGCTTTCGTGCAGCGGCGCAAGCGCGCGGATGAGCCCGTCGGTCGAATAGAAGATCTCCGGCGCGTAGCCAAGGCCGAGCGACACGCCGCACGCGCCGTCGGAGAGCGCCGCTTCCAGGTGATAGTGTAAATCTCTCAGTTCAAGCGGCGAAAGATCGCCCGTCTCAAAGCCCGCCGCGAGCGTGCGCAGCGTACCCATGCCGACAAGCTCCGCACACGAGAGCGGCAGTCCTTTCGCCTGCGCGGCCTTAAAATAGCCGCCGAGCGTTTCAAAGCGCAGCTCCGGCGCGATCTCACCCGTGATGGGCGCGAGATAGGCCGCGCACGCATTCGCGTGCGCGCCGAAAAGCGGCGCGAGCGACATGCCGCAGTTGCCGTTCACAAGCGTTGTAAGGCCCTGCGAGAGCTCCGCCTTCCCGAACGAATCGCGGAACACCGCCGCGTCGGCGTGGCGGTGGATATCGATAAAGCCCGGCGTCAGCACGCGGCCGTTCGCCTCGATCGTTTCAAACGCCTGCGCGCCGCCAAGCGCGCCCACCGCTTCGATCATTCCATCGCGCAGCCCCACGTCCGCCGCGAACGCCTTACGCCCCGTGCCGTCGATGACCTTCGCGCCGCGGATCAGCGTATCCAGCATACGATCACCTCTTTCTTCCCGCAGTCTACCATTCCGCCGCGCGCTTTGCAAGGCCATTCCCCCTTGCAATCTTCCCCGCCGCAGGGTATACTGTGAAAAAACGCGAAAAGGAGCGCTCCCATGCAGAAGAAAAACCGCGTCCATGACTGGCGCAGGCTCAAATGGCCCTTCACCGCCACGTTTTTATATTACTCTCTTCTCTCCCTCTTCACCGGCATGGCCGAGCAGAGCGAGGAGGGTTTTCTCGCCATGTTCGCCATCGTCCTCATCGTGGACGCGGTGGCCTACCTCTGCTACTGCTTCTTCCTCTCAAAAAACGAGGAGAACATGCAGAAGCTCTGGTTCGTTTTCGTCCTCGCCTACGTGCTCGTCACCACCGACCAGCTCTCGATCCTCTGGCAGATGATGCAGCGGCACGTGCTCGGCGCGTAGGGCGCAAAACACTGATATTGCAAGGGAAGTCCGGTTTTCCGGGCTTCCCTTTGTTTTATGACACTTTGCCGCATTCTGTCAGAAAATCTGATATCGCGCGCCGTTTGTCCATATCTTTTCCCGCCCGCCGCTGATATGTTGCATACAGAAGGGCGGCAGGCCGCCGTTGCGAGTCGTTAAAAGTTTACAATTTCGCCTTGATTCGCCGCCGCTTCTTTGTTAAGCTTTGCTCGCAGACCGCGCGGGGAACGCGCGGCGATCAAAAAGACTGACAAAGGAGCTGATGGCTTTATGCCGATCCGTCCTCTCGTGGACCGCGCCTCTCTCGAGCAGGTGCTGCTCTCCCGCCTCTCCCGCGGCGAGGTGCAGCAGTGGGTCCAGAAATACTTCCAGCCGTACCGCGAGCTGATGAGCTACTATCGCTGCGCGATCATGGAGGTGGAGACCAAGTTCAACGTGCTCAACGAAGAGCTGTCCCTGCAATACGACCGCAACCCCATCGAAACGGTCAAGACCCGTCTCAAATCCCCTGAGAGCATCATGGAAAAGCTCGCCCGCCGCGGCTACCCCCTGACGGTGGAGAGCATCGAGAAGAACCTCAACGACATCGCGGGCGTGCGCGTCATCTGCTCGCACCCGTCGGACATCTATAAATTGTCCGACGCGCTGCTGCGCCAGGATGATATTACGCTCATCGAACGCAAAGACTATATCGCAACCCCCAAGCCCAACGGCTACCGCAGCCTGCACCTGATCGTGGAGACCCCCATCTTCCTGCACGACCAGAAAAGGCTCATGAAGGTCGAGGTCCAGTTCCGCACGATCTCGATGGACTGGTGGGCCAGTCTCGAGCATAAGATCCGCTACAAGAAGAACCTGCCCGAGATGGAATTTGTCGAGCGCGAGCTCTTCGAGTGCGCTGAGATCAGCGCCCAGCTCGACGCGCGCATGGAAAAACTGCAGAAGATCGCCGCACAGGCGGCGGAGGGAAAGGCTCCCGCCCTTTCCCCTTAATATAAGGAAGCCCGCGCTTTGCGGGCACGGAAAGGAATCGTGAGCCAAATGAACGCAGCCGAAAAGATCGCACACGCAGCAGAGCGCAAGGCCTTTGAGACCATGCTCGACTCCCTCATCAAAAAAAGCCAGACGAAGGACGTCTGCGCCGTCGCAAACGACTTTGTCAACATGGTCCAGAAGATCCACTCAAGCGTTTGGACGCCGAAGACCTTCGAGATGCTGCACAAGATCGCAAACGACCCCGACAGCAAGTGGGCGCACTACGCAGAGCGCCTGCTCCGCGAGTGCGACCCCTGCCTTCTCAGGACCTTCCTGACGGCCGCCGCCTACGAGGGCGGCTTCCGCGGCTTCCAGCAGGCGCAGAAAAATTCCGAGAAATACGGCTGCAACATTCCGTGGATCGTCCTCATGGACCCGACGAGCGCCTGCAACATGCGCTGCGCAGGCTGCTGGGCGGCGGAGTACGGCCACAAGCAGAACCTCACCTTTGAGGAGATGGACCACGTGCTGACCGAAGGCGCCGAGCTCGGCACCCACGCCTGCCTCTTCACCGGCGGCGAACCGCTCATGCGCAAGGCAGACATCTTCCGCCTGTGCGAAAAGCACCGCGACATCGCCTTCCACGCCTTCACCAACGGCACGCTCATCGACCAGGCCTTCTGCGACGAGCTCAAGCGCGTGGGCAACTTCATCGTCTCGGTCAGCATCGAGGGCTTTGAGGACGCCAACGACGGCCGCCGCGGCGCGGGACATTTTGAAAAGGCGCTCGCCGCGATGGACCTCATGCACAAAAACCACATTCCCTTCGGCGTTTCCATCTGCTACACGAGCAAGAACTACAAGGTCGTCACGAGTGACGAGTTCCTTGACCTGCTCATCTCCAAGGGCTGCTTCTTCGCCTGGTACTTCCATTACATGCCCGTCGGCATGGGCGCGACGACCGACCTGCTGCTCGACCCCGAGCAGCGCGCCTATATGAAAGACCGCGTGCGCGAGATCCGCGGTCTCACCGGCGGCAAGGAGATCTTTGCCATCGACTTCCAGAACGACGGCGAGTTCACAGGCGGCTGCATCGCCGGCGGCAAGCTCTACTGCCATATCAACGCCGCGGGCGACGTCGAGCCCTGCGTGTTCATCCATTACTCCGGCGCGAACATCCGCGAAAAGAGCTTCCTCGAGTGCTTACAGCAGCCGCTGTTCCTCGAGTACCGCAAGGGCCAGCCGTTCAACAACAATCATCTGCGCCCCTGCCCGATGCTGGAAAATCCCGAACTCCTGCCCCAGATGGTCGCCCGCTCCGGCGCGCACTCGACCGACCTTGAAGCGCCCGAGAGCGTGGAGCACCTTTGCGGCAAGTGCGAATCTTACGCCGCGTGCTGGCGTCCCGAGGCCGAAAAGCTCTGGGACGAGGAGCACCAGAGCTGAGCGATCCCCCCTGCTTTCCGTTTTCCCGTTTCCGATACAACAGGCGGAAGAGCCGGTCCGATGGGACCGGCTCTTCCGCCTGCTTTTTATTTTTGATCTGAGTTTTTCATCTCAAACCGCACTACGTACATTTTTCCTGTCTCATGCGTCAGCTTCCATTTTCCGTCTCCGCTTCGCAAGTGCATTTCTTTTATGATCCGCGCTGTTCTGCGCTTCTTGTCTACCAGATATTCCACCGCCTTATAGTCCGACAGCATTCTGTCTTTCACGTCGATCTCAAAAAGAAATTTATCGGTAATACGCCCATAGTTGTCGGGATCTGAAAAGTAGGCTTCATCCCTCATAAAGATATGCGGTTCTTTCCACTTCATCTGCACATTTATAGTAAACTGTACTCCCTGCACGATCCTGACATTTGCCGGAAATTGCAGAAGAAGCGTCCGCTCTCTGTTGTTCGTCAAAGCTTCTCCCTGCTTAACCGTCAACGGATACGTTTTTCCATTCACCTGTAAACTCGCATCCATTTTGAGCGTTTTCTCATACCAGCGTGTAAACGTGCTTAAAGAAACCGGAAATTCATAAGTGGTCAGCAGTTCCTTTGTTATATTTCCTCCCTGAATCGTCCATTCTATCAACTGGAACACCTTTTTATCGCCGACCGCTGTTCTCTCATCGGCAGCACTGAGCTGAACTCTGTATTTGGTTGAAAATGCTCTGACATTTTGGTTCCACCGCATGCCGTCAGTTGAATTGACATATCGATTCACGCCCGGGAAATTCTTCTCTAGAGGAAATTCTTCGTCGCCGTTCTTCAAAAAGAAGTGCCACGCCAACACCAGCGTGATCAGCACCAGCACAGCAAAGACCGTCCACTTTACGCCGGAAGGCCAGTCAACGTTCAAATCAAGTATGCTTTCAAAAAACATCCAAACCGAAAGCAGTGTCGAAAGAATCAAAACAGCATACTCTTTCATTTCTTTTTTCCGCTTCTGCACTATAATCCCTCCATCTTTCATTTTTATTTGCTAATTTAAATCTCGCAGTTTTAGTTTACACACTGAGTTTTCCATCGTCAAGCACATCGGCCCATTTTAGTGTACAAGCACGTCGATTCGTGCAACATTGCCGATTTTTATAGGAATTTCCTGTCAATAATTAAGAAAGCCCCCCTGTACGATGCAGATCATACAGGGGGGCTTTCTTTTTTCTTTTACTTTACCGCTTCACGGATTGCGTCCACGCGGTCGGTCTTTTCCCAGGTCACGCCGAGGTCCTCGCGGCCCATGTGGCCGTAGGCGGCGAGCTGACGGTAGATCGGGCGGCGCAGGTCAAGATCGCGGATGATGGCGGTCGGGCGCAGGTCAAAGACCTTCTCGACGGCCTTCTCGAGCTTGTCGTCGCTGACCCTGCCGGTGCCGAAGGTCTCGACCAGGATGCTCACGGGATGCGCAACGCCGATGGCGTAGGCGAGCTGCACCTGGCACTTGTCGGCAAGGCCCGCAGCCACGATGTTCTTTGCCACATAGCGCGCGGCGTAAGCGGCGGAACGGTCCACCTTCGTCGGGTCCTTGCCGGAGAAGGCGCCGCCGCCGTGCGGAGCGCTGCCGCCGTAGGTATCGACGATGATCTTGCGGCCGGTCAGGCCGCTGTCGCCCTGCGGGCCGCCGATAACGAAGCGGCCGGTCGGGTTGACATAGATCTTCGTGTTCTCATCCATCAGCTCCGCGGGCACGGTCGGCTTGATGACAAGCTCGATCATGTCCTTGCGGATGGTCTCGAGCGCAGCCTCGGGCGCGTGCTGGGTGGAGAGGACCACGGTATCGACGCGCACGGGCTTGCCGCTCTCGTCGTACTCGACCGTCACCTGCGTCTTGCCGTCGGGGCGGAGGTAATCGACAAGGCCCTGCTTGCGCACGTCGGTCAGCTTCTTTGCCATCTTGTGCGAAAGGGAGATCGCCAGCGGCATCAGCTCGGGCGTCTCGGTGCAGGCGTAGCCGAACATCATGCCCTGGTCGCCCGCGCCGTTGTCGAGCTCGCTCGCGCCGCTCTCCTTATTTTCAAAGGAGTTGTCCACGCCCATCGCGATATCGCCGCTCTGCTCGTCGATGTTCGTGATGACGCCGCAGGTGTCGCAGTCGAAGCCGTACTTCGCGCGGTCGTAGCCGATGTCGCGGATCACGTCGCGCGCGATCTTCGGGATATCGACATAGCAGCTGGTCGTGATCTCGCCCATGATGTGCACAAGGCCGGTGGAGACGGTCGTCTCGCAGGCCACGCGGCCATTGGGGTCCTTTTCAAGGATCGCGTCGAGCACCGCGTCGGAGATCTGGTCGCAGATCTTGTCGGGATGCCCTTCGGTGACGGATTCGGAGGTAAATAAACGTTTTGCCATGATAACTTCTTCCTTTCTCGTTGTTGGAAAAACAAAAAATGCTCTGCCGGACCGACAGAGCATCGTGCTTACAGCGCTTCCTCATCTCTCGATTCCTTCGTCGGATTTGGCACCTTGCCTCTATGGGCAGGTTGTCGTGGCGTCATTGGGCCGTTCCCTCAACCACTCTTGATGAAGTATTCATTTTGTGGCTTTCGCCGAAACGTATTGTAGCACATTTGGATGCTTTGTCAACGATATTTTTAAGTTTTTGGGCAAAAGCTTGACTTTGTCCGCATTTATGCTACAATACCTTCTACAAATTCAATGTCATCGGGGACTTGCGGCCGCAGCCGCAGCGGTCGAGAGATGTCGGATGCGTCCGGTCAAGCAATGGCCGGACTTTTTTTGTACCTTTTTGAGAAAACGGAGGATTTTTCATGCAGATCTCCCTTTCCGATCACTTCAGCTATCCAAAGCTCCTGCGCTTCGTCGCGCCGAGCATCCTGATGATGATCGTCACGTCGGTCTACAGCATCATCGACGGCTTTTTCGTCTCGAACTTTGTCGGCAAGAATTCCTTTGCCGCGCTGAATCTCGTTTTCCCTGTCATCATGGCGCTCGCGGCCTTCGGCTTCATGATCGGCACGGGCGGCAGCGCGCTCATCGCGAAAATGCTCGGTGAGGGCAAACCGAAGGCGGCCAACGAGACCTTCTCCATGCTCGTCGCAGTCCTCGCGCTGGGCGGCGCGGCTCTCAGCGCCGTGTGCTTCGTCTTCATCCGCCCGATCGCCTACGCCGTCGGCGCGACGGAGCTGACGATCGGCGACTGCGCGCTCTATGGCCGCGTGCTGCTCGCGGCGCTGCCGTTTTTCATGCTGCAAAACAGCTTCCAGAGCTTTCTTGCCACGGCGGAAAAGCCGCGCTTCGGTCTGCGCGTGACGGTGTTCGCGGGCCTTACCAATATGGTGCTCGACTTTCTGCTCGTCTATGTGTTCCCATTCGGCCTTCTCGGCGCGGCGCTCGCCACAGCCTTTTCCCAGATCGTCGGCGCGCTCATCCCGCTTGTCTACTTCCTCCGCCCGAACGACTCGCCCCTGCGCCTCACGCGCCCGCGCTTTGACTTCCGCGCGCTTGGCAAGGCCTGCTACAACGGCTCGAGCGAGATGGTCAGCAACCTCTCGACCTCACTCGTCAGCATGCTCTACAACGTGCAGCTCATGGCCATCACAAAGGAAAACGGCGTGAACGCCTACGGTGTTCTGATGTATGTGAGCTTCATCTTCATGGCGTTCTTCTTCGGCTACTCCATTGCCGTCACGCCCGTCGTCGGCTACCACTACGGTGCAAAGAACCACGAGGAGCTCAAAAGTCTTTTGAAAAAGAGCCTGACCGTCACGCTCATCACGAGCCTTGCGATGACGGCCTTCTCCATCCTGCTGGCAACCCCTATCGCGCAGCTTTTCGTCGGCTACGACGCGGAGCTGCGTGACATGACGGTCAATGCGCTGCGCATCTACGCGCTCTCGTTCCTTGTCTGCGGGTTCAATATCTTCGGCTCGGCGTTTTTCACGGGGCTCAACAACGGCACGGCCAGCGCGCTCATCTCGTTTCTGCGCACGCTCGTCTTTCAGGTCGGTGCGGTGCTGCTGCTGCCGAAGGTCCTCGGCATCGACGGCATCTGGCTCGCCGTCACCGCGGCCGAAGCGCTCACGCTGGTCATCACCGCGGCGCTCTTTCTCACAGGGCGGAAGAAATATCATTACGCCTGACACCGTTTTCCGGCAAAGTGTCCTGTACATTTGTGCAGGACACTTTTTGTGCACTTTTCTTTTCTTGCCCTCTTGACAACCAATATTGTTGTGATATGATTTTGATATCAGATTTGGAGGTCATATCTCATGGAAGAAAAAATCATCAACGGTCATAAAAACGGCATGGCCGTGCTGCTGCTCACGATTGCGGCCTACATTCTCTTTGTCGCGGGCTTTGTCATCGGCCTGACGAGGGACCTCATGCCGCTGTTCATCCCCTGCCTTGTTCTGATGGTCGTCGGCTGGATCCCGCTGTGCGGCCTGCGCGTCTTAAAGCCGCAGGAGGCGCTGGTGCTCACGCTTTTCGGTAACTACATCGGCACGCTCAAGGGCGAGGGCTTCTACTGCGTCAACCCCTTCTGCTCGTCCTTTAACCCCGCTGCCAAGACGAAGCTCAACCAGTCCGGCGACGTGGACGGCGGCCGCAAGGGCACGGAGCTTCTCGCCGCCATGCAGGGCGCGTCCGCCGCAGTCGAAGTCGGCGGCAATAAGAAGATCTCGCTCAAGATCATGACGCTCAACAACGCCCGCCAGAAGATCAACGACTGCCTCGGCAACCCCGTGGAGATCGGCATTGCCGTCATGTGGCGCGTGACCGACACGGCCAAGGCCGTTTTTAACGTTGATAACTACAAGGAATACCTCTCCCTCCAGTGCGATGCGGCGCTGCGCAACATCGTGCGCGTCTACCCCTACGACGTCGCCCCGAACGTCGATACCACGGGCGACGGTCAGGCCGACGAGGGGAGCCTGCGCGGCTCGAGTGAGGTCGTGGCCGCGCGCATCCGCGACGAGATCCAGGCCAAGGTCGCCGACGCGGGACTTGAGATCATCGAAGCGCGCATCACCTACCTTGCCTACGCGCCCGAGATCGCGGCCGTCATGCTCCAGCGCCAGCAGGCCAGCGCCATCATCGACGCGCGCAAGATGATCGTGGACGGCGCGGTCGGCATGGTCGAAATGGCGCTCGAGCGCCTTGCGGAAAAGGGCACCGTCGAGCTTGACGAGGAGCGCAAGGCCGCGATGGTCTCGAACCTTCTGGTCGTGCTGTGCGGCAACCACGACGCCCAGCCCGTCGTCAACTCCGGCAGCCTGTATTAAGCGCGGTGCGCGACTTTCCGGAGGCTGCCATGAACGACAACGCCAAAAAGCAGGTCCCCCTGCGCCTGTCTCCCAAGCTCTACGCCGCCATCGCCGCCTGGGCGGAGGACGACTTCCGCTCGGTCAACGGGCAGATCGAATACCTGCTCACGGAATGCGTCCGTCAGCGGAAGAAAAATGGCAAGTACGTCGGCGAGGAGATCGACGTGCCGCCCGAGCTCGACATCAAGTAAAGGATTTGTTCAGAAATGCGGAAAGAACGCTGTTCTTTCCGCATTTCTTGTGCCGCATTCCATTTTGTTATGGTCATTTGTTCAAAGTTTATTGATGACTTTTGCCCTGCGCTGTGTCATAATGGAACAAAGAATTTGATTATGATTTAAGTGAGGTATCCCGTTTTGAACAAGCTCAACCGCGCGATCGACCGCTTCTGTATCCTGCACCCCAACTTCGGCATTCCCAACCTGATGCTCTACGTTGTCATCGGCAACATTGCGCTCAGTCTGCTGTCCGGGTTCTCCGACGGCAACCTTTTAAGCTTTTTTGCCTATACGCTCAGCGGTCTTCTCCACGGGCAGGTCTGGCGCCTTTTCACCTTTGTTTTCATTCCCGAGGACACGAGCCCGTTCTTCCTTCTCATCACCTGCTATTTTTACTACTGGATCGGCTCGACGCTTGAGCGCCAGTGGGGCACGGCCAAGTTCACGACCTATTATTTAAGCGGCATGCTGCTCACCGTCGTCGGCGCGAGCATCGTCAGCCTCATCACAGGCTACAGCATCCCCGTCTACGGCGCGAATTACGTCAACTTCGCCATGTTCATGGCCTTCGCCCTGCTCTATCCCGACACGCGCGTGCTGTTCATGTTCTTCATCCCCGTGCGCATGAAGTGGCTCGCTTATCTTGACGTGTTCTACTTCTTCTTTGACATTTTCCGCTACATTTCCTCCGGCGTGTGGTACTACGCCATTCTGCCCGTCGTAGCGCTTCTGAACTTCGTCATCTTCTTCTGGCCCGAGCTTGCGCGCTTTTTCAAGCTCGAACATTACCAGAGCAAGCAGGCCGCACACTTCCACAACACCGTGCGCCACCAGCAGCGCCAGGAACAGTACCAGCAGCAGACGCAGGGCTTCCGCCATAAGTGCGCCGTGTGCGGCCGCACGGATGTGTCGAACCCCGAGCTGCAGTTCCGCTATTGCAGCAAGTGCGCGGGCTATCACTGCTTCTGCTCCGACCATATTTTCAATCACGTCCACTTTACGGACGAGCAGCCATAAGCAAAGGGAGGCAATCATTATGGCATGTACGAAAGAACAGGCGTGGGAGCTGCTCACCCGGTACAACAAGGGTGAGTTCCACTTAAAGCACGCCAGCACCGCCGCCGACGTGATGCGCTGGTACGCGGAAAAGCTCGGCTACGGCGACGAGGCGGATTTCTGGGAGATCGTGGGGCTTCTGCACGACCTCGACTTTGAAATGTATCCCGACGAGCACTGCATCAAGTCGCAGGAGATCATGCGCGAGAACGGTCTTGACGAGCGGCTCATCCGCGCCGCCGCAAGCCACGGCTACGGTCTGCACTTCGAGGGCCTGCCCGAGCCGCAGCACGAGATGGAAAAGGTCCTCTTCGCCACCGACGAGCTCACGGGCCTCATCGGCGCGGTCGCGCTCATGCGCCCGAGCAAAAGCGTCAGCGACCTTGAGGTCAAGTCCGTCAAGAAAAAGTACAAGGATAAGAAGTTCGCCGCCGGCTGCTCGCGTGAGGTCATCGAGCGCGGCGCCGAGATGCTCGGCTGGGATCTCGACACGCTCATCGAGCAGACGATCCTCGCCATGCGCGCGAGCAGTCATGTCGATTAAACCCCGCACATAGGTTCATACCGGTCATTCATTACCTGCGGAAAGGAAGGTGCTTCCATGAGCGATTTCATCCCAACGCCCACGCCGAGCTACAGCGGAAAGCTCCGCAACCACATGCTGCTGGTGCCTGAGTGCATCAACGAGTGCAGCGGCATCCGCATCTTCGGTCGGACCATCAGGTCCTTCATCTTCTCTACCGACGTTGCCACCATCGCGAGCATCAATGCCGACGCGGTGATCGCCGTCTATCCCTTCACGCCGCAGCCGCGCATCGTGCGCGCCGTGATCAGCGTGGCGGATATGCCGGTGTTCTGCGGCGTCGGCGGCGGCTTCACGTCCGGCGCGCGCTCCGTCGCGCAGGCGATGGAAGCGGAGCACTGCGGCGCCTACGGCGTCGTGCTCAACGCCCCGGTCTCGGCTGACATTCTGCGCGACATCAAGGCGCACGTCGATATCCCCGTCGTCGCGACCATCGTTTCCGCCACGCAGGACACCGAGGCGCGCATCGCCGCGGGCGTTGATATCCTGAACGTCTCCGCCGCGGCGGAAACGCCGCAGCTCGTGGCGGAGCTCCGCGCGCGCCATCCCGAGATCCCGATCATCGCGACCGGCGGTCCCAGGGACGAGACCATCCGCAAGACCATCGCCGCGGGCGCGAACGCCATCACCTACACCCCGCCCGACAACGGCGTGCTGCTGGCCGAGATCATGCACGCGCACCGCGAGCGCTACCGGTAAACTGCATACGAAAAGGGCTGACCCGAGCGGGTCAGCCCTTTTTTCATTTCTCTTTTCAGTACGGATACGGGAAGGCGGAAAACACCGCGCGGCCGTCCACAAGGGTGAAGGGATACTCGATCGTCTCCTCGCCGCCGGGGTCCTCCCCGCCAGGATCGCGACGGGTGATGACCTGCGTCACAACGCCCGTTTCACCGTCGAGCGTCACGCTGCGCGTATCGCCGATGATATCGATATCGCTGCCTCGCGCCCCGTCGAGCACGTAGAGCCTGCCGCCCTCCTCGGCAAAGCGCGCCGGTTCCTCGGCGAGCCATTCATCCGCCAGCGACGCGTCAAAATAGCGGCAGAGCAGCGCGCGCAGCTCCGACATCGTCGAAACGCCGCTGATCTCCGCGCCCCAATAAGTGTAGCCCCCGATCTCCACCGTGCCGGATTCCGCGCTGCACGCCGGCGAGAGCATATGGAACCATGCCCACAGTGCCGCCGCCGTGTCGAAATCCGAGAGCACGATCTGCTCCTGCGAAACATCCAGAAGCTCCTTCGCGTGCTCGCTGAGCGCGCTGTAGAACGCATCATACGGCACCTCGAATACCTGCGGCCCCGCCGCGTAGGGCGCGATGATATAATTGTCGAACGTCACCGTCATGCCGGCAGCTGTGAAGCGCAGCGCCGCGAACGAGGGGAAATCCAGAAGATAGGAATCGTAATCGTCAAAGTACCCCTCGTTCAGGTTCTGCTCTCCGATCTGCGAGGCGATGCTCCAGTAGATCCTCTCCTGCAGGGTATTGCCGTTCACGTCGCCCTCCTGCGAGGCAAGATCGTCGAACGTCAGAAATTCGCCGCTCGTCAGGTCGAAGTTCCACGTGCGGCTGGCGCTGTTGGGATGCGGGCCGCCGTAGTAGGTATACTCCTCGGCCGCGATGCTCAAAAGCTTTCCCTCAACGCGGTACACCTCGCCGAGCGTCAGCTCGCTCGTCCAGCTGCCGCCGGTCGTGAACATGCTCCCGTCGGTTCCGGCGGCGTAAAGCTCCTTCGCTTCCTCCGTCATCTTCCCGGCGTCCGCGCGCAGCGATGTGAGCACGCTTTCCATCTCCGTGTTGAACGCCGCCTGCACTCGCAGCTGCGCCGCCTCGCCCGCGCCGCCGTTCGCTGTCACATTCTCGGCCAGCGTGTAGACATCGCCGCTTTCATCGCGCAGCTCGAGCTGCGGCAGCTCGTAGCGCTCGGAGAAGAGCACCGTGCCGTCGTCGGCCTTGTACTCGTCCTCATAGACGCTCGTGGTCAGCTCGAAGTGCAGCGCCGTTTCCGCCGGATCGCTGTCCTCCGGTCCGCCGTCCGCCCCCGCGCCGCAGGCGGCAAGGTTCAGCGCCAGCACGCAGGAAAGCAGCATCGCCATCCATTTTTTCATCGTCGTCTCCTTTCCGGGGTCTCAGGTCCGGTCTCACACGATGACCGGACCGCTCGTCCACGCGCTCCCGCCCTGCGCGGCGGCAAGGTCCGGGTACGCGAGAACATACTGATCCTCTGCCCGCGCGGAAAGCTCGAAGAGCCTCCGTGCGCTTGCGTCCAGCGCGCGCACATCGGCGCTCTTGATGAGCACCGGCGCGCACGCCGTCTTTTTCATCTGCTTCAATACCGCGCGCCCGCGCTCATTGAACGCCAGCACCCGGAGATAGGGCACGCGCGGCGGCATATCCTCCTTCGTCACGCCGAGGTACGCCGCGAGCAGCATCCGCCGCAGCCGCGCGTAGGCGTAGCGTTTGGTCTTGACCGCGCCGAGCAGCGCATCGATCGATGCCGCCGTCCGCGCCGACTCGTAAAACCGGCGGTAAAGCCCCTCGTTCCCGCCGTCATAGCGGGCGAAGTCCGCTTCCTCCATCCTCCGCAGGCGTGAGAGGATCGCACGCTCCGCGTTTGCCATCGTCACCGGCGCGCGGCCCGCCGCGCATTCGCGCGCGTAGATGGCGGCGCTCTCCGCCGTCAGGTAGGCGGAAGCGTCCTCTCCGCGCGTGAGCTTCTCGCGGATAAAGCTCGCCGAAGCGAAGCCCTCCTTAGCGCCGCCGTCGTGGCCGACGGCTCTGCGCTCCATCGCGAGCGGCACGATCGCGCTGCCGCTCTGGAGCAGCGCCTTGCAGTACTCCACACCGAGGATGTCGTTCGGCGCGCCGAGCACGGCGGCGTCATCTCCGATGAGCTCCCTTGCCGCCGCTTCCCGCGCGCTCGCAAACGAGGCGCCCGATGTGAGCCTTTCGCGCAGTTTTTCGGGAAAGTCCGCCCGCAGCAGCGTCTCCGCCGCGCGCAGCAGCTTTGCCGTGTCGCCGCATTCGCTGCCGAAGGCCAGCGTATCGACAGCGCCCGCCGCCTCAAGGACCGCCGCGCCGCCGCGGGCAAAGCCCTCCGCCGAGGAAACGGCCCATGGCAGCGGCAGCTCGAAAACGAGGTCCGCCCCGCCGCGCACGGCGGCTTCCGCGCGCGCGTGCATCCGTTCGACGGCAAGATCGCCGCGCTGGACAAAGTCGCCGCTCATTGCGCAGACGATCCGCGTCTCCTCGCCGAAGCGGCGGCGCAGCTCGTCGATCTGCCACTTGTGGCCGCGGTGGAAGGGATTATACTCAGATATTATACCAATCGTTTTCATGAAAGTCCTCTCAAAGCGGTTACAAAAGAGTTACGTTTTGTTAAATTTGCTTGTGTTTGCCAAAAAGTTTGCTATAATAGGCAATGTATGTTTAACAACCGATCGTTTTTCATGATTCTATCGGAAATTCGGGCGCAATGCAAGCCGCCCTCGAAAAAAGGAGTACACTTATGAACGTATTGGTCATCAACGCAGGCTCTTCCTCCCTG
Source organism: uncultured Oscillospiraceae bacterium (assembly GCA_934636865.1). GTDB lineage: Bacteria > Bacillota > Clostridia > Oscillospirales > Oscillospiraceae > Hominicoprocola. The sequence continues at coordinate 28,598 of CAKUBI010000025.1, forward strand.
AAGTATCAGCTGCTCAACCCCGCCACGGGCGAGCTGCTGGCCAAGGGCCTGTGCGAGCGTATCGGCATCGACGGCATGTTTACTTACAAGCCCCAGCTGCCCGGCAAGGAAGCCGTCAAGGAGGCCTCCGTCTCCATGCCCACCCACAGCGAGGCCATCCAGACCGTGCTGAACGCGCTGGTCGATGAGAAGAACGGCGTCATTTCCTCCATGAAGGAGATCGACGCGGTCGGTCACCGCGTGGTCCACGGCGGCGAGAAGTTCGCCAAGTCCGTCGTCATCACCGACGAGGTCATGCAGGCTATCGAGGAGTGCAACCCCCTCGCCCCCCTGCACAACCCCGCCAACATCATCGGCATCAAGGCCTGCCAGGAGCTCATGCCCGGCGTGCCCATGGTCGCCGTGTTCGACACCGCCTTCCACCAGACCATGCCCCCCGTCGCCTATACCTATGCCCTGCCCTACGAGTACTATGAGAAGGACAAGGTCCGTCGCTACGGCTTCCACGGCACCTCTCACAAGTATGTTTCCCAGCGCGCGGCCGATATGCTCGGCAAGCCCGTCGAGCAGCTCAAGCTGATCTCCTGCCACCTGGGCAACGGCTCCTCCGTCACCGCCATCGACGGCGGCAAGAGCGTGGATACCTCCATGGGCTTCACCCCGCTGGCCGGCCTTCCCATGGGCACCCGCGCCGGTGATATCGACGCCGGTATCCTCGAGTACCTGATGAACAAGTACGGCATGGACATCAAGGAGATGGTCAACATCCTCAACAAGAAGTCCGGCGTCATGGGCGTCAGCGGCGTCAGCTCCGACTTCCGCGATCTTGAGAACGCCTTCAAGGAGGGCAACGAGCGCGCCGGTCTCGCCGTTGACATGTTCAACTACGGCGTGAAGAAGCTCATCGGCGCGTATGCCGCCGCCATGGGCGGCGTGGACGCCATCATCTTCACCGCGGGCGTGGGCGAGAACAGCGCCTCTCAGCGCATGGCCATCGCCTCCGGCCTCGAGTTCATGGGCGTCAAGATGGACGAGGACGCCAACAAGGTCCGCGGCGAGGAGCGCGTCATCTCCGCGCCCGACTCCAAGGTCACCGTCCTCCTCATCCCCACCAACGAGGAGCTCATGATCGCCATGGATACCGCCGCCCTCGTCGGCTAAACGGTCTCCCAAAACGGCATATCGATGATAAGGCCCCGCTTACAGCCGTAAGCGGGGCCTTTTTTGCCGCGTTTGCAGATGAAGATCTTGAAGCCTTCAAAATCGGCGGGACATATTGCCCGGAATGTGATACAATAGAACCGTTCCGGATTGGAAGCGCCTTCAAAGGCGGCGGCAGCGCCTATGGCGGAAAGTGGAAACCGAATCCCAATAAACCACAGGATAAAATTTTCATTGGACCTCCTAATACTGTTCAAAGATACTATCTTCAGCTCCGAAAGGGAGGGTATTGGGTTACCGTAAAATATGACGCAAATGGGAAAGCCGTTGTCCTTCGCCATGAAACAGGCCACGCCCCCGGAAGTGGACATTCCAATCCTCACGATCATCAGATTACATGGGATAATCCAAGTGAGCACCCTCAAAAAGGCCCGGCCACCAACTACCCGGAGGGGGCTCCCGATTTAAAGCAGCATAGAAAAGAGGTGTACCTGTTGGATACAAGTATCGTTCCGTATGATCCGGAAGCATATCGTTTCAAAACCATCAGCGATTTTAAAGACAGTATGCGCTATGGTGCAGAGGTCGTCATAGAATGGAAGGGGCAGGAATATGGTATTTGGTCTGAAAATGGCACGATTCGTGTTACTTGTTCCAGTACGCCGAACGAAAGCCGCATATTTGATACCGCCGATGATGCACTCGACTATATGCTCGGCTCCGACCGGCTGCGGGATGTGATCACGCAGGTCACCGTGCTCGACCGCACCATTTAAAACTGCAAAGGCCCCGCTTACAGCCGTAAGCGGGGCCTTTTTGTCTTATTTCGCCGCTTTTTGCGCGCGGCGCGGTGCCGCCGTGCGCCGCAGCAGCGTCCACAGCGGCAGAAGGTAGAGGAAGCACGCGGCGAGCAGGCTCCCCGTCGGCGCGCCGACGGTCGAAAGCGGCGTCGCGCCCGCGATGGACCACGGCACGAGCGGCGCGACGACCACCGCCGTGTTTCCAAGGTCGCTCGCACGCTCGCGCGCGTCGGTCTGCGTCTGCGCGCAGAGCTGGTCGGTCAGGATGATGGCAAACGACTGGTTGCACGCCACGAGCGACGCGAGCACTGACGTGAGCAGCATCGAACAGCAGGGCGAGGTCCTCTCGCTCAGCGCCGTGACGCGGCTGCGCAGGCCGTCCAAAAGGCCCGTTTCGCGGAAAATGCCGGAATAGGCCGATGAGATCATCACGATCAAAATGACGCGCAGCATCGAAACGACGCCCCCGCCGTTGAGCATCGCGCCGACCTCCGCGTCGGACGCCGCATAGCCGAGCATCGCCGTTTTGAGCAGTGTGAGCGCGTCCATGCGCCGCAGCAGCACGCAGAGGACGACTGCGGCGAGGATGCTTGCCGCCATCGCCCGCCGGACCTTCACGCGCAGCAGCGCCAGCACCAGAATGAGCACCGCCGGCAGGCACATGACCCAGCGGAGCGTCATCTCGCGCCCGTAGAGCGGCCACAGATCCGCCCGCGCGCCGCCGCTGCCGCCTGACACGCCCAGCAGCAGATAGGCCCCACAGCTCACAAGAAACGGCACGAGCGCCGTTTTGACCATGGTGCGGATGTTGTCGTAAATATCGGTCCCCGTCAGATCGCTCACGAGCAGCGCGCTCGTGGAAACCGGCGAGCAGCGGTCGCCGAAGTACACGCCCGAGAGCATCGCCCCGCCGAGCAGCAGCGGGTCCATGCCCATCGAAACGCCCACGCTCACGCTGATGGTGCCCATCGTCGCTGCCGTGCCGAAGGCCGTGCCCGTCAGCACGGACACGCCGCAGTTCAAAAGAAACGTCATCAGCAGCATGATCTCCGGCCGGATGAGGTCCACAGCGCAGCAGATGATGAACGGCAGCGTGCCGCACGCGCGCCAGAGCGCCGTCAGGATGCCGATGATCGGGAACGTCAACAGCACGCCGGACGCCGTTTTCACGCCTGCGCCGACCATCCCGAAAAGCTCGCGCCAGGAAAAGTCCTGCCTTTTGCCGTAGACCATGAAAATGAGCAGCCCCGCCGCCAGCGCGTAAAGGATATTGAGCCGCAGCAGCACGCACAAAAGCAACGCCGCGCAGAAAAGAGCCATGGACAGCATGTTGTTCTCCCCTTTCTCTGTCTGCCGTTCGGCTTTTTGCTGCTTTCAGTATACGCGAAAAGCCGCATCTTGTAAAACTGTAAAAAATGATATATTCTACAGACAAAAGCTGTGAAAGGAGCATTCCCGTGAACTTCAACTCGCTTGAATATTTCATCGTGCTCGCCCGGGAGCGGAACTTTACCCGCGCCGCCGACGCGCTGCACATCACGCAGCAGTCGCTCTCGTCGCATATCGCCCATCTCGAGCGCGAGCTGAACGCGCCGCTGCTCGTGCGCTGCACGCCGCTTGAGCTGACCTACGCAGGCCGCACGTTCCTGCGCTACGCGCAGTCGCTCCAGCAGACGCGGCAGGATATGGCGCGCGAATTCTGCGACATTTCGGAAAACCAGAAGGGCGAGCTGCGCATCGGCATCGCCTACACGCGCGGTCACGCCATCATGCCTCGCCTGATCCCCGCCTTTCAGCGCGAATATCCCAACGTTGAGGTACAGCTGCTCGAGGGCTCGAACGAGGGATTGCAGCGGATGCTGCTTGACAACACAGTGGATCTGGCTATTGCCAACTTTCCTCATGCACTGCCGGGGATCGAACTGAAAAACTTCTACGTGGAAGACCTTGTCCTCTGTCTCACCGATACACTGCTGGAGCGTTTCCCCGTTGATCTTGCTCTCTGCGCACAGCACGCCGCACAGGGAGACTTTCGTCCAATGCAAAATCTTCCCTTTCTCTATTGCAGTGCCGAAGATGTTGCCGGACGAATCGGGCGCGAACTGTTTCATGCCTCCGATTTTCAGCCCCGGCGCACGATTCGTTCTGAAAATGTGGAAACACTGCTGGCGCTTTGCGACGAGGGCGAAGGCGTGTGTCTCTGCCCACGAAATCTTGTCCATACAGCCATTCCGCCCGAACGCCTGAGCCATCTGCATATTCTTCCGCTTTCCGATGCGGCACGCTATCCCATGCATTTCGGCTATCATAGGCGCTCGTATCAGTGGAGTATGATCTCCGAGTTCATCCGCATCGCCCGCACACAGGCCGAATAAGCGGCAGAAAAGCGCCGACCGCACTGTTTTTGGTGCGGTCGGCGCTTCTTTTTTACTTCTTTGCCGCAGGCTGCTGCTGGGTGATGCAGTGGATGTTGCCGCCGCCGAAGGCGACCTCCTTCGTCTGCACCGGCACGATCTCTCGGTCCGGGAACATTTCCTGCACCTGCCGGACAGCCAGCGCGTCGTTCTCGTCGCCGTACTGCGGCAGGATGACCGCACCGTTGACAATGAGGAAATTCATATACGACGCGATGCTGATCTCGCCGTCCTCGCGCGGGATGGTGCCCTCCACCGCGTCGATGGTGTCCGCGCCCTCAAGCAGGCACGGCTTTTTCGTCAGGCACAGCTTGTGGACCTTGAGCCTTCTGCCCTTCGCGTCCGTGGCCTCGCTCAAAAATTTGTATGCCGCCTGCGCCTGCTCGTAGAAGGGATGGTCCCTGTCCTCCGTCCAGATGCAGGCGACCTCGCCGGGCGCAACGAAGCAGGCGACGTCGTCGATGTGTCCGTTCGTCTCGTCGGGGTCGATGCCGTCCTTGATCCACAGGACCTTCTCGCAGCCGAGGTACTCGCGCAGCATCGTTTCGATCTCTTCTCTGCTCTTATCCGGGTTGCGGCCCTCGGAGAGAAGGCACATCTCAGTCGTGAGCACCGTGCCCTCGCCGTCTACGTGGATGGAGCCGCCCTCGAGCACGAAGCCCTCCGTGCGGTAGCTGTCCACATCCGCGATCTCGCAGATCTTGCGCGCGATCTG
>CAKUBI010000026.1 GCA_934636865.1 uncultured Oscillospiraceae bacterium
AATGTCTCATTCGGCTTTTTCAATGGAGTTTTCTTCCACCTGGCAAGGCGTTAGATTTTTCAGTGTGCGATGAGGCATTTGGGTGTTATAAGACTCAATATAGGAAGCGATACTTGCTTGAAATTTGCCAGAACGCATCTTTTCTGTAAACACCCGACAAAAGCATCGAAAGCTTCGGCTTTCGATGCTTTTTTGTTGTAAAGCGCCGGGCATGGAGGGAGAGTACCGCCGCTTCCGTCCGTATTGCAGCGCGGCAGGCTTGTATCTTGGGGCCGCGGCGGGCGGCACGATCCCAGAGATGAAAGACGGCAGACCGATATGACCGGATTTTTGTGCCGGAGGATAAAAGAGCATCGGAGAGGAAGAAACTTCCTCTCCGATGCTCTTTTTGCCTGATAGGAAAAGGGATCGGGTATGACAGTGATATCAGAGCAGCTCGCAGAAGGTCTGCACGCGGGTGCGGATCTGCTCGAAGCTGGCGTTCTGCTGGTCGATCTCGATGCTGGCGCAGGGGATGCCCGCTGCGCGCAGGTCTTTTTCGAGCCACGGCTGGTCGTATTCCTCGGGGTCGCAGAACTTGACCATGCAGTTGATGACGCCGTCCGCGCCGGCGCCGGCGCAGAGCTTTGCAAGCTCGCCGCCGCGCGGCTTGCCGAGCTCGTGGATCAGGCTGCACCCATAGCGCTCGTTCCACTGCAGGGCAAGGCGCTTGAGTCCGCCGCCGCCCGTTTCGGGCGTGTCGGCGCGGAACTGCTGCGACTCCTGCACGAGATCGTCCGCCGCGACGGCGATGCCGTTGTCGGCCAGAATGTCGAGCACCTGCTCCGGCTCGCACATGATGCCGGTGAGCACGACCTTTTTGCCGCTCCATTGACAGACGGGGAGCGCCTTCAGCCCGGCGATGATGTCCTGCACGATGGCGGTGTGCTCGCTCTTTTCAAAGAAGAACGCGCTCTTGAAAACGGCGTGGCGCACCAGCGGTGTGATCACGTCAAGATGCTCCGCCGCGGCAGCGGCAAATTCGCGCATCGTGCGGTTGTGCTCGTTGTAGATGCGGATCGTTTCGCAGAGAGCGGCCTCGCTCATCATGCAGCCGGTGAGGGCGGCGAGCTGGAGCAGCACGCCCTCATACTCACTGATGAGATAGTCGGTGCTGGCGGGGCTTCTGCGGTTTTGCGGGTAGACGATGGCGATGGCGGGGATGGACTTCACGCCGAAGCGCCAGTTCTGCGTCATGCAGCGCAGCGTGTCGCAGATGGCGGGGATGATGACGGCGCTCATGCCTTCGTAGGCACCGTTCAGGCCGAACTCCATGTTCGCCTGCATGATCGAGCAGGCGAAGGCAGGCAGGTAGCTCTTGGCGCTTTTGAGCTCGGTGTGGCCGCCCCACATGCCCATCGGGATCATGCCGGAGGCATGGACCAGCTCCTCCGGCGCCCAGGGGGCAAAGCAGCCGACAACCTTTTTGCCCTGCGCGAGATAACGGTCCATCTGCGCGCGCGGATCGCGGCAGGCCGCCTGTAAGCGGGCGATGCTTTCCTGTAAATCAGCCATTGCTCTTTGCCTCCTTGTTCTGCTTCATCACTTCGACAAGGCCCTGGATGCGCGTTTCGAATTGGGCCTCGCTGTAGTTGCGGTAGTCGGCCTGGTCGCCGTCGAATGAGGTAAACGGCACGCCCGCCATTTTGGACAGCTGCCGCTGCACCTCCATCATCTGACAGTCCATGACCTTGCAGCTGCGGTTGACGTGGTAGATCGTGCCCTCGCAGCCCATGCGCGTGAGCGCCTCATAGCGGCGCGAGAGCATGGTGCTGGCATTGTCGCCGTTGGTGGAGGCGAAGCAGTAGGCGCGCGCCATGCCGTCGAGGTCGTCGTACTGGATGGCCCAGGCCTTGCCGTAGCTGGAGGCAACCATGTTGATGCCGTACTGCTTGAGCGTGCGCAGGTTGTGGCTCAGGTACGGCCAGCAGGCGATGCCGTCCCACGAAACGCGGTACTCCTCCTTGGCGGGGAAGGTGGAGGTGCCCTCCTTGATGTGCTGCTCCATCTCGGCGTTGAGCTGCTCCATGATGGCGGTGGTGGATTCCTTGCCGCGGTTGCACACCATGGCGGACATGTAGTTGAACAGCTCGAAGCCGCCGATGGGCGCGGGCTTGTGGTCCATCAGGTTGTTGGCGCGCTCCCAGAGGTAGCTGTTGCGCTGGGAGATCTCCATGACCTTTTTAAAGCGCTCGTCGTCCCAGGTCTTGCCGGTGAAGGCGCACAGGTCCCTGATGAGCTGGTCGATCTGCGCGCGCACATAGCGTACGCGCGTTTCGGTGACGTAGTCCATGGGGTTATAGCAGGTGTCGATGAAAAATACGGGGATATCGAGCTGACGGGCGAGGTTTTCGTACCACTTGGTCAGCTGGTTGCAGATGTTGTTCGTCAGCAGAAGGAAGTCGGGCTTGACCATCTTGCCGCCGTCAGGCAGCTCCACGCTGCTCTCGCCGTTCAGAACGGCGGTGTAGGCGAGGTTGAGCTTTGCATAGGCGCAGAGGTCGTTGGAATAGCCCATGGGGCCTTCGCACTCCTGCAGAAACGGGTCCGCCTGATGGCGCGCGGCGATGCCCGCCGTGTGGTTTTCGGGATAGAGAACGTTCAGCCCCAGCGTTTCGGCGATCTCCTGCGGGAAAATGGAGGCCGACCAGCCGACCTTTTCGCCGCGCTCCTTGGCGAGCCGTGCGTTTTCAAAAAGGGCGTTCGTCTGCTCGCCGATCATCAAAAGGGACTTTGCCTTGGGACGCTTGGGCTTTGCGGGTGCTGCGGCGGCCTGCGCCGGGGCAGCGGCAGTGGGATTCAGCGTGTCACTCATTGGACGATCCTTCTTTCTTCATTTGTTTTTCCCATGCAAACAGGGCGGCGCCGATCGCTCCGGCGGACTGGCACAGCGGGTGCACCTGAACGGGGCAGCCGATCTCACGCGCCATGGCGCTCACCACGCCCGTGTTCAGCGCCACGCCGCCGCTCATGGCCAGCGAGGTCGGATGACCGAGACGCAGCGCCATACCGGCCACGCGCTTGGCGACGGAATTGTGGATGCCGGCGGCGATGTTCGCCGCGCTGACGCCGGCGGAGAGCTGGGAGATGACCTCGCTCTCGGCAAAGACGGTGCAGGTGTTGGAGATCGCTGCGGGCCTGTCCGCCTGCGCGGACAGCGGACCGAGCTCACCGATCGGGACGTTGAGCACCTTTGCCATCACCTCAAGAAAGCGGCCGGTCCCGGCGGCGCACTTGTCGTTCATCTGGAACGCCAGCAGCTGCCCCGTGTCCGAGAGCTGGAGTGCCTTGGCGTCCTGCCCGCCGATATCGATGATCGTGCGCACGCCGGGCAGCAGATAGTGAATGCCCTTGGCATGGCAGCTCAGCTCGCTGACCTGTGCGTCAGCCGGCGCACAGTTCATGCGGCCGTAGCCGGTCGCCACGGTGAAGGCGATCTCCTCCCGCACGATGCCCGCTTCGCGGAATGCCGCGTCCAGCGCCTGCTCCGGGCCGATCGTGCCGGTCCCGAGCGGAACGACCTGATGGGCGAGCAGCTCGCGCCCGTCGCGCAGAATCACCGCCTTGCTCGAGGTCGAGCCGATGTCGATGCCTAATGTGTACATCTCAATGCACCTCCATACCGGGCGGTCACATGACCTCCTTCGCCTCGTACATGGCCTTGATCTCATCCTCGCTGTAGCCCAGGTCGGCAAGCACCTCGGCGGTGTTGCAGCCGATGCTGCCGGAGGGCTTACAGGGGATGTTGGCCGGATCGACGGAGGCAAAGTGGACGGGGCCGTTGGAAAAGACGGTCTTGGTGCCGTCATCGTATTCGTGGAAGTAGGTGTAGTGGTTGGCCTGCGCCTGCGGATCGTAGGGCACGTCCTTGAAGTGGCGCAGCACCTCGTGCGGCATGTCGTGCGCTTCGAACAGCTCGTGCCAGTAGGAGACGGGCTTTTTGCTGAAGATCTCGTCGAAGATCTTCGTCAGCTCTGTGCGGTTGGCGTAATAGGCCGTGCTCGTGGAATACTTGGGGTCCTGCGCGATCTCGGGCACACCGATGATCTCGCACAGCTCGGGAAAGCGGCGGTAGTCGATGCAGGCAAGGTAGAACCACTCGCCGTCAGAGCCCTGATAGGTGTTGCTGCCGGCGTGTCCGCAGTCGTAGCGCGTGCGCGGCAGGACGCGGCCGTTGAAGCCGTTGAGAATGCCGGTGCAGAGGATGAAGATCGCGGACTGTAGGAGCGAAACGTCCACCTTGTCGCCCTGACCGGTGACGGAGCGGCGGTAGAGCGCGGCGGCGATGCCGCCGGAGAGTGCAACGGCGACGCTGTGGTCGCCCACGCCGCCGATGGGGACGAGCGGTCCCGCGCCTGCGGGCGGGAGGTCGGCCATCATGCCGCTGCGGGAGAAAAAGGCGGTGTAGTCGTAGCCGGGACGGTCCTTGTCAGGCCCCTCGGAGCCGTAGCCGAGGACGCTTGCGTGGATCAGGCGGGGAAAGCGGTCCTTGAGCTGCTCATAGGTCATGCCCATGCCCTCGAGCGCCTGCACACGGAAGTTCGTGACGAACACGTCCGCGGTGGAGAGCAGCTTCATCATCGCCTCGTGTCCGGCGGGCGTGCGCATGTTGAGCGAGACAAAGCGCTTGTTGATGTTCTGCTGGTCGAAGTTCGGGTTCGCACTTTCCGTGCAGGGCGAGAGCGTCGTGCCCGCCTGCTTGCGCCACGCGTCGCCGTTGAAGGTCTCGACCTTGATAACGTCCGCGCCCCACTCGGCGAGAATGCGGGCGGTCATCGGTCCTGCAAGCATGGTGGACATCTCCACGACCTTAATGCCTTCCAAAGGTTTCATTGTCATATCCTCCTTAGATGTATGTGATCTGTGTGTTTCTTCTTTATATTGCGTCTCAGCAGCCCTTGAACTGCGCGGGGCGCTTTTCAAGGAACGCCGCCGTGCCTTCCTTGCGGTCGCCGGTGCTGAAGGCAATGGTCTGCGCCAGACGCTCAATCGTCAGCGCCGTGTTCATATCGGTCTCGAAGCCGTGGTTGATGCAGAGCTTTGCCATGCGCACGGCGACGGGGCCTTTTTTCATGATCTGCGCCGCCATATCCGCGGCGGCGGCCATCAGCTCCTCGCGCGTGTCGCCGGTCACCTGGTTGACAAGGCCGATCTCCTTCGCCTCCGCGGCGGTGATGATGCGCCCGGTGTAGATCAGCTCCTTCGCCTTGCCGATGCCGACGATGCGGGGCAGGCGCTGCGTGCCGCCCGCGCCGGGCATGATGCCGAGCCCGACCTCGGGCTGGCCGAACTTCGAGCGTGCGGTCGCGATGCGGATATCGCAGGCCATAGCCAGCTCGCAGCCGCCGCCGAGGGCGTAGCCGTTGATCGCGCAGATCACGGGCCTGTCCGTGTCCTCCAGCGCCTTGAGTGAGACGGAGGCGGTCGCCTCCAGCATCTTGAGATAGTCGCGGTCGTGGATCTCCTGAATGTCGGCGCCGCTTGCGAGCGCCTTGTCTCCCGCGCCGCTGATGATGATGACGCGCACGGCGTCGTCTCTCTGCGCAAGCTCCGCGGCGGTGCGGATATCCCGCCACATTTCGGGGCTGAGCGCGTTGCGCACCTCGGGACGGTTCAGCGTGAGATAGAGGACGCCGTCTTTTACTTCATACAATATGTTCTCAAATTCCATGGTAGAGACCCCTTTCCTGATTCCATGCCATGCGCCGGGCGCACGGACCTTTGCCAGAGTACAAAGCAAGAAGCGTGCCATGCGGGGAAAAAGATCCCAACAAATATGCGAAAAACCCGAAGTATTCGCTTTTTCGCGGGCTGCGGCGCGGTGAGCGGGCGGACGCAGAAGAGAAAATGTGCAGAAAAAAGTGAAATGACCCGCCGGATTTGTGCAAAAAGTGAAGCACAAGTCGGCGGGTCGTTCACTTTCAGTTCACTCCACCGCGCTGCCATGGAAGGCCAAGGACGCAGAGAGACGATGCCTGAAAAATTTTTGCGCGGCGAAAAAGCGAGAAACGGCGGCAAAAAACGCGAAGGCGAAAAAATAAATCGCTGCGTGCCGCCGGTGTTGGTACGGTAATTGCTTTTATCAGGGCAAGCGACAAAAATCGCCCGATCTCAAAAGGGGGAATATGAACTATGGAAACTGTTTACATCGTGGGCGCGGTCCGCACGGCCATCGGCAAGTACGGCGGCTCACTGAAAAGCGTGCCCGCGCATCAGCTCGGCGCGCTGGTGATCCGCGAAGCGCTTGTCCGCGCGGGCGTGGACGGCGCACTGGTCGATGAGGTCATCCTCGGCGAGGTGCGCCAGAGCACCGAGGCTTCCAACATCGCGCGCTGCGCCGCGCTCGAGGCGGGCCTGCCCGAGACGGTCCCCGGCTTCACCGTGAACCGCCTGTGCGCGTCCGCCATGCAGGCGGCGTTCTCCGGCTGTCAGGAGATCTGGTGCGGTCAGGCGGACACGATCGTCGCCGGCGGCACAGAGAATATGAGCCGCGCGCCGATCTACCTGCGCGGCAGCCGCTGGGGCGGCAATAAGAATACGCTCGTCGATTCCAACATCGAGGCCGGCAGCACCGCCGCGCCCGCGTCGATCTACGGCACGGAGCTGAGCATGACGCGCACGGCGGAAAACGTGGCCGAGCGCTTCGGCATCACGCGCGAGATGCAGGACGCCTTCGCTGTGGAGAGCCAGCGCCGCGCGCTGGCTGCTATTGAAGCAGGATACTTCAAAAAGGAGATCGTCCCCGTCGAGGTCACGGAAAAGAAAAAGTCCTTCACCTTTGATACGGACGAGTTCCCGCGGCCCGGCACCACGATGGAGGTGCTCGCCAAACTCAAGTCCATCGTCAAGCCGGGCGGCACGGTGACGGCGGGCAACTCCTGCGGCCTGAACGACGGCGCCGCCGCGCTGGTGCTGATGTCGGAAAAGAAGGTGAAGGAGACCGGCGTGAAGCCGCTCGCACGCATTGCGGATATCACCACCGCTGCGCTCGACCCCGCCATCATGGGCTACGGCCCCGTGTATGCCACGCGCAGGATCCTGGACCGCACGGGCATGAAGCTCGGCGACATCGACCTTGTCGAGCTGAACGAGGCGTTTGCCTCCCAGTCCGTCGCCTGCATCCGCGACCTGGGTCTTGACCCGGAGAAGGTCAACATCAACGGCGGCGCGATCGCGCTGGGCCATCCGCTCGGCTGCACCGGCGCGCGCCTGATCGTCACGCTGCTGCACAATCTGGAGCGCACCGGCGGCCGTTACGGCCTTGCCACGCTCTGCATCGGCGGCGGACAGTCGATGGCGGCGATCATTGAAAAGCTGTAAATCAAAATAATCAAATAAAGAAAGCGGGGATCAATCATGAAAATCGAAGAGATCAAAACCGTCGTCGTGGTCGGCGCGGGCACCATGGGCCGTCAGATCGCCATGAACACTGCGCTCAACGGCCGCAGGCACGGCTACAGGGTCATCAACTGCGACTCGTTTGAAAAGGCCGTGGAGAGCGCCGAGGGCTGGGCGAAGGACTACCTTGCGGGCCGCGTGGCCAAGGGCCGCATCACCGAGGAGGAGCGCGCGCAGGTCGCGGCGAGCCTGAGCTTTACGAGCGACGTGGACGCTGCCGCCGCGCAGGCCGACATCGTCATCGAGGCGATCATCGAAAACCTTGACGCCAAGCGCGCCCTTTTCGAAAAGCTCGGCAAGCTCTGCAAGAGCGATACCATCCTTGCCACCAACAGCTCCAATATCGTCAGCTCCAAGCTTGCCGGCGTGACCGCGCATCCCGAGCGCCTGCTGAACATCCACTATTTCAATCCCGCGCTTGTGATGCAGCTGACCGAGATCGTCCGCGGCCCGCACACTGCCGAGGAGACGATCGAAACGGCAAAGGCCTTCGCCGAGAGCACCGGCAAGTCCCCCATCGTCATCAACAAGGAGATCGCGGGCTTTGTCGCAAACCGCATCAACGCCGCCGTCACGCGCGAGGCCTGCCTGCTGCTGGAAAAGGGCATCGCCTCCGTTGAGGATATCGATACCGCCTGCGAAAAGGGCCTCGGCTACCCGATGGGCCCCTTCCGTCTGATGGACCTGACCGGCCTTGACGTCAACTACTATGTCCGCCGCGACCGCTATGAGGAAAGCGGCGACCCCAACGACATGCCGAGCTTCGCCGTGATCGACAAGGTCATTAAGGGCGAATACGGCAGAAAGACCGGCAAGGGCTGGTACGACTACAGCGGCGAGACGAAAAAATAAGCCGTGCGCACCGGCAGGACAGGAGAGGAAAGGGCTTGCCCTGCCGCTTTAAAAATGCTATAAAATAAAAAAGGAGAAAATCATATGGAATCCAGTACCATTGCCATTATCATTACCGTGATCTCCATGATCCTGTTTATCAGCAATAAGCTGCCGATGAGCGTTACCGCGTGTATCACGGCCCTGGCCTGCGGCATTTTTATTCCCGAGATGAAGCTCTCCCAGGTCTACTCCGGTTTCGGCGGCAGCACGGTCGTCATGGTCGCCGGTATGTGCATCGTCGGCGACGCGCTCTTTACGACGGGCATCGCCCAGCGCCTCGGCGCAAAGATCTGCAACACGCCCTTTGCCAAAAATGAGCGCGTGTTCATCGTGACGGTGGTCACGATCTGCACCGTCATGTCCGCATTCCTCAGCAACTCCGCCACCATCGCCATGTGGATGCCCATCATTGCGGCGGTCGCCGCCGGCTCCAACGGCCGTATCCGCTCCAAGATGGTCATTTTCCCCGCCGGCACCGCCTGTATCATCGGCGGCGCGTGCACGCTGGTCGGCTCGGTGTCTCAGGGCGCGGCGAACGCCGTGCTCACGGGCTTCCCCGGCTATGAAAGCGGCATGGGCATGTTCGATATGAGCGTTGCCATGGTCCCTGCGGCGATCCTGCAGATCGTCTGGTGGGGCACCATCGGCTATAAGATGCTCGAGCTGGTGCTCAAGCCCGGCAGCCCCGACTTTGACAAGAACAACGCCTTCGCCGCGGCCAACACCGCGCTGCCCACCGAAAAGAGCGACATTCCCGCGTGGAAGGGTACGCTCTCCGTTGCGACGCTGGTGCTGTGCATCGTCCTCTTCATGCTCAGCGGCTTCGCTCCGTTCAACAAGTTCCTCAACATTGCGACCGTCGGTATGATCGGCGCGACGTTCCTGTTCATCACCGGCGTCGTCCCCGTCAAAAAGACGCTGGCCGACCTTCCCTGGGATATCCTGGTCTGCATCGGCGCGATCTCCGCACTGGGCACGGCGCTGGATGTTTCCGGCGGCGGTAAGATCATCGCCGACGCCGTCATCAACCTCTTCGGCGGCGAGAGCGCGTCCGTCACCGTCCTCACGGCGGTCATCTGCCTGCTGTGCAGCGCGCTGACGCTGTTCATGCAGAACAGCGGTGTTGCCGCCATGATCACCCCCATCGTCATCCCCATGGCCATGGAAATGGGCATCGATCCGGTGGCGTGGGTCGTCGTGGTCGCCGTCGGCACGAACCTTGCCATCGCGACGCCGATCGGCACGGCCGTCAACATGCAGATCCTGCCCGCGGGCTATACCTTCAAGGACTTTGCCCTGCTCGGCGGCCCGCTGTGGCTGCTGATGACCATTGTCGTCACGATCTGCAGCGTGCTGTTCCTGATCTGATCCATATGCCGCCTGCGCGGGAAGCGCCCGCGCGCTGATCTTCCATAAATGAATCTGCGGGCTGCGCAGCCTGAACCGTCCTCCTCTGCGGTGCATCTGCGCAGTCCGCCCTTCCATGTTTATTTTACCTGCTGAAAAGGAGACATCGCTGTGCTGGACAGTCTGATTTTTGCCGCAAATTCCATTATCCCGATGATGCTTTTGATGCTGCTGGGATACGTCCTCGGGCGGCGGGGCTTTTTCTCCGCCGAGACGGTCCGGCAGATGAACCGCTTTACCTTCCGCTTCTGCGTCTCGGCCATGATGTTCCGCGGCATCTATACGCTTTCATCGCTCTCGGATATCCGCTTGAATACGATGTGCTTTGTGCTCGTGTCGGTCATCGCGCTGACAGTGCTGGGCTGGGCGGAGGCGCATCTTTTCACAAAGGACCGATCCCGACGCGGCGTGATCGTCCAGAACAGCTTTCGCAGCAACATCGGCGTGATCGGGCTGTATCTTGCCTCCACGCTCGGCGGGGCGGAGGGCAGCTCTGTCTGCGCGGGCATTCAGACGCCGGTCATCATCTACAACAATATCATGGCCGTCACGGTGCTGACGGTCTATTCCGGCGGCGCTGGACGCTCTCCCGGAGCGCGGGAGGTGCTCCGGCGCATTGCCGTCAACCCGATGATCCTCGGTCAGGCGGCGGGCATCGTCTGCCTTGTGATCCGGCAGTTCATCCCGCGCGGCGCGGACGGTGCGCTGGCCTTTTCCCTTGCGCGCGACCTGCCGTTCCTCTATTCCGCGATCGACAGCCTTGCTTCGCTGACCGCGCCGCTGCTGCTGGTGCTGCTGGGGGTGCAGGTGGACTTCGGCGCGGTCAGCCATTTCCGCAAAGAGCTGATCGTCGGCGTGGCGCACCGACTTCTGATCGCGCCGGCGGTGGGCTTTGCGCTGGCGCTGCTCGCGCAGCGCATGGGCTTCATCACGCTCACGAACGCGCTTGCCGCTTCGCTCGTGGGACTTTACGCCTCGCCTGCGGCGGTGGCCAGCGCCGTGATGACCGAGGAAATCGGCGGTGACGCGGAGCTTGCGCGCCAGTATGTCGTCTGGACGAGCGCATTGAGCTCGCTGTCGCTTTTTGTGCTGGTGCTGGCGCTGCGGCGGATGGGGCTTTTGTAAAGGCCTTTGCGCTTTCTTTACTTTTCAGCGGGTAGGGCCGCGTGCTATAATAACGGCATACTGATGCCTGTCCAACGCGGTCTGCGGCGGACGGGCGGGCAAGGAGGCTTCCATGGACAGGATTTCATTCGACGATCTCGCGCAATCCTCTCTGCTTTCGCTGATCCTGGACAATGTTGACGTGGGCGTGATGGTCTACAGCGCTGCAGGCGATGTTCTGTTCGTCAACACGACGATGATCAATTGGCGCAATATTCCCCGTCAGGAATATCTGAAGATGAATGTGCGGGACTTCCGCGACGTGCTGGACGTGTGCGTGTTCGATCTGGCCGTTCAGGAGAAACGGCGCGTCTCCCGTTTGCAGTATTATCAGGACTTTCGTAAGACTGGCGGGCCTACGCGCGTGCGTGTCGTAACGGCGACGCCGATCTTCGACAGCGTTGGCGGCGTGGAATGCGTCGTTGTGATGCTGCAGGATGTGGAGGATTTTGAGGCCCGGCGCGCGGCGCTGCTGGCGCAGCATCAGATCATGCCGAAGGCTCCCATCCAGCCGCGTGAGGAAAAGGTCAGCATCGTGGCGAAAAGCCTGGAGATCCGCCAGCTTATCTCAGTCCTCGGCAATATTGCCCCGCTGGATTCCACCGTTCTCCTCTATGGCGAATCGGGCAGCGGCAAGGAGGTCTTTACCCATTACATTCACGAGCACAGCAGCCGTGCGGACAAGCCGCTCGTCGCGGTCAACTGCGCCGCGTTCCCGGAAAACCTGATCGAGGCGGAGCTGTTCGGCTATGAAAAGGGCAGCTTCACCGGCGCGAACCGGGAGGGAAAGGTCGGCCTTGTGGAGGCCGCCGACGGCGGCACGCTGTTTCTCGACGAGATCAACTCCCTGCCGCTGAGCGTGCAGGGAAAGGTGCTGCGCATGATCGAAGAAAAAAGTGTTCAGCGCATCGGTGCGGTCAGGGCGAAGCCGGTCGATTTCCGCCTGATCGCCGCGACGAACCGCGACCTGCGCGCGATGGTGCAGGAGGGAACGTTCCGCGAGGACCTCTACTACCGCCTGCATGTGATCCCGATCACGATCCCGCCCGTGCGCAGCCGCAAGGACGATATTGTGCCGCTGTGCCTGCATTTTCTCGAGTATTTCTGCAAGAAGTACGACCTCAAAAAGAGCTTTTCCGACCGCGTGCTGGAGGAGGTGCAGCAATACGACTGGCCCGGCAACGTGCGCGAGATCCGGAATTTCGTGGAGCGCATGGTCGTGATGACGCCGCCTGCGGCGGTCATGATCTCCAGTATCCCGTCCGGCATGCTGAACGACGCGCTCGCCGATACCGAGCGAGGGGCGGAGGAGCCGCTTCCCGGGACTGTGCCGCCCCTGCCGGGCACGAGGAATGCAGCGGCATTGGACCGCGAGACGATCCTTGCCGCGCTGGCCGCCTGCGGCGGCAACCGGGGAAAGACAGCGGAATATCTCGGCATCTCCCGCCGGTATCTGCAATATAAGATCCGCGAGTACCATATCTCCCCGCGCTGCCGCTACGAAACGTGAGAATGGCATAAAGAGAGAACAGACAGCTTCAAAGGCCCCGCAATGCGGGGCCTTTGAAGCAGAGGCGGCCGCATGCGGCCGCCTCTTTTTGCCTTGCTGTGAAATTCATAAAAGACCATGCTGCGCCGTTTCTCACCCAAGCGCCACATCCAGTACCATCATCAGGCTGAAGCCGACGGCGAAAAACACCGTGCCGATGTTGGAGTGCGCGCCCTGCGACATTTCGGGGATCAGCTCCTCGACCACGACGTAGAGCATCGCGCCCGCGGCAAAGCTCAGAAGATAAGGGAGCGCCGGGACGATGAGCGACGCGGCGAGGATCGTCAGCACCGCACCGATGGGCTCGACCACGCCGGAAAGCACGCCGCCCCAGAAGGCCCGGCCCTTGCCCATGCCCTCGGCCCGCAGGGGAAGCGAGATGATCGCGCCCTCGGGAAAGTTTTGGATGGCAATGCCGAGCGAGAGCGCCAGCGCGCCTGCCGCCGTGATCTGCGCGCTGCCGGAGAGAAAGCCCGCGTACACCACGCCGACGGCCATGCCCTCGGGAATGTTGTGCAGCGTGACGGCCAGGACCATCATCGTTGTGCGCTGGAGCTGGCTCTGCGGGCCTTCGACCTGTCCGCTTTTGGCGTGCAGATGCGGAATGATGTGGTCGAGCAGCAGCAGGAACAGGATGCCGGCCCAGAAGCCGAGGAACGCGGGCAGGAACGAGAGCGTGCCCATGGCGGCGGACTGCTCGATGGCGGGGATGAGCAGGCTCCACACCGAGGCGGCGACCATCACGCCCGCGGCGAAGCCCGTCAGCGAGCGCTGCACGGCGTCGCTGAGCGATCTTTTCATGAAGAACACGCACGCCGCGCCCAGCGACGTGCCGAGAAACGGGATCAGGATCCCATAGAATGCTTCCATATCGACGTCTCTTTTCTGTTTTGGTTAGAGATATCTTACCACGTTTCCGCGCGGTTGGCAACTGCCGCGGCGGCAGACGGGAGTTGCATTCCGGGACGCTGAATGGTATAATCAAATAAAATCGGATGCTTTGGCCTTCGATGAGCAGAGCCTGTCCAGAACCGGCAGGCGAAAACCATTGCCCGCAAAGGAGAAGTTTATGAAACGCCTACTGACCATTTTGCTGACACTGAGCCTGATCCTCTCCCTCGCCGCCTGCGGCAGCAAGACGGATGACAATACGCTGGACGACCCGGCCGGACAGGAGCAGGAGAATACGGATACGCAGCAGCCTGACGGAGAGACGAAGCAGGACGAGCCTGACGGCGCGCAGGACCCGGCGCAGGAGGATGATAAGTCCGAGTCTGAACAGCAGCCCGCGCCGCAGCCGGAAAAGGCCCCGGAGCAGAAAACGGACACCAAGACCGAGGAAAAGCCCGCGCAGCAGCCCACGGAGACCCCGGCGCAGAAGCCCGCGGAAACGCCTGCGCCCGAGCAGCCCAAGGAGGAACCCAAGGAAGAGCAGCCCGCCGCAGCCGGCGACCCGCTCGCGATCCTCTCGACCGTGTGGAAGAGCTACTCCGAGGATGAAAAGTTCCCCTCCACCGAGCCCGTCAGCATGGATGTGAGCGATACGGATTCGCTCAGCTATCAGCTGACGTTCCCTGCGGAGGACGCCTCGCTCATCAACAGCGCCGCTTCGCTCATGCACATGATGAACATGAACACCTTCACCTGCGGCGCGTTCCACGCCGCCGACGCCAAGGATGTTTCCACCCTCGCGTCCGACCTGCGCAGCGCCATTCAGGGCAAGCACTGGATGTGCGGCTTCCCGGAAAAGCTCGTGATCGTGACGATGGACCAGTACGTCATCAGCATGTACGGCAACGAGGACCTGATCAACACCTTCCGCGATAAGCTCCTCGCGAGCTACAGCAATGCCTCCGCCGTCTACGACGAGGGCATCGGCTAAAAGCAGAAAAGGAAAAGGACATTTCTTCCAAAGAAGAAATGTCCTTTTTTGCCCCTGCGTGCCGGGAGAAACGGCGCAGGGAGATCACAGCTCGCGAAGGTCCGGCGCTTCGGGAATGAACTCGGCCTCAATGCCGAAGTTGCGGAAATAGGGAACGAGCGACATGAGCGCGAACTTTTCGGTGGAATAGTGCGTGCCGCCGAGCAGGGTGACATGATGCTCCTTCGCCGCGGCATGGATCTTCTGGCTCCATTCAACGGTCGGGGCGGTCACGCCGGTGACGAGCACGTTGATGTCGTTCTCTTCAAGGAAGCGGTAAGCGTCCGTGCTGCGGGAGATACCGGCCATGATGGCGAATTTGCCGTTTTTCAGCTCGTTGCTGCCATAGCTGTAGCGGCCGACGCGGTGGCCGACCGTCGCGGCAAAGCGGCGCTCAAGCTCGTCCACGGTCTCAAAGCCGGTCTGGCAGAGCGCGCCGAGCAGCGCGCCGTTCTGCGGGTACCAGCTGTCGTAGACGTTGGCGCCCATGGCGCGGCCGAGCGTGGTGCCGGGGGAATAGGGACCGGCAACGTCCAGAGGAATATGGAAGGAGAAGAAGCTGACCTGCTGCTCCTTCATGCGCTCAAGCAGCGCCTCCGGAACGAGCCCGTAGCCTTCCTGCAGGGAGGGCATCGGCGGACGCGGATGATGGCAGAACAGCAGAACATGCTCTTCGCCGCGGGAAAGAATGTTTTCAATCGAGGTCGGATTCGCAAAGGTGGACGTGTAGACCTTGGAGATCATGTCGGTGTTGTGTTCCTGCACGCCGATCTTGTCGAAGATATCCGTGCACCGGTCGGGCTTGAACTGCTCGGTGAGACGGTCGTACAAAAATTGGGCGGGGATCATGTGGGGCTGCATAGAAAACACTCCTTTTCTGTTCAGTGATTGGCAGAAATGATCTGTCTTGCCCTTATTATAGCATATGCTATATAATTTGCAATAATTATTTTAAATACTTTAAAAATTGATTGACATGCAGAGGGATTGCTCCTATAATAGCAAACGCAAAGGATAAAAAGAAACAGGAGCGATAATCATGGATATCGGGATCAATGCACAGCAGCTCCGGAAGGATTGGGAATCCCTTCATGCCATTCCGGAGATCGGCTTCAAAGAGTATAAAACATCAGCATACCTGAAAGAGCGGCTGCGGGAGATGGGCTATCAGGTCACGCCGATCGCCGGAACGGGCCTTCTTGCACGGCTGGACGGAGACGAACCGGGCGCGCTGGTCGGCCTGCGCGCGGACATGGACGCGCTGCAGTTCCATAACGAGGACGGCTCCACGGAGATGATCCACGCCTGCGGACACGACGCGCACTGCTCGATGGTGCTGGCGGCGGGCGAGCTCGCCGTGAAGAGAGGGCTGAAAAAGGGAACGCTTTACCTGCTGTTTCAGCCCGCGGAGGAGACGATCTGCGGCGCCTCGCGCGTGATCAAAGACGGGGGCCTTCCGCATTTCGACGCGCTGTTCGGCATCCACCTGCGCCCGCGCGTTGAGATCCCCCTCGGCACGGCGACCGCGGAGCTGCTGCACCAGGCGACCATGCCGATGACGGTGACGTTCCTCGGCAGGGAATCACACGCCGCGCGCCCGCAGAACGGCATCAATGCGCTCTCCGCGGCGGCAGACTGCATCGCCGCCGTTGACGCGCTGCGCCTTGATACGGCGTACAGCTATTCCGCCAAGGCGACCAACTGCACCTGCTACGACAACAGCCATAATGTGATCCCGGCGCGCTGCACGGTGCAGCTTGATCTGCGTGCACAGACGAACGCGCTTGCCAAGGAGCTTGTATCGCGCGTGCACGAGATCGCCGAGAGCAGCGCGCGGAAGGTCGGCTGCACGACGGCGTTCTCGCAGATCTGGGGCTATGCCGCCGAGTATGATCCGCGGCTCGTGCAGGTCTGCGAGCGGGCGATCACGGAAACGCTCGGCAGCGTTGAGCCGCCGCTGCACACGCTTGGCAGCGAGGACTTCCACGCCTACCACATGGAATACGGGATCCCGGTGGCCTATATGGGTCTCGGTGCGGATGTGATGCCCGGTCTGCACGCGCGGAACATGCACTTTGACCACAGCTGCATGGTCCCGGGAGCGGAGATCCTCTTCCGCTGCGTATCGCAGCTGCTGGAATTTAAGGAAAAACAATGATAAAGGAAAAGGCCGCGGCGCCCGTGAAGAACGGAACGCCGCGGCCTTTTTTTGCGTTCAGATGAGCCAGTGCTCCGCCTCCGGGAGCGACTGGGCGATCATTTGGTGCAGCTGCGAGAGCTTTTCATTGTAGCGGGAATACTCCTCCTGATAGCTGGAGACGTACATGCTGGCCAGCACGTTGATCTGCGAAATGGGCGCGGTCAGCGAGTTGAAGAAAACGGGGCTTCGCGTGGAGCTGGTGAGCACCACATCGGCAAACTTTGCGCCCGGCGAGCTGACATTGTCGGTAAAGCAGAGGACGTTGATCCCCCACTGCGTGTGAAGAAACTGCGCCAGCGCGATCTGCAATTGCGTATAGGGGAAGAAGGAGAACAGCACGATCAGATCGTCCTGCTCGATGCGCGAGAGGGAAAAGAGCAGCTGCGCGGGGTCGTAGTTCCCGAGATTGACGACGTTCAGCCCCAGGCGGGAGAAGCGGTATTCAAAAACGGAGCAGGCCGCCGCGGCATAGTCCGCCGCCAGAAGGAAGATACTCTTCGCGGAGCGGATCTGCTGCACGGCGCGATGAAGGTCCTCCTGACGGATATAGCCGTAGGTCTGCTGGAGCAGCTTGACCTCCGACTCGATGACGGTGCCGCCGGGGGAGACCTGCGCGGAATTTTCCAGGATGGAGGTGCGGATGTGCTCATTCGGCGACATCCACTGGGAAATATAGGTTTGCAGCTTTGTGCGCAGGTCGAGAAAGCTCTCGCAGCCGATCTTGCGGGCGAAGCTCAGAATCGTCGCCTCGGTGGTGTTGGTGGCGGCGGCGAGCTGCTTGAGGGTAAAAAAGCTTGCGGTGTCGGGGTGCTGGATGAGATAGTCGGCAATTCGCTTCTGCGTCTTGCTGAAGGTGTCGCGCCTGGATTCAAGCGTGAGGAGAATATTGTCGGTCTGCTGTTTCATTCGTGCGTTACCTGCCGCTCTTTCTTGATAAAATCGTCATAATCGTTTGATTTTTCCTTATTATAGCATGGTTTTCACCAGCTTACAAGCAAGGATTCCTATCTGCGCTGCAAAAGCTGCATCATGTCACAATTAGACAAAAATTAAGCTAATTTACAGTGCATACTGTGATTTTTTAAAAAATTAAAGTAAACAATTGATTTTTGCGGACGTGTCGTGTAAAATACAAGCAATCGGTCGCAGGCGCCGCGGCCACAAAGAAAAGAACAGGAGTTGAAAATCACATGAAGAGCCACTTTAACACCGTATGGGGCATCATCTTCACGACGCTGTTCGTCCTGATCATGCTGCCGCTTCCCTGGTTCTGCAACTACGAGTATGTCCCCTCGATCGCAGGTATCCCGAACTACATCATCGGCTGGGCTGTTATCGCTATCGTTACGCTTGTTCTGATTTTTGTTTGGGTCAAGCAGTGCTGGAACAGACCGGAATACTGCGAATTCGACGATGAAGAAGAAAAGAAGGAGGAGAAGTAAATGCCTGAAGTCAGTGTGAATCCCGTACCGTTCTTTATCGTGATCGGCCTGTACATCGTTTTGATGGCCGTCATCGGGTACTTTGCCACCAAGCAGACCACGACCATGCACGATTACTTCGTGCTCAGCGGCAAGGCGGGCTTTATCGTCTCCGGTATCGCCTACGCGACCACCCAGTACTCCATGGGCACCTTCCTCGGCACGCCCGGCACGATCTACAACATCGGCTACGCCGGTATGGCCATCACCTCCGCGGGCGTTGTCTTCGCGCTCATCATCCCCGCGATCTTCATCGGCCGCAAGCTCGTTACGCTCGGCCACCGCGAGCACTTCCTCACGCTGACGGACTACCTGTCCGACCGCTATGAGAGCAAGTACATGAGCGGCCTGCTGGGCCTTCTGATGGTCGTTTTCATGATCCCCATGATGGGCGCGCAGATCATCGGCGCGGGCGTTCTCGTGAACGTGTTCACGGGGCTGCCCAACCAGGTCGGCATCATCGCCTTCGGTATCATCGTTGTCGGCTACTGCATGAGCGGCGGTATGCGCGGCGCCATGATGACGGACGTCGTTCAGGGCGTTCTGATGTTCATCGCGGCGATCACTGCGTTCGTCATCTGCCTTAAGATGGGCGGCGGCATGAGCAATCTCAACGCGGCGCTCGCAGCGAGCGGCGAGGAGTGGATGGCCTTCCCCGGCGCGAACGGCAAAATGCCCTGGACCTACATGGTCTCCAACATCCTGCTGTGGAGCTTCTTCACGATGGGCCAGCCGCAGCTGTTCACAAAGTTCTTCGCCATGAAGAACCACAAGACGCTTTTCCGCTCCGTCATCCTTGCCACCGTCGGCATGATGGTCATCGGCTGGCTCATCAACTGGTGCGCGCCGCTGGCCCGCCCGCTGATCGGCGAGATCAGCAACAGCGACTACATTGTTCCCATCATCCTGCAGCGCGGCCTGCCCGCAGTCGTTGCGTCCATCATGGTCGCTGGTATTGCGGCGGCCGGTATGTCCACCATCGACGGCGTGCTCGTCACGGCGACGGCGGCCGTCACCCGCGATATCTATCAGAAGTTCATCAACCCCAAGGCCTCTGACGATTCCGTCCTGCACCTTTCGAAGTATGTGACGGTCATCATCGGCGTGATCGTGATCATCTTCGGCTGCCTCCAGCCCGGCTCGATCTTTACGATCAACACCTTTGCCTTTGCAGGCATGGCGATGTTCGTTGTGCCCGTGCTGTTCGGCATGTACTGGAAGAAGGCGACCGCGCCCGCGGCGTGGGCCGCCATCATCTGCGGCGACGTGACGCTCGTGCTCTGCACGAAGGTCGAGGTGCTCAAAAACGCGATCCAGGGCTTCCACGCGGTCATTCCCGCGTTTGTGGTCGCCTGCATCGTGATGTTCGTCGTCTCCCTTGCGACGCAGAACAAGGCCGTTTCCAACGCCACGCTCAAGCGCCACATGCTCATCAAGTAAACGGAGGAAAGAACATGTTTCTGGAAAGAATGACGACCGTGCAGGCTGAGCGGGCGTTTGCGAAGGATCCGCTTGCGATCATCCCGCTCGGCAGCACGGAGCAGCACGGCCCGCAGTGCGCGCTGGGAACGGACTTCCTGATCCCGCGCAACCTTGCCGAGCGCGTGGAAGCGATGGATGAAACGAAAAACGTGATCGTTCTGCCGACGGTGCCCTTCGGCGTCTGCGATTACCACATGAGCTTTCCCGGAACGATCAACATCGGCTTTGAAGGGCTTTATCTGCTGCTCAGCAAGATCACAGGCGCGATGATGCAGCACGGCGTGCGCCGCTTTCTGGTCATCAACGGCCATGGGCAGAATACGCCGGCGATCGACCAGACGTCGCTGGAGGTCTACCGCGCGGGCGGCATCATGGCGAGCATCGACTGGTGGAGCCTGATCGGCCAGATCGACGAGCGCTTTGCCAACGGCGGCCACGGCGACATTTTGGAGACCTCCGCCATGATGGCGGTCGATCCGTCGTGCGTCGATCTCTCGCTGTGCCGGGACCTGAATCCCGGTCAGCCCACGGATGAGATCCGCGCGAAGTATATCCAGGTCGTTGACTTCCGCGGCGGCAGCATCCGCATCGCGCGCGACACGAAGGAGCTGGCGCCGAACGGCTGGTTCGGCCCCGGCGATCCGCGCGGCGCAACGCGCGAGCATGGAGAGGCCATGCTGGAGGTCTGCGCAAAATACATCTGTGATTTTATCAAAGAATATCGTAAAATGCTGTAAGCGAGAAAAACCAGAACTTGTGAAGGGGCCGGTGACGGCCTCTTCACAAGTGCCGTTTCAGAACAAATCGGAAAATGGGGGAAAACAGTGTTCAGACTGATCAAAAATGTTAAGGTGTTCCGCGCCGGTGCGTGGCGTGATTCGCAGATCCTGCTCGCGGGGCCGTCCATTGCCCTGCTGGACGATGCGCTGACGCTTACGATCCCCGGCCTTGCGGAAACGGACGGACAGGGAATGTACGCGGTGCCGGGTTATGTGGACCGCCATGTGCATATCACGGGCGGCGGCGGAGAAGGCGGCTTTTCCAACGAGGTCGCGCCGCTGCGCGTGGAAGCGCTGGTGCGCGCGGGCGTAACGACCGTTGTCGGCCTTCTGGGAACGGACGGAACGGTGCGCAGCGTGGAGAGCCTATGCGCCAAGGCGATGTCGCTCGAGGAGGAGGGCATCAGCGCGCGCTTTTTAACGGGCTCCTACGACTACCCGCCGCCGACGGTCACCGGCAGCGTCAAGCGGGATATCCTGCTTCTGCCCGGCTGCATCGGCACGAAGATCGCCATCGCCGACCACCGCTCCTCCTGCCTGCAGGACTGGGAGCTTGCGCGCCTTGCGGCGGATACCTGGCAGGCCGGCATTCTGAAGGGGCGGCCCGCGTTCGTGCATCTGCATGTCGGCCGCGGCAAAACGGGGCTCGCCCCGGTGTTTCATGTGCTGGAAAAGAGCGACCTTCCCATTACGGCGTTTCACCCGACGCACCTTTGGAACCAGCGGGAGGACGCGGTCCGCTTCGCAGCGATGGGCGGCTGGGCCGACTTTACCACCACCGCGGACCCCGAGGAGTCGGCGGGCCAGATGCTCTGGGCGCTGACGCACTGCCCGAAAGAGCACGTGACCTTCAGCACTGACGCAAACGGCTCCATGCCCGTCTGGAACGAGAAAAAGGAAATGGTCGGCATCAGCGCCTGCCGCTGCACGAATCTGCATGAAACGGTGCGCGCGCTGGTGAGACTCGGCATGCTGCCGCTGGAGGAGGCCATCCGCCCCTGCACCTGCAACGCCGCCGCGGCGCTGACCCTGCCGCGCAAGGGCGCGCTCTGCGCGGGCGCGGACGCGGATATCCTGCTGCTGGACGAAAAGCTCAGCATCCAGTCCGTGTTTGCGCGCGGACGCGAGATGCTGCGCATGGGCGAGCTGACGTTCACGCCGAAGTTCTCCCGCTGACCGATCAAAACGTTAAAAAGAGAGAATGATGATGAAACTGACATTTGGATACGGACATGGCGTGCAGACGGTCGAGGTCCCCGAGCGTAACGTCATGGCGGTGCTGACGGCCAACGAGGTCACGCACGCGCAGACCGGCGAGAGCGCCGTGCGCGCCGCGCTGGCAAGCCCCATCGGCGCGCCGCGCCTGCGCGAGATCGCACAGCCGGGGCAGAAGATCGCGATTGTCGCAAGCGATATCTCACGCCCCGTGCCGAGCTTTGAGATCCTGCCCGCTATTCTGGACGAGCTTACCGCCGCCGGGTGCAGGGATGAGGATATCACCGTGGTATTCGCGCTGGGCTCGCACCGCCATCATACGGAGGAGGAGCGGCAGCGGCTCGCCGGGCATAGTGTATATGCGCGCGTGCGGTGCGTGGATTCGGACCCTGACGACTGCGTTCGTCTGGGCGTGACGGAAAACGGCACGCCGGTCGATATCACGCGCACCGTGGCGGAGGCGGATCTGCGCATCTGCACCGGCAATATCGAGTTCCATTACTTTGCCGGGTATTCCGGCGGGGCGAAGGCCATCATGCCGGGCGTCTCCACCCCGGCGGCCATTCAGGCAAACCACCGGCTCATGGTCCGCGAGGACGCCTGCGCGGGCAATCTGGAGGACAATCCGCTGCGCCGGGACATTGAAGAGGCCGGGCGCATCTGCGGCATCGACTATATCGTGAACGTCGTGCTGGACGAGCACAAGCACATTGTCTACGCGGTCGCAGGGGATGCGGTGCAGGCGCACCGCGAGGGCTGCCGGTATCTTGACAAAATGTACCGCAAGCCCATCCCGGCACGCGCGGATATCGTGATCGTCTCACAGGGCGGCGCGCCGAAGGACGCGAACCTCTACCAGACGCAGAAGGCGCTCGACAACGCCAAGCACGCCGTGCGGAAGGGCGGCACGATCATTCTCATCGGCGCCTGCCCCGAGGGCCTCGGCAGCGCAAAGTTTGAGCAGTGGCTGACGCAGGCCCCCGATGCGCACTCGATGATCGAGCGCGTGCACCGGCAGTTCGAGCTCGGCGGGCACAAGGCCGCCGCGATCGCGATGGTGCTGGAAAATGCGAGGATCGACCTTGTCAGCGAGCTGCCGGACGACTTTGTGCGCAGCATTTTCCTCCATCCGCAGCCCAGCGCGCAGCAGGCGCTGGACGAAGCGCTTGAAACCTACGGACCGGACGCGTCAGTGCTGGCGATGCCCTTTGGCGGCGCCACGCTGCCGGTCGTCACGGAGAAAGGAAGATAACAACATGGATTATGCAAAAGAATCACTCCGCCTGCACGGCGAGTGGAAGGGCAAGATCGAAATGGTGACGCGCGTGCCGGTCAAGACGAAGGACGATCTTTCGCTTGCCTATACGCCCGGCGTTGCGCAGCCGTGTCTCGAGATCCAGAAGGATCTGAGCAGGAGCTATGAGCTCACGCGCCGCTGGAACATGGCGGCGGTCATCACCGACGGCAGCGCCGTGCTCGGTCTTGGCGACATCGGCCCCGAGGCCGGCATGCCCGTCATGGAGGGCAAGTGCGTGCTCTTCAAGGCGTTCGGCGACGTGGACGCCTTCCCGCTCTGCATTAAGACCAAGGACGTGGACGAGTTCGTTGAGACGGTCTACAACATTTCCGGAAGCTTTGGCGGCATCAACCTTGAGGATATCGCCGCGCCGCGCTGCTTCGAGATCGAGCGCAAGCTCAAGGAAAAGTGCGACATTCCCATCTTCCACGACGATCAGCACGGCACCGCCGTCATCACGCTGGCGGGCCTGACGAACGCGCTCAAGGTCGTGGGGAAGAAGGAGAACGTGAAGATCGTGACCTCCGGCGCGGGCGCGGCGGCCATCGCCATCACGAAGCTGCTGCTTTCCGCGGGCTTCAAGGATATCACGATGTGCGACCGCAAGGGCGCGATCTACCAGGGCCGCGAGGGCCTCAACTGGATCAAGACCGAGATGGCCGAGGTCACGAATCTAAGCCATAAGGCGGGCTCGCTCGCCGATATGCTCGTCGGTGCTGACGTGTTCATCGGCGTTTCTGCACCGAACACCGTCACGACCGAGATGGTCAAAACGATGAACAAAGACGCCATCATCTTCGCCTGTGCGAACCCGACGCCGGAGATCTTCCCCGACGCGGCGAAGGCGGGCGGCGCGAAGGTCATCTCCACCGGCCGCAGTGACTATCCCAACCAGATCAACAACGTGCTCGCGTTCCCCGGCATCTTCCGCGGCGCGTTCGATGTGCGCGCGAGCGACATCAACGAGGAGATGAAGGTCGCGGCGGCGGAAGCGCTGGCGGGTCTTGTGGGCGATGAACTCTCCGAGGACTACATCATCCCCGCGGCGTTCGACCCGCGCGTCGGCCCCGCGGTGGCGCAGGCCGTGGCCGAGGCCGCGCGCAGGAGCGGCGTTGCCAGAATCTGAATCATCTGAAAAGCAGGGTGGAACCTTCTTCAGGGAGGGACCGCCCTGCTTTTTTGCGGCATGCTTCCGCCGCCGGCTGCCTGAGCCGGTCACCGCGGGGCCGCCGCGCCATCACATGTCCGCCGGAAAAGAACCTTAGCACGGTCTTTATGCGCAGAATGAAGGATATATTGCAAACCTCTCATAGAAATGAAAGAACTCGCCCATTTCTTGTCCATTCTGACGGTTGAAAAAAGAAAAAAAGAAGTTAGAATAGAGCCTCGCGAAATGAGTTGGTACAGGTCAATTTGTGAGAGAGTTTGTGGAGGAAATACTATGTCTTATCATTTCTTGCTGGATCTTGCGCTGATCCTGCTGGGCACCAAGATCCTGGGCCTGATCGCGCAGAAATTCCAGATGCCGCAGGTGGTCGGCGCGCTGATCGCGGGCCTGCTGCTCGGCCCCGCGGGGCTGAACCTGCTGTCGGAAACGGAGCTGATGCAGCAGATCAGCGAGCTGGGCGTCATCGTGCTGATGTTCTCCGCCGGTATGGGCACGGACGTCAACGAGCTCAGGCACAGCGGCAAGGCGGGCTTCATGGTCGCCGTACTCGGCGTGATCGTGCCGTTTCTCATGGGCACGGGCCTTGCCTGGGGCGCGGCCGCGCTGGGGCTCATCGAGAGCGGCGGTATGATCGAAAATATCTTCATCGGCACCATCCTGACGGCCACCTCCGTGAGCATCACGGTTGAAACGCTCAAGGAGATGAAAAAGCTCGAGACCAAGGTCGGCAACACGATCCTTGCCGCCGCGCTCATCGACGATGTGCTCGGCCTGATCGCGCTGACGCTCGTTTGCAGCCTTGCCGGCGGCGACGAGAGCATCGGCATCGTGCTTTTGAAGATCGTCGGCTTCTTCGTCTTTGCCTTTGCGGTCGGCTTTGCCGCCAACCGCCTGTTCTGCTGGATGCTCAAGCGCCAGCACGGCTGGGCGAGCCACAGAAACTCCGTCTTTGCCTTTGTGCTCTGCCTTGTGATGGCCTACTGCGCGGAGGAGTTCTTCGGCGTGGCCGATATCACGGGCGCCTACGCCGCGGGCCTTGCCGTGGCCTGCACGCCCAAGGGCACCTACATCCAGACGAAGTACAACCCCCTCGGGTATCTGCTGCTCACGCCGGTGTTCTTCGCCAGCATCGGCATCAATGTGCAGGTGGCGGGCCTGACGGGCGGCATGCTGGCCTTTGCCATCCTGCTGCTGGTGGTTTCAATCCTCTCGAAGCTCATCGGCTGCGGCCTTGGCGCAAAGGCCTGCCGCTTTACGACGCGCGAGAGCATTCAGGTCGGCGCGGGCATGGCCTGCCGCGGCGAGGTCGCGCTGATCGTCGCCAACCGCGGCCTTTCGATGGGTGTGCTTACCTCCGCGATGATGACGCCCGTCGTCATCACGGTCGTCTGCGGCACGATCCTCACGCCGATCCTGCTCAAGCTGTCCTTCCGCGGCCACCACGAGACCGAGCTCGTGCAGAACAACATTGCCGACCGCATGGCCAAGCACCGTCAGCTGGATATCGTTACGCAGCAGCTGCTGCAGCAGGACGAGCAGATGATGAAAAAACACTGAGACCTGCAAAGGAAAAGAGCCTTCCCCGAAGCGGGGAAGGCTCTTTTCCGTATTCGAGAAAAATCAGGACGCGGCTCTGGCGCGCTGGGCGCACTCACGCAGGATGGCGCAGAGCGTGCGCACGTCCTCATCCTTCGTCGCCCAGCTGGTCGCGAAGCGGATGATGCTGTGCGTCTCGTCGTAGACCTCCCAGACGGCGAAGTCCACGCGCTCGCGCAGCCGAGCGATCTGCTCGGTGCTCATCAGGCAGAAGGTCTGGTTCGTGGGCGAGGAGAAGAACAGCTCGTAGCCGTTCGCGCGCAGGGCGGCGCGGATGTCGTTCGCGGCGCGGATGGCGTTCTCACCGATGCGCGTATAGAGATCGTCGGTGAAGAGCGTGTCGAACTGGAGACCGAGCAGGCGGCCCTTGGCAAGCAGCGCGCCGTGCTGCTTGATGATGGTGAAAAAGTGGGGGATGAGGCCCGGACGCGGAATGACCACAGCCTCGCCCAGCAGCGCGCCGCATTTGGTGCCGCCGATGTAGAAAATGTCGCACAGACGCGCCATGTCCTCAAGCGTCACGTCGTTTTCCGGGCAGGCGAGCGCGTAGGAAAGGCGCGCGCCGTCCACATAGAGCGGCAGGTGCTTTTCGCGGCACAGCGCGCTGATGGCCTCGAGCTCGGCACGGGAGTAGAGCGTGCCGTACTCAGTGGGCTGGGAGATATACACCATGCCCGGCATGACGGTGTGCGCGCGGTTGCCGTCGCCCTCGTACTGCCAGAGGAGCGTGGCGATCTGCGCGGCGCTGATCTTGCCGTTCTTGTGCGGAAGCGTGAGGACCTTGTGGCCGTTGAACTCGATGGCCCCGGCCTCGTGAGTGCTGATGTGGCCCGTATCCGCAGCGATCACGCCCTCGTAGGAGCGCAGCAGCGCGTCGATGACGGTCGCGTTCGTCTGCGTGCCGCCGACGAGGAAGTGGATCTCCGCCTCCGGCGCGCCGCAGGCCGCGCGGATCTTCTCGCGCGCCGACTCGCAGTAGTCGTCCGCGCCGTAGCCTGGCGCCTGGGCAAAATTCGTCTCGATGAGACGCTCTAAAATGGCAGGGTGCGCACCCTCCATGTAGTCGCAGGAAAAGGACAAACGCTGTTCCATGATCTTCTCTCTCCTCGCATAAAAACAGGATTGACGGTTTCTGTAGGCTATTGTATGATAAAAGAAACCATGACGCAAACGGCGTTTTGCTATGAAAAGCATGATGGAACATCATAGATAGGAGAATGTATGGAAGCAGTCAAATGCGAGGCATTCCTCACCGCGGCAGAGCAGGGGAGCCTGACGGCCGCGGCGGAGCTTTTGGGCTACACGCAGTCGGGCATCACGCGCATGATCGGCACGCTCGAGGAAGAGCTGGGCTTCCCGCTGTTCCTGCGCAGCAAGAAGGGCGTGCAGCTCACGGAAAACGGCAAGCTCATGCTGCCGCTGCTGCGCGAGGTGGTGCGCGTGCACCGCAACGCCGAGCAGTTCGGCGCGGAGATCTGCGGCATCGTCAAGGGCTCGCTGAGCATCGGCTGCTACTACAGCGTTTCGGCGCTGTGGATGCCGAAAATTTTGACGGTGTTCCGCGCGCGCTATCCGGGCGTGACCGTGCGGATGCAGGAGGGCGGCAACCTTGAGATGGCGCGCTGGCTGAGCGAGCGGTCGGTGGACTGCTGCTTCGGCGCGAAGCCGAATTCCGACGTGTACGACTGGCTGCCGGTGTTTCGCGACGAGCTTGTTGCGTGGCTGCCGCAGGATCATCCGCTCGCGGACCGGCCCGCGTTCCCGCTGGACGCCTTGCAGGAAGAGCCGTTCATCTACACCTCGCCCAACCACGACACGGACCTCGACCGTCTGCTCGCGGCCCACGACCTGCACCCGCGCACCTGCTTTACAACGCGCGACGGCTTCACGACCTACAACATGGTCGGGGCGGGGCTGGGCGTGAGCTTCAACCAGCGGCTCATCTCGCGCAGGTGGAACGGCACGGTGACGGAGGTTCCCTTCGACCCGCCGCAGTTCGTCACGCTGGGCATCTCCGTCCCCTCGCTGAAGGAGGCGTCCCCGGCGGCGAGGAAGTTCATCGACTGCGCGATCGAGACCGTCTCCGCCGAGGAGCACCTGAAAGACCGCTGAATATGGGAAGGCCGCCGTGCAATAATTGCTGCACGGCGGCCTTCTGATGTGGGGAGAGGAAAGCTATTTCAGTTCGGCGGTGAATTCGATGCGCCCGCCGTCAAGGCTTGCGCGGATGCCGCCCTTATGTCCCTCGGCGATCGAGCGGGCGATAGAAAGCCCGATGCCGAAGCCGTTTCCGGATGAGCGCGCGGTGTCCGCGCGGTAAAAGCGGTCGAAGAGCTTGCCCGTGTCAAGCCCATCCTGCTTCTCGCAGCCGTTCGACGTGCGCAGCACGACGCCGCGCCGCGCCTTTTCGAGCGAGAGGGAGATGGACGAGCCCTCGGCGGCGTACTTGACCGCGTTATCGAGCAGGATGGAGACGAGCTGGCGCACAGCGTATTCGTCGCCGTGGTAGGTGAGCCCCGGCGCGATGGAAAGCGTGAGCGCGTGGCCCTTCGATTCCGCCAGCTCGCGGAACGATTCCGCTGTTTCGTTCACCGCGTCGCTCACGGGGAAGTCCTCCATTTTGAGCGGCGAATCCTCCTCGTCCATGCGCGAGAGCGTGACGAGAGAGTTGACAAGGTCGGTGAGCTTTTCCGTCTGTGCCATGGCCTTGTCGATCCACTTCTGTTTGCCGGTCTCCATCTCAAGGACCTTGAGGCTCGTGGCGATGACGGTGATGGGCGTTTTAAGCTCGTGGCTCGCGTCGGTGATGAACTGCTTCTGCTGCTCGGCGCTGCGCACCACGGGGTCGATGGCCCGGCGCGAGAGCAGCAGCACAAGAAGAAACACGAGCAGGATGCACGCCGCGTCCGCTGCGAGCGACCAGACGAGCACGATGCGCAGCGAGCGCAGCTCGTGGTAGCTGTCAAGAAAGATCGCAATGTTTTCCCCGTCCTCCTGCGCGACGAGGAAGCGGTAGCTGCCGCAGTAGCCGTAGCCCGCGCCGTGCGCGAGCGCAGCGGCGAGATAGGCCTGCGTGTCGTCTTCGGTGACGGACGCGATGCTCTTGAGGTCCGCCTGCGTCAGCGTGCCGTCATCTGTGTAGCGCAGGACGAAAAAGCGCGTGGAGAACGGCGTTTCCGCCGTGAACGGCCCTTCGCGCCGCGCGATCTTGTCGTCGGGCGGGGATTGCGGGGCCTGCGCGTCCTCCGGCGGAGCGGGCGCGTCGGCGCTGCCCGGCGGGACGGGCGCAAAGGCGGACGAATGCGGGATGGTGCCCGCGTTTTCATAGATGAGCGTCAGCGTCTGCTTTAAGT
This sequence comes from uncultured Oscillospiraceae bacterium, assembly GCA_934636865.1. Classification (GTDB taxonomy): domain Bacteria; phylum Bacillota; class Clostridia; order Oscillospirales; family Oscillospiraceae; genus Hominicoprocola. The sequence continues at coordinate 28,944 of CAKUBI010000026.1, forward strand.
CGGAATCGGTCGAGATGTAGTTCGCCGTATTGAGGATGATCGTCAGCAGCAGCATGACCGCCGCGACCGAAAGCATTGCGATGCGGATGAAGCGGCTGCGCAGCTTTTTGATCATGCGCTCTCCTCCAGCGCGTAGCCAAGGCCGCGGTTGGCCTGCAGCGTGACGCGCGAGCCGATGGCGCGCAGCTTTTTGCGCAGGTTCGAGATGTTCACCCACACGACGTTGATCTCCGCGTCATTGTCCCAGCCCCAGACGCGCTCCATGATGCGCTCGGCGGAAAAGACTTGCCGGGGCGAGCGCAGGAAAAGTTCCATCACCTGAAACTCCCGCCCGCTCAGACGCACGGCCTTTTCTCCGCAGGTGAGCGCGCCGCTGTTCGGGTCGAGCGACAGGTCGGAAAAGCGCAGAATGCTCGGCTGGTAGGCCTCGCTGCGGCGCAGGATGGCCCGCACGCGGCTCAAAAGCTCGTCGGGGTCGAAGGGCTTTGGCAGGTAGTCGTCCGCGCCGGCGTTGAAGCCCGTGATGCGGTCGCTTTTCTGCCCCTTGGCCGTGAGCATCATGATGGGAGTCTTGATCCCCTCCTGCCGCAGCCGCTCAAGCACCTGGATGCCGTCCATCTTGGGCATCATCACATCCAGGATCACCGCGTCGTATTCGCCTGTCGAGGCGTATTCATAGGCGTCGAAGCCGTTGTGCACGGCATCCACGGTGAAGTGGTTTTTCTCGAAAAATACCGAGAGCGCTTCGGCAAGGTCCAGTTCATCCTCCGCGATCAAAAGGCGCATGAAAGATCCCTCCGTTTGCATTTGAAATCAGGAAAAGTATAAAGAAAAAGAACGAAAAAATCAATACGGAGCCTTACAGCGCGTCCCTTGCCGTCTCGCGCCCGCAGACGATGTTGAGGTTCCCGTTGCGGCAGCGGAGATCGTCGAGAAACGCCTTGGGGACCGTCTCGCCGGGGAGCGTGATGCGGTATTCCAGCTCGTAGAGCGTGCCCATATTGCTGGTTTTGACGCGCGCGAGCTCATGGGACGATGTGTACTGCGAGAAAAGATCGTCGAAAAGGCCCTCGTAGTCAAGATTTTCGGGGATCGTGATCTTCAGCACGCGCTCGGACGATTTGGGCGAGCCGAAGTTCACCGCCGAGAGCAGCAGCATCGCCGCCGTGAGGATGACAAACGCGATGGCCGCGAGCGCCACATAGCCCATGCCGGTGGCAAGGCCGAGCGCCATGGTGAGAAACAGCGCGCCGATCTCCTTCGCCGTGCCCGGCGCGGAGCGGAAGCGCACCAGGCTGAACGCGCCTGCGACCGCCACGCCCGCGCCGAGATTGCCGTTCACAAGCATGATGACGAGCTGCACAACGGCGGGAAGAATGGCAAGCGTGACGGCAAAGCTCTGCGTCGTGCGGGAGCGGTACATGGCGGCGCAGGCCGTGCCGGCGCCCAGCAGCAGCGACACGGCAGTGCAGATAAGAAAGGCGGATAGGGTCAGTTCACTTCCGATAATTGAATCAAGCACAGTAAGGGTCCTCCTTTAAGATAGTGGGTTCACGGCGCAGGATGCTGCCGCAGTAGCACGCGCCGTATTTGGAAAACGAGGTGGGGAAGGCCTCGGCCTCAGAGAGCAGGCGGCTGAGCCACAGCGGGCACGTGCCGGGGATCTTGACCTCCATCAGCGCATCGCCCGGCAGCGCGATGGGATCGCCGTGATCGCCGAGACGGAGATCGACGTCCGCATCGCGCCAGCGCAGGTTCGTGTCAAACGTGATGCGCAGCCGCGGATCATCCTTTCCCGCGAACGCCAGACGGTCGTAGCCGATAAAGACCTTCGGCACGGTGCGGTAAAAGGATTGAAAGTAGCGGATCTCGCGGCCAATCTGGCCGCAGCCGCCCGTGTCCGGGCCGTTCAGGAAGTCATCGACCGCCCGGACCGGCATCGTGACACGCCGCTTGTAGACAACGCCGTCGTACTTCTTTTTCAGCTCGACAAACACGCTGCCGTCCTCCTCGGGCACGCCGTAGCTGCGCACGCGCAGCTTCTCTTTATAAACGGGCTTTTCGATCGACGAGCGGATGAGCCGCCAGTCGTCGGTATCATAATAAATGTTGCAGATGGTGTATGCGCCGTACTCGTCGGCGCGCATGTGGGACGCCATCGCTTCGAGCAGGAAGCGCTGCTGCGCCGCGCTCAGGCAGTATTTCTTTTCATATCGTTCAAAACAGCATTGGACCGTCATGCTCGTGACCTCCTTTGTGCCCATCCTATGCGCCCGACCTAAAGGCGGCCTAAACTAACGGTATACGCCTTGCGGCGTAGGGCACTATATATAGTGGTTTCTTGAATCGGATAACACAATATCTTGACACACTCACAAGTTTCTTGTAAGATTGGGGTTACCAGAACTTACAAGAAACGGGGGGTTACATGTGGAAAACACAGCGTTAGAGTGTCAGATAGCGGTCATGTTGCGGCTTATCGGGGTGCCGCCGAACGTGCGGGGCTGGCGGTATATCGTGGATGCGGTGGCGCTTGCTGCGGCCGACGAAGAGCTGCTTCATGCGGTCACAAAGGAGCTGTATCCGGCCGTTGCGGCAAAGCACGGCACGACGGCTTCACGGGTGGAACGCTGCATCCGGCACGCTATCGAATGGGCCTACACGAACGGCGACTTGGACAT
>CAKUBI010000027.1 GCA_934636865.1 uncultured Oscillospiraceae bacterium
AAACCTTGCCAGATAACCGAAAACCCTTGATATACGGGGCTTTTCCGGTTTGTCGTAATTATACCGTAAGGGCATACTTTCGCAACGCTGGCGCTGGAAAACGGCATGGATGTGAAAACGCTCTCCGCCATGCTGGGCCATGTGTCAGCGGCTACCACGCTGGACATCTACACCCACATCACCGACGATATGCGGTTTACAGCCGCTGCCAACATCGACCGCGGCATCGGCAAGGCAGCGCCGCAGGAGGGCGCTTCAGAGCCGGGACAGGAAACTGCCCCGGACACGGCGGAAAAGCCGAGAATGACCGATTTCAAGCCCTACATGGGCCGCAAGCGCAGGTCAGGCACTGGCTGCGTCAGTCAGATCAACGACCACCTCTTCGAAGGACGATACTCCCCCAAATGGCCCGACGGTAAAAAGCACGCCCGCAATGTTTACGCTCATACCAGAGAGGAGTGTGAGGAGAAGCTGAAAGTGTTAATTGCAGAGATGAAGGCGGAAATTGCGGAAGCAAAGCTGCTGATGGATCTGGGCGGGGGCGATGGGCGGCCGTTGGAGGAGAAGCAGGGCAAGCGGGAAAAGAAGAAAAAGTAACAAAATCACCGGCAAGGGTGCCGAGTAATTGGTACCCTTGCCGGTAGTTTTATCGATTGAATATTGAGTTGTCTAAGAGGAAACTGCAACATCAACATGTGACATCACAACTACATAATACTTTCAAAAATTCGCTTGATATCTCCACAAATTGATGTCCAATGATCGTCCAGAATCGCATAATAGTTCTTATCTTTTTTTAAAAAATTAGTAGCGGTCAGCGTGGAGTCATAGCGCGATGCCATCGAAAAACTTGTGATGCCCGCATTAATTATGGTTGTAAACAACTGGTCAAGGAGAGCATCGTACTTATCTTTTTGATTAAACACAGCAGCGGGGATGAAATATGAAACACCGTCGAGATTAGCAAAAATATCATACAATCTGGAATCTGTTGCACTGTCCGAACGAGCAGCAGTAAAGATTGTATCTAAATGCTGATTCTGAATATTTCCTTGGTGGTATCTGGACGCAAATGCAGCGAAAGCGATGCAAATAGTTCTTGCGTTGTGGGCGAAAGAAATGCGGTCATTTGCGCCGGGCACAGAAGCATTATCTCTATCAAATTTTTTCTGGTAGATATTGCGGAAATAATAATCAATGTACAATAGCTCTCTACAGAGTTTTGCAATTTGCTGTTGATTACTATTGAATATCTTTTCGTAGTATTGCGGTAAATATAAAGAAGATGGCTTAGATCGACTTGCACATGGAATCTGGAAAATTGCGGCCAAACCCAGTTTTCCAATTTCGACCAGAGAAGAATTGAGAAATGCTTCTTTGTAAGCCCTGGGGATCGTTTCGCCACGCTTAGTCTGATAGAAAATACCAACATCACGCATGGCTTGAGAAAAACGGATTTGCTCGGGCGAATTTGCTTTCAGATCAACAGGCTTAATGGGTTTCTGTGTGTTGGTTGCTTTTGCGATAGCAAGGCTAAAAGCGTTCTTTTCGTCCTCTGTATCACCGTCAGTTCTAATTATTTTGCAGGGCAGAAACAGGTCGTGGTCTTCGTCGATATAGCGGCTCTTATGTAACATATAAGTGGTTTGACCGCCATTGACGATAGAAAAGTCGCGCAATTTTACCTCACGCCCATCAATTTCGAAGTCGCCGCAAACAATAGTAATACCATTGTTTTTAAGCCAGAATGATTCTGGTGTGTACCTGATTGTTTCTTCAATACCACGATCGATGTCACGTCCGGAAATGTGATAGCGCAGATTTTTTGCCAGTAATTGAATGTTGTATTGGGCATAAAGAGCCTTGATGGAAAACGCTGATACATTTACTATGGCGGCATCATCGCCATAGAGCAAAAAATTATCAGTAGAATCAATCTTAATTTTACCCTGCTCCACAGTAGGACGCCGGGACTCTGATTCATCGATCTCTTCCTCAACATCTTTGCCAAAGAAGAACGAAACTTCAAAACGACTGGAGTCCGTGAACTGTTCACGGAATTTTTTCTCTATCCGAGATCTGTTAATACCCGCTTGAGGTGCACTGGTGTAAAATACGAAATGAACTTTTGATTCATCGCCCAACTCGGCGTTCAGTGTGAGAAAGCGACGTTGCACTTTTGCATTGACTTGCTCATAATGCCCTTGACTCATATCCTTAAAAAAGGAAGCCATTTTTGTCATTGCATTCATTACATCATCCGCAGAAATACTCGTATAAAATTTTGATTGGGCAATGACCATATCAGCTTCCTCGGAATTCGGATCTGTCAGTAGGACATCAACTCCACCATCGTATTGACCATCAACGATCATCTCGTCAAAATCATTTTTATATAATACTAAAGCGGGATTTTTGAATAAATGAGATTTGACACATAAAGCAGAAAAGACATAGTCATCGCTCTTAGTGCGCAAAGAGGGGTATGCGCCTTTCATTGCGTGGATTTTTGATTGAATCTTCTCGTATGAACTGTTATTCGCTGGCATAAAATCCCTCCGTTGCCGTGATCATAATATACATAATAATCGTATCATACAGTGTCGAAATTTACAAGATCCGACCAAAATAACTCGAAAGAGTTATTTTTGACTAATGGCAAAGCTCAACTACCTCGAATTCTGCGCCGCAATAGACAAAGAATAAGAAAAGCCCTCTGAAATCAACGATTTCAGAGGGCTTTTGGTCCGAGTAGTGCGGCTCGAACGCACGGTCTCCTGGTCCCAAACCAGGCGCGATACCAACTTCGCTATACCCGGATATTCAATTTCTGCCATGATACCACGGCGAGCGGAAAAAATAAAGCTTTTTCTGTCTGTGGTCATTCCTGTGGTCAAAGCCGCTTTTGTGCCGTTTTCGGCAATCGGGGGAAATCCCGCAAATACAGGTGTCGCAAGGCTTTGCGGCGTTTCGCCTTGCTCTATCCCGGATACCGCCACGGCACTCCCAAAGCAAGCGCACGATCAACGGTCCGACATTTGAACTGCCATTTGATACGGGCCAAGCATCCTCACCGCACCCAAACGGCAGGGCTTCGCTTTTACGAAGCCCTGCTATTATACCGCCTGCGCGGCGCGGTTGCAAGGATTATTTGCGGTGCGCGGAGCGCTTTGGCGCATCCTTGGCACGCGTGCCCTTCATGGCCTCGTGCTCCTGGCGGATCTCACCGTGCAGCTTTTTGACGCTCCACGAGGCGTTCTCCTCCGTCACGACGGCCTTGAGCGCGACGACGGCGCGGCTGCGCCGCAGCGCGGACAAAAGCGCGTCGAGCTGAGCGCCCGAAAGATCGCACAGCACCAACATCTCGTCCGAAAATCCGCCCTCCTCCGGCGATGCAGCGGGGGAGAAGCCCTCAAGGCCGCAGAGATACCCGACCGGCTGGCCGAAGTCCGCCGCGTCTACAACGCGGCCGGCGATGCCGAGCTTGAAAAGCGCGAAGCGGATCTTCTGCAGCTTCTGCGCGTCATGAAAATTGAAAAGCAGGGCCGTTGCCATGAAAAGCTCCTTTCCGTTCAGCGCTGCTCGCGCGCTTTTTCCGCCATCCGCTCGGGATCGACGCAGAAATACGTGAATTCGCCCGTGGCGAGCAGCCGCCCGTCCTCGCCGAGAATGTCCACATCCACAAGGCAGGTCGCGCGCCCACGGTGGCGCACCCTTGCGTCCGCGCGCACGACGCCGTGCGTCTGGTTGCGCAGAAAGTGCATCGAGCTCGTCTGCGTGACATAGGAGCGGCCGTCGGAATGGGCGGCGTAGCCCGTGGCGTTGTCGGCCATCGTGTAGATGGCGCTGCCGTGCACCACGCCGTAGGGATTTTTGCTCTCGGGGCGGATATTCAGGCGAAAGATCGCGTGATCCGGTTCGACAAATTCTGATTCAATATGATTATAGACGGCGAAGGCGTTCTTTTCGTCGAGCGCCTCCGCCTGATTGACAACATCCGTCTGTTCCATGGGGAAATAGCTCCTTTTGATGATTTTGAAGCCATCTTACCACAAAGCGGCGGAAAACGCAACGCTCAGCCGATGAGCAGGCGCGTGAAGCGGTCCATGGCCGACGCGATCTTGATGCCCTGTGGGCAGACCTTTTCGCAGCTGTGGCAGGCAAGGCATGTGCGCGGCTGCTTTTCTGCCGGGAGCGCCGAGAGTTCGTGCTGGATATCCTCCCCGGCGACCCTGCGGTTGTAGAGCGCGAGCAGGGCGGGGATGTCGAGCTTTTTCGGGCACTTTTCCGTGCAGTAGCGGCAGGCCGTGCAGGGGACCGCCGTGCGCTGCGTCAGCTCCTGCGCGACGGTAAGCAGCGCTTCAAGCTCGGCAGGGGAGAGGGGCCTTGCTTCGGACATCGTTTTGATGTTGTCCCGCACCTGCTCAAGGCTCGACATGCCTGAGAGCACCATGCCGACGCCGTCGATGCTCTGCAGAAAGCGGAACGCCCACGCGGGGATGCTCTCCTCCGGCCGCAGGGCGCGGAGCCTTGTCTCGAGATCTGCGTCGAGCGAGGCGAGCCGTCCGCCGCGCACCGGCTCCATCACCCAGACGGGGATGCCGCGCTCGCGCAGGAGCTTCACCTTGTCCTGCGCGCGCTGGAAGGTCCAGTCCATATAGTTGAGCTGGATCTGGCAGAATTCCGCCTCGGGGAAGGCGGCCAGAAAGCGCTCGACCGTTTCAAGGCTGCCGTGCGTCGAGAAGCCGAGGTGGCGGATGCGGCCCGCCTTCTTCTGCGCGCGGAAAAAGTCGATGATGCGGTAGTTCTGGTCGAGATAGCCGTCAATGTTGCCGTCGCTCACGCTGTGGAAAAGGTAAAAGTCGAAGTGATCGACCTGACAGCGCTCGAGCTGAGCGGTGAAGATCTCCTCGGCCTTGGGAAAATTCTCTGTGAGATAGCCGGGGAACTTGCTGGCAAGATAGTACGCTTCGCGCGGGTATTTACTCAGAATGCGGCCCATCACCGGCTCAGACTGGCCGTTGTGATAGGGCCAGGCGGTGTCGTAATAGTTCACGCCGTTTTCCATTGCGCAACGCACGATCTCGCCGGCCTTTTCCTCGTCGATCCGGCCGTCGTCACCGTCCAGAACGGGGAAACGCATGCACCCGAGCCCCAGCGCGGAAAGCTCGATATCCTGAAACTTCTTGTATAACATTGTCATCTTCCTCCGAAAAAATGAAAAAAGTTGTTATGCTTGCCTCTTCCATTTTACACGAAAGGCTGATATACTACAAGAACCATTTGCAGCCGGGACCTGTGCCCGGTGAAAATCAGATTTAAAGGGGAAATTCCCTGTGATATATGACCTTTTATCCTCCCCGCGCGTCTCGGGCGGGCCGAAGATCGTCGCCGTCGGCGGCGGAACGGGCCTTTCCACGATGCTGCGCGGACTGAAAAAATATACAGACCGGCTGACAGCGGTCGTCACCGTCGCGGACGACGGCGGCGGCAGCGGCGTGCTGCGCCGCGATATGGGCATCCTGCCGCCGGGGGACGTGCGGCAGTGCATGCAGGCGCTCGCCAACACCGAGCCTGTGATGGAAAAGCTGCTCGACTACCGCTTCCCGGAGGGCCAGCTGCGCGGACAGTCGTTCGGAAATCTTCTGCTCGCCGCGCTCAACGGTATGGCAGGCAGCTTTGAAGAGGCTGTCGCCATGATGGGGCAGGTGCTGGCCATTTCTGGCCGGGTGCTGCCGGTGACGAACGCGGACGTGCAGCTCGAGGCTGTGTTTGAAAACGGCGCGCGCGTCGTGGGCGAGTCGCGCATCTTCAGCGCGAAAAAGCGGCAGGACTGCCGCATCCACCACGTTTCGCTCCTGCCTGAGCACCCCAAGGCCCTGCCCGACGCGCTGCGTGCCATTGAGGAAGCAGACCTCATCCTGCTCGGCCCCGGCAGCCTGTATACGAGCGTCATCCCGAACCTTCTGGTGGACGGCGTGGCCGACGCGATCCGCGCCTCCCGCGCGCAGACATTTTACATCTGCAACATCATGACGCAGGACGGCGAGACCGAGGGCTACACCGCCGCCGACCATATCGAGGCCCTGCTGCGCCATGGGCACGAGGGGCTCATCGACCTCTGCCTTGCCAACAACGCGCCCATCCCGCCGGAGCTGGCCGCGCGCTACGGCGCGGAGGACGCGGAGCTTCTGCGCGTGGACAAGGAGCGCATCGCGCGCCTTGGCGTAGCGCTTGCCGAGTATCCGCTGCTGTCGGCCTCGGGCGGCTATGCCCGCCATGACCCCGCGCTGCTTGCCGCGGCCATTATGGAGCTTTACCGCGGGCGCACCGTGCGCATCTACCGCGGCACCCAGCAGTACATTACCGAGGAACAGGAGACGAACCATCATGCTGAACAATAAGGAATTCGTGCTTGCCATGCAGCAGCGCAGGGAGAGCGTCTGGCTCAATCCTGACGTGTGCGGCGCGGAGCAGACGCTTTCCACTCTGCCGCTCACGCGCGCGGACGTGGACGACGCCGAAGCGCGCATGGAGCGCTTTGCGCCCTTTATCAAGAAGGCATTTCCCGAGACGGCGGAAAACCGCGGCCTGATCGAATCTCCGCTCACCGAGATCCCCGCCATGCGCGCGTGGCTGAACGGGCAGAAGGCGGGCATTGCGGGCCGGCTCTTTTTAAAGCGCGACTGCGATTTGCCGGTGGCCGGCAGCGTCAAGGCGCGCGGCGGCTGCTATGAGGTGCTCAAATATACCGAGGATCTCGCGCTTGCGCACGGGCTTATCGAGCGGCGCGACGATTACAGCGTGTTCGCCTCGCGCGCGTTCCGTGAGTTTTTCTCGCGCCGTCATCTGCATGTCGGCTCTACGGGCAACCTGGGGCTGAGCATCGGCATCATGGGCGCGGCGCTCGGCTATCAGGTCACGGTCCACATGAGCGCGGACGCGAAGCAGTGGAAAAAGGATCTCCTGCGCGAAAAGGGTGTGACGGTCCTCGAGTACGGCGCGGACTATTCCTACGCCGTGGCGGAGGGGCGCGCCCGCGCGGCGGAGGACCCGATGAGCCACTTTGTCGATGACGAGAACTCAAGAGATCTCTTCCTCGGCTACGCCGTGGCCGCGCGTCGGCTGAAAGCGCAGCTCGATGCGCAGGAGATCGCGGTGGATGCGATGAACCCGCTCTGCGTGTATATCCCATGCGGCGTCGGCGGCGCGCCGGGCGGCATCTGCTTTGGACTCAAGCAGGAGTTCGGCGACGCGGTGCAAGTCTTTTTCGTCGAGCCGACGGAGGCGCCCTGCATGCTGCTGGGACTTTCAAGCGGCGTGGGGAGCGGCATCTGCGTGCAGGATATCGGCCTGACTGGCCGCACGGCGGCGGACGGCCTTGCCGTGAGCCGCTGCTCGGACTTCGCGGCGAGGATGACAGCGCACCTTGTCTCCGGCGGCGTTACAGTCGCGGACGAGCGCCTTGTGCCGTATCTGCGCGCGCTGCGGGAAACGGAAGGCCTTTTTGCCGAGCCCTCGGCCTGCGCGGCCTTTATGGGTCCTGCGCGCTTTGCGGAAGCGGCGGCGGTCCTCGGCGGCGCGGCGGGGGAGAACGCCTGCCACATCGTCTGGGCGACGGGCGGCGCGCTCGTGCCGCAGTGCGAGCGCGAAAGGCTTTTGAACGCGTCGGATGTAAAATAACGAAAAAACCGCCCCCGCGATAGAGCGCGGGGGCGGTTTTATTAACCTTTATAAAGATTTTTCATGGCATGCTCGCAGATCGCTTCATAGGTCTGCTGGCTGATGTCGTGTTCGATCTTGCAGGCGTCCTCCTCGGCGGTCCTGGCGTCCACGCCGAGGGCGATGAGGAACTTTGTGAGCGTGTGGTGACGGTCGAGCATCTTGGCGGCGATGGCCATGCCGCGGTCGGTCAGCGTGATGAGGCCGTCGCGGTCCATCTCGATGTAGCCGTTTTCGCGCAGGCGCTTGGTCGCGTAGGTCACGCTGGGCTTGGTCACGCCGAGGTGGTCGGCAACGTCCACCGAGCGGATGTAGCCATGCTGCTCTTTCATCATCAGCATGGACTCAAGATAGTCCTCGGAGGCTTTTTGAATTTTCATGTGCGGTTTCACCAACTTCATCGTAAAAGGTCAATTACAGATTAACACGCTCTAACTAAAAAAGCAAGCATTAAAAAAATGTTTGCAAAACCTCTTGACAAAATGGGTTAGAGCGATTAAACTTACGGGCGAAAGTTAAACGGAGCTAACTGCAAAGCGCCAAAACGGCTGGGAACCGGCTGTTTTGGCATCTGCACGTTAAATAGAGCTAACAGAAGCGGAGGGATATGAAATATGATGCCGCTGACACTGGCAAATGCCGGAGAAGAGAATACCATCCTGAAGGTGGGCGGGAGCCCTGAGGTCAAAAAGCACCTGGAGGATCTGGGCTTCGTCGCCGGAGGAACGGTGAGCATCGTGTCGTCTCTGGGCGGGAACGTGATCGTCAAGGTCAAGGAAGCCCGCGTCGCGATCAGCGAAGAGATGGCGCGCAGAATCATGATTTGATATTTTTAGCATAAAAGGAGAGAGATTATGAAAACATTGCGTGAAGTCAAGATCGGCGAGACGGCCAAGGTCGTCAAGCTCCACGGCGAGGGCCCTGTCAAGCGCCGCATCATGGATATGGGCATCACCAAGGGCGTTGAGGTCTATGTCCGCAAGGTGGCTCCCCTGGGCGACCCGATGGAGGTCACCGTGCGCGGCTACGAGCTGTCGCTGCGCAAGGCGGATACCGAAATGATCGAAGTGGAGTAATTGATTTCTATAGAAGTTAAGGGTACTTAACAAAAAGGAGCAGTAAAAGAAGATGGAAAAGCAGATCAAAATTGCCCTCGCGGGCAACCCCAACTGCGGTAAGACGACGCTTTTTAACGCGCTCACCGGTTCCAACCAGTTCGTCGGTAACTGGCCCGGCGTCACCGTGGAGAAGAAGGAAGGCAAGCTCAAAAAGCACGATGACGTGGTCATCATGGACCTTCCCGGTATCTATTCCCTGTCCCCCTACACGCTTGAGGAGGTTGTCGCCCGTAACTATCTGATCGGCGAGCGTCCCGACGCCATCCTGAACATCATCGACGGTACGAACCTCGAGCGCAACCTGTATCTGACCACCCAGCTCACCGAGCTCGGCATCCCCGTGGTCATCGCCATCAACATGATGGACGTTGTCCGCAAGAACGGCGATCAGATCAACGTCAAGGAGCTCTCCCGCGAGCTCGGCTGCGAGATCATCGAGATCTCCGCGCTCAAGGGCGACGGCGTTATGGACGCGGCCGAGGCTGCCGTCCGCGCCGCCAAGGGCACCAAGACCATCCCGATGCACACCTTCTCCGGCCCCGTTGAGCACGCCATCGCCCACATCGAGGAGGCGGCGGTGCACAACATGCCCGAGGAGCAGCAGCGCTGGTACGCCATCAAGATCTTCGAGCGCGACGATAAGGTGCTCGAGCAGCTCAAGGTCCCCACGGAGACGATGAACCACATCGAGGAGGACATCAAGGCCGCCGAGACCGAGCTCGACGACGATGCCGAGAGCATCATCACCAACGAGCGCTATGTATACATCGCCCAGCTCATCAAGGGCTGCTACAAGAAGAAAAAGGCCGGCGAGCTGTCTGCCTCCGATAAGATCGATAAGATCGTGACGAACCGCTGGCTGGGCCTGCCCATCTTCGCGGCTGTGATGTTCCTTGTTTACTACATCGCCATGGTCGCCGTCGGCGCGCCCGCGACCGACTGGGCGAACGACGGCCTGTTCGGCGACGGCTGGCACCTGCTGGGCATCGGCTCCGCCGCCTACGGCGAGGCGAGCGACGATTACACCGCCGCGACCGAGGCTGCCGACGCGTTCGTCGGTCTCGACATGGAGGATGAGAGCTTCGACGCCGATGCGGCGCTCGAGGAGCTCAAGGCCTATCAGCCCACCTCCGACACCGCCACCGTCGATGTCGAGGATGAAGAGACCCTCGCCATCAACGAGATGACCGCTTACTATGACGCCATCCCCGAGGACGCCGATGAGGATTCCACCGTCGGCATGACCTATGTGGACGCCGTCAGCTACTTCGAAGAGAACGGCTTTGACGAGCCCGACCCGGCCGACTACGGCGTGTGGGTCCCCGGCGTGCCCGTTCTGATCGGCGATGCGCTTGACGCTGCCGGTACGGCGGACTGGCTCAACGGCCTGATCCTTGACGGTATCGTCGCCGGTGTCGGCGCGGTGCTCGGCTTCGTGCCGCAGATGCTCGTTCTGTTCCTGATGCTCGCCTTCCTCGAGGCCTGCGGCTATATGGCCCGTATCGCCTTCGTTCTGGACCGTATCTTCCGCAAGTTCGGCCTTTCCGGCAAGTCCTTCATCCCGATGCTCGTCGGCGTCGGCTGCGGCGTTCCGGGCATCATGGCCTCCCGTACCATCGAGAACGAGCGTGACCGCCGCATGACGATCATGACCACCACGTTCATCCCCTGCGGCGCGAAGGTGCCGTTTATCGCGATGATCGCCGGCGCGCTCTTCGGCGGCAGCGCCATTGTCTCCACCTCCGCTTACTTCATCGGCATGGCCGCCATCATCATCTCCGGCATCATGCTCAAGAAGACCAGGATGTTCTCCGGCGATCCTGCTCCCTTCGTTATGGAGCTGCCCGCCTACCACTGGCCGACCCTCGGCAACGTGCTCCGCTCCATGTGGGAGCGCGGCTGGTCGTTCATCAAGAAGGCCGGTACCATCATCCTGCTTTCCACTATCTTCGTCTGGTTCACCACGTACTTCGGCTGGGTGGACGGCACGTTCCAGATGCTCACTGAGGATCAGATCGACTCCTCCATCCTTGCCAAGATCGGCAACCTGATCGCCTGGATATTCATCCCGCTCGGCTGGGGCAACTGGCAGGCGACCGTCGCCTCCATCACCGGCCTTGTCGCCAAGGAGAACATCGTCGGTACGCTCGGCATCCTCTACGGCGGCGGCGATATGACCGTGTACCAGAACATCGCGGCGGCCTTCACCGGCATCACCGGCTACTCCTTCCTCGTGTTCAACCTGCTGTGCGCTCCGTGCTTCGCTGCCATCGGCGCGATCAAGCGTGAGATGAACAACGCGAAGTGGACCTGGTTCGCCATCGGCTATCAGTGCGGCTTTGCTTACCTCGTCGCCCTGATGATCAACCAGTTCGGCAACGCCCTCACCGGCGGCCTGAACGTCGTCGGCCTGATCGCTGCCATCGCGGTGCTCGCCCTGATCATCTACATGCTCTTCAAGCCCTACAAGGAAGCCACCAAGCTGAGCAGCAAGTAATTCCCTGACACAGATACCTTCCCGAAAGGAGTGAATTTCCATGTTGAATTGGGTGACCGCAAACCTGTCAACGATCATCGTCTCTGCTATCCTGCTTGCCATAATCATTGCTACCTCCACCTATCTTATCCGGCAGAGAAAGAGGGAAAGAAACTCCTGCGGCTGTAACTGTGCGCACTGCGCCATGCACGGCGGGTGCCACAGTAAGCAGCAATAAATAGTGACAGGAGACGCGGGACCTATCCACCCGCGTCTCCTGAAGCGCATGAAAGGAGACCATTCAAATGATTGAAACCATCGTAAAGATCGACGGTATGATGTGCGGCATGTGCGAATCGCACATCAGCGACGCCATCCGCAATGCCTTTGCCGTCAAGAAGGTCTCCGCTTCACACAGCAAGGGCGAGGCGGACATCATCAGCGAGCAGCCGCTCGACGAGCGGAAGCTGCGCGAGGTCATCGGCAAGACCGGCTACGACTTTGTATCCGTCAGCGCCAAGCCTTACGAAAAGCGCGGCCTGTTCGGCTTTCTGAAAAAGTAAAGCACAAAAGAAAAAAGCCTGACTCGGAAGAGCCAGGCTATTTTGTCATATTTTGGAGGGATCACAGCGCCGCGTCGTGCTTTCTCTTGCGCTTGCAGCTTTTCAAAAAGTCGATGAACTTCTGCTCTGTGCGCGTGAAGCTGCACCCGCGCAGTGTGATGAGATAGATGTCGCGCTTGAGCGCGTTGTGGTCCATTTCAAATGCGAGCAGCGTGCCGTTTTCAACCTCCTGCTCCACGGCGAGCGTCGAGAGGATCGAAATGCCCACACCGCTGATGACCATGCGCTTGATGGCCTCGGGATCGTCCACGCGGGCCACGACGTTGAGCGAGTCAGGGGAAAGGCCAAGGCTCCGGATATAGTTCTGCACGCTGCGGTCCGTGCCCGAGCCCTCCTCGCGCGTGACGATCGGGTAGGAGAGCAGGTCGCGGCCGTAGCTGCCGCTTTCCTTGAGCTGGCGGTAGTGCGCGGTATTCGGCGTGACGAGCACCAGCTTGTCCTCCGCCAGAGGGAAGTAATCGACGATGTGCGGCTCGCTGATCGCGCCGACGAAGCCGAGCGAGATCTCGCCGTCCTTGAGCATCTGGTGCACCTGGGCGCTGTCGCCCCGGCGCAGAGAATAGCGGAAGTCCTTCTCTTTTTTGAGGAAGGCGGCGAGATAGTCCGGCAGCAGATACTGCCCCGGCACGGTGGACGCGCCGAGCGAAAGCGTCTGCCCCGCCTTTTCCGCGGCGAAGAGCGTGCGCAGCGTGTCGCAGTCGCCGAGAATGCGCTTGGCGATGGGGTAGACCTGCTCGCCGTCCGCGGTCAGACGGACGTGGCGGCGGTTGCTGCGCACAAACAGCTCCTTGCCCAGCGCCTGCTCCAAAAGACTGATGTGTGCGCTGATGGTGGACTGATTGAAGAAAAGCTCCTCCGCGGCGCGGGTAAATCCGCCGTGCTCCACCACAGCGACAAAGACCTCGAGCTGCTTGAGACTGATATCATTCATGAGACGCGACCGCCTTTCCAGAGTGCCGAAACGGCAAAAAACATCATATTAAAACAATAGCACAGCCCGCCTTGAAAAGCAAGGAGAACTATTGATTTTTTCGATAAGAAAAATTCAACACCGATATTACAATGACGCGAGGGAACGCTTGCATTTTGCGGGGGGATTTGGTATCATGACAGGCGGACAAAAACAAAGGAAACGACGGTGAGAGAGATGAAAACAGCGCTTGTGACGGACGCAAAATACCGCTCTTCGATCGCGGCGGTGCGCGCGCTGCACCGCGCGGGCTACCGCGTGGTGGTGACGCAGACGCGAAACGACGTGAAGAGCGCGCCCGCGGTGTCGGTGTCGAAATCCTGCGGCGCCTTCCGCTGGATCGACGGCGGCTGCGCGGACGCGGGCTACGGCGACAAGCTTCTGGACGTGCTCCGGGAATATGACCATCCGGTGCTGTTCTGCGTCGGCGCGGTGACGCTCAACACCGCTGCCGCGCGGCGGGAGGAATTCGCCGCGCTGGCGGATTTTCTCATCGCGCCGAAGGAGACGCTCGACGCGCTCAACGACAAGGAGACGGTGCACGGGCGCGCGCTGTCGCTCGGCATTCCCGTGCCGCGCGAGTATGACGGCGCGCCGGAGCAGTATCCCGTCGTCGTCAAGCCGCACTGCGGCGAGAAGTTCGGCCTCAAGGCCGCCGACCGCTATGCCGTCGCGAAGGACCGGACGGAGTTCGACACGATCATGGAAAAAATGCGGCGCTATGACCCCAGCCCCATCGTGCAGCAGAAGGTCACGGGCGCGGGCGCGGGCGTGAGCCTGCTTTTGGGGCGGGAGAGCGAGCTTTTGGGCGCGCTGTGCCACCGCCGCGTGCGCGAGTACCCCATCACGGGCGGTCCGTCCACCTGCTGCGAGAGCTTTTATGACGAAAGCATGATCGCTCAGGCTTATGCACTGCTCAAGTCCTTTCACTTTACAGGCCTTGCCATGGTAGAATTCAAGGGCGACTGCATTTTGGAGGTCAACCCCCGCGTGTGGGGCAGCTTTCCGATGACCGAGGCGGCGAAAAGCCCTATCGTCGCGCACTATGCGCGCGCCGCGGCGGGGGAGACGGTCGAATATGAGCCGCAGGATTATGAAACGGGCGTGAAGATGCGCTTTCTGCTCAACGATACGCTCGCCGCGCTCAGCTATCTGAAGGCCGGGCGCATCAAAGAGGGGCTGCGCGGTCTTGGCGATTTCTTCACTGCGAAGGAAGCGCTGCGCGCGAAGGGTGACAACGCCGTCATGCGCGCGTATCTGAAAAAGAGCCTTCTTGGACGCTGAGAGGAGAGAGAACGGGACCATGGAAGTCCGATTGGATCTGCACATTCATTCAGAGCGGTCGTTCGACGGCTGCATGAGCCTTGACGAGATCGTCGCGCTCGCCCGTGCGCGCGGGCTGAACGGCGCGGCGGTCTGCGACCACGACCGCGTGCTGGACCGCGTGCCGCAGTACGACAATTTTCTGCTGATCCCCGCGACGGAGGTCTCGACCGAGCGCGGGCACCTGCTGGGCCTGTTTGTGACCGAAGCGATCGAAACGAAGCGCTTTGACGAAGCGCTGGACGCGATCCACGCGCAGGGCGGCCTTGCCGTGATGGCACACCCCTTCGAGCACAGCACAGACGCCCACCGGCTCGACGATGTGCTGAACCGGCTCGACGGGATCGAGGCCTTCAACAGCCGTGCCGACCGCAAGAACCGCGGCGCGAACGCCATGGCGCTCGCGCTGGCGAAAAAGTGGGGCAAGCCCATCACCGCCGGCAGCGACGCGCACGTGCCCGAGGAGGTCGGCGGCGGCGTGACGGTGCTCGACGTGCCGGAGCTGACGCTGCCCGCCGTCCGCGCGGCGCTCGTGCAGGGGGCAAGGCGGCTCGAGGGAAAGCGCGGACGCGCAATGTGCGTGGCGCACAGCCAGAAAACGAAACGGGAAAAGACAAGCGCAGGCGCAAAAAGCAAAGTAAAGGGGATGCTCTTTACAGTGAAATGCGCCTTGCAGGATATCATCACCAAGGAGGATGGATGGCATGTCATTGCTGGTCAAGATCGGTAAAAAGGGAAAGAAGATCGTCAAAAAGCTCATCACGCCCGCGGAGAAGCACTATGTCGGCTACACGCGCCGCATCGAGCGCGTGAAAACGGACAAGCGCATCTGCGCCATGACGTTTGACGACGGCCCGATGGGCCTGCCTGCTTCGCCCGACCGCTTCGGCGGCAAAACGCTGACGGACGTGCTGCTCGACACGCTCGCGCAGTACGGCGCGAAGGGCAGCTTCGACGTGATCGGCGACACGAGCGAGAACTATCCCGACGAGGCGGGCAAGCTCGGCAGCGCGGCCTGGGGCGGCGTGAAGTTCGACCACTACCCGGACATCCACTGCGACGACAGGGGGGGCGCTGCGCACAACGACCGCCTGATCCGCCGCATGCTCGACGAGGGGCACCAGATCACGAACCACGGCTACCGCCACATCATCTTCGGCAAAAAGCCGTTTGTCTATGGCGCGCGCGAGTATCTGCCGGGCTTCGACGCGGCGGTCGCCGACCTGACGCGCTTGGATACGCTGATGAAGGAGCGCTACGGCTATGCGCTCACGCTTGCGCGTCCGCCGCATTACGTGGACAAGATGGCGGGCGGCTTTACGAGCTACGACGTTTACGACCGCATGGGTTATCAGTACATGGCCGCGTCGTTCGACGGCGCGGGCTGGCTGCCTTCCACGCACGAGGACCCCGAGCAGGCGCTTGAGGCCGAGATCAACGCGATGATCGAGCCGATGCGCAGGGCGCTTGAGAAGGACCCGGACTTCTTCTGCGGGCAGATCATCTTCCAGAAGGACGGCTACAACATGGCCAAGCGCACGCCGGTGGCCTTCGCGCTCGGCCGGCAGCTTGCACTGCTGAAGGAGTACGGCTATCGCGTCGTGAGCGTGGGCGAGCTGATGGAGGAGAGCCCGTTTACGGACGTTGGGCGGGATGATCCGCTCTTTGAAAAGCTCGCGGCCCTCGCCAAAACGCGCGCCGTTGCCTTCACGGACAACCGCCTGCGCCTTGACGACAAGATGACCGTCGGCGAGCTTGCGATGCTGCTCGCGCCGAGAGACGAGGCCATCGCCCGCCGCGTCGCCCAGCTGCGCAGGACCGGCAAGGCCGGGCCCTACGACGGCGCGCTGTCCTACTGCCGCGAGCAGGGCCTGACCGCCGCGAACGCGAAGGCGGAGGAACCTGTTGCAAACCTGCCGGAGGCAATGTTTGACAAGGTATCTGACTTTACGCGCCGCAGCGTCTACGCCGCCTGCCGCATGGAACAGTAACATATGTGACCGGAATACCTCCGCCGCAGGGCGGAGGTATTTTTCTGCCCTCGTCCACATAGGCTATGGCAGCAAAAAAGCGAAGGAGCGTGGACGGCATGAAGCAGGGAAGAAGGCGGCGCGCGATGCCGTGCGGCGGCAGGCGCGCCGCGCCGGGGACGCGGCGAACGCCGCGCGGCGGGACGGACCGGACGCCGCGCATGGTCGTGCAGGTCATCGTCTGCGGGGCGCTGTTCGTCGCGCTCGTAGGGCTCAAGCTCATCATGCCGGACCATTTAAGCTCGCTGCGCGGCACGCTGGGGCAGTGGCTCGTGCGCGACGCGGACTTCGTCTCGGCCTTTTCCGCCGTGGGCCGCGCCGCGTCCGGCGAGCAGACCTGGGGCGATTCGCTGTCGGAGGCCTGCATTGCGGTCTTCGGCGGGGAGAAAAGGGCGCAGGAGGTCTCGGGCGAGCTCATCGGCGTCACCGTGCCGGAGCAGGACGCGCCGGAGATGGCCGATGCGCGCGAGCTGCCCGCGCTCGCCGTCGGCGAGCAGCGCATTTTGGGCTTTGCCTACGCCTGTCCGCTCTCCGGAACGCTGACCTCGCCCTTCGGCTGGCGCGAGGACCCGAACAGCGGCGAGGAGTGCTTCCACTACGGCGTGGACATCGCGGGCGAGGAGGGGGCGAGCGTTGCCTGCTTTGCCGATGGTACCGTCGGCACGGTGGGGGAGAGCAATCTGCTCGGGAAGTATGTGACCGTCAACCACGAGAGCGGCTTTTCGACGCTTTACGCCCATTGCAGCGCCGTCACGGTGAGCGCGGGGCAGAGCGTCCGAAAGGGCGATGAGCTTGCGCACGTCGGCTCCACCGGCAACGCGACGGGGCCGCATCTGCACTTTGAGGTGCACGACGGCGGGGAGTATCTGAATCCCATCTACTATGTTGTTTCCTGAGCGGGGCGTGCACGCCTCGTGGAGCTTTTTCCTGCTGGTGCTGCTCGCGGCGGTCATCAGCCCGGCGGAGATCGTCGTATCTGTGCTGTTGGCCGCGGCGCTGCACGAGTGCGGGCACCTGCTTGCGCTGCGGGCTTACCGTGTGCCGGTCGAGGGGCTGCGGCTCTCGGCGCTCGGCGCGGTGCTGTATGCGCGCGGGGCGCGCAGGCTCTCCTACGGGCGGGAGCTGATCGTCACGCTCGCGGGCTGCGGCATGAATATTTTCTGCGGCGTGCTGACGGCGCTTCTGGCGCTGCGCCTTTCATGGGTGGAGGGCTTCGTGCTTGCGGGCGCGCACATCCTGCTCGCGGCGTTCAACCTGCTGCCCATCCCGCCGCTCGACGGCGCGCGGGCGCTGTATCTCATTGCGGCGTTCTTCCTCGGCCCGCTCGCGGGCGAGAGAATCGCTGCGGTCACGGGACTTGTCTGCTCGTTGGCGCTCGTGAGCGCGGGGGTGTACGTCACGGCGGAGACGGGCGGGGGCACGCTCTTCCTGCTCGCGTCCCTTGCGCTGCTTTTCGGCGTGGTGCGGCGATCGGGGCTTGCGAAAAACGCAGGAAGAGTGTAAGATAGCTCAAAATGGTTTTCTATGCCCATTTTGAGCTGTCTTACTTTTTCTTTTTCAAGGGAGATTTTTTGTGGATAAGAGACTGGAACGCATCCTGCCGCGCGTGCAGAAGCCCGCGCGCTACGTCGGCGGGGAATTCAACGCCATCATGAAGGACAAGAGCAAGGTCGATACGCGCATCGCCTTCTGCTTTCCCGATACCTACGAGATCGGCATGTCAAACCTCGGCATGCGTATCCTCTACGGCGTGATGAACAACATGGAGGGCGTGTGGTGCGAGCGCTGCTACGCCCCCTGGGGCGACATGGAGGAGGAGATGCGCAAGGCGCACATCCCGCTCTACGCGCTCGAATCCTTCGACCCGCTCAGCGAATTTGACATCATTGCTTTTTCTGTCGGCTATGAGATGGCGTTCCCCGCCATTCTCAACATGCTCGACCTTGCGGGCGTCCCGCTGCATTCGTCCGAGCGCACGGAGCTCACGCCGCTCGTCATCGCGGGCGGCACGGCCATGTATAACTGCGAGCCCATCGCGGACTTTCTGGACCTTGCCGTGATCGGCGAGGGCGAGGAGATGAACGTCGAGCTCATCGAGCTGCACCGCAGGGCGCGGCGCGAGGGCTGGAGCAAGCACGAATTTCTCATGCGGGCGGCGCGGCTGCGCGGCATCTATGTGCCGAGCCTTTACGACGTTGACTACAACGACGACGGCACGGTGAAGTTCATCACGCCCAAAGAGGGCGCGCCCAAAACGGTCCTCAAACGCGTCGTGCAGAACATGGACGAGGCCTACTATCCGACCAAAACCATCGTCCCCTCGACCGAGATCGTGCAGGACCGCGTCTCGCTCGAGCTGTTCCGCGGCTGCATCCGCGGCTGCCGGTTCTGTCAGGCGGGTTATGTCTACCGCCCGGTGCGCAGCCGCTCGGAAAAGCTCCTGCACCGCTACGCGGTCGAAGCCGTCGAGGATTCCGGCTATCAGGATGTGACGCTTTCCTCGCTTTCGACCTCCGACTATCCGGCGCTTGTGGAGCTGTGCGACGATCTGGAGGAATTCTGCGCCAGGCGGCACGTGAACCTCGCGCTGCCGTCGCTGCGCGCGGACAACTTCTCCATGGCGCTGATGGAGCGGCTGCAGAAGGGACGCAAGACGGGCCTTACCTTCGCGCCAGAGGCCGGCACGCAGCGCCTGCGCGACGCGATCAACAAAAACCTCACCGAGGAGGACCTGCTCGAATCCTGCCGCCGCGCGTTTTCGGGCGGCTACAGCGCCGTCAAGCTCTACTTCATGCTCGGCCTTCCGACCGAGACGGACGAGGACGTGCTCGGCATCGCCAAGATCGCGGACGACGTCTGGCAGGTCTGGCGCGACTGTACGCCCAACCGCTCGCGCGGCGTGCGCATCACGGTCTCGACCTCGTGGTTTGTGCCAAAGCCCCACACGGCCTTCCAGTGGGAGCCGCAGATCCCGATCGAGGAGTACGAGCGCCGCGTCAAGCTCCTGCGCGGGGCCATCCGCTCCAAGGCCATCCACTATAACTGGCACCCCTCGCCCACGAGCTTTATGGAAGCGGTCATCTCCTGTGGCGACCGGCGGCTCTGCAAGGTGATCGAGACCGCCTGGCGCAAGGGCGAAACGCTCAGCGCCTGGGAGGATTACTTCAGTCTCGACCGCTGGATGGAGGCCTTTGAAGAGTGCGGCCTCGACCCGCACTTTTACGCCAACCGCCGCCGCAGCGAGAATGAGATCCTGCCGTGGAGCGCAGTTGCAACGGGCGTTTCCCCGGCGTATTTCAAGCGCGAGCACGCGCTCGCCTTTGAAGGCGTTACGACGCCGGACTGCCGCACCCACTGCAACGCCTGCGGCGCGAACTGCCTGGTAGGAGGGAAATGCAATGTCTAAGCTGAGACTGATTTTCGTCAAGGAGCATCAGGCCTCCTACATTTCGCATCTCGACGTGATGCGCACCTTCCAGCGCGTGTTCCCGCGCGCGGGACTGTCCATCAAGCATTCCAACGGCTTCCATCCGCACCCGATTCTCTCCATTGTGCTGCCGCTGCCCGTGGGCCAGTCGAGTGATTGCGAGATCCTCGACTTTGAAAGCGTGGAGGACAGCACCGGCGAGGGGGTGGCCGAGGCGCTCAACACCGGCATGCCCGCGGGCCTTCGCGTGCTGGACTGCTATGCCGTCACGCGCCCCGTGCGCGAGATGACCTATCTTCGCGCGCGGCTCGAGATGGAGTACGACAACGGCGTGCCCGAGGGGGCGGCGGAGCGCATCCGCGAGCTCTTTGCGCGTCAAGAGGTGCTCGTTGAAAAGCGCACGAAGCACAAGGGCATGACCGAACTCAACATCGCGCCGCTCATCCGCTCGCTCACGCTCGAGCAGTGCGAGGGCATGATCGCCGGCGACGCCGTCGTCGCCGCGCAGGACCCCGGCCTCAACCCCGCGCTCATCGGCGCGGCGGTCGCGCGGCACCTGCCGGAGCTTGCGCCGGACTTTGTCCGCGTGCGCCGCAAGGAGGTCTACGACGCGGAAATGAACGTTTTTCGCTAAAGGACCGCGCGTTTTTGCAAAAAATGCTTGCATTTCACTTCCTTGTATGATATGCTATCATAGCTTGAAAAGGGCGGTCCTCTGCCGTGCGCGGGTGAAACAGTCCCGGATGCGCCACAGAAAAGCGGTCAAGAACGCCTATAAATAGGAGGAAAATATCCATGGATCTCATCAAAGAGCTCGAATCCCAGCAGCTGAAGAAGGAAATGCCCGTCATCAACGTCGGCGATACCGTCCGCGTTCACGTGAAGATCAAGGAAGGCTCCCGCGAGCGTATCCAGGTCTTTGAGGGCATCGTCATCGCGAAGAAGCACGGCGGTCTCGAGGAGACCTTCACCGTCCGCCGTCTCGCCTACGGCGTCGGCGTGGAGAAGGTGTTCCCCATTCACTCCCCCCTCATCGAGAAGGTCGAGACCGTGCGCAGCGGTTATGTCCGCCGCGCCAAGCTGTATTACCTGCGCGGCCGCGTCGGTAAGGCTGCCAAGATCCGCGAGAAGCTGTAAGACAGATTCTTTGAGAACAAAAAAGCGTGGCGTTTCGCCGCGCTTTTTTTGTTGCCTTTTGGAAAATTCGTGATAAAATATTTAGATTAGAGAATCAGGCGCTTTCGCCATTTCAGGGAGAGATACACCATGGATGAATTTGATCAGAAACTGGATATCAGCGAAGAGAGCAGCGAGGAGATCGTGGAAAAGATCCCCGGACGCGACGTGTACGAGACGGTCTCGTCCCTCGTTTCGGCGCTTCTGGCCGTCACGCTGGTCTTTACCTTTGCCCTGCGCATGATGGGCGTTTCCGGCCCCTCGATGATCCCGACGCTTCAGGACGGGGACCGGCTGCTCATTGTGAATTCGCTGCTCTGCGGCGACTATCAGACGGGTGATATCGTCATCGCCCGCAAGGAGAGCTTCGACGAAAATCCTATCGTCAAGCGCGTCATCGCGACCGAAGGGCAGACAGTGGACATCGACTTCAACCTCGGCCGCGTCTATGTGGACGGAGAAATGCTCGAGGAGGATTACATCAACGACCTCACCTACCGCGAGGAGGGGACGCAGTTCCCGCTCACCGTGCCGGAGGGCGAGGTGTTCCTGCTCGGCGACAACCGCAACCACTCCAACGACAGCCGCGATTCCACGCTCGGCACGGTGGATAAGCGGCTGCTGATCGGCAAGGCGGTCTTCCTGCTCTTCCCGGGCAGGGACTATCTGACCGAGCAGCGCGACTTTGGCCGCATCGGCCTTTTGAAGTAAAGGAGAACGCCATGCAGCTGGAAAGTTTGAGCTGGTTTCCCGGTCATATGACCAAGACCCGCCGCATGATCTCAGCGGAGATCGGCAATGTGGACGCCGTGTGTGAGATTCTGGACGCGCGCATCCCCATGAGCAGCCGCAACCCCGACGTGGACGAGCTGACGGCGGGCAAGCCGCGTCTGGTCGTTCTGAACCGCGTCGATCAGGCGGACCCCGAGATGACGAAAAAATGGGCGGCGTATTTCCGCTCGCTCGGCTATGCCGTCATCGAAACGGACGCTAAGCAGGGCGGCGGCGTGAAGCAGTTCTCCGCCGCCGTGCGCACGCTTCTGCGCGACAAGATCGCATCCTATGAAGCCAAGGGCCAGGTCGGGCGCGTTCTGCGCGTGATGGTGCTCGGCATTCCGAACGTCGGCAAATCGACGTTTATCAACAAGGTCTCCGGCCGCAGGAGCGCCAAGGCGGAGGACCGCCCCGGCGTGACCCGCACGAAGCAGTGGGTGCCGGTGGACAAGACGCTCGAGCTGCTCGACACGCCGGGCATCCTGTGGCCGAAATTTGAGGACAGCGCCGTGGGCATCCGCCTTGCCTTCACCGGCGCCATCCGCGACGAGGTGGTGGACATTGAGGAGCTTGCCATGCGCCTGATGGACTACCTCGGCAAAAGCTATCCCAAAGCCATCGAGGAGCGCTACAAGCTCACCGTCTCTGCGGAGGACGACGGCTACGCGCTGCTGGAAAAGGCGGGGCGTAAGCGCGGCTTTCTCATCTCGGGCGGCGAGGTGGATACCGAGCGCATGAGCCGCATCCTGCTCGACGAGTTCCGCGGCGGCAAGCTCGGACGCTTTACCCTTGAAGCGCCGCCGGAGGAGCGCGCATGAGCGTCGATCTGCACTACGAGGACGAAGCGCGCGCGGCGGGCTTCGCCGCCGTCTGCGGCGTAGACGAGGCGGGCGCGGGCCCGCTGATGGGCCCGGTGTATGCTGCCGCCGTCATCCTGCCGGAGGACTGCGTGATCGAAGGGCTGGACGATTCCAAAAAGCTGACGGAGAAAAAGCGCGAAGCGCTGTTTCCCATTATCTGCGAAAGGGCGGCGGCCTATGCCGTCGCGTCCGTTGACGCGCAGGAGATCGACGCGACGGACATTTTGAGCGCGCGCATGAAGGCCATGCAGCTCGCCATCGACGCGCTGGAGCTCCCGGCGGATTTTGCGCTGATCGACGGCAACCGCGACCGCGGCGCGTCGGCGCGCATCACAACGCCGCACCGCACGATCGTCGGCGGGGACGGCGCGAGCCTTTCCATCGCCGCGGCGAGCGTGCTCGCCAAGGTCAGCCGTGACCATTACGTCGTCGAGGTGCTCGACCCCATGTACCCCGAGTATCAGTTTGCAAAGCACAAGGGCTACGGCACAAAGCTCCACTATGAGATGCTCGACCGATACGGTCCAAGCCCCGTGCACCGCAAGACGTTTCTCAAAAAGTGGGAGGCGCGGCGATGAGCACAAAGGAGACCGGCGGCTGGGGCGAGGCGCTGGCGGCGGAGTACTTAAAGGCGCGCGGCTGCAGGATCCTTGAAACGAACTGGCGCTGCCGCTTCGGAGAGATCGACCTCATCGCCGAGCAGGACGGCGTGCTGCTGTTCGTCGAGGTCAAGCTGCGCTCCAATTTGCAGTACGGCATGCCGCGCGAATTCGTCACGGCGGGCAAGCAGAAGAAGCTGCGCGCCGCCGCGTCGCTCTACTTGAGCAGGCTCAAAGCGGACGTGCCCGCCCGCTTCGACGTCGCGGAGGTCTACACCGACGCGCACCACAGCGAAAAGGGCACGCGCGTCGAATACATCGAGGACGCATTCTGATTTTCGAACAGAAGGGAGGACGGCGATGGCGCTTTATGCGATCGGCGACCTGCATTTATCGCTCGGCACGAATAAGCCGATGGACGTGTTCGGCCCCAAGTGGGCGAACTACGTAGAGCACATTCAGGAGAATTTTTCGAGGCTGCACGACGATGACGTGACCGTCATCGCGGGCGACATCTCGTGGGGCATGTCGCTTGAGCAGTCGCTGCCCGATTTTCAGTTCATCGACGCGCTGCCGGGGAAAAAGCTCCTTTTAAAGGGCAACCACGACTACTGGTGGGGCACGGCGTCGAAGATGGAAAAATTCTTCGCCGAGCATGAGATCACGACGCTCGATATCCTCTACAACAACGCCTTTTTCTACGGCGATCACGCCATCTGCGGCACGCGCGGCTGGTTTTACGAGGAGGACGCCGCCGGCACCCACACGGGCAAGATGCTCGCGCGCGAGGCGCTGCGGCTCGAAGCGTCGCTCAAGGCGGCGGAGGGCAGGCCGATCTGCTGCTTTCTGCACTATCCGCCCATCTATCAGGGCTACCAGTGCCCGGAGATGCTGGCGCTGCTCGACAAGTACGAGGTGGAGCGCTGCTATTACGGCCACCTGCACGGCTACACGCACCGGCGCGCGTTCGAGGGGCGGCGCGGGAAAACCGATTACGCGCTGATCGCGGCGGATTATGTCGCCTTTCAGCCGGTGAAAATTTACGATTAGGACAAAAATTGATGCAAAAAAGGGTGGAAATCTACGGGAACGTATGGTATAATACCATTTTGCAAAAGCATCATTATCATTCTTATGATGTTAATACGGAGGAAAAAGAAATCATGACTGTCAAAAATGTTGAAAAGCTGGAAAAGAGCAGAGTCGCGGTGACCGTCGAGGT
>CAKUBI010000028.1 GCA_934636865.1 uncultured Oscillospiraceae bacterium
AGCGGCAGTTTCCCGATCCTCATCTCCCCCTCCGGCGAGGAGATGCATTTCCAGCGTTCGCGCAGCGGCGAAGGGGTTCCCTTCCTGCCGGACGATATGGACTCCATTGATCTGACACGGAGCTATGGCTGAATCCCCTTTCATTTTTCCAAACACTCGCAGTTCTCCCTGCATCTATTCTATCGAGAGACGCTGAAACAAAAAATGCTCGTAAGGCAAAGCTCACTGAGAAGAATGGCAAGTACACCTTCACCATGCCTACGGGCAAAGTCGCGGTCCAGGGCAGCTTCGTGGAAAAAGCTCCGGAGCAGCTCTTCGCAGATGTTCCCATGGACGCTTACTACTATGAAGCTGTCAAGTGGGCGGCGGGAAAGAGCATTACGGGCGGTATTGGCAATGACCTGTTCGCTTCCAATCAGCCCTGCACCCGCACACAGATCGTGACGCTCCTCTTCTGCGCACCCCCGACTCGGAGGATGGGCGGCACATCGCCGCCCATCCTTTGGTCAATAGAGTGAAGTATACCTAAAAAATCGGATAATAAATAGAACATGGTCTTGCGCCGCGTTACAAAGATGTTTTCAAATGGCAAATGTAAAAATATCCGAATTGAAGCCGCCTGACAAAGAACCTCGAAACCATATGGTTTCGAGGTTCTTTCTTTTTGCTGAGCCGCAAAATATTCCGCAAAGCTCAAACGGTTACTCTCGCGGTTACTCTCGTCTTGCGATCCTCTGTACAGCTCCTGCTGACCTTGGCGGCCCTGTTTCCCCTGTCTGATTCAGAGGACCTTATTGAGGAAGCTCACAAGGCGCGGGCTTTCGGGGTTGGCGAAAAGCTCGTTCGATGGCTTATCCTCCTCGATGTGACCGCCGTCGAGGAAGATGGTGCGGCTGCTGACCTCGCGTGCGAAGCGCATTTCGTGTGTCACGACGATCATCGTCATGCCGCTCTCGGCGAGGTCCTTCATCACATCGAGCACCTCGCCGATCATTTCGGGATCGAGAGCGCTCGTCGGCTCGTCGAAGAGCATGACCTCGGGGTCCATCATCAGCGAACGCACAATGGCGATACGCTGCTTCTGGCCGCCGGAGAGCTGGCTGGGATAGGCGTCGGCGCGGTCGGCAAGGCCCACCCGGCCAAGCAGCCGGATGGCCTTGGCCTCAGCCTGCTCCTTGTCCATGCCCTTGATGCGCACGGGCCCGGCGGTCAGGTTTTTCATCACGTTCATGTTGTTGAAAAGGTTGAATTGCTGAAACACCATGCCCATCTTCTGACGGTGCTGGTCGATATGTCAGCTCTGTCCCCTGGCGCAGATGTCCACGCCGTCAAAGAGGATCTGCCCCGAGGTCGGCCTTTCCAGCAGGTTCAGGCAGCGCAGGAAGGTGCTCTTGCCGCCGCCCGAGGGGCCGATGATGGACACGACCTCATTTTTTTGGAACTCCACGCTGATGTGCTTGAGGACCTCAAGCTTATGGAAGCTCTTGCACAGGTCCACGACCTGAAGAATGCTCTCATTTGCCATGGTTCATCTTCCTTTCTGCCAGAGCGATGAGCCGCCCGCCGGTGAAGGTCATCGCAAAATAGCAAAGCGCCGCGATGGCGAGGCACGCAAGACTCTTGTACGTCACGGCGATGACGTCGTTCGTGCGGAACATCAGGTCGGCAAGACCGATGACGGAAACGATGGACGATTCCTTGATGACCGTAACGAACTCGTTGCCAAGCGCTGGAAGAATATTCTTGATCGCCTGCGGCAGCACGACAAGGCGCATCGCCTGGCCGTGGCTGAAGCCGATGCTGCGCGCGGCCTCCATCTGTCCGCGGTCGACCGCCTGCACGCCGGAACGGATGATCTCGGCAACATAGGCGCAGCTGTTGATGCTCATAGCAATGATGCCGGCGGAAAAACGCGAAAAGTTCGGGATCCACGAAATATCCGGCAGCGTGAAGCCGACCATCGGAAGGCCGTAAAAAATGAACATCAGCTGCACCATCAGGGGCGTCCCGCGGATGAACTCGATGTAAGCGACCGCCAGCCACTTCAGCGGCAGGATCCGGCTCATGCGCATGCTGGACATGAGTGTGCCGAAGATCGTGCCGAAAAGCACGGTGAACGCGGCAATGATGAGCGTATTGACAATGCCTTCCTCAAAGAAGCTGTGGTAGCGGACAACGAGCTTTCCGATCGTCTGAATAAATTCCATGGGGGCTCCTCCTCAAAGCGCCGCGGGCTTCGCCGCCGAAACGGCGAAGCCCGCAGAACATGTCATCTTATCTTGTTTTCCGCTTACAGGCCGAGGTTCGCGGCCAGCTCGACGGCATCGTCGTAGGCCTGCTGATAGCTGCCGTCAGCGATGACCTTGCTGATGACCTCGTTCACGGCCGCGAGCAGATCCTCATTGCCCTTGGCGGCGACGACCGCCTTACCGAAGGAGGCTTCTTCCGCGGTAAATTCGAAGTTTGAAACCTCCAGCGCGCCGTTGCTCGTAGCGACCAGGGACTCGCCGACCGCCTGATCGACGACCAGACCCGCGATGTTGCCGTTCTGGACCTCGAGGGCGAGGGCGGGATACTTTTCAAGCTCGAACAGCTCGCTCTCGGGCAGCGCGGACTGGATCAGCTGGGACTGGATGGTGCCCTTCTGCGCGCCGACCTTCTGACCGGCGAGGGATTCCTTGGTGGAATAGGTATCGGCGTTGCCAGTCTTGACGATCAGCAGCTGCGCGCTGGTCTCATACAGGTCGCTGAAATCGATCTCCTCCGCGCGCTCCGGCGTCTTGGTGAAAGCGGCAATCCCCAGATCGACCTGACCGGACTGAACGGCGGGGATGATCCCGTCGAACGCCATATCCACGACCTCCAGCTCAACGCCGAGGCTGTCGGCGATCTGCTGGGCCAGCCACATATCGCAGCCGGCGAAGTTCGCATCCAGATCCTTGAACTCATAGGGGGCGTACTGCGCTTCCGTACCGACAACGAGCTTGCCGCTGCTCTTGATCTTTTCCAGCAGCGTCTGCTCAGGCTGCTCCTCCTGCTGCTGAGCGTCGTCCTCAGCGGGCGTCTGCTGTTCTGTCTGCTTGCTGCCGCAGGCGGTCAGCACGGCCATCAGCATTGCTGCGCTCAGCACCAGGCCGAGCAGCTTCTTAATCGTAAAATACTTTTTCATGGTTCCCTCCACCAGTGAATTGAAATTCACTTAATTTGTTTTTGATGTGGATAATTATACTCTGTCAATCCGTTTTGTAAATATCCGGATTTGCCGAGAAATATGAAAATATATTCTTTTCAATTGTGCAGATTATGCAAAGAAAAAGAAGCTGTCGTTCCGGCAGCTTCTCTTTGCGTTCAAAGTCTCCCTTTCTTTGGTCGATACCGCCGGCGCAGGCGATGCGAAGGCGATTCGCACCGGTCCTGCCGAACAGGACCGCACGCCGGAAGATGGACGGCGCCGTTACGCTTCACGCCCGGAAGCTTCCCTGACGTGCGGAATGACGGTCGAGCCGTTCGGAATGACGTAGATGGACTTGCCCTCTAACTGCGCGGCGTCGAGCAGCGCGTTGACATCGGAAAACGCCTTCATGCCCATCGGCGCAACGTCCGCCGGATCGATGCTCGAATAGAGCAGGATGTTATAGCGCTGCGCCTGCTCGCAGTTGAGGAAGAAAATGTAGCCCGCGACGGTGAAATGCTCGCGCAGCCGCTGCTCGATGGTACCGGCGGTGAGGTCCTTCGCCCAGTCGAAGTATTCGGCAGGACCGCCGCCCTCGCGCGCCTCGATGATGAGGACGAGCGTGCCTCCCGGCTTGAGACCGGGCTCAATGTTGTCGATGGTCTTGGTGCCCTGATAAAGCGAAATGTCCTTCGGGAAGCCGCCGCAGCCGGCAACGATCACGTCCGCCTTTTCCGGCACGTCCACCTGATAAATGCGGTCCACCATGCGGCAGGCAGCCTCCCACGAGGTAAGATAGTGCCCGGAGAAAATGGCGGCAAGCTGCATCTGGGCGTTCATCACAAGGTTGACGATAAAGAGGTTTTTCACCAGCCCCGCCGCCTCGCACATATCCTCATGCAGCGGGTTGCCCTTCAAAACACCGTTGCCGATGGCGGGATTGGAGCGCAGCCGTGCTGCGTCGAGCGAGAAGGCGTGGTTGTGGAAGATGGTCTCGCGGCCGCTGATGCCCGGCAGGATGCTCTTGCGTCCGCCGCCGAAGCCCGCCATCACATGATGCGTCACCGCACCGAGACAGACGACGAGGTCGGCCTCGGCCGCCGTGCGGTCGATGGAGACCGGCGTGCCGTGCGGCGTGGTGCCAAGATAGACAAGGTCCTTCGCTTCGCAGTCGTGGTTTTTGACCTGGATGCGCTCATAGACCGCGGCGGTCACAAGCGTGCGCAGCTCCTGCTCGCCGCCGCCGATGTGCGTGCCGTTGGCAATGACGATGGTGATATCCTCTTCACGCACGCCGCAGCGCTCCGTGAGATAATCCACCAGATGCGGGACCACGAGATCCTGCCGCATCCAGAAGCGCGTCATGTCGCTCACGACCAGCGCGACGGTATCGCCCGCCTTGGCGCGCTTGCGCAGCGGCGCGCTGTCGATCGGCGCGTCGAGCGAGGTCCACAGCGCCGCACGGATATCGGAAAGCGGGGCGACGGCGTTGCCGTGCAGCTCTCCGATCACATTTTTCTCGTCCAGCGGCAGCTCCACCGTGCCGCTGCCATAAGCAAATGAATAGTTTTTCATGAAGCCCCACTCCATCATACTGTGAAATAATATGAGAGTATACGTCAAAACATTAAAAGATGCAACCGCCAATATTTATAAAATCCGAAAAAATATCGGCAAAAATACAGAACAAGCAGAAGTTCCGGTCTCCGCGCGGTTTTCAGACAGGTCAGCCACCGCCTTCGGCGCCGGCACCCCCAACACGGCCTACGCCAAGTACTTTATCGGCGACTCGTTCCTCAATCCCCTGACCGATCCGAGCGGCGGTCTCTTCGCCGCCAACGTGACCTTCGAGCCGGGCTGCCGCAACAACTGGCACATTCATCACGCTTCCGCGGGCGGCGGACAGCTGCTGTGCACCGCGGGCGAGGGCTGGTATCAGGAAGAGGGCAAGCCCGCCGTCAGCCTGCACGAGGGCAGCGTCGTCATGATCCCGGCAAACGTGAAGCACTGGCACGGCGCGAAGAAGGACAGCTGGTTCAGCCACATTGCCGTCGAGGTCCCCGGCGAGAACCGCAAAAACGAGTGGTGCGAGCCCGTCTCGGACGAGGAATATCACAAGCTGTACAGCCGCAGATTTTCCTTGCGCTCCGCCGCGTCCGCCCTTATAATAGGAGCCGCCCGATCCCTCGGGCAGCAAGGAGACGCACTATGAGCCGCATCATGCCCCCCATCGGCGACGTGGACGCCTACGCCGCCAACAATCCCTTCATGGCATACAACCACATCCGCATCACCTCGATCGCGCCCGACGGAAACGGCGAGCACCGCGCGGAGGTCGCCGTGACGCTCCGGCCCGAGTCGATGAACCTGCACGGTGCAGTCCACGGTGGACTGCTCTAC
Organism: uncultured Oscillospiraceae bacterium; assembly: GCA_934636865.1. Classification (GTDB taxonomy): domain Bacteria; phylum Bacillota; class Clostridia; order Oscillospirales; family Oscillospiraceae; genus Hominicoprocola. Next base: position 5,573 of record CAKUBI010000028.1, read on the forward strand.
GGCCTTGCCGACTGCGTGGCGGGCATCGCCGCCCGCTGCGACGGAAACGACTACGTGACACAGAGTGCGCACGTCAACTTCCTGCGCAACACGAAGCAGGGCACGGTCTATGCTCTGGCGGAGATCGTGCGCCGCGGGCGGCACATGGTCGTGATCCACGTCACGGTCCGCGACGCGCAGGAGCGGCTGCTTGCCGACTGCGCGGTGGATATGATGCGCATGGAGCAATAAACGCTCATCCAAACGTCCTCCCAGCGACCGCCGGGAGGGCGTTTATCATCAATTACTTTCGCACAAAAGCGGTATACATCGCTCCGTCCGCAGGGAAAATATAGCCGCCGGCGGGTGTTTCCAGCAGAAACGCCTTCGCATTCCCCGTGCAGCAAGCCAAAGGTGCGGCAGGAAGTTCAACAGATGTTGAACTTCAGTTGAAGCAAAGTTCATGTTGCGCCGGTAGAATGATAATATCTTATGTTGTATCCAGCGGCATTGCGCCGCCGGCAAACGAATCTGACTGCGGCCGCCGTGCGGCCGCGCTGCATACAGGAGGGCTTCGTACCATGCGAGTAAAGATCATTGCGGACAGCACCTGCGACCTCTCGCCCGAGCTGCTCGAGCGCTGCGATATTGCCATCACGCCGCTGTGCGTCATCAAGGACGGCAGGGAATTCCACGACGGCGTGGACATCACCCCGGCGGACATCTTCGCCCATGTGGACGGCGGCGGCGAGCTTTGCAGCACGGCGGCGGTCAGCCAGTTTGAGTATACGGAGATCTTCTCGCGTTATGCGCGCGAATACGACGCGGTCGTGCAGATCACCATCGGCTCCGGCTTTTCCTGCTGCTACCAGAACGCCTGCCTTGCCGCGCAGGACTTTGACAACGTCTACGTGGTCGATTCTGAAAATTTAAGCTCCGGGCAGGGGCTTCTCGTCGTCGCGGCGGCAAAGCTTGCACAGCAGGGCCTTTCCGGCAGCGAGATCGCCGAGCGCGTGCGCGCGCTCGCGCCGAAGGTCGAGGCGAGCTTTCTCATCGACCGGCTCGACTATATGCGCAAGGGTGGGCGCTGCTCCGCCGTCGCCGCGCTGGGCGCGAACCTTTTGCACCTCAAGCCCTGCATCGAAGTGCGCGAGGGCAAGATGGGCGTCTGTAAAAAGTACCGCGGTTCATTTGAAAAGTGCATCCGCCAGTACGTGAAGGAGCGTCTCGACGGACGCACGGACATCGACGAAGGCCTTGCCTTCATCACCCACCCCGCCTGCCAGGAAAACGTGGTAAACGCGGCCATGGAGGAGGCCAGGGCCTTCGGCTCGTTCGACGAGATCGTCGAAACGCACGCGGGCTGCACCGTCTCCTGCCACTGCGGGCCGAACACGCTCGGCATTCTGTTTGTGAGAAAATAATTTTTTGCGTGCAGCGCTCCGCACGGTCCCGCCGTGTGGAGCGCTTTTGCGTCCTGCGCACGAAGTGATGCGTTGCAATCGCACGCGAAGCGTGCTATGATACGCGGGTAAATCCATCCGGAAAGGAAGCGTTGGGAGCTTATCTCCCCTGCTGTAATGATCGCCATTCTGCTTGCGCCGGTATATCTGCTGGCAAATTATTACCTTCTGCGCCGTGCGATGGGCTGGGTGAAGGCCTGGTTCCCGTTTTTCCGCACGGCGCGCCACTGGGCGCTGCCCGTTGCCGTGCAGGCGTTTCTTGCCTGCTCCATCGTCATTGCCTTTTTCCTGCCCGCCGGGCGGCTGCGCCGCGTGATGAAGCTCATCGGCAATTACTGGCTCGGCGTGCTGCTCTATGTGCTGCTCGCGGTGCTCGCGGCGGACCTTCTGCGCCTGCTGCTCGGCTATGTGCTGCCGTTCCGGCACATATTCATCACCACAAAAATGCACCGCATCGCAGGCTGCGTGTGCGCGCTCGCCATTCTGAGCGCGTCCATCTGGGGCGTTGTCAACGCGCGCATCATCCACGTCACGCCCTACGATGTGACGGTCAATAAGACGGTCGAGGGCATGGACGAGATGAAGGTCGTGCTCGTGGCCGACCTGCACCTCGGCTACAACATCGGCGAACGGCAGATGCGGCAGATGGTGGAAAAGATCAACGCACAGGACGCCGACCTCGTCGTCATCGCGGGCGACATCTTTGACAACGAGTGGGAGGCGGTGGACGATCCGGACGCCATCGCCGCCACGCTGCGCGGCATCCGGTCGAAATACGGCGTGTACGCCTGCTACGGCAACCACGACATCGAAGAGCCCGTGCTCGCGGGCTTCACCTTCCGCCAGAGCGAGAAGAAGGAAAGCGACCCGCGCATGGACGAACTTTTAAAGGACGCGAACATCACGCTCCTGCGCGATGAGGGCGTGCTCATCGACGGAAAGCTCTACCTCTACGGTCAGCCCGACGCGCACCGTCCCGGCCGCGGCATCGAAACGCGCAGAACGCCCGCCGAGATCACGGCGGATATGGATAAAAGTAAGCCCATCCTCGTGCTCGACCACCAGCCCAAGGAATTACAAGAGCTTGCGGACGCGGGCGTCGATCTCGACCTCTGCGGCCACACGCATGACGGGCAGATGTTCCCCGGCAACCTCACGATCAGGCTGATGTGGGAAAACGCCTGCGGATATCTCCAAAAGGGGCAGATGCACAGCATCGTGACCTCCGGCGTGGGCCTGTTCGGGCCGAACATGCGCGTCGGGACCAAGGCGGAGATCTGCCCCATCACGATCCACTTTGCGCAATAGGCAAAACAGAAGGGCGGCTCGTATGAGCCGCCCTTCTGTTTTTATGCTATTTGAGGGGCATCTGCAAGGTATCCTCCGGCATGCTGCACTGCCGTCTTTTCCGGCGGCTTCGTCATGACTGCCGGATGCCGGTGTCACGCCGCCAGTGCTCTCCAGATCAAGGTGACGATCTGCGCGCGGGTGCAGTCCGCATCGGGGCTGAACGTGGTATCCGACGTACCCTTGGTGACGTTCTCACTGACCGCCCACAGGACCGCGCCGGCGTAGTAGTCGCCGGTCTTCACGTCGGCAAAGGGGTTGCCCGCACCGGCCGCCGGGGCCTTCTGACTGCGCCACAGGAAGGTCACGATCTGCGCGCGGGAGCAGACCGCGTCGGGGCTGAACGTGGTATCGCCGGTTCCCTTGGTGATGCCGCTTTCCATAGCCCACAGCACTGCGTCATAGTAGTAACTGCCGGTGGGAACGTCGGCAAAGGGCATTTCGCCTGACACAGGAACAGGGCTGCCCGCGGCACGCCACAGGAACGTGACGGCCTGGGCGCGATTACAGCTTGCGTCAGGGCTGAAGGCTGCGGCAGAGGTCCCTGCTGTGATACCGTTTTCCACTGCCCAGCGTACCGCGTCATAATAGTAACTGCCGGGCAGCATGTCGGCAAAAGGAGACGCTCCTTCCTGCCAGCCGGCATATACGGTCCTGCTGCCGGTGAGCGTTACCTCTGTGACCCTTTCTGTCAGAGCGCTGTCCGCATACCAGCCGGTGAAGGTGTATCCGCTGCGCGTGGGCACGAAGGCGGCAAGGTCGATGGTACTGCCGGAGAGCCCGCGCAGCGCGGCGATCTCGCTGCCGCCGTTGGTCTCAAAGGTCAGCGTACAGCAGCGCTCAGGATCGGAGATCTGGGAGGAAGCCGGGCTGAGACAGATGGTGTAGGTGCGCTTGGCGGAACCGTCCGGCGCCGTGATCGTCACTGTGATCGTCTGCGTGAAGAAATCGCCGGTGACTGCTGCCATGCCGTTTTCCGCCGGTTTGCCGTTCACGGCAACGGCAGCGCCGCTGCTCTCAGGGATCACTGTGAGCAGATACTGCCCCGCGGGCACATTTTTGACCGTGGCGCTGTCGTTCGCGTCGAAGCTGTCCATCGTAAGGGGCAGGCCGTCGATGGTGATGCTGGCAGCATTGGCGGTGTTCTTCCCCGAAGCCGCCTCGCCGTAGCGCAGGACCACCCGCGCGCCGGATCTTGAGAAGGCGATGGCGTTTTTCCTGATCTCCTCTGCCGCGAGCGTCAGATCGCCCAGCGCCTTTGTTTCCAGCAGCGCGCCGTTTTCGTCCAGCAGCGCCGCCGTCAGGTTTCCGCTGCTGCGCGGCTGGAGGGAGTTGTTCCGCACCTGCACATTGGCCGTGGTGGTGCTGCCGTTTTCCATCTCCGCGGAAATGGTGACCGGCATGTTTTCGTTTCTCGTCAGCAGGCTGTCGAAGGTGACGTATTTCTGGTTGTTCTGACTGTCCGCCTCAGGAACGGTGATCCACTCGCCGTCGGTCTGCCGCTCGATCCGCGCCTTGACGAAGAGCACCACGCCGGAATCGGGGATCTCCCTGAGCCCGGCATCGGAGACGTACTTTTCAATGTCGAAGGTCATCTCCTGCGTGCAGCCGGCGCCGTCGATCAGAGCCAGCGTGCCGCCGGTAAGGATCCGCTCATAGGCTTTGTCCGCGATCCCGTCCTCAAAGTACTTGCCGTTGACAGGCATCGTGCATTCGGGGTCGGAGTAGGCCCCCAGGACCACGCGGCGGTCCGGCTTGTTCAAAGATGCCGCCGCCTGATTATAAAGGTGCGCAAGGACCGTCCGCAGGCCGTCCTGCTCTCTGGTGACCGTCAGGGCGGAAATGCCCACGTCAGGATAATCCAGATAGACCGTACCGCCGACAGACTGCGCTGCCGCGCCGGCAAAGCCCGCTTCCACCCTGTAATTGAGATCCTCGATCTCGCTGCCCGTCCTTGCGGCAGCGGAAAGCGTCTTTGACTGACCGGGCAGGATCGCAAGGCCGGTGAACGTCTGCGTCCCTGCGCCGTCCAGCGTGATGGTCACGCGGTCAATGATGTGCATGCCCTGATTCGCCACGGTGAAGCTGACCGGCACATAGCTGCCGGCGGTCAGCGTGGTATAGTCCACCGTGGCGGCGGCGATCTCCACAGCGTCGGCATAGGTCCCGGCGGCGCTGTAAAGATTCACGGTCTGCCGGGGGATGCGGCCGGCGCCGGAATAGAGCGCGCCGTCCAGCTCATACGAGTAGCTGACTTCGTCAAACTCCGTGCTGCTGTAGCTCGTGCCCTGCAGCACCGCCCGGATGCCGGTACCGTCATCATTCACAGTGAAGGCATCCATGTGATTCAATCTGGTGCGCGCGGGAAGCTCCGCCACCTCGATCGCCGCCGAGGAGAGATAGCCGCCGTCATAGGGCACAAACTTGACGGCGCGGATGACGTCATTTTCCTCGCTGCCCGCATTGGCGTCGTTCCACAGGATCGACAGCTCGTCCAGCGTATCCGCTCCCTTGACAAAGGTGAATTGGCCGTCAAACGCCGCCGTGGACACCATATCGCCGAGAGACTCGGGCAGGACGGAGCGCGGCGCGCCGGTCCTGTCAAACACCCGCAGGCCCACATCATGCTGCTCCGCGCCGGTGCTGGACCGGACGCTGCTCCAGCCCAGAACGAACTGATCGCCCACCGTGGTCAGCCGGGGCGCTCCATCGGTGCAGGCGCCGGTGGTCGCGCGGACCGTCTTGGCAGTATCCTCGAGAGCTGCGTCCATGGTATTGACAAGCGTATAATAGATGTCGCTGCCGCCGTCTGCATCCTTTACGGAGAAGGCAGCCGCGGCGGTGCCGTCCGCGAGCATCCCGGCCGTCATGCCGGTGACCTCACCGGCGCTGCCGTTGTAGAGCGTGTAGTTCTCGGCGCTCCAGCCCGTGCCGTCAAAAACCTTGCAGAGGATGCGGTTCTGCGTGAAGGCATACGCGCTCTCGTCGGTCTGAACAGCGCGCCACGCGGCGATCGCTCTGCTGCCGTTGACCGCGATAACGGGCTCGAATTCCTGCGAGCCGTTTTCAGTCAGGCGCGTCGTGACCCATTCGCTGCCGTTCCAGATCGAAGCCATGACCTCCAGGCCGTTGAGCAGGACCGTCTGCTGGCCTTCATTCAGCTGCGTTCCGGCCTTGAGGTTCAGGGTCGCGGCTTCCCGCAGCCAGACCGCGCCGGCAAAATCCCCCGTACCGGCAAAGTCCAGAGAGCTGTCCCCATAGCCGGAGAAGCCGTCCGTTCCACCGGGAACGGCTGTGCCGTCTGGGAATGCGCCGCCATTTGACAGGCTGTAGCGCACCTCCACATCCGTTACGTCTGTGCTGCCGGCGTCGGAGAGGTAAACGAGAAGCCTGCCGTCGTCGGAGATCATCGGCGTGCTGAAGGGGTAGGAATTGGTCTCGACCGCCTGAAGCTTCCCGGCCCCGTCCAGGCTCATAAGCGCAATTCCGCTGCCGCCGAGCCAGGCGTGATCGTCCGCGCTGAGGTAGTCGCGGCTTTGCAGCCTGACCACGGGCTCCGCCGCCACGATGGCGCTCCGGCTCCCGTAGGACGCTGCATTCCGCCCTGCCAGATCATCATCCAGCCAGCCGGTAGAGCCCAGACCGCTGGAAGCGCTTTCCCAGTAGTCGCTGATCTCATTCCAGTCGTTGAAGCGCCACGCCGTACCGTATCCCAGAGACACCAGCGTGAGCTCCGTGACCAGCGGGCCGACGCCCAGCGCGGCCCGGATACCGGCTTCGCCGTCCAGCTGAAGGAACTGGCCGCGCACGTCCCGCGCGCCAGGATCCTTCAGGTACTTTCGGGTCAGGAAGCGGTTTTCGTTGTTGATCTCGATGGTGCCGAATACGCCGACCTTGGCCGTAAAGCCCTGATCGTAGCCCAGGCCGCCGAAGAATTCAAAATAGGCGTTGATGCGCAGCGCGGTCAGATAGTCGTTGACGGCGTTGGCCGTGTCATCGTTCCACGCAAGCCCCAGCTGCTCGGCGTACCGGACGGCGGACTGAAAATCCACCGTGGCGCCGCCGCGGACCTTGAAGCTGGCCGTCAGCGGGATGCCGTAGGCAGAGCAGCGCAGGACCTTCTCGAATTCCAGCTGCGCACCGGCGGTAAAGCCGCCGCCGGTGGTCAGGACCTGCCACTGGCCCTTATCAAAGCTGTAGCGGATCTCCGTGCTCACCCAGCCCTCCAGCTGGAGCATAACGGGCAGGCCGATCGCGCCGCTGGCTGCGCCGTAAAGGCTGCTGCGGTCATCGAAATAGGAGCCGTCCGCCATGGCCTGAAAATCGCTGAGGGTGAAGGTGTCGTTGACCTGCCCCAGCAGGCTGTCATAGTCCTGACCGATATAGCTCGGCTCCAGAGAGATCCCGTTCCGGTCATACTCCAGATCCTCCAGCTTGGTGGTGTTGATGCCGGTCCAGAGGTAAGCCTCATAGCGGGTGGGATCCTCCGTGGGCATGAGGATGGCCTTTACAAGGCCGGTCTCTCCGCCCATCTTTTCAAGGAAGGACAGCGCGTCCATCATAATGCCGTCGGAGACCTTGTTGGCGTATTCATACTCGGTATTCGCGCCGCCGACGCTGCCGTAGGCAGCCAGGTTTGCCATCAGGGACATGACGGACGGAGCCTCCTCCACCCGCTCGATGGTCGTCAGGTCCGCAAGGCCGAATGGCAGCGCGACGGTGCAGACCAGCCCGCCGTCGCCGTTGTAAAGCGCGGCCTCCAGCGGCGTTTTGCGGCTCCCGTCATAATTCCGGAAGCTGGCGCTGGTGATCGCGACGGAATTGCTCACCAGCGGGATCGACGAGAAGGGATAAGAGGCATCCCGGACCGCCACCGTTTTCTGCTCCGGGACGGAAACGCCGGTCTCCTGCGCCCGCAGGTCAAAGCGGTATCCGGTATCGGCAAAGGAGACATTCTCCACACCCCAGAGCATGATCGAGCTTTCCAGCGTCGCGCTGGGATAGTTGCTGCTGGGTCCCACCACGCCGGTATGCCTGCGCACGTCGATCTCGCGCCCGGTATAGCTGACGGTCTGGACGGCCACAAAGGGCTTCTCCTTCCCGGCGGCTGTAAGCGTCACGATATCCTCGCCGGAGCGCATGGCGTCGCGCTGGGTCAGGCTGCCGTCCACGGTGATGATCTCGGGATAGTAACCGCTTGAGAAGCGCAGCTCAAAGATGAATTCCAGGCTGTCGCCCACGCCCACGGCTCCGGGATCATTTTTGGAGGTGAACTGCGACAGGTCCATATGAACGCTCAGCATACCGTTTGCATCGGTGGTAAAGGTCTGGTCCTTCGTTCCGTCCAGCGACGCGGCCTGACCGGCCGCCTTTGCAAATCTGGCGCCGGCGCAGTAGGCGTCGTCGCGGCTGCCGGCGGCATAGCGGTTGCGGTATACGCCGCCCCGCAATGTCACATCAGTGTTGGCAAGCGGCGTGCCGTCGGGCCGCAGCAGCTGCACCTGCGCGGCGGCGGCGCGGCGCAGCTCCGCCGTGTTGAGCGGATACAGCTCGCCCCGCACTCCGCTGCCCTCGCCGCTTTTGAGCGAGAGCGGCGAGACCGTTCCCCGGTAAGAAACGCCGCCGCTGACGGAGGCCGCCCGCAGGTCGGAGGCAATGCCGTTCGGCTCGAACAGCGCGAGCGAGCCGTCGTCGTTGGAGCAGAGCGTGTGCGTCTGCCCCTGGCCGTCCTCATAGGACAGCTCCGTTCTGACCGCCGGGGTAAACTGAAACAGATACAGCTTGTCCTTCAGCGTTTCCACGTTTACCGTGACGCTGCTGGAGAGCGAGGGCAGGGCGCTGTGCACGGCGGTGACGGTATTGCCGCCGTCCCGCAGGCCGCACAGCAGCAGAATGGTCTGCGGCAGATAGCAGGTGTAGGAATACTGCTCCAGCGGCGCGTAGAGACTGCCCTCCCGGTAGTTGATGCTCACCGCCCGCTGCAGCTCATCCGAGATCGCGTCCCCCTGCCCGGTGGAGGTGCTCCACCGGACCGTATCGTAAAGGATGCTCCAATCATACTCCTGAAAGTTGATGCCGATGCTCTCCATCAGGCTCAGCTCGCTGCGAAGATTGGCGATGGCCTGGGCGGAGGTCAGGCCGCTGATGGTTTCGCCAGAATAGGTGCTGACAGAGGGGGCGGTCGTGGTAGCGCCGGAAATGTCGTTTTTCAGCGTGACGGAATCGCGTTTCTCACCGCCCACCAGAATATCGAGCGCGCCGCTGCGATAAACGGTGATCGTGCTGGACGCGATGCTCCAGGTCGGATCCGCGCCGTTTTTGGCCTTGGCGGTAACGATGTAATGATCCTTCAATTGCTCGGGCGTATCCGGCGTCAGGGTATAGCTGCCGGAAGCGGCCTTTTCGGTGGTGGTATAGACGGGCACGCCGTTCTTTTCTACTGTGAACTGGAACCGGCATTCCTCTTCGTTCGCGGTCAGATCGAAATTGTCCACGCGCCAGCCGATCCCGATGGACTGATCGCTCGTGAACATCGGTTCATCCAGCCCCGTGAGCGTGATCACCGCGGGCCGGGAGCGGACAATAAGCTTTGCCTCGGTGCTGAGCTTTCGCGTGACGCCGTCCACCTCGGCCTCCGCCGTCAGGCGCAGGATATAGGATGGGGCTTCGCCTTTGGAAACGGCGGCAAGCTGTTCGCCGGGGATGGTCACTCTCGCGGCCGTGCGTTCCAGCGTCGTTTTCCAGACGGGCTCCGCATTTTCCTCAATGCTGCTGCCCGCATAGAGCATTGCCGTGATCCTGCCGTCCGCCGGTCCGTGCTCAGAAAGGTTGGACGCAAAGTGAACGGTCTGATCCGTCCCCAACCGGGCATAGACGGTGTCCGCGCCCGCGGGGAACAGGATGCTGGGCCGGCCGCTGTCCTTCACCGTGACCGTGATGGAGTTGGACGCCGTGGTCGTCCCTTTTCCGTTGTTCCCGCATTGCAGGAAGATGGTGGCGGTACCGGCCTTCAGGGGGATGATACCGGCTTTGACCGTCTGCGTCAGCGACAGGTCCGTGCCGCCGCCCTCAATGGCCGTCAACTGAAGAATCTCGGGATCGCTGACCGTCCATTGCACGTCATCGGTGCCCAGATGGCTATAGGTATAGCCGGTGTTGTTGTCGGTAAACCCGAGCACCGGGACCTCCGCGTCCTGCAGGAACACGACCTGCTCGATCCCGGAGGGCCAGCCATCGGTGTTGACGCCGATGGTATAGGCGCTCTCATCCGCAAGTGTGACCGGCTGCTGGGTGAAGAGGGCACAGGCTCCATAATAAAGGGAATCGTTGAAATACAGCTCCGCCGTATGGGAGGTCTCCTCGCTCACGCCCGGCAGCGTCATGCTGCCGGTAAGGATGTACCGCTGCTGGCTGCCCGTACCGGCAGCATCCAGATGCAGCTCTGCCGACTGCTCGGGATCGCCGTCCAGCACGACGGTGACCTTTCCGGCGTCCGACGCCTGCGACCACTCCAGCCACTTGGTCTGGAAGGTCTCGTCATTGTTCAGCTCCACCTGAAAGTTGGCCTTACCGAGATCCTGAGGATCTATCTCGGCGGACAGAGAGATGAAACTGTCGTCCAGATTGCCGCCATACAGGCCATCTCCGAGCACGGTGGTGCTGAACTCCTTATACGCGCCGTCGGTTTGGGCTTTGAACTTGTTTCCGAAGGCGTCCTTGCAGGCGTTCTCATCCACAGGCTTCACGCCCAGCACCCGAATACCCGCGCTGTCCGTGGCCGAGACCGGGTAATAGAATACGCGGGTCCTGGAAAGGACAGCTCCGGAAGAAGGGCTTACGGTTACGTCGATTATGCCCCCAATGCCGGTGTTCACGGTGGACAGATACTTGGTTTCCGTACCGTCCAGATAGGCCAGCTCATAGTCGCCGTAAACCGGCTCGGAGAAGGTCACAACGATGGGCACGACATTGCCGGGATAGAACGAGGAATACCAGTAATCCGTGCTTCCCGCATACTTGGGCGTGCGCGCACAGGTATCGACGGACACGACGGTCGGCGCCGTTTCATCCGCGAGGGTCAGCGCGCCGTGGATCAGGATCTCCTCCGGACGGATATCCGCGTCATCATTCTGCGCGATCCAGCTGACAGGCAGATACCAGTCCTGCGGATACCATACGTAGTTGGAGTCCGTGGGCGTGATCGGGACTTTTACATTTGTAAAGCGCCGCACGCGCCAGTTGTGGTTCTTGACTTGTTTATAGAAGTTGAGACTGCTGGGATTGGCATAATCCCAGTCCATCTCCTGCACCCGTGCAAGGTCTGCCAGATAGGCGGCATCGTCGCTGTCGGAAAAGTCATTCGTGTCATAGCTCCATGAACTTCTCGCGATCTTGACAAGATCCTCACCTTCCATGATAGAAATGTACATAGGCTTGATCTCCCGGCTGCCGTCCTTGGTCCAGAGCGTCACGTTTGCCAGATTGACCTTGGGGTCGTCCGGGTCGCCCGCACCCAGCTTCAGCGCCTGATTGAAGGTGTCCATCCAGCCATGCGTTTCGTTGTAGATGCTGCTGGGGTCGTAACTGTATCCGCGGGCGGCCGGAACGGCGGTGTTGATCTTGAAGTAGTCCGTCCCGTTGACTGTGACCTTCTCGGTCGCACTGTCGTGCTGGCTCCAGTCCAGATGATAAGGCACGACGCTTGTTCCGTTGCCGTCCCTTCTGCCGATCTGCGTGCTGCCGGTGATCGCGGAAACGATGGCGTCCGCATTGCTGTCCGCCGCGAGCCTCACCGTACACGACTGCGCGCAGGCTGGCATGGCGGCGCCATAGGCGGTGCGGGCCTGAAAGAGCACTGAGGCATACCCGTCCCAATGACCCTCATACGAGCGGAGATACCCGCGCAGCGTGTCCATCGACAGATTCAGCTCCACCGAGCCGGAGCCCTTTGAAATGGTGAAATCCTTGAAATAGTTGCCGCCGGGCATGTCGTCGTCCGTGTAGAAGTCTGACTGATAGGGCGTCAGGAAATCGGCAAACATGCCGATCTGGATGCCGATATCATGGGGCGCGGTGACCTCTTCGTTGTTCCGGTCATACAGAACGACTTTGATGGTCAGAATGCCGTTGTCCGCGTTTAACGTCGTGGTCATGTGCAGCTGCAGGTCGTGGACGGAGGTATCCGCAGAACCGTCAGCCAAAAGGGACTCGCTTCCGGAGGCCAGCCGGTTCAGCGTCTGCGACAGATCGGCCATCTGGTACTCAATGGACAGCGCGTACATCAGCTGTTCCGCCGTGGCGGAACGGCCTGTAGCATCCACACGGATGCGCGTGTCCAGCTCGTCCGCGCTGCACTGGTTCAGCCACGCTACCAGTTCATCCAGGGAGGAAAGGCGCGTGCCGTCCTCCACCGTAAAGCTGTTGTCCCCGATCAGGGCGCCGTCGCCGTCCACCAGACCAAGCTCCAGCATCTGTGCGTACAGCGCTTCCTCCGGCTGCGCCGCAAAAGCGCTGACCGGAAGCATGGTGAGCGTCATGCAAAGGGTGAGAAAAATGCTGAGCAATCGTTTTTTCATGGTTGTTCCTCGCTTTCTTCCCGCACCGTCCCGTCCCCCGCGGGAAGCGCGTCAGCAGAAGGGGATCGCACCGGAGCATCGCCCGGCGCAAGGGAGCACCCCTGCAATACGTATTGACTTTTATTTCTGCGTTTCCGGTACAATCCCCGTGAGGGAAAACTCAAAGTGCATCGCCAGCGCCTTGAACAGCTCCTGCATCACCTGTTCGGAGATCGTTCGGATATCCAGCCCTTCCACAAACCGGATCGCCTGCTCGATCTCCTCCTGCGGGACGTGATAGGCCCGCAGGCTCATCGTGAGGAACAGCCGCAGCTTTTTTTCCAGCGTGAAGCTCCCGCCGCACGGGTGCGCCATATAGCCGCGCATGATACCGGCCGAGCCGATCTCCATGTCGTAGAAATCGCGCGCGGTCAGCTCCGGCTGGTAGGGGCCGAAGATCTGATACAGCTCCTTCGCCGTTTCCCGGAAGATGAATTTGGACGCTTCCTTCTGCGTGTATGCCTCGATGTAAATTTCCCGCAGGTTTTCGTTCAGCTCCGTCAGCGTCATCTGCAGCGAGGTCTCGACCGCGTAGACGCAAACCGGCGACAGCTTCGCAGCCGCAGCGCCTCGAGCCATAGCGAACTGGTTTTCAAACATGAACTCCACCAGCTCCGTCAATACGCCGTCCTTGGCGCGGAAGATATTCTGGAACTGGCTGTAGGATACGCCGGCCTTTTCGTTGATCTCCGACAGTGTGGTCTGCTTGTAGCCCTTTTCCAGAAACAGCTTCACGCAGACGGCCAGGATCCGCTTTTTCGTGGGCAAGCTTGCGCTTGTAATGGTTATGTGGATCACTCCCTTCCGTTTCATTTGGTGTGCGCACCATAATCATAGCATAGAAAAGGACCGGATGCAACAGAAACTGCAAAATCGCTGTTTCTTTTTACCGGTCCTTTTCGTATAAAGATGAAACCCGCTTTTTTACATCTGCCGGAAGCGTTCGGCGATGATCTCGGCCGCTTCGTCGGTCGAGACCGTGCCGGTGTCGAGATAGAGGTCGTAGCCGTTCGGCGCGCCCCAGACGCGGCCCGTGTAGCTCTCGTAGTACTTGCGGCGCTGCTTGTCCATCTTGCGGATCAGGCGGATCGCCTGGTCGCGCGTGAGCTTCTCCTGCGCCATCTTGCGCTGGATGCGGTGCTCGTCCGGCGCGGCGACGAACACCTTCAAAAGCCGCACGTCCGCGTCCCGCAGCACATAGTCCGCACAGCGCCCCACGAACACACACTCCTCGTGTCTGGCGATGCGGCGGATCTCGTGGCTCTGCAGGGCAAAGAGGACCTCGCTGGTCGGCTTGCCGCGCAGCACATGATAGTTGCCCTCATGCACGGTCTGAAAAAGATAAGGATTCGTGGCCTTCTCGTCCGAGCCCGAGAGCGTCTTTTCCGACAGCTCGCCATACTCACAGGCAAGGCGGATCAGTTCTCTTTCATATACGCGGATGCCAAGAAGATCCGCTGTTTTGACCGCGACCTCGTGGCCGCCGCTGCCGAACTGGCGGCTGATGCTGATGATGCGATTTCCCATACTTCTTCCTTCCCTCTTTATTGTTTCAGCGCCGTGAGCGCCTGCTGGGAAAACGAGAATTCACGCGCGGCGGGCGTCAGCGTAGCGGAGACTGCCGCCGGCGCGTCGGTGAGGATCAGGTGCAGCGCGCCGCTGCACGACACGCTGACCGCTTCGAGCGTTCCGTCCTCGGAAACGCGCGCTTCGATATACCCGGAGGCGAACGAAACGTCCTGCTCGCTGATCGACGGGGCGATGGCCGCGGCCAGAGAACTCATGCCGTCCTGATCGAGCGTGAGCGTGTAGGCATAGCCGTCCGTCACGTGCGTGCAGCTTGCCGTGCCGTTGAGCAGCAGCTCATAGGTCAGATCGACGAGCTGCGCGGAATCGACCAGCTCCGCGCTGTCCACGCTTTCCCCGTCCGCGGTGCAGATCCTGCCGTTTGAGAAGTAGAATTCCAGCGTATTTTTGCGGATGCAGGCGATGTCCTGCCCGTCGTAGCTGCGGCGGTCATATTGCAGCGTATCGCTCACGACGATGGGCCCGCAGTCGGCGGAGAGCGCAATGTCGGCGGACAGCTCCTGCTGCTCCCGCAGCGCGGCAAGAGCCTGCATCAGCCGCAGCGTGTCGTCCGTGAGCATACCGCTCACCTCGTCCGTACCGGACTTCATCGCCTCGCGCACCGCGTCCGGGATCTCGGGCGCGGCGGACGTGCCGCGGAAGAGGACCGCCGCGTCCAGCTTGAGATCGCCCGCGCCTTCGGCGGAGAAGCGCAGCTCCATCAGCTCGCCGCTCTCGGCGACAAGGTCCACGCGCAGCGCATTGATCGCCGCCGCGTCCGCGATCTCGTCGGAAGCAAGGATGCGCAGCAGCGACGCTGCGTCCTCGCCATCGGCGGTCAGGGTGTAGATCTTCTCCTGCCCGTCCACCGACTTGCTGATCGTCAGGCTGCGGCAGAGCGCGGCGGTCTCGTCGAGCAGGGCGGAATAATCGGGATACGCGTCGAGCACGGGATAGGCGCGGCCGTTTTCCAGATAGATCACGCCGTTTGCGTAGTAGAGCACCGCGCCGCCGCGCTCGATGCACGTCACGCTCGTGTCGTCCGCCTTTGTGCGGGTGACGGCGGCGCTCACCTGCGCGTTGAGCGTTCCACAGGAGGCGTCCGCGGTGACGTCCATCGCAAGGGGCTCCTCCTTCATGCGCGCTTCAATGAGAT
Organism: uncultured Oscillospiraceae bacterium; assembly: GCA_934636865.1. Lineage (GTDB taxonomy): Bacteria > Bacillota > Clostridia > Oscillospirales > Oscillospiraceae > Hominicoprocola. Next base: position 20,698 of record CAKUBI010000028.1, read on the forward strand.
GATAAGCCTCAAGATCCTTTTTCACGTCGGACTTGAGGAAAAACACCGCGGCGGCAGCGAGCAGCGCCAGCACCGTGATGAGCGCCGGGATCCAGCGGCGCTTTCTGCCGCGGCGCTTGACGGGCTTGACCGCGGGCTGCGTGAGCGCGTTTTTGCGCGCTTCGCGCTCCTCGCGCAGAAGACGCAGCTCCTCCTCGGCGCGCGCAAGGCGCGCTTCGATGGAATCGTCCGCCGGGGCGGGGCGCTCTTCTTCCGCGGAGGGTTCGGCGAGGATGTCCTCCACCGAGGGCGCTTCGTTCTGCGCCGTGTCTTCTGCCGGGGCGGGGGCTTTCTCCGTCATGGCCGCAGCAGTGACCGCCGCTGCAGCCTTTGCGCGCTTCTCCCTGCCGCGCAGGATCTGCTCCGCCTGTTCCACGGCGGCGCTCGCCTGCGCCGCACGGCGGCGCGCTCTGCGCTTGCTGCGTTTAATGAGAACGATGATGAGCACGATCAGCAGAATAAGGACCGCAAACGCGCCGAGCCAGATCCCGCCGACGGCCAGCGTGCTCACCGCCGCGATCTCCACGCTCGTCCCCGCCACGGGGAAGGTGAGATAGCTGCCCATCGTGCCGGTATCGACCGTGTGCCACGCGCCGCCCTGCCGGACGTAGATGCGCGGGCTGCTATAGCCGTCGGGCGGCAGGTAGCGCACGGTGTGCTCCTCCTGCCCGTCATCCGCAAGCTCGATGCTCCACTGCTCGAGCACCTCGCGGTTGGCGGTCAGCGGCGGCAGCTCTCCGCGCCCAAGGCAGGAGAAGTAGCCGCGCACGCGGTCGAAAAGCGTCCCGCTCTGCACGCCGAAGGCCTCGGGCGTGAGCGGCTCCGCCGTGACCTTGATCTCGTCGCCGTCGTTGTACTCACCCTCGACCAGGATCACCGAAAGGCCGCCCTCGCGCGTCTGCTCGGAGGCAAGGCCCGGCGTGAAGGCTTCATATTCCGCCGTTACAACGGTGTCGAAATGCAGATTCGTCAGGTCCGTGCGGTCCCAGCGGCCATGGCAGCCGTCCTTATCCGGCACGTCGGGGATATCGTCCGCGCCGAAGGATGCGCCGTAGTCAAAGGTCCTGCGCAGCACCTCTTCGCCGTCGGCGATAAAGGTGAGCGTAAACGACTTCATGCCGTCGGGAAGATCGTCGAGCGCGTAGAGCTGCTCATAGGGAATGGGCTCGGCACGAGCGGCAAAGCCCTGGCGGTTGATGCCGGGAAGATCGTCGGAAACATAGTAGTTGTTGGCAAAAGCGCCCGTGTCGCTGCCGGAAACCGCGCCCACGTACTGCTGGCAGTCGTTGATCTCCACGAGCGAATAGTTCCAGTTCACGCTGCTCTTGCCGCCGTCCACGCTCTCCTGCACACCGGAGCCGACGATACCGCCGACATACTTCTTGCCGCTGAGCGTGCACTTTGCGTAGCTGCCGTGCACCACGCCGCCCGTCACGCCCGCGATGCCGCCGACGTAGCTGCCGTTTTCGCTCTCCGCAGAGCCGTAGCCCTCGCAGCCGGTGACATAGCCGAGGTCCATGCGCCCCACGATGCCGCCGACATAGCTGCGCTTGCCGGAAATATCACCTGTGTTGACGCACTTCTGCACGATGGATTTGTACTCATACTGCTTGCGGTAAAGGCTTGAAAGGTGCTCGGTGACGTCGTCCTCGGGGTCGAGGGAGTATTCAAGCGCCATCGAACCCGCGATGCCGCCGGTGTTGACGTCGCCGTACACCGCGGCGTTATTTTTGCTCAGCGACACCTTGCCGAGCGTGACCGCGTCGATATCGACGGACGATGTGTCGGAGATGACGCTCACGCCGCTGTCCGACATGGCGCTGAGCACGGTGTTGGACAGCTCGTTGAACTTATTGCTGATGGCGCGGATATCGTTTGCCAGCGTGCCGACCGTACCGTTCGCGGCGCTGTTGAGCATCGTGACCTGACTGCTCAGGCCGTTGATCGACGAGGTCAGGCCGCCGAGATCCGGCGCTGCGACGATCTGCGTCGAGCCGGTGATGCTGCCCGAGGCGCCGCCCTCGTGGCTCGCGCCCGCGCCCGCGCCGCTGCCGCCCCAGATGGTCGTGCTGTGGCCGCTGCCGGAGTGCTCGTGGTCCACGCCCGCGGCCGCGCCGCTGCCGGCGCCGATCGAGGTATCGGAGGAATGGGAGCCGCCGCCGGAAATATTGCTGTCGATGCTGGCGTTCAGCCGGACATTGTCCAGTTCATTGACGGCGCTGTCCACATAGCCGGACATGCTGTTCAGGCGCGAGGAGATCTCGCTCGAGCCGCCCTCGGCGTGGCTCGCCGCCGTGTTGACAAGGCCGCCCAGCTCGCCGAGCTGCGTTTTGAGCCGCTGCAGCAGCCCCTCGGAGATCTCCATGCGGATATAGGGCTCCATCTGGCCTGCGATGCCGCCGACATCCTTGCGGCCGCACACCGCGCCCTCGTTCGTGCACGAGACGATCTGGCCGCTGCTGCGGCCCACGATGCCGCCGACGTTGTAGCCGACATGCTGGTAGCCGACGGCCGCGGCGTTCACGCATCCGGAGATCACGCCGGAGGAATAGCCCGCCACGCCGCCGGTATCGGTGGCGACGCTGATCGTGTCGAGCCGGGAGAGCTTGGAAAGGTCGAGCGAGAATTCAAAGCTCAGATCGTCGAGATTGATGGAAGGATCGCTGCTCTCCACGTTGACATAGGCGCGGTTTTTGCTTGAAGCGATCGTACCGAGGTTGCTGCCCACAAGGCCGCCGGTCATGTTCTGACCGAAGATCGCGCCCGCGGCCTCGCACGAGCGGATCACGCCGCTCGCAGCGTTTTCGCCCGCGATGCCGCCGATGTTCCGCTCGCCCGAAACGCTGCCGTTGAAGGTGCAGCTTTCGATCGTGCCGTAGTTCTGCCCCACGATGCCGCCGAGGTCCTCGCCGTCGCCCGAGGGCGTGACCGCACCCTCGACGCGGAGGTTTTTGACGACGCCGGACGATTGCAGCACGCCAAAAAGGCCCGCAGGCGACACGCTGTCCTCGATGACAAGGCCGCTGATGGTGTGGCCGCCGCCGTCGAAGGTGCCGCCGAACGTCGGGATGGGCAGCGCGTCGGCTGTTTCAAGCACGATGTCGCTCTCCAGCACGACCGTCTTCCCGCGTGACCAGGAGTCGAGCGTGCAGGAGCGCGCAAGCTCCTGCAAGTCCTCCGCGCTCTTGATGTGGATGGCGCTGCCGTCCCCGTCGGCCAGCGCGCTCGTGACAGGGATGAGGGAAAGCAGCAGCAAAGCGCAGAGCGCAAGCGCGCAGAAGCGATTCAATTTATTCTTCTTCATCGTCTTGCTCCTCATTTGCAGATCCGGAGATCAGGTTCAGGTCGATATCGCCCTCCACGGTCGCGTGCATCATGCCGCGCACCGTGCCGTTGATGCTGCCGCGCACCATGCCGTTGACGGAGATCTTGCCGTGGGCAGTCTTTTTCTCGGTGATGGACGGGACGGAGAAGGACGTCTTGTCCACAACGCCGCTGCCGATGAGCAGGATCTGCGGCAGGGCGAACATGACCATGATGATGGAGATGACCGTGCCGCGGCCAAGGC
>CAKUBI010000029.1 GCA_934636865.1 uncultured Oscillospiraceae bacterium
TTTCACGCTGCCTGCAAAGCAGCTTTTTTCACATGGAATCTTCGCCATTCGGACACCGTGACATACTGATCGTAAATATCAGGGTGTTCGTCCTTCAGCCGTTCCAGGGCGTCCTTCGATATGCCTGCGGAGCGTACCGGATTGTAGGTTATGGTGTAGCTCTCCGCAAGACCGTTATACACGGCGGTGCAGCTTGTGCCCATTCTCTCGATGAGCATACCCTTCAACCGCTTGATGTCCTTCTCCAGTTTGTTCACATCAGCCGACAGCGTCTTTTTCTGCTCTTGCAGGGAAAGAAGCATGGACAGCTGCCCAAACTGCGTCTGTCCCAGCAGTACGGGAGGCGCGTCCTTGTCCGCAGGCCCCAGCTTTCGCCGCAGGCTTTCGAGGATCAGGTCGCCATCCGCTTCCACATAGGGAGGCGGCGTTTTTGTGAGAACATGATTCTCCCAGAAGTCCCGTTCCAAAGCGATCAGTTCTTCTTCATAGGCCATGTCACGGTCAATGCGGCGGATAATCGCCTCGTCTTCCGAATTTCCGTAAAGGCAGCAGAAGTAGACCCGGTCAATGTTCATGACCGCCATGTAGTGCCGCCCCTGCGATTCATAGTAGATAGGAACGATTTCCTCGCCGTTGTACCACCAGTTATCCTTGGCGTTATAGTTCGTGGTCTTGATCTCAAGGATGGCTGTTGTACCATCCGGCAGTTCCACCATGTAATCCAGATCCGCCAGCATCCAGGGATACAGCGGGTGCTGGAACATGAATGGCCGGCGGTAGATCTTATAGCCCGTCTTATGGGCGAAGATCTTGGCAACCAACGGCTCCAGCAGAGTTCCAACCTCCAACTGGACCCAGTTTTCGGCATCATCCGCTGTGACGATATTCAGCTTGTCATAGTAGAGATCCCGCCCGGTACGGAATGGTGAAATTCCGAGAACGGCAGCGGCGTCACTTCCGCCGATGCCCTTGCGCCGGTATTCCAGCCATTGTTCACGCGGCAGACCTTCTGTACCGACGAGAATTTGCGGAGCGTAGCACTTTGCGTTTTCCATGGATGCATTCCTCCTCGGTTTCATATTTGATGCGCGGCTTATTCAAAAGCCGCTTCTCTCTGTACCTGTGATACGGTCGGAAGGATCGTCTGGGATGCCCTCCGGGTTTCCATTTTCGTCTGAATTTCATTTCTTGTTTCCACCTTTCTTGATGATATATCCTCAAAGCCTTTCGGCGTTTGGGCGCAAAAAAAGCGGGAACAACGATCCTGGTAAAATCCAGTATGTTTGCCTGACAGCAAACTCTCGTCATTCCCGCAGCATGGGGCAGTACCCCGTAAAATAAAAAAGCCAGCAGCAGCCGGCTCTCATGGCACAGCAATACTACTGACAAAAACGTACAAACCTGACAACGTGCGCAGGTGGATCACTCCACACACAGATCATTGACCTATGCCCAAAGGGAAATTGCGCAAAACTCATTTACGGGCAAAGTGTAACACAATATATTGTATAAGTCAATACAAAAATACTATATTTAGTTTTTCTGGCGTGCGTGCAAAAAATACGGACACGGCCCCGTATTTATTTTGTGAACGGTAAAAACCACCTATTGAACCTTGAAAACGCCGCCCCCAAATGCGGTTGCATCGATTTGTCCGGGAGTTATACAGGATCGGCTGACAGTATGCGTTTGCGTACCTGCCGGGGAAGTGCCGCACAGCGGCAGCCTGCAAATACGCGGCCTGAAGCGAGGGCGCAGGAAATGGCCCGGATATAGTTTCAAGTGAATACAAATTCCAGCTTATGGTTAAAATTTTTACATCATTTTTTACAAAGGAGGTCTGCACTTGAATAATAACCTGAAAGAATCTGCTTTACACTACCTCTCGTCTCCTGCTTTCAATAAGAACACTTTGGTTGATATTACAGAGATTCATGTACGGTCAGAATCCGATGGCGATAAGATGAAAGCATTTGTAGATGCTGTCAAAAATCCGTATCTATTCCGTGTCGGTAGTATTGGCGTTCATGTGACTTATTCAGGAAATACAGGGGATACTTTACAGCGCCGTATCCATAACTTGCTCATTTCGGAGAATTGATTTTGCTGTTTCGTATGATATAATTAGTGCGTGTAGTATAGCCATATCATACGGCCTTATAGTAGGAGGTTTATATGGCATACAGAAACCGATATGATGAATATTTGCGGAAACGCCAGGGAGTTTTGCCTGATGCAAAACAGTGGAAAGCTGCGGATTACGCACGTATTTCAAGAGAGGACGGTGATAAAGAGGAAAGCGATAGCATCGGGACGCAATTTGACATCATTGATGATTATATTGCCCATAACGATGATATCACCTTTATTGATCGCTACTCTGATGATGGTTGGAGCGGAACTAATTTTGATCGTCCGGATTTCATGCGTCTGATGGAAGACATCAAAAAGGGAAAAATCAACTGTGTCATTGTCAAAGATTTATCCCGGTTAGGCCGAAACTATATTTTAGTGGGTCAGTATCTTGAGATGATTTTTCCTATGCTGAACATTCGCTTTATATCCGTCAATGACCGAATCGATAGTATAAAAGATCCTGCCTCCATTAACAACGCGCTGGTTTCCTTCAAAAATGTGATGAATGACGAATACTGTCGTGATATTTCAAACAAAGTTCGTTCATCGCTGGATCGTAAACGCAGCAAAGGAGAGTTCATTGGTTCTTTTGCATCATATGGCTATATGAAAGATCCTGATGACCACCATCATCTTATCGTTGACCCTGTTGCTGCTGAAGTCGTCAAAAACATCTTTGACTGGTTCTTGCAGGGAATGAGCATCATTGGCATTGCAAAAAGGCTAAACCATATGGGAATCCCTAATCCCAGCGCCTATAAACGCCAATGCGGCCTAAATTATAAGCATCCTGCCGGACAGTTGGACAGCGCATGGCCTGATTCCTCAGTAAAGCGAGTTTTGAAAAACAGACTTTATGTTGGAGATATGGTTCAGAATAAAAACCGAACCAAAAGCTATAAGGTGCAGGTTAGCGTTGCTGTTCCCGAGGAAAACTGGGTGATTGTTCCGAACATGCATGAAGCTATCATTGACCGCGAAAAATTTGAAACGGTACAACAGCTTTTAATGCGAGACACACGGACTTCACCCGGTATCAATCATGTCAGCATATTTGCAGGGTATATCCGCTGTGCGGATTGCTTGAGAGCAATGGGGAAAAAGAGTGTAGCACAGTCGTATGGAAAGTACCACTACTATGTTTGTCAGACTTTCCGTAAAGCGGGGCGCAATTTATGCACCAAGCATACCATTCGGGAAAAACAGCTTTATGACGCCGTTCTTGCTACCATCCAGTCTCAAATAGATCTCGCGGTTTCAATGGATCAGCTTGTGAATGACCTGAAAAGTCAAAATGTACGAGCTGCGAAGTCTTCTCGCCTTGAAAAGATGCTTCAATTAAAAGAAGAGGAATACGAGAAGGTTTCCCGCTGTCGAATCGACCTTTACCCCGATTGGAAAGCAGGGATACTGTCCAAGGACGAGTATCTTTCACTAAAAGCCAAGATTGGTGAGCAGCTAGAGCAAATCGAAATTGCAATTGCCAACATCAAAGAAGAGATCAGCAAGTACCAATCCGCCCCCGTTTCAGAGAACAAGTTTATTTCCAGTTTCCTTCGTTATCGCAATATTCAAGTTCTAACTCGTGAGGTAATTGTAGAACTGATTGAAATGATCTACGTTCACGAAGGCGGCACTATAACAATACAATTCAAATACCAGGACGAATATCAGCGACTCCTTGATTTGATTGATGAACAGGGCCTTGCCAGTGCTGCTGGCTGATATTTATGGGTCTATTGGAACATCATCCCCCGCGGCCTATGATACGCTCTGCGCGCTCTTTCGTGACACGCAGACGCGGCCCGAGGACTACGACCTCATCGTGACAGGCGATCTCGGCAGGCTGGGACAGCGGATCGTCTCCGATCTTTTCGCGCGCGACGGCGTTTCGCTCGGTGAACGCTATACCGACTGCGGGCTGCTGCTCTACGACCTTGACGCACAGGACATGCACTGCGGCGGCAGCGGCTGCGGGTGCTCTGCAAGCGTTCTGTGCGGGTACCTTCTGCGCGGGATGCGCGATGGCAAATGGGAGCGCATCATCTTCGCGCCGACGGGCGCGCTGCTCTCCCCCACCTCGACGTTCCAGGGCGAGAGCATTCCCGGCATCTGCCACGCGGTCGTGCTCTCAAACCAAAAGGAGGGATAAGGATGGACTATCTCAACGCCTTTCTCTGCGGCGGCATCCTCTGCGCCATCGGACAGATCCTGATCGACAAAACCCCCCTCACGCCCGCGCGCATTCTGACGGGCTATGTCGTCTGCGGCGTTTTGCTGACGGCTGCCGGCGTTTACGAGCCCATCGTGAAGTGGGGCGGCGCGGGCGCGACCGTGCCGCTGCTGGGCTTTGGCTATTCGCTCGCCAAGGGCGTGGAAAAGGCCGTTGCAGAGCAGGGCTGGCTCGGCGTGATGACCGGCGGCCTGAGCGCCACGGCGGGCGGCATTGCCGCGGCGGTCGTGTTCGCGGTGCTGATGGCGCTTCTTTTCAAGCCCGGCGACAAGCGGTAGGCATAAAAAGGAGGAGAGGGCTTTCGCCCTCTCCCCTCTTTTGATTGTTACGATGCGCGAAGGCCGCTGCTCTCGATCTGCTCGAGCGTCATGACCTTGCTGTGCACGATGGGCTTCCACTCGACCTTGGCAAAGAGTGAAACGATGCAGATGGGTACATAAGTAAGCATGAACACCGGGAACGTAAAGGCGTAGAGCACCTTTTTCGCATTCGTGCAGCGGATATTTTTCCACTCCGTCACGGTCGTGATCACGCCGAGGACAAAAAGTGTCATATAAAGGCTCAGCACCGTCTGCAAAACCGAGATGCCCAGCGCCGCCATCGAGCCGCCGTTCGTCACATTCGTGACCGCCGCGCCGACGTTCACGACGATGCTCGTCCCCGTCAGCACCGCCGCGGGCATGATGTTCATCGTCATGTCGTAGCAGGAGAAGCTGCCGTGCGCGATGCCGGAGAAGAGCCGGGCGGCATACTTGCGGAACACCTGTAAATAGCCCTTGGACCAGCGCATTCTCTGCCGCCAGGACTGCATGAAGCTCGTGGGCTGCTCATCGTAGAGCACCGCGCCCGCCGCGTAGCCGACCTTGTGGCCGCGCACGACGTTGTCGATGGTGAACTCGATGTCCTCCGTCAGCAGGAAGAAGTTCCAGCCGCCGCACTCGCGCAGCACCTCGTCGGAGAAGAGGAAGCCCGTGCCGGACACGGCGCAGCTGCTGCCAAGGCGCATACGCGCGTTGTTGAGATACTGCGCCTCGCGCAGGAACCACAGCGCATAGCCCGCCGAGATCCAGTTGTCGCCGTAGTTTTTGGAGTTCCGGTAGCAGGTCACGATCTCGTAGCCGCTGGAGTAGACCTTCTCGATCTCGGAAATGAAGTTCGGGTCGAGGATGTTGTCCGCGTCCAGCACGAGATAGGCGTCGTAGTGCTTGTGGCCGGGGCGCTTGATGCGGGTTAAGAGCTCGTTGAGCACATAGCCCTTGCCGACCTGCTCGGTGTTGAAGCGCTCGAACACGTGCGCGCCGTGCGCGCGGGCAACGCCCGCCGTGTCGTCCGTGCAGTTGTCCGCGCCGACGAAGATATCCACGCGGTCCGCCGGATAGGTCTGCGCGCGGACGCTGTCGAGCAGCTGGCCGATCACGTTTTCCTCGTTGCGTGCGGCGATGAGCACCGCGATGCGGTGGTATTCATTGCGGCCTTCCAACTTTTTCCGCCGCAGCAGCGCCACCGCCACATAATAAAACTGATACGAATAGCAGATGAAAAAGAGCGCCATGATAACGGCGTTGATGGTTTCTACAGTACGCATAGCCTGATCTCCTCTCAGCCGGCGTGCCGGCAGGTCTTTTTTGACTGTGAGACAGTTATAGCATGCGAACCTTGTGATTCCCCGTTGGAAATTCTTAACTAATTCCTAACATCCCCCGCAGAAAAGATTAAGGTCCCGCGCTATGACCTGCAAAGCAAAAGGAGACGCCGTCCCATACGGGACGGCGTCTCCTTCCGATCTTCAATCACTTATTGACGCAGGTATCGGCAAAGCTGAAGCCGTTTTTCATCTGCTCGCTGGCTACACGCAGGACCTTGTTGAGGATCTGCGTGCTCTCCTTGCGAACCATCGCGCAGAGCTCATCGTTGGCCTTGGCGGTGAGCGTGAAATCACCGCTCTCGCGCATCAGCTTGTCATACCTGAGGACGATCTGGCGGCCCTTGATGTTCACCGTCTCCTGATAGCCCCAGACGTTCTGGATGCACGAGCCGTAGCACTTGTCCGCCAGTGCGCCGACAAAGCGGCTGACCCAGTAGAGGTTGTCGGTCCCGGCGTCGAGCGTGACCTTACTCAAATAGTCCGGCATTTCCGGCACGTTCGTGTACACCGGCAGCCACGCGGAGAACGTCGTCGAGCCGAAGCACACCCACTCGATACCCTTGATCTCGTCGGGCACATCGCTTCTGATCTGGCAGATGGTCGTCACGCCCGTGCGGTTGATGCCGATGGGACGGTAGATGCCGCCCTTTTCCGTGTTGCGGCTGGCATAGGGGTCGTAGGGCGTGCCCTGATAGTGGGAGGAGAGCAGATACTGGATATCCTCCGCCGCGACCTTGCGGTCCGGCACGAAGGACCAGGGGATGTTGTCGCTTTCGGGTGTGAACTCCGCGTTCTCACCCTCCCAGCAGTACGAATGCGGCGCAAGGCAGCGGCCCATGAACCACGCGCGCGGGGTATTGTAGATGTGGTCCATGTCGCGGTGCGAGCCGAAAATGTCTCTGGGGTTGAAGAAGCCATCCTGGTTCAGGTCCAGATGATAGTCCTCGATAAACTCTCTGAGGTCTGCCGAGCAGAGATGCGACTCCTGCGCGCCGAAGGCGTCCGCCAGGTCGAACGAGTCCATGCCGAACTGGTTGGGGTTGATGATGACGCGATCCTCTGGAATCTTGCGCGCGATCCAGTGGTGACCGCCGATCGTCTCCATCCACCAGACCTCGTTTTCGTCGTTGAAGGCAATGCCGTTGGACTCGTAGGTGCCGTACTGCTCCAAAAGCGCGCCGAGACGCAGCACGCCCTCGCGCGCGGAATGGATGTAGGGCAGCACGAGCACGACGATGTCCTCCTCGCCGATGCCGCCGCAGCGCTCCTCTTCTCCGTCCCCGGCCTTTTGCAGCTCGACCATCGGGTCGGCCGCGAGCACGCGCGGGTTCGAGGTCGTGGTCTCCGTCGCGGTCATGCCGACGTTCGCGGCGTTGATGCCGGTCGCGGCCCAGATGCCGTGCTTGGGGTCCACGCTTGGGCAGGCCGTGTAGCGCATCGGGTTTTCCGGCAGCTCGATCTCCACGTGGGATTCCACGCTCTTATATAATTTCACCTGCTGGTCCGGTTCCACAACGATCAAACGCTTTTCGTCGAAGTGTCCGTCGTCCGTTCGGGCGATCATGGTCGAACGGTCGTTGGTCGCCAGCTTACCGGCCAGCACAGTCGTACAGGGCATATCATTCAATCTCCGTTTCGTTTTTTCTTCTCTGCGCATCCTGCGCATGTGGTATTCCGCATCAATTATATTCATCTAACTCGCCGCTGTAAAGGGGAATATTCCGCGCCTTGTGCACATCTTAAAAAAGCAAAGCGGAAGGACCGCACTCCCCTACCGGGAATGCGGTCCTCTTTCTTCTTTTATGCGGCAAAGGTGCGTTTCCGCTACCGCACCGCTTTCTTTTTCCACTTACCGCTCATATAGAGCGCAAGGCCGATCCAGAACGGCGTGAAGCCCGCGAGCGCGTCGCCGAGCCAGAAGCCCATCTCCCGCATGCCAAAGCCCAGACCGAACAGCACCGAAAGGCCGATACGCAGCACGATACCGTCGAGGATCGCAGCAATGAAGTTGACCACGTGGTTGCCGCTGCCGTTGATGAGCGCGTTCATGCCCGAGCGTGCCGTGCTGCCGAAAAAGATGAGAATCGCGATGGGCAGGAAACGCATGCCAATGGCCATGACCTCCGCATCCTCGCCGCTGATGAAGACGCTGTAGATCTGCTGCGGGAAGAGCAGGAACGCCGCCGAGAAGAGCAGCGCCGAGATCATCGTCATGAAGAATACCGAGCCCATGACCTTCTTCACGCGCTCGTACTTGCCCGCGCTGATGTTCTGCCCGATCATCGACGAGCCCGCCGTGCTGAAGGCGTTGGACACAAGGTTCGAGATGCTGTTGATCTTGCTGGCGATACCGGCAAAGGCGGAGACCGCCACACCGTAGGAGTTGAGCCAGGAGTTGACGAAGAGCTTGGAGAAGTTGACCGACGCGCTCTTGAGCGCCATCGGAAAGCCGAGCCTGATGAGAGACGCAAGCATCTCCCCGTCGATGCCGAAAAAGTGGCCTTCCTCCACCGTGAGCTCATACTGCGCGCGGTGGCGGTAGATAAAAAGCGCGCAGAGCACGAAGGAAAGCCCCTGGCTCATGACCGTTGCGAGCGCCGCGCCCATGCTGCCCATATCCAGCGCCAGCACGAAGAGAAGGTCGAGCACGATGTTCGTCACCGCCGCGATGCTGATGAAGAAAAAGGGGCGCTTGGAGTCGCCCATGCCGCGCAGGACCGCACTGATGGCGTTGTAGCCGTAGATGAAAAACAATCCGACGATGCACACCGCCGCATATGGACCGCTTCGCCAAAGGCTATTATGACCTGCGCGTCATCACGCGCGCGCACAACGAGCCGCTTTTTGCTGCCTGCGGGTTCTATCCCGTGGTGCGCACGGATGCGCTCGTGCTGCTTGAGAACCGCCCTGACGGTCCGCGCCGCTTCGCCCAGCCGTTTTTCGCACGCGGCGACGAGGGTAAGACCGTCGGAGCGATCGTGATGAACGCCAATCCCTTCACCCTGGGCCACCGTGCGCTGGTGGAATACGCCGCCGCGCACTGCGATGTGCTGCATCTTTTCGTGGTGGAGGAAGATCGCTCGCTCTTCCCGACCGCCGCACGTTTCCGCCTTGTAGAGGAAGGCACGGCGGAGCTTGCCAACGTGCGCGTGCATCTGAGCGGACCCTATATGATCTCCTCCGCCACCTTCCCCACCTATTTTCTCAAGGATGGCGAGAGCGCCGCCGCGCTGCAAAGTGAGCTGGACGTTACGCTCTTCGCCTCGGCCATCGCCCCCGTGCTGCATATCACGCGGCGCTTTGCGGGCGAGGAGCCGCTTGATCCCGTCACGAGCATCTATAACAGCGTCATGGCGCGCATCCTGCCGCGCTACGGCATCGAATTTGTCACCATCCCCCGCCTTGCGCTGAGCGGCGCGCCCATCAGCGCTTCGTGCGTGCGCGCGCTGATGCGGGAGGGACGGTACGAAGAGGCCAAGGCTCTCGTTCCCGAGCCGACGCGCCGCGCGATCGGCGCGCAGGAGGGTCAGCATGGATCGCGCTGAGGTATTTTCCGCACCCGCCGTTTCGATGCAGCAGATGCTGCTGCGGCGCGAAGAGCGCGCGCAGGAGCAGCGCGCCATGCTGGAAGAAACTCGCTGCGCCGCGCTCGTCAGCTTCACGCTGAATATCCCGGGCCCCGTCAAGCAGTCCCCTGCGCTTCAAAGGGCCTTTGAAGCGGGAAAAGAGCAGCTTTCGCTCCTCTTCGCGGGGCATATTCTGAAAACGCGCACGACCCGCGCCGTGACCGGCAGCGAGCTGCTGCTCGCGCTGGATCTTGCGCCCGAGGCGGTCAAGTCCCGGCTGGTGCAGCTCGAAAACAGCCACCCGATCGGGCGGCTGTTTGACATGGACGTGCTGGACCGGGAGGGCGCGCCGCTCTCGCGCACCGCGCTTTCCGCGCCCCGGCGGCGCTGTCTCGTCTGCGGGCAGGACGCAAAGCTCTGTGCGCGTTCCGCCGCGCACTCGCCCGAAGCGCTCCAGAGCCGCATTGCATCGCTGCTGGACGGCTATTTCCGCGACCGCGCCGCCGACCAATTTGCCTCCTGCGCCTGCCGTGCGCTTTTATACGAGGTGTCCGTCACGCCGAAGCCCGGCCTGGTCGATCGCCATAACGCCGGCTCCCACACCGACATGGACTTTTTCTCGTTTCTCGACAGCGCCGCCGCGCTGATGCCGCATCTGCGCGACATGTTCCGCACCGGCTGGGACCTCGCGCGCGAGAACATTGCGCGCCTGTTCGGCGCGCTGCGCCTGGTCGGCCTTCAGGCGGAGGACGCCATGCTGCGCGCGACGGGCGGCGTGAACACGCACAGGGGCATCATCTTCTCCCTCGCCGTGCTCGGCGGCGCATACGGCAGGGCCTCCGCCCTCTCCGGCGGAGACGGCCCCGCGCTCGCGGACGTTTTATCCTTCTGCCGTGCGCTGGGTTCCTGCGCGCTCGCGGAGCTTCCGTCCCTGCCCGTCTCCACGAACGGCGAGCGGTGCTACCGCGCCTACGGCTCGGACGGCGTGCGCGGTGAGGCCGCGCGCGGCTTCCCCTCCGTGACGGCGCTGGGGCTCCCCTCCCTGCGCCGCGCGCTTGCGGACGGACGCTCCATCAACGACGCCGCCGCCCTTGCGCTGCTTGCGCTCATCGGCGGCGTGGAGGACACCAACATGATCCACCGCGGCGGCTATGAAGCAGCCCGGGCGCGCCGCGAGGAAGCGCGCGCGCTTTCCGCCGCCGGCGCGCCGCTCGACACGCTCGACGACCTCGACCGGCAGTACATCGCCGAGAATCTGAGCCCCGGCGGCTGCGCGGACCTTCTGGCGCTGAGCCTGCTGCTGCATTTTCTAGACCTGCCTGATGACACAAAGAAAGAAGCGTGACCGTTTCAAGCGGTCACGCTTCCTTTTTTATACAATATGTTGCCTTTTTCCGCTTTTCGGATACAAAATGTCTTTCGAAATATCAAATCGGACATTTTTCTTCAAACGCCTATTGACACAGTAGGAATTACGCGTTACAATTCCTATCTGCAAGGTAGGCAATTGTGCATAAGGAGGCATGCCGCATGATGATATCAACAAAAGGACGATACGCTTTGCAGGTCATGCTGGATATGGCCGAGCATGACGACGGCGAATGGCTCCGTCTCAGCGACGTTGCGCAGCGCCAGCAGCTCTCCAAAAAGTATCTGGAGGGCATCATGGCGGCCCTGAGCCGGGCAGACCTGGTCGAAAGCGCCGTGGGCAAATCCGGCGGCTACCGCCTGACCCGCTCCCCGGAGGAGTACCCCGTGGGCGAGATCCTGCGCGCCGTGGAGGGCACCCTCTCGCCGATCTCGTGCCCGGCGGACGAAGCGTCTGGCTGCGGCCGCTCCTGCGACTGCGACGCACGTCCCTTCTGGCAGGGGCTGGAGGACCAGATCAACACCTATGTTGACAATCATACGCTCGCGCAGTTCATGCGCGCAAATCAAAAATTCCCGGACCGCTCCGGCGGTGCGGAAAGAAGATAAGGTGGTTCATTATGAGTAAAATGCTTTTGGATATCCGCGGCCTGCATGTTCGCGTAGAGGAAAAGGAAATTCTGCACGGTGTGGATCTGACCGTCGGGCAGGACGAGACCCATGTGCTCATGGGGCCGAACGGCACCGGCAAATCCACGCTCGGCTACGCCGTCACCGGAAACCCCGCCTACAGCGTCACCGCGGGCTCGATCCTCTTTGACGGCGAGGACATCACGGCACTCCCCGTCAACGAGCGGGCGAAAAAGGGCATCTTCCTGTCCTTCCAGAACCCGCTGGAGGTCCCCGGTGTGACGCTCAGCGCGTTCATCCGCAGCGCGCTGGAGCAGAAAACGGGCGACCGTCTGCGCCTGTGGGATTTTAAGAAAAAGCTCAAGGAGACCATGGCCCTTCTGAACATGGACGAGAGCTACGCCGAGCGCGACCTGAACGTCGGCTTTTCCGGCGGCGAGAAGAAAAAGGCCGAAATTCTGCAGATGCTGATGCTCGAGCCGAAGCTCGCCATTCTGGACGAGACCGACTCCGGCCTTGACGTGGACGCGGTGCGCACTGTCAGCGAGGGCGTACGCCTGTTCCGCGAGCGCACGCACGGCTCGTTGCTCATCATCACCCACTCCACCCGCATTCTTGAGGCGCTCCACGTGGACGCGGCGCACGTGATGGAAGAGGGCGTCATCGTCCGCAACGGCGGCGCCGAGCTGGTGGATGAGATCAACGAAAAGGGCTTCGGCAGCCTGAAGGAAGACTGAAGCGGGAGGCGCCTGACATGGCAGATTTGAAAGAGAAAACCTATGTGGAGGACGTGGACCGCAGCGTCTACGACATTCGGGACGCGGAAAACGACGCTTACCGCATGGAGTCCGGCCTGACGCCGGAGATCGTCGAAAAGCTCTCCAAGGAGAAGGACGACCCCGTGTGGATGCAGCAGTTCCGCCTCGAATCCCTCCAGATCTATAACGAGATGAAGATCCCCGACTGGGGCCCGTCGATCGAGGGGCTGGATATGGACCATATCGCGACCTACGTCCGCCCCAACACGAAGATGCGCAACGACTGGAAGGACGTGCCCGAGGACATCAAGGAGACCTTTGAGCGCCTGGGCATCCCGCAGGCGGAGCGAAAGTCGCTCGCCGGTGTGGGCGCGCAGTACGACTCCGAGCTCGTCTACCATAACGTCAAGGACTCTGTGGCCGCCGAGGGCGTGGTGTACACCGACATGGAGAGTGCCCTCAAGGGCGAGTACGCCGACATGGTGCGCAAGTACTTCATGAAGCTCGTAACGCCCCATGACCACAAGTTCGCGGCGCTCCACGGCGCGGTGTGGTCCGGCGGCTCGTTCGTGTACGTGCCCAAGGGCGTGCACCTCTCCATCCCCCTGCAATCCTACTTCCGCCTGAACGCCAAGGGGGCCGGTCAGTTTGAGCACACGCTCATCATCGTGGACGAGGGCGCGAGCCTGCACTTTATCGAGGGCTGCTCCGCTCCGAAGTACAACGTGGCGAACCTTCACGCCGGCTGCGTGGAGCTGTACGTCAAGAAGGGTGCCAAGCTCCGCTACTCCACGATCGAGAACTGGTCCAAGAACATGTACAACCTGAACACCAAGCGTGCGCTGGTGGAGGAGGGCGGCACGATCGAATGGATCTCCGGCTCCTTCGGCTCCCACGTGGGCTGTTTGTACCCCATGAGCATTTTAAAGGGCGACAATTCCCGCATGGAGTTCACCGGCGTTACCTTCGCCGGCGCGGGGCAGAACCTCGATACCGGCGCAAAGGTCGTTCACGTGGGCAAAAACACCAGCTCCTATATGAACACCCGCTCGATCAGCAAGAGCGGCGGCATCAGCACCTTCCGCTCAAGCGTCGTGGTAGAAAAGGGCGCCAAGGGCGCCAAGTCCGCCGTGTCGTGCCAGTCGCTGATGCTCGACTCCGAGTCCCGCTCCGACACCATCCCCGCCATGGACATCCGCACGAAGGATGCCGCCATCGGCCACGAGGCCAAGATCGGCGCGATCAGCAATGAGGCCGTGTTCTACCTCATGAGCCGCGGCATGAGCGAAGAGGACGCCCGCGCGATGATCGTCAGCGGCTTTGCCGACAATGTCTCCAAGGAGCTGCCGGTGGAGTACGCCGTGGAGATGAACAACCTCATCCGGCTTGAGATGAAGGGCAGCATTGGCTGAAAGGAGTTTGGATATGAGTGAAACGATTTTGATCAACCGGCTCCCGACCCGCACCTGGAACCGGCTGGGCGTCAACGAAACGGCGCTGACCTGGGGTCAGGCCGATGATTTGGGAACAGAAACAATCACCGCCGCCGGGCAAACCGAGCGCCTTGCCATCTCCGGCAGCGGCGATTACAGTGAAAAGACCGTGGACATCCACGCCCCCGCAGGCAGGAGCGTCACGGTGTTTGAAACGATGACGGCGGAAAAGCGCCTGCTCGTGCGCACGGCGCTCCACGTCGAAAAGGACGCAAAGGTGCGCCTTGTGCAGATCCAGAACACGGCGGACGCCTCCCTGCTCCGCCTGGAAACAAGCGGCGAGTGCGAGGAAAACGCGCAGGTAGAGCTGATTCAGGTCTTTCTGGGCCGGGGCGACGTGTACAGCGACGGTCATTTTGAGCTGAACGGCAATGGCGCGGGCTTCACAGCGGGCATCGGCTATCTGGGCCAGAAGCAGCAGAGCGTGGACATGAACCTTGTCGTGAATCACTGGGGCCAGAAGACCACCAGCGAAATAAACGCCTCTGGCGCGCTCAAGGACGACGCGCAGAAGATCTTCCGCGGGACCATCGACTTTAAGAAGGGCTCCGCAGGCTCTGTCGGCAGCGAGCAGGAAACCGTCCTGATGCTGGGCGACGGCGTCGTCAACAAGACGGTGCCGCTCATCCTCTGCGCCGAGGAAAACGTCGTAGGCAACCACGGCGCGACCATCGGCGAGCTGGACGAGGACACGCTGTTCTACTTCGAGAGCCGCGGCATCGCCGCCGCGGAGGCGGAGAACATCATGGCCCGCGCCGCCATCGAGCGGCTGGCCCGCACGATCGGCGACGAAACGGCGCAGGAGGCGATCCTTGCCGAGCTTGAGGAGGTGCTGTAAGATGGCGCATGCATACCGGGACGACTTCCCTCTGCTCAAGCGTCAGGACGTTGCCTATCTCGACAACGCCGCGACGGCGCAGCGCCCGCAGTGCGTGCTGGACGCCGTAACAAGGTTTTACGAGTCGCAGAACGCCAATCCGCTGCGCGGTCTCTACCCCCTGAGCGTCGCCGCGACGGAGGCCTATGAGGACGCGCGCGAGGCCGTCCGGGCCTTTGTGAACGCGAAGAGCAGCCGCGAGATCATCTTTACCCGCAACACCACTGAGAGCCTGAACCTCGTGGCCTACAGCTACGGCCTTTCCCATGTGAAGGCCGGGGATGAAGTGCTCGTTTCCATCATGGAGCACCACAGCAACCTGCTTCCGTGGCAGATGGTCTGCCGCCAGACCGGCGCGGTGCTCAAATTCATGGAGTGTGAGATGGACGGCACGCTGGATCTAAACAAGGTCGAAGCCCTCATCACGCCGCGCACAAAGATCGTGGCCTGCACGCACGTCTCGAACGTTTTGGGCCGCGTCAATCCCATCCGCGAGATCGCGGCGCTGGCGCACCGCGTTGGCGCGGTCATGGTTGTGGACGGCGCGCAGAGCACGCCCCACCTCCCCGTGGACGTGCAGGCGCTGGACGCGGACTTTCTTGCCTTCTCCGGCCACAAGGTCTACGGTCCCATGGGGATCGGCGTGCTCTACGGCCGCGAAGAGCTGCTGAACGCCATGCCCCCCTTCCTCACAGGCGGCGAGATGATCGAATCCGTCACCCGTGAGAGCGCGGTCTATGCCGAGCTTCCCCATAAGTTCGAGGCCGGTACGGTCAACGCCGCCGACGCGGTGGGCCTGCACGCGGCCATCGATTATGTGGGCCGCGTCGGCTTTGCGGCAATGCACCGCCAGGAGGTCAGCCTGACCCGCCGGGCCATGGAGGGCATCCGAAGCATCCCCTGCGTGCACCTGCTCGGCTCTGACGATCCGGAGGAGCACTGCGGCATCCTCACCTTCACGGTGGACGGCGTCCACCCGCACGACATCAGCGAGATCCTCGCGAGCGACGGCGTGGCCATCCGCGCGGGCCATCACTGCGCCCAGCCGCTGCACGCCTATTTAAAGCATCCGTCCACCGCGCGGGCAAGTCTGGCGTTTTACAATACGGAGGATGAGATCGACCGTCTGCTGGACAGTCTTTCCACCTTGAGGGAGCGAATGGGATATGGAAAATAGAAGCTTTTATAATGAGATCCTCACCGAGCACAACCTGCATCCGGAGTTCAAGCACGACCTGCCGGACGCCGACATCGTGCTTGAGGGCGTGAACCCCAGCTGCGGCGACGACATTTTTCTCAAGCTGAAGCTGGACGGCGACACGATCGCCGACGGCGCGTTTGTCGGCGATGGCTGCGCCATCTCGCAGGCGTCTGCTGACATCATGCTCGGCATGATCATCGGGAAAAAGAAGGACGAAGCGCTCAGAATGGGCGAGATCTTTCTCAGGATGATCCAGGGCGAAGCGTCGGAGGACGAGATTGACAGCCTTGAAGAGGCTTCTGCCCTGCGCGACATCGCCCACATGCCCGCGCGCGTCAAGTGCGCGGTGCTCGGCTGGCGCACGCTGAAGGAAGCCCTGCAGGACCAGCCGTAAGGCCATCTTTTCAGTCGTTTTTTAAAGATAAAGAGGTATTTACCGCTGTGCGGTAAATACCTCTTTTTGTTTCATCAATCGCGACAGCCGCGCTTCGCGGCTTCCATCTGCTTCTCCTCGTAGCCCTCCAAAAAGGAATGCAGCTCCCCCTTCGTCTTGTAGCCGGGGAAGGTGTCGAGCGAGACGGTATGGATGCTGTTGAAGATGGACTTTTCGATGTTGGGATTATCCCGCTTCAATCTTCGCAGCAGCGTCTTGATCTCCTGCCGCTTCGAGCCGCCCCCGCCGTTGTCGCAGATGGTGCAGTTCTCCGTAAAGCGGCAGGCGCACTGGATGAATTCCAGCTGGTTGTACTGCCGCCACGCGATGATGCTCTCTTCGTGGATGCAGTACATCGGGCGGATGAGCTCCATGCCCTCAAAGTTGTCGCTGTGGAGCTTTGGCAGCATGGCCTGCAGCTGCGAGCCGTAGAACATGCCCATAACGGTCGTTTCGATCACGTCGTTGAAGTGGTGGCCCAGCGCGATCTTGTTGCAGCCGAGCTCCCTTGCCTTGCTGTAGAGGTGGCCGCGCCGCATGCGGGCGCAGAGGTAGCAGGGCGACTTGTCCGTGCTGTTGGCCACCTCGAAGATGTTGGTCTCAAACACCGTGATGGGGATGTGCAGAAGCGCCGCGTTGCTCTCGATGCGCTGGCGGTTGATGGCGTTGTAGCCGGGGTCCATCACAAGGAACACCAGATCAAACGGCACGTCGCTGTGGCGGTGCAGCTCCTGCATAAGCTTTGCCATCAGCATCGAGTCCTTGCCGCCGGAGATGCACACGGCGATCTTGTCGCCTGCCTGAATCAGTTCATATTTTTTCACCGCGTAAACGAACGGCTTCCACAGCTCGTCCCGGTATTTTTTGATGATGCTCCGTTCGATCATCTGATATGGTTCCAATGCTCTTGACATCGTCTGATTTCCTCTCATCCGATAGATTTGACGCTCCGCCGAGAAGGCAGCGCGTCTCCCCTGCCCCGTGCGGCTCACCGCATCAGCTCGCGATAGCAGCGGTCGAAGGCTTGCAGAAATCCCGTGATCTCCTCTTCCGTCGTCAGGTGGCTGAGGCTGATGCGCCATGAGGACAGCGCGTTTTTCCGGTCGCGGCTCACGGCGTAGACCGCCTTGGAGGGCGTTCCCTCCACCGAGCACGCGGACTTCACGGACACGCAGATACCTTCCTCTCCCAGTGCCTGCTGGAATACCGTCCCCTTGACGCCGCCGACGCTCAGATTCAGGATGTGCGGTACGGCGTTTTCCGGGCTGTTGAAGCGAATGGCCGGGTATTTTCCAAGCTCCGTGCGCAGCAGGCGGTTCAGCGTTCTCACATGGGCAACGCGCCGCTCCTGCTGCTCAAGCGCCAGTCGCAGCGCCGTCTCGACCGACACAGCCATGCCCAGCGCGGGCGTGCCGCTGCGGTAGGGCGTGGTGCTGCCGCCGCCGTGGATCTGCGGCTCGATGACGAGGTCCTTCCTTTTAAAAAGCAGCCCGCTGCCGTTCAGGCCGTAAAACTTGTGCGGCGCGATGCTCATCGTGTCCACGCCGGAGAGCACCAGTTCCGTCTTTCCCACCGCCTGCGTAGCGTCCACATGCAGCCGGCAGTTGGGGTAATCCTTCAAAATTTCTGCGATCTCCCGGATGGGCTGCACGGTGCCAAGCTCGCTGTCCACCGCGCAGACGGCAACGAGCACCGTGTCCCTGCGCAGAAGCTCGCGCAGGTGCTCCAAGTCGATGGTGCCGTCCCGCTGGACATCCACGAGATCGACCTCGCAGCCCTGCTGCTGGAGGGCAGACAGCGCGCCGCCCACAGAGGAGTGCTCCAGCGCGGTCGAAATGATGTGCCTGCCCACATGGCGTGATGCCTGCGTAACGCCCTTGAGGGCAAGGTTGTTGGACTCGCTGGCCCCGGAGGTGTAGATGATCTCCTCGGGCAAAACGCCCAGCAGCGCCGCGACGCTGTCCGTCACACGGGTCATTTCCGCCTGCGCGGCCCGCCCCGCGGGGTGGGTGGAGTTTGGGTTGCCGATATAGCGCCGCTCCGTCTGCAAAAAGGCGTCCAGCACGACGGGGTCCGCCGCCGTATTGGCGGAATAATCCAGATAGATCATTGCGGTCTCTCCCACGCGGTCAGGTCCTTCACGACCTCGCCCGCGACGATCAGACCCACCGCAGCGGGCACGAAGGCGTTGCTGCCGGGGACCTGCCGCCGCTGCGTGCACTTGCGCGCCGTGCCCGGCGGGCAGATGCAGTGCGTCCGGCAGCTGATGGACATATCGTCCAGCGGCGTGATGGGCGGCTCCTTCGAGTAGACGACCTTCAGCTTTTTGATGCCTCGCTTTTTGAGCTCGCGCCGCATGACTCTCGCCAGCGGGCAGACCGAGGTCTTATAAATGTCCGTCACCTCAAAGGCCGCGGCGTCCATCTTGTTCCCCGCGCCCATGCTGCTGATGATGGGAACGTCCGCTTTCTGCGCCTGCTCGATGAGCTCCAGCTTGCCGGTCACGGTGTCGATGGCGTCCACGATGTAGTCGTACTGCGTAAAGTCAAACTGCTCCGCTGTCTGCGGCGCGTAAAAGGTCTTGTAGGTGTGAACGACGGCGTTTGGATTGATCTCCTTAATGCGCTCCTCCGCCACATCCACCTTGTACTGCCCCACGGTCCTGCGTGTGGCAAAAATCTGGCGGTTCAGGTTCGTCAGGCAGACCCGGTCGTCATCAATGAGGTCCAGCGTGCCGACGCCGCTGCGCGCCAGCGCCTCCACCGTATAACCGCCCACACCGCCGATGCCGAACACCGCCACGCGGGCGTGAAACAGCCGCTCCATGCCGTCCTGGCCAAGAAGCAGCTGTGTCCTTGAAAACTGATTGAGCATATGCACTCTCCGACTTTGATGATCTCACACAACATCCCCGTCGAAGTTCAAGCCAAGGCGGCGGATTTTCTCATGGTGTACGATCAAAATTCTCATTTTTACCAATAAACATAGTAAGGTGATATGTTAGATTATTGTAGCACATCCGTCATTCGGTGTCAACCGCACCATGCCCCGCAGATCGCATCAGGCAAGTTTCCTCCCCGTGCGCTGCTCAGAACGATCAACATCGCATAAGTGGCTCAGCTTGACCGGAAACGCCGCGACCCGCAGTCCACGGCGCAGGCCCTTCCGAGATAAGCACCGAGAATTCAAGCAAAACGCGAAAAGACCTTGAAACCGTATGGCTTCAAGGTCTTTCGTGGCGCGGAAGAGAGGATTTGAACCTCCGCGACGCTTTTTACACGTCCTACTCCCTTAGCAGGGGAGCCCCTTCGGCCTCTTGGGTACTTCCGCAGGTCGATGGTATCTTTTCAATTGGCGGAGAGAGTGGGATTCGAACCCACGGATGCTTTCACATCGCCGGTTTTCAAGACCGGTGCCTTCAACCGCTCGGCCATCTCTCCGGATCATGAGTTCGCGTCTATCTCTCAAACGCGAGTATTATATTACCATATGAAACCGTGATTTGTCAACCGCAATTTGAAGATTTCTCATAAAATCTGCATTTTCTGATTGCTGCACAGCCCGCAGCTTTGATATCAGCACATATCCCATAATTGCTTCAATTTTCAGTGTTTCCATGTCTGTGCGCGATGCGCTTCAGCGCCGTTCGCT
>CAKUBI010000030.1 GCA_934636865.1 uncultured Oscillospiraceae bacterium
GTAAAAATGGTGTAACAGCCAAGACACCAAACGCTGAAACCCCTTGAAAATCAAGGAAAATCGAAGGAGAATGAGTACAAATGAAATTAGGTATCGTGGGACTGCCGAATGTGGGCAAGTCCACTTTGTTCAACGCCATCACCAACGCGGGCGCGGAGAGCGCCAACTATCCCTTCTGCACCATCGAGCCGAACGTCGGCATGGTGGCCGTTCCCGATGAGCGGCTCGACAAGCTCGCCGAGATGTACCAGCCCAAGAAAAAGACGCCCGCCGTCATCGAATTCGTCGATATCGCGGGCCTTGTCAAGGGCGCGAGCCAGGGCGCGGGCCTCGGCAACAAGTTCCTTGAGAACATCCGCCGCACAGACGCGATCGTCCACGTCGTGCGCTGCTTCGACGATGAGAACATCATGCACGTCGTGGCCGACGCGAGCACGAACGTGCCCGTCGATCCCCTGGGCGACATTGAGACGATCGACTTAGAGCTTATCATGGCCGACCTCGAGATGGTCAACCGCCGCGTGGAGAAGGCCACGAAGATGGCCAAGGGCGACAAGAAGTTCCTGCACGAGGTCGAGCTTTTCTCCGCGCTTGCGGAGCACCTTGACGCGGGCAAGAGCGCGCGCACGTTCGAGGTCTCGCCCGACGACGCAGAGCTCATCGCCACTGCCGATCTTTTAAGTCTCAAACCCATCATCTACGCCGCGAACATGGATGAGGACGGCTTTGCCGCGCAGGACGGCAACCGGTACCTCCGGCAGGTCAGGGAGTTTGCCGACAAGGAGGGCGCGCAGGTGCTGCCCATCTGCGCCAAGCTCGAGCAGGACATTGCCGAGCTCGACGACGAGGACCGCGCGATGTTCCTCGAGGAGCTGGGCATTGAGGAATCCGGTCTCGACCGCCTCATCAAGTGCTCCTATGCGCTGCTCGGCCTGATCTCCTTCCTCACCTACGGCGAGGACGAGTGCCGCGCCTGGACCATCAAAAACGGCACCAAGGCCCCACAGGCCGCGGGCAAGATCCACTCCGACATCGAGCGCGGCTTCATCCGCGCCGAGACGATCAATTTCGACGATATGATCCGCTGCGGCAGCGTCGCGGCGGCAAAGGAGAAGGGACTTCTGCGCAGCGAGGGCAAGGACTACGTCGTCAAGGACGGCGACATGATCTACTTCCGTTTCAACGTGTAATTTCAGTAAGAACGAAAGGCTCTCCGGCCATGCGCCGGAGAGCCTTTTTCATCCCAGCGCGACGTCCAGCGCCATCATCAGCAGAAATCCGCCGACAAAGCCGCAGGTCCCGCCCCGGCCCGCCGCGCGCGGCAGCAGCTCCCCCGCCGTCACGCAGAGCATCGCCCCGGCGGCAAAGCTCAAAAGCCACGGCATCAGCGCATGCGCGCCCGCCGCCGCGAGCACAACGAGCACGCCCGCGAGCGGCTCCACCGCCCCGGAGAGCATCCCCGTCAGAAACGCGCGCAGGCGCGTCGCGCCCATCTGCCGCAGCGGAAGCGACACCGCCGCCCCCTCCGGAAAGTTCTGCACGCCGATGCCGAGCGCGAGCGCCACGGCCGCGGCAAGGCTCTCCCCGTCCGCGGCGAGGGCAAAGGCAAGGCCGACGGCCATGCCCTCTGGAATATTGTGCAGCGTGATGGCCGTGAGAAGCAGCGCGTTGCCGCCGAGCTTCCGTCCGCAGCGCTCGCACAGCGCGTCAAGTCCCATGAGGAACGCCGCGCCGAAAAATATCCCGGCGCTCACCGGCAGCACGGGCGGAAAGCGTCCCTCCGCCGCCGTCTGCTCCATGGCCGGCAGGATCAGGCTCCACACGCTCGCCGCCGTCATCACCCCTGCCGCAAAGCCCAGAAAGGCGCGCTGCGAGCGCACGCAGACCTCCTGCGCAAAGAAAAACACCGTCGCCGCGCCCAGCGTGGTCATCAGAAAGAGAAACGCCGTGCCGAGCGCGGCGGAATAAAGTGCCCCAAGCATTTCGATCACCTTTTCGCTTTGTCAGGCGGAACACCGCCTGTATGCCAGTATAGGCGCGGGACACGCGGCGCGTGAAAAAAGGCACGGAGCCAAAAGCTCCGTGCCTTTCTATCTGTTATTTTTTACTGCATCAGCTGGGCGACCATGTCGGTGTAGGCGCTGGGGTCCTCGAGCGGCAGGCCCGCGATGAGGTTCGCCTGATCGTAGAGGATCTTTGCGTACAGCGCGGCCTTGCCGCGGTCCGTCGTGAGCAGCGCTTCCATCGCCTTGACCGCCGGATGCTCGACGTTCAGCTCGAGGATGCGCTCAGCCTTGACCGGCTCGGGCATCTCAAAGTTCTTGAAGTACTTTTCCATCTCGAAGCTGAAGCCCTCGCCCGCCGTCAGGCAGACGGGATGGGTCTTGAGCCTGTGGGAGACCTTGACCTCCTTGACCTTGTCGCCGAGCGTCTCCTTGACGAAGGTGAGCAGCTCGCTCTTCTCGCCGTCCTCCTGATGCTCCTGCGCATCGCCGAGCTCCAGATCGCCGTCCACGATGGAGCGGAAGGGCTTGTCGTCGTAGTTCATCAGCGCCTGGAGCACGAACTCGTCCGTCTCGCCGGTGAGGTAGAGGATCTCGTAGTCCTTCTCCTTCAAAAGCTCGGTCTGCGGCAGCTTGTCCACCGCCGCAACGCTCTCGCCCGCGGCGTAGTAGATGCACTTCTGGTCCTCCTTCATGCGCCCAACGTACTCCTTGAGCGTCGTGAGCTTCTTTTCCGTGGAGGAATAGAACATCATCAGCTCCTTGAGCGAATCCTTCCGGCTCTCGCCGCCGTCGCTCACGATGCCGTAGCCGATCTGACGGCCGAAGTTCGCATAGAACTTCTCGTAGCCCTCGCGGTCGTCCTTGAGGAACTTTTCAAGGTCGGCGCGAACCTTTTTTTCAAGGTTCTGGCCGATGACCTTGAGCTGGCGGTCATGCTGTAAAAGCTCGCGGGAGATGTTGAGGCTCAGGTCCGGGGAATCGACCACACCGCGCACAAAGCGCAGGTAATCGGGCAGCAGCGTGTCGCACTTGTCCATGATGAGAACGCCCGCGCTATAGAGCTGAAGGCCCTTCTCGTAGCCCTCGGTGTAGAAGTTGAACGGGCGCTGGGACGGCACGAACAGCAGCGCCTTATAGGTCACGCCGCCCTCCGCGGCGACGGTGATCGTGCGCTGGGGCTTGTCGAATTCGTGCGTCAGCTCGGAATAGAATTTATTGTATTCCTCCTCCGTGACCTCGCTCTTTTTGCGCTGCCAGAGCGGCACCATGGAGTTGACGGTCCTGAGCTCCTCGACGGTCTCGTACTCGGGCTTCTCCGGGTCGCCGCCCTCCTTGACGCGCTGCTCGGGCATCATCATATGGATGGGGTAGCGGATATAGTCGGAATACTTTTTAATCAGAGCGTGCAGGCGGTAGGTTTCAAGATACTCGCCGTACTTCTCCTCGTCCGTGTCGGGCTTGATGTGCATGATGACGTCGGTGCCGACGCCGTCCTTGCCGCATTCGGTGATCGTATAGCCGTCCGCGCCGGAGGACTGCCACTCATAGGCCTGCTCTTCGCCGTACTTCTTCGTGCGGACGGTGATGCTGTCGGCCACCATGAAGGCAGAGTAGAAGCCCACGCCGAACTGACCGATGATGTCGATATCAGCTTCCTTCTTGTCCTTCTCCTCCGTCTCCTGGCGGAACTTGTAGGAGCCTGACGAGGCGATCACGCCGAGGTTGTTTTCAAGTTCCTCCTTACTCATGCCGATGCCGTTATCGGAGACTGTCAGCGTGCGCGCTTCCTTATCGGGCGTGACCGTGATGGCGAAATCGCCGCGGTTCATGCCGACCTTGTCATCCGTCAGCGCCACATAGCAGAGCTTGTCGATGGCGTCGCTGGCGTTGGAGATGATCTCGCGCAGGAAGATCTCCTTATGCGTATAAATGGAGTTGATCATCAGATCGAGCAAACGCTTCGATTCTGCCTTGAATTGTTTCTTTGCCATAAAAGCATCCCTCTCTGAATCATATTTGCCTTTGAGTATAGCAGATATTTCCCGCCATTTGTTACCGTTCCGTTAATTTTTAGCACTCTCAGTCGATCAGTGCTAATCCGTGCCGCAGCCCGCGCTTTCCGCGCGCCGGGTCATCATTTTTCTCAATTTTTTGCGTTTTGACTGTGCATCTTGTCGATATCACATATTCATGCCCTTTTCACCGCTTTTTTCTTTGGTAAATATGCAGTATTGACTTCCGGCGCTTCCGGGGCTAAAATTAGCCCATCAAATATGAGAGATATATGAAAGGTTGTCATGCCATGTTCCGTTTTGCTTATGCAAATCAGAATAACGCTTCCGCTTCTGCGATGTGCGCAGAGGCCGCTTCCTTCTGCACCTCTCAGTCCTTCAGCTTCAACTGCATCGTTCTGGGCGCCATTATTATGGCGTCCATTATTATTTCCCGCCTGATCACCGTCTCCGTTATCAGCATTTCCCTGCTGGTACTGGTACTTCTGGTAGTCCTTGCGGATGCGTCCCGAACGAAACGCGGTTGCTGAAAGCCCCCAACGCGATACAGCAAAGCGGTTCCGCCGGGACGGCGGGATCGCTTTTTTGTATAAATAAATAAGTCAATATTTGATCAAAGGAGATCTGAAACGATGAAAAAGAAGTTTATGTGCATGTTCATGGCGGCAGCCATGACGCTCTCGATGGCCGCCTGCGGCTCCAAGAGCGACGACACCAACCCCGACGCCAACACCAATACCGACGGCACCGACAGCGCCGAGGTCCAGACCTTCAAGCTGGGCTCCAGCGGTCCTCTGACCGGCGACGCCGCGATCTACGGCATGGCGGTCGTTCAGGGCGCGGAGCTGGCCGTCAACGAGATCAACGCCAGCGACAGCAAGATCAAGTTCGAGTTCCAGAAGCAGGACGATGAGGCCGACGGCGAGAAGGCCGTCAACGCCTACAACACCATGATGGACTGGGGCATGCAGATCCTCGTCGGCCCCACGACCACCGGCGCTTCCATCGCAGTCGCCGATGCCTGCTACAATGACCGCACCTTCATGCTGACCCCCTCCGCCTCCTCCACCGACGTGACCGAGGGCAAGGACAATGTCTTCCAGGTCTGCTTCACCGACCCCAACCAGGGCGTTGGCGCGGCGGACTACATGGCTGAAAATTATGCCGGCGCGAAGGTCGCCGTCATCTACCGCAACGACGATGCCTACTCTCAGGGCATCCGCGACACCTTCGTGAAGGAAGCTGCCGACAAGGGCGCGTTCGAGGTCGTCTATGAGGGCACCTTCACCGCCGACACCGCCTCCGACTTCTCCGTTCAGCTGACCGCCGCGCAGACCGCGGGCGCAGACCTCGTTTTCCTCCCCATCTACTATCAGCCCGCTTCCGTCATCTTCTCCCAGGCTAAGGCCATGGGCTACGCGCCCACCTTCTTCGGCGTGGACGGCATGGACGGCATCCTGACCATGCCCGGCTTCGACACCTCCCTTGCCGAGGGTCTGATGCTCATGACCCCGTTCTCCGCGACCGTTGATTCCAGCCAGGCCTTCGTTGACGCCTACGTCGCCGCCTACGGCACCGAGCCCAACCAGTTCGCCGCCGACGCTTACGACGGTGTGTACATCATCAAGGAAGCCCTTGAAAAGGCCGGCTGCACCGCTGATATGAGCAACGCCGACATCTGCGACGCGCTCGTCAAGGTCATGACCTCCATCTCCTACACCGGTCTCACCGGTACCGACATGACCTGGAACGCCGAGGGTCAGGTCTCCAAGGCTCCGACCGCCTACGTCGTCAAGGACGGCCAGTACGTCGAGGGCTAAATCCTCCGCAAGCCTTTCTCAGAGCGGTTGGCCGCTGGGAGCGAAAGCTCCCGGCGGCCTGCGCCCTGCTTCTATGGCGGAAACGAAGGCAGGAGCCTTCGCCTCTGCCCTTGTTTCTGCCACAGACAAAACCCCAATTCCGAAAGAGAAAAGAGAGGTGCCTCCTATGGAATTTTTGTCCTATCTCATCAGCGGCATCAGCCTCGGCAGCGTGTACGCCATCATCGCCCTCGGCTATACGATGGTCTACGGCATTGCCAAGATGCTGAACTTCGCCCACGGCGACGTCATCATGATCGGCGGCTACATTTCCTTCTGCGCGATGTTTTATCTGGGGCTTCCCAATATCGTCGCAGTGCTGCTGGCCGTCATCGTCTGCACTGTGCTCGGCGTTGTGATCGAGCGCCTTGCCTATAAGCCGCTGCGCTCGGCGCCCAGCCTTGCGGTCCTCATCACCGCCATCGGCGTGAGCTATTTCCTGCAGAACTCCGCCCTTCTTATCTGGAAGGCGGCCGCGCGCGTCTATCCCCCCGTGGTCGAGGGCTCGATGCAGCTGTTCGGCGGCAGGCTGACCGTTTCCTATGTCTCGCTCCTCACGATCGCGGCGTGCGTCGTCATCATGATCGGCCTGACCACCTTCGTCAATAAGAGCAAGATGGGCAAGGCCATGCGCGCCTGCTCGGAGGATAAGTCGGCTGCGCAGCTGATGGGCATCAACGTCAACGCCACCATCTCCGCAACGTTCGCCATCGGCTCGGCGCTCGCGGCCATCGCGGGCGTGCTGCTCTGCTCGTTCAACACGTCCCTCATGCCCACCACCGGCTCCATGCCCGGCATCAAGGCCTTCACGGCCGCGGTGTTCGGCGGCATCGGCTCCATCCCCGGCGCGTTCCTCGGCGGCCTGCTGCTCGGCGTGATCGAGGCCATGGCCAAGGCGTACATCTCGACGAACCTCGCCAACTCCATCGTGTTCGCCGTGCTGATCGTCGTGCTGCTCGTCAAGCCCGCGGGACTGCTCGGCAAGTCCGTGACAGAGAAAGTGTGAGGTGACCGGAATGACACAGAAAATGAGCAAGTTCAAGTCTCTTAAAAAGACCACCAAGGTCGATTTCGCGACCTACCTCGGCGTGATCGTTGTGTTTGCCGCCGTGAGCGCCCTGCAAAGCGGCGGCTCGCTGACGCGCTCGGCCATCGGCCTTCTGGTCCCCATCTGCTGCTACATGTCCATGGCCGTGTCGCTGAACCTGACGGTCGGCATCCTCGGCGAGCTGAGCCTCGGCCACGCGGGCTTCATGAGCGTCGGCGCATTCACCGGCATCGTCGTTTCGCAGAGCCTGCTTGATTCGGTCACGAGCGCGCCGGTGCGCCTTGCCATCGCGATGGTCGTCGGCGCCATCTTTGCCGCCATCGTCGGCCTTCTCATCGGCACGCCGGTGCTCCGCTTACAGGGCGACTACCTCGCCATCGTGACGCTGGCGTTCGGCGAGATCATCAAGGAGCTCATCAACTGCCTGATCATCGGCCACGATGAAAACGGCCTGCATTTCATTTTCAACCCCGCCGGCAACAAGACGGTCGATGACCTCGGCCTGAGCGCGACCGGCACGGCCATCATCAAGGGCGCGCAGGGCGCGACCGGTACGGCCACCATCGCGACGTTCACCGCCGGCTTCATCCTCGTGATGATCACGCTCATCGTCGTTCTGAACCTGACGCGCTCTCGCGCGGGCCGCGCCATCATGGCCATCCGCGACAACCGCATCGCCGCGCAGGCCATCGGCCTGAACCTGACGAAGTACAAGCTCATGGCCTTTGTCACCTCCGCCGCCCTCGCGGGCGCGGCCGGCGCGCTCTACGGCCTGAACTATTCCTCCCTCCAGGCCACGAAGTTCAACTTCAACCTCTCCATCCTCATTCTGGTGTTTGTGGTGCTCGGCGGTCTCGGCAACATCTGGGGCTCGCTCATCGCCGCCGCCGCGCTCACGATCCTGCCCGAGGCGCTGCGCCAGTTTGCCGACTTCCGTATGCTCATCTACGCGATCGTGCTCATCTTCGTGATGCTCGCGACCAACAATCCGCAGGCGAAGGCGTTTTTCCAGCGGCTTCTGCCCCATCGCCGCGCCAGTGCGGAAAAGGAGGATTGACCATGACACAGAAACAGAGAGAAAGAGCCAAGCTCGTCCCCGTCTCCCGTGAACCGGCGCTGCTCACCGAGCGCGACGCGGACAAATCTCCCGTGCTCGAGTGCATCGACCTCGGCATCACCTTCGGCGGCCTGAAGGCGGTCGATAACTTCAACGTGACCATCGGCCGCACGGAGATCACGGGCCTGATCGGCCCGAACGGCGCGGGCAAGACGACCGTTTTCAACCTGCTCACCAAGGTCTACCAGCCCACCCACGGCACCATCCTTTTGAACGGCAAGGACATCCACGACCTCAACACTGCGCAGGTCAACCGCGCGGGCATCGCGCGCACGTTCCAGAATATCCGCCTGTTCGGCGATATGAGCGTGGAGCAGAACATCACCGTCGCGATGGACACGCAGATGCACTACACGATGCCCGAGGGCATCTTCCGCCTGCCGCGCTTCTGGAAGGAGGAGCGCGCGATGCATGAGCGCGCGATGGAGCTTCTCTCCATCTTCCACATGGAAGACCTTGCAGGCGCCAAGGCAAGCTCCCTGCCCTACGGCGCGCAGCGCCGCCTGGAGATCCTGCGCGCGCTTGCCACGAACCCGAGCCTGCTGCTGCTCGACGAGCCCGCCGCCGGCATGAACCCGAGCGAAACGGCCGAGCTGATGGAAAACATCTGCTTCATCCGCGATACCTTCAAGATCGCGGTACTGCTCATCGAGCACGACATGAACCTCGTCATGAACATCTGCGAGGGCATCGCCGTGCTGAACTTCGGCCATGTCATCGCCAAGGGCACGCCCGAGGACATTCAGAACAACCCCGAGGTCATTGAAGCCTACCTCGGCAAGAAGAAGGAGGCCTAACGATGGGACAGATCTTACAGGTGAACGATCTTCACGTTTACTACGGCAGCATCCACGCCGTCAAGGGCGTCTCCTTCGAGGTCAACGAGGGCGAGGTCGTCACGCTGATCGGCGCGAACGGCGCGGGCAAATCCACGGTGCTGAACACCGTTTCGGGCCTTCTTCACCCCAAGCACGGCAGCGTCGTGTTTGAGGGCAAGGACCTGAAGGGCGTGCCCGCGCACAAGATCGTTGAGCACGGCCTTGCGCAGGTCCCCGAAGGCCGTCACGTCTTTTTGCAGATGACGGTCGAGGATAACCTCGAAATGGGCGCTTACACCCAGCCGAATTCCACCATCAGCGCGGGCATTGCGGACGTTTACGAGCGCTTCCCGCGCCTGAAGGAGCGCCGCAGGCAGATCGCCGGTACGCTCTCGGGCGGCGAGCAGCAGATGCTCGCGATGGGCCGCGCGCTCATGTCAAAGCCGAAGCTTTTGATGCTCGACGAGCCGTCCATGGGCTTAGCGCCCATTCTGGTCGAGCAGATCTTCGACATCATCCGCGAGCTGCACGCCGCGGGCACGACGATCCTGCTCGTCGAGCAGAACGCGCAGGCCGCGCTCTCCGTGGCCGACCGCGCCTACGTGCTCGAAACGGGCCGCATCACCCTCTCCGGCACGGGCAGGGAGCTCATGGCAAGCGACGCCGTGCGCAAGGCCTACCTCGGCGGCTGAGAATACGATCCACGGAAAAGAGTCCTCTCCGGAGGGCTCTTTTTTTGCGCACTTTCGCGCGGCTGCAAAATTTTGTGCATTTCCCGTGCACAATCCCGCAGGATATGCTATACTGACCGGACAGGACGCGCCCGGCAGACCGCGGCGCGCCAAAACGATCGGAGGGATGCTCATGTTCAAGATCCTCATCGCGGAGGACGACCGCGAGCTGCGCCAGCTCTTTGCCCATGTGCTGACGAAAAACGGCTATACGGTGCTCGGCGTTTCCAACGGCGAGGAGGCGCTCGCCGCGCTGGACCAGACCTACTTCGATCTCATCATCTCCGATATCATGATGCCGAAGATGGACGGCTTCGAGCTTGTGCGCTCCATCCGCGAGAGCGGCTCGTCCATCCCCGTTCTGATGATCACCGCGCGCGACGCGTTCGACGATATGCGCCTCGGCTTTCTCTCCGGCAGCGACGATTACATGGTCAAGCCCATCAACATCGGCGAGATGGTGCTGCGCGTGAGCGCGCTGCTGCGCCGCGCGCAGATGGCCAGCGAGCGCCGCCAGAGCATCGGCGGCACGGTGCTCGAGTGCGATTCGCTTTGCGTCACCGTGAACGGCGAGAGCACGGTGCTGCCGCAGAAGGAATTCATGCTGCTCTACAAGATGGCCTCCTTCCCCGGCCGCATCTTCACGCGCCAGCAGCTCATGGACGATATCTGGGGCTATGATTCAAGCACCGACACCCACACCGTCGATGTGCACATCGGGCGGCTGCGCGAGCGCTTCCGCGACAACCCGGACTTCAAGATCGTTACGATGCGCGGCGTGGGATACAAGGTGGTGAGGACATGAGCAGGCGCAAAAGCAGATTTCTCGACATCCGCGTGCAGTTTTTCTTCATCTGCATGGCGGGCTTCATCGGCGTTGGGCTGCTTGCGGCCTTCGCCGGCTGGGGGCTTGAACATCTGGGCGTCAACGTGCCGGTGTTCGTCTGGATCCTCATTTTCACGCTGCTGCTCGGCAGCGCGACGGCGGCGGGCTTTTCCGCCGCGTTTTTCGCGCCGATCGCGCGCCTGTCGCGCGCGATGAAGGAGGTCGCCGCCGGGAACTTTCAGGTCCAGGCGGAAACGAAGAGCATCTTTCGCGATATCCGCGATATTTACGACAACTTCAACCTCATGGTGCGCGAGCTGAGCGCGACCGAGACCTTGCAGACCGACTTCATCTCCAACGTCTCGCACGAATTCAAAACGCCCATCAGCGCCATTGAGGGCTATGCCTCGCTTTTGCAGGAGCACCAGCAGTCGAGCGAGGAGCAGGACGAGTACATCGGCAAGATCCTCTTCAACACGCGCCGCCTTTCCGCGCTCGCGGGCAACATCCTGCTGCTCAGCAAGCTCGACAGTCAGTCCATCCACCCCCAGCGCTCGCGCTTCCGGCTTGACGAGCAGGTGCGCCAGAGCATCCTCGCCCTCGAGCGCAAGTGGACGGAAAAGGACGTCGATTTCGACGTCGATCTTGACGAGATCGAGTTCACGGGCTGCGAGGGACTTTTGCAGCACGTGTGGTCGAACCTCATCGACAACGCCATCAAGTTCGGCCCGCGCGGCGGGCTCATCCGCATGCGCATGCTGCGCGAGAACGGCAGCGTGCTCTTCACCATCGACAATGAAGGCTCCTCCATCCCGGAGGAGGATAAATCCCGCATTTTTAACAAATTCTATCAGGGGGACAGCTCGCACGAGTCCGAGGGCAACGGCCTTGGGCTCGCGCTCGTGCGCAAGATCGCCGCGATGCACGGCGGAAAGGTCTGGGTGGAGGACCCGCCGCTCGGCGGCTGCCGCTTCGCCGTCTCGCTGCCGGAAACGGCGTAAATCGCCGATCTTCAACAAAAATTGAGATTGGCTTCACCACTTGTTCGAATTTCTATGGTATAGTTGACTTTAATAGCCGCTTTACGCGGCATATTCCCCGGCGCGGTCACTGCGCCGGGCTTTCCTTACGGAAAAAGAAGGGAGCTTTTTCATGGGTTTTCTGCGCTGCTGCGTTTACTACGCGCTGCTCGGCGTCGTGTCGTTTTTCATCGGGCGGCTGCTGCCGAAGCGCTGCTTTCGCTCAGACCGCTTTCCCTACCGCAGCGCGCCGTGGGAGGCAAAGCTCTACCGCGCGCTGCGCGTGCACGACTGGCAGGACAAGGCGCCCGACATGAGCAGGATCGTCCCGAAGCTCATCCCCGCGAAAAAGCTGGACGCCGATTTCCGCACGCAGCTGCCGCGCATGCTTGAAGAGACCTGCGTGGCCGAGTTCACGCATTTCGTGCTCATCCTGCTCGGCTTTTACGCCCTGCGCCTGTGGCCCGGACCGGGCGGTGCGATCGTCACGGCCATCTACATTCTGTTCGGCAACCTTCCTTTCATCCTCATCCAGCGCTACAACCGCCCAAGGCTCCAGCGCCTGCTTGCCGCGCAGCAGCGCCGCAGCGCGAAGGAGCGCAAACAACAGTCATTACAGTAAAGGATCGGATCTTTTCATGAAAGTTTTGATTTTAAGCTGCAACACCGGCGAGGGGCACAACTCCTGCGCCGCCGCGCTCGCCGAGGAGTGCCGCCTTCAGGGCATCCCCTGCAACACCGAGGACGCCCTGCGCTTCATCTCACCCGAGGTCTCGCGCTTCATCTCCAACTGGCACGTGCGCATCTACCGCCACGCGCCAGGGCTGTTCCGCGTGGGCTACCGCGCGGCGGAGGACCATCCTGCGCAGTTCCACGAGGGCTCGGCGCTCTACCGCTACATGACGCAGGGGGCCGAAACGCTCAGCGGCTTCATTGCCGGCGGCGGGTACGACACCGTCATCTGCACCCATACCTTCGCCGCCCTCATGGTCAGCGAGGTCGTGAAAACGCATCTGCCCCACCTCAAGACCTGCTTTATCGCCACGGACTACACCTGCTCGCCCAGCGTGAAGGACAGCTCGCTCGACCGCTACTTCATCCCCGCGACCTCGCTGGGGTCCGATTTCCTCGGCGGCGGCATCACGCCCGAGCGCATGCGCGCCTGCGGCATTCCCGTGCGCCAGATGTTCCAGTCCCACGGACGCAAGGAGGAGGCCAAGCGCGCCTGCGGCATCCCGGTGGACCACCGCCACCTTGTCATGATGTGCGGCAGCATGGGCTGCGGCCCCATCATGAGCATCGCCCGCCGCATCGGACGCAGCCTTCCGGACGATCAGGACCTCACGATCGTCTGCGGCACGAACGAGCGGCTCTTCGACCGCCTGTCCCGCCGGTTTTACGGCGCGAAGAACGTCCACATCCTCGCCTATGTGAAGGACATGGCGCTCTTGATGGACTCTGCCGACCTCTATCTCACCAAGCCCGGCGGCATCAGCGTGACCGAAGCGGCGTCGATGCGCCTGCCGATGGTGTTCATCGACGCGGTCGCGGGCTGCGAGGAGTACAACAAGGACTTTTTCCTGCGCACGGGCGGCGCGGCCACGGGCAAAACGCCCCGCGAGATCGCGCGCGTGAGCTTAAAGCTCCTAAGCGATGAAAACACGCTCGAGAAGATGGGCGACGCGCTCGGCTCCGCCGTGCCGCATGACGCCGCGGCGCACATCCTCTCGGAGATGAGCGAGGCGGAGGAGGGCGAGCTGGCATGATCAAGCCCTATGTCGATTACCGCAAGTTCCGCCTGAGCAAGCTCAATACGCCGGAATTTTCCCACGTACTGCTGCTGCTCTTCTGGCCCGTTTTCGGCCTGGGCTTTTCCTATGTGGAGCGGTTTTATCCCGTGACGCATTATATTGAGATGCACTGCGCGCTCGACGACCTCATCCCCTTCAACGAGTGGTTCCTCATTCCCTACATGTTCTGGTTCGTGTATCTCATCGGCGCGGTGGCCTATACGTTCTTTTTCGACGTGCCGGGCTTCCGCCGCATGATGTGCTTCGTCATGATCACCTATTCGGCGACGCTGCTCATCTATTTTCTCTTCCCCACCTGCCAGCTGCTGCGGCCGGAGACCTTCCCGCGCGACAATTTCCTCACGCGCTTCATCGCCGGCTTCTACGTGTTCGACACGAACACCAACGTCTGCCCCTCGCTGCACGTGATCGGCTCGTTCGCGGCGTTTTTCGCCTTCTGGTATACGCCGCTCTTTTCCACAAGGGGCTGGCGCATTGCCTCGGCGATCGCGGCGTTTTTCATCTGCATTTCGACCGTTTTCATGAAGCAGCATTCCGTGCTCGATCTCTTCGCGGCGCTGCCGCTGTGCCTGATCGGCTGGTACTTTGCCTACGTCCGGACGCCGAAAAAAGCCCATGCGTCCGCCATGCAGAAATAACCGAATGAAACAGCCGGTGGGAGCGATGCTCCCACCGGCTGTTTATCCGCTCCGCGTCCGTCCGCGCCTCGCTTCCTCGTTGCATATATTCGCGTTTTCATGCATAATTTTACCGCCGTTTCCCGGATTTTTCTATTTTCTGTGCGACTTGCACAGAAAGATTTTTGAATTTTGTTTCCTATTTGAGGGATACGCCCTTGACAGCGAATAAACAAACAATTATACTAACGCTATCGTTTCTGAAACGCATGAAAATACGATAAACGATCAAATATTATGCAAGATGGAATAAAAGGAGCTATTGACCATGAAAAAGTTTACTGCACTGATGCTGGCTCTGATGATGAGCCTTTCGCTGATCGCCTGCGGCAGCAAGACCGACGACAGCAGCAACCCCTCCGATGACCAGTCCTCCGACGGTCAGCAGCAGGAATCCACCACGCTGGTGCTCGGCACCTCCGCCGACTATGCCCCCTTCGAATTCATGTATGCCGATGACAACGGCGACATGCAGTATGCCGGTATCGACATTTCCGCCGCGCAGTACATCGCCGACCAGATGGGCAAGGAGCTGCAGGTCGAGAACATGAGCTTTGACTACCTGCTCACCTCCCTCGCCAAGGGCGACTATGACATGGTCATGGCGGCCATGGAGGCCACGGAGGAGCGTCTCAACTCCGCCGACTTCTCCGATCCCTACTACACCGACATTCCCCCGATGATCCTTGTCAAGGCTGACGCCGCCGATCAGTATGCCACCCTCGCCGATTTTGCCGGCAAGAGCGTGGGCGCGCAGGCCGCCACCACCAAGGAAGCCATCGTCACCGACCAGATGGAAGGCGCGAACCTCGTCTCCCTCTCCCTCGTGACCGACCTCGTCAATGAACTGGTCTACGGTAAGATCGACGCGGTCGTGCTCGACGGCGCGGTCGCTCAGGAGTATGTGGACGCCAACCCTGATCTCGCCATCGCGCCCGCTTCCAGCGAGCTTGGTGAAGCCCAGCCCTACTGCATCGCCGTCGCCAAGGGCGACCCCAAGGGTCTGCTGCCCGCCATCAACGAAGCGATCGCCAAGATGACCGCCGAGAACAAGATCGACGAGTTCATCGCCGATGCCGATGCGCTCAGCGGCGTGGCCGTCGAGGTCAGCGCGGACGCTCCCGCGGCCTAAGCCTGACAATTACATTCGCTCTCTTCTCACTATCTCTCATTGCCAATGAGCAAAGCCCCGAAATGGCTTTGCTCATTGGCGCGCTATGGCGCTGATGCGCCGCAGCGCCCCCATCCATCACACACTTGAAAGGAGATCCCTCCCATGGACTTTGCCTCATGGTGGAGCAGCCTCTTCGCCGGGATGTCGCCGGCGTCGTTCATCAACTTCTCGTTCCTGCCGAAGTACGGCGTGTACTTTTTGCAGGCGCTGGGCTACACGCTGCTGCTTGCCGTCGTATCGGTCGCGCTGGCCGTCATCCCGGCGCTGCTGCTGGCGTTCATGCGCCTGAGCAAAAACGGCTTCGTGCGCGGCGTTTCCGGCGCGTACATCGCGGTGTTCCGCTCCACGCCGCTGCTCGTGCAGCTCTCGATCATCTACTTCGGCCTGTTCGGCGCGATCTCCATCCCGCGCCTGTACCTCTTCGGCTTTATCGACATTTCCCGCTTCATCCCCGGCGTTGTGGCGCTCGCGCTCAACAGCTCGGCCTACGTTGCCGAGATCTTCCGCGCGGGCATTCTCGCCGTGGACGCGGGCCAGACCGAGGCCGCGCGCTCGCTGGGCCTTTCCTCCGTGCAGGCGATGAAACTCGTCGTGCTGCCACAGGCCGTCAAAAACGTCCTGCCCGCGCTCGGCAACGAGGTCGTCACCATGGTCAAGGAATCGTCCATTTGCTCCACGCTCGGCATGGTCGAGCTGATGTTCGCCGCGAAGACCGTGGCGACGTCCACTTACATTTCCCTCGCGCCTTACGTGCTGGCAGCGCTGATGTATTTCTGCATCACCTACCCCGCCGGCAAGGCGATCGAAGCGCTCGAAAGGAGGATGCGCCGTGGCGACAAGCACTGATCTCATCCGGGTCACAGACGTCTGCAAGATCTATAACGGCGGCTCTGTGCACGCCCTCTCCCACTGCAATCTGAACGTGAAAAAAGGCGAGGTCGTGGCCATCATCGGCCCCTCCGGCAGCGGCAAATCCACGCTTCTTCGCTGCCTGAACCTCCTCGAGCAGCCGACCTCCGGCGCCATTTACTTCAAGGGCATCGCCCTGAACGGCAAGAAGGTCAACCTTGACCTCCACCGCCGCGAGATGGGCATGGTCTTTCAGCACTTCAACCTCTTCCCGCACATGACGGTGAAGAAGAACATCACCCTCGCGCCTGTGAAGCTCAAGCTCAAAACGCAGGAGGAGGCCGACAGGCAGGCCATGGCGCTGCTCGAGCGCATCGGCCTTGCCGACAAGGCCGACACCTATCCCGCGATGCTCTCCGGCGGCCAGAAGCAGCGCATCGCCATCGTGCGCGCGCTGGCCATGGCCCCCGAGGTCATGCTCTTCGACGAGCCGACCTCCGCGCTCGACCCCGAGATGGTCGGCGAGGTGCTCGACCTCATGCGCGACCTTGCCAAAGACGGCATGACCATGGTCGTCGTCACGCACGAGATGGGCTTCGCCCGCGAGGTCGCCGACCGCGTGGTCTTCATGTCCGACGGCGCGATCATTGAGGAGGGCTCCCCCGCCGATATCTTTGACCACCCGCAGAGCGAGAGACTTCAGTCGTTCCTCGCGAAGGTCCTGTAAATTCATAGTAAAACGGCGTCCGGCCAATGGCCGGACGCCGTTTTCGTTATTGCTTTCTGCGTGAA
The DNA here is from genome assembly GCA_934636865.1 of uncultured Oscillospiraceae bacterium. Lineage (GTDB taxonomy): Bacteria > Bacillota > Clostridia > Oscillospirales > Oscillospiraceae > Hominicoprocola. The sequence goes on from CAKUBI010000030.1 coordinate 16,740, forward strand.
CGCTCTTACATCTTCTCCGGGGCGGAGCAGCCGATCACGCCAAGGCCGTTCGCCAGCACCTGACGCGTCGCGCTCGCGAGCTTGAGGCGCGCGTCGATCACGGCCTCGTCCTCGCCCTTGATGCGGCAGGCGTTGTAGAACTTATGGAACGCGGCGGCAAGGCGCATGAGGTAGCGGTTGATATAGCTCGGGTCGTAGTCGCGCGCTGCCATGCGGATCTCCTCGGCGAAGGACGAGATCTCCTTGATGAGCGCGCGCTCGGCGTCGCTCGAGAGAATGGACATATCCACCGGGCCGGGCTTGACGCTGTGGCCCTCCTCTTCGAGCGTTTTGAGCAAACTGCAAATGCGCGCGTGCGCGTACTGGATATAGTAGATGGGGTTCTCGCTGTCCTCGCGCACGGCGAGGCCGAGGTCGAATTCCATCTGCGTGTCGGGCTTGGCGTTGAAGAAGTAGCGGCAGGCGTCCACGGGGATCTCGTCGAGCAGGTCGGAAAGGGAGATGGTCTTGCCCGTGCGCTTGGACATGCGCACGACCTCGCCGTCGCGCACGAGCTTGACGAGCTGCATCAGCACGATGTCGAGCCGGTTCGTGCCGTCCAGGCCCAGCGCGTCCATCGCGCCCTTCATGCGGGCCACATGGCCGTGATGGTCCGCGCCCCAGATGTTGATGACCTTGTCGAAGCGGCGAACGGCGAACTTGTTGCGGTGATAGGCAATGTCGCCGGCGAAGTAGGTGTAGAAGCCGTTGGCGCGGCGCAGCACGTCGTCCTTCAAGTCGAGCTTGTCGATGTCCGCGTCCTTCTTGCCCTGCTTGCGGTACTGCTCGCGCATGATGTCGGCGGTCCTGAGCCAGAGCGCGCCTTCCTTTTCATACGTCCAGCCGAGCTTATGCAGCTCCTCGACGGTGTCCTTGACATAGCCGCTGTTGTGCAGCGAGGATTCGAAGAACCACTCGTCGAACTTGATGCCGTAGCGCTCGAGATCGCTCTTCATCTTCGGGATGTTGCGCTCAAGGCCGAAGCGCGCCATGTCGGCATGGCGCTCCTCGACGGACTTGTCGAGATAGCTCTCGCCGTGCAGATCGTAAAAGGCCTTCGCAAGCTCGCGGATATCGTCGCCATGGTAGCCGTCCTCGGGGAACTCGACGGCATCCTCGCCACGGATCAGCTGGATATAGCGCGCCTCGATGCTCTTGGCGAACTTTTCGATCTGGTTGCCGAAGTCGTTGACGTAGAACTCGCGCCACACGTCCGCGCCCGACCAGTCGAGCACCTCGGCGAGCGTATCGCCGAGCACGCCGCCGCGCGCGTTGCCCATGTGCATGGGACCGGTGGGGTTCGCGGAGACGAACTCGACCATGTACTTCTTGCCGTCCAGCCAGTTGTCGCGGCCGTAATTCTTCTGCTCGCTCTCCACGGCGGCGAGCACGTCGGCATACCAGTTCCCGCCCAGGCGGAAGTTCAGAAAGCCCGGACCCGCGATCTCAACGGAGGTAAAGTAGGTGCCCTCCAGCTCCATGTGCCCGGTCAGGATCTTCGCGACCTCGCGGGGATTCTTGCGCATGGCCTTGGAGGCGGCCAGACAGAAGGTGGTGGTATAGTCGCCGTTGGCGGTATCCTTGGGGATCTCGACCGCCGGGACGGTCTCAACGCCGTCGGGCAGCAGGCCCTCCTGCACAGCCGCACGGTAAGCCGCCGCCGTCAGCTCGGCGATCTGGTTCTTGGCGCTGCGGATCATATTCATAGCAAATTCTCCTCTATCCTTTGTCGTTTGACCCAAAGGCGCGGCCTTTTTGTCAAAACCGTGCAATGGGGATAAGTTTTTGCAATTATACTATATTTTACCGCAGAAAACAAGGGAAAGCGGGAAGAAATCTGCTCACGATGTACCCGCTTCGCCGCGCAGGACCTCCCTGACCTCGCCGCGCCGGCGAAAGACGGAGCCCCAGCAAAAGAGCATCGTCGCCGCCGCGCAGAGGCTGACGCAGAGCCGGTAGTCCATCACTTCCCCCAGCGAGCCCACCGCGAGCGACAGCACGGCGCTCGCCGCCGTGACGAGCATGCTTTCATAGGCGTTGACGCGGGCGCGCAGATGATCGGGCAGATACCGCTGCACCGCCGCCTGCCGGATCGTCGCGCTGTTGATGCCGAGAAAGCCGCAGGCGGCGCGGTTTGCAAGCATCAGCGGATACGGCAGCCACAGCAGCAGCACATCCATCAGCTCATAGGTCTGATACACGAAGAATACAAAGGAAAAGCGTTTGTTCTCCGGCAGCGTATAGCGGTAGCGCACCACGCCGCCAAGCGACCGCCCCGCGAACTCCGCCACGGAGAACAGGGAGTACATCGCCGCAGTGAAGCCCGGCGCTGTGCGGAAAAAGGCGACCAGCAGCGGCGAATAGCCCGCCGCCATACCGTTTGTCACCGCCATGTAGTCATACAGCGCGCGAAGGCCCTTCTCCTTTTTGAGATAGGCCGCCGCCTCGCGCAGATCCCCCCACCAGACGCGCAGGGAAAAGCGCCCGCCGCCGCGCGGCGTTTCATGCACGGTGATCCGGCTCTCGATCAGCGCGGCCAGCAGCGACAGCGCCGACTGGATGAGCAGCAGCCGCGCTACGCCCAGCGTGTTGAACAGCGCCGCCGCCACGGGCATCATCAGCACCTTGAGCACGGGATAGAGCATGGAGGAGACCGTGTAGCCCTTTTCCTCCATGCCCTCCGGCAGGA
>CAKUBI010000031.1 GCA_934636865.1 uncultured Oscillospiraceae bacterium
GTCAAACGGTACCTCATCCGCCAGCGACCGCACTTCATCGCCGATTTTCTCATAAGGAGTATTATCGGCACCTTTGAGATACCAACGCCGCCTGTGGCGGCGTTGACGCAAGCATAGCATTTGTATGACAAACGCGCTTGCTGGGGTAAACCCCAGTCCCCCATGCCGCCTGCGGGCGGATACTTCTCGGCAACGTTGCCAGAAGGTGAGGACGCAAAATCGGGTTCGGCCATATTGCCAAACCCGATCACAGCGGACTGCCCTAAAGCGCTTCAGACAACATTGTCAAAAGCGGTAGACGCTGAAAACCGGGTTCGGTGAATTCACCGAACCCGGTCAGACCTTTTGACACGCTTGTCTAAAAGTAAGGGTTGGCAAAGTGTCAAACCTTACTTACCAGATCATCTCCCGCACTACACACATTAGCGTCACCACCCAGGAAAGTGCCGCAAGCCCCACCAGCACAAGGAAAATGCCGTCCGCCAGAGCGGTATGAGCCAGATACCACGGGCGAAACACCGTGATCACCAGTACACCATATAGCAGCGGCACAGACAGCCGCAGCGCCTGCGTTAGACGGACGATCCCGCCCAGCAACGTCATCCCCAGCATCAAAAAAGCATACATCATGTTCCGCGCCTCCTTCTGTAATTTGTGGCATGTTACCATCAGCGGACAGACCTTGCAAGGGTCTGCCCGCTGATTTTTTGCGCGAATTTTCTATGATGAGGGTGTCTGACAGACCCCCTCAATTTCGTCGACAGGGGGTCAATGAAACACCCTGCACCATCAAATTTTTTGTAGAAATTTTTAATTTCTGATTACTCACCACGCTGCTTTTTCGGAAAGGATAGTGAGGGGCTACGCAGAAGTCGAGAACCGCTTTGGGCAATATTGCCGAAAGCGGTCAGGTGGTGACCGCCTACCTTTAGCCCTGTGCCGCCCTGTGCGGTCTTCTTCCGCCATCACTGTCACCCCCGCCCACCGATGCGTAAGAGCGCCCGTGTGGGGCAGGAAACGTCACAGTTTCCCCTCGAATAAACAGAAAGAGGTGCAGCCTATCACAAATGAATCACATGAGGATGCGTTCATCCGTTCGGAACGCTTTCAAATTTCCCGTGGACGGGTGATCCGGGTGGTTTCTGTGTTTCCGAAGCAGGGAACCGAGACTCCGGAGGACAAGCTGAAAGCCCTGGCGGAGCTGGAGTTCCAGCAGGGAAAATTGTGCGCCTAAAGGGCTGGACATTTCAGGCCGTTCAGGGTATTGTAGTGTCGCAATGCTCTGAACGGTTTGACCCAAAGGAGGGCAAGAGACTATGTCAAACCTGAAGAAAACCGCCTTGTATTGCCGTCTCAGCCAGGATGACGGCCTGGAGGGCGATTCCAACAGCATTCAAAATCAAAAAAGTATTCTGCAGCGGTTCGCGGAGGACCATCATTTTCCAAGCCCCTGTTTCTATGTGGATGACGGTTTTTCTGGTGGAAACTTTCAAAGACCGGCATTCCAGCAGATGATCTCCGACATGGAGAACGGCGAGATTGGGATCATCGTGACCAAGGATCTCAGCCGCCTCGGCAGAAACCAGCTTCATACCGGACTCTACATCGAGGAACGCTTCCCCATGTTCGGCGTCCGCTACATCGCCATCAATGACAATGTGGACACCGACAGCAGCGAAAGCAACGACCTCATGCCGTTCAAGAATTTGTTCAACGAGTGGTTTATTCGAGACACCAGCCGGAAGATCCGGGCGGTGCTGAAAGCCAAGGCAGAACGGGGAGAACGGCTGGGAACAAGAGCACCCTACGGTTACACCAAAGACCCAGATACAAAGAAGCTGGCGGTGGATGAGGAGGCGGCCATCGTCCGCAGGATCTTCGCCATGTGCGCCAGCGGCAACGGCCCCAGCCAGATCGCCAGAATTCTGAAAAAAGAACAGGTGCTGACACCTGCCATGTACGCCTATGCCAAGCACGACATGACCCATGTGGGTTTGGATACCCAGCGCCCCTATCACTGGTCTGGGGATACAGTAGCCGATATGCTGGAAAATGAGATCTACATAGGCAACACCGTCAACATGAAATACAGCACGAAGTCCTATAAGGATAAGCGACGGGTGGAGCATTCCAGAGAAGAATGCCTGGTGTTTGAGAATACCCATCCCGCTCTTATTACCCAAGAGGTCTGGGACATCGTACAGCGGGTGCGGAAGAACAGACGCCGCCTCACGAAGATGGAAGAGCAGAACAAGTATTCCGGACTTGTATTCTGCGCCGACTGCGGCTCCAACATGGTATTGCACCGTGCGCATACCATGTCTGCCAGCTATAACCACTTCACCTGCCGCACCTACAAAAAAGATGGTGAAGCCTGCACAGGCCACTACATTCGGGAGTGCGTTCTGGATGAGGTGGTACTGGAGGATCTGCGGAGGGTGACAGCCGTGGCACGGGAACGTCCGGAGGAATTTGCCGCCTATATCGGCAACAGGCAATCTGCCGAGATCCAGCGCGAAATTCGCAGACAGGAGAAGGAACTTGCTGCCATGCGGAAACGGAAAACCGAACTGGATGCCATCTTCAAGAAGCTGTATGAGGACAGCGTTCTGGGCTGCATCACCACGGAGCAGTTCCAGATGCTCTCCGGCAGCTACACGGAGGAACAGAACCGGATCACCGCGGGTATTCCGCAGAAAGAAGAGGATATTCAGCGCCTGCGGGAAACGGTAAGCGGGACGGAAGGCTTTCTCAACAAGGCGAAGCGGTATACGGACATTACGGAACTGACGCCGGAACTGCTGCGGTTGTTTATCGAGAAGATCGTGGTACACGAAAAAGAGGTGAAATGGTCTAAGCACGCGCCGCAGACCGTGGAGATCTACTACAACGGCATCGGCTGCGTGGACAGCCAGCAGCAGGACATGGAAAGCCCGCAGTCCCAGAAAACAGAAGAACCCCGACAGGCATCGTAAACACGATGGCCTGCCGGGGCATCCCCGGAAGCAGTTGTTACCCCTGTCAGGGGGGAACAAAGCCCTTCCGCTTTTTTCTGTTATGCGTTCTGCACGCGCCCGCGCCGCATCTCGCGCAGCACCGGCACGCTGACGCACAGCGACGCCGCCATGAAAAGCGCGATGCCGATCATGCGGTTCGCGCTGATGTGCTCGCCGTAGATCAGCACGGCCAGCGCCGTTGCAAGCACCGGCTTAAAGAAATAGACGAACGAGGCCTCCGTCGCGGAGGTATACTCTGTGATCTTCGCCGTAAGCAGAAGGCCGACGCCCGCGCAGCCGATGCCGACATGGCACAAAAGGAGCGCAGACTTGAGCGTGAAGCCCGCAAAGAGCGGCACGGCAGCAAAAAGCTCGAGCCCGAGGCTCGTATAAAGCGCGCCGACCGCCGGGATCTCGCCGAGCAGCAGCAGAAGCAGCAGCTCCAGCCCGCCGGTGAGCAGGTTGAAGGCCGTGATCGCGAGCGCGCCCAGCCGCGGCAGGCGCAGCTTGCAGAGCGTGCCGTACATGGCAAACAGCAGCGTGGCGGCAAGGATCTCCGCAAAGCCGCGCACGCTGATCTCAAGGTGCGCGGGGTTGAGGATGAACAAAATGCCGGCCACTTCCACAGCGATGGCGATGAGGTGATTTTTCTTCAGCGGCTCATGCAGGATGAAATGCGCCAGCGCCAGCGCAAAGACGGGGTTTCCCGAATAGATGATCGACGTGGCCGACGCGTCCATGTGCAGCACCGCCATCTGCAAAAGCGACATGTGCAGCGCCACGGTCAGAAAGCCGAGCACGGCAAAATAGCCCCAGTCGGACCTTGTCAGTGCGACGCTCCGGCGCTTTAAGTCCCGCAGGGCAAAGGGCAGCAGCGCCGCCGCGGCGAGCAGCACGCGCTCGGCCGTCACCTGCATGGGCGCGAACGCGCCGCCAAGCTCCTTGAGCGCCACCTCGGTCGTGGAATAGATCAGCGCCGCCAGCAGGATATAAAAATACCCGAGTTTCTGTTTTCCTGTCATCTTCTTCCTCCCCCGCGCCGCCGCGCGGCGCAGCACGATCATTGTATGCCATGGCACGTCAAAAAGCAACCGGAAGCGCGCTTCCGGCGCAAAAAACGCCGTTCCGCAAGGGCGGAACGGCATTTCGGCGATGGGAACAGCTTACTTGGCGAGCTTTGCCTTCCTGCTCTCCCACTTGGTCACGCACAGCGCGCAGGAGATATCGCCCGTGATGTTCAGGCAGGTGCGGCCCATATCGAAAAGGCGGTCGATGCCGTAGATCAGCATAATCATATCGACGGGGATGTTCATCGCCTCGAGCACCATGGCGAGCATGATCATGCCCGCGCCCGGCGTACCGGCCGTGCCGATGGAGGCGAGCGTCGCGGTGACGACGATCGTGACCATCTGGCCGACGGTCAGCGTCATGCCGCAGCAGGCGGCAAGGAAGATGGTGGCGACACACTGATAAATGGCCGTGCCGTCCATGTTGATCGTCGCGCCGAGGGGGATGACGAAGGAGGAAATGTCGCTCTCCGCGCCCATCTCATCCGCGCACTCCTTGCTCAGCGGGATGGTCGCGGCGGAGGAGGTAGAGGTGAAGGCGAAGATCATCGCGGGCGCCGCGCCCTTGAAGAACTTAAAGGGGCTCACGCCGGCAAAGGCCTTGGCGGAGACGGAGTAGCAGATGACGGCGTGCACGATGTAGCCGACGTAGGCGCACAGGAGCACGAGCGCAAGGTGGCCGAGGATCTCGGGGCCCTGATTGGCCACGACCCAGGCCATCATCGTGAAAACGCCGATGGGGCTGAGGGAGATGATGAAGGCCATCACGCGGTCAATGACGGCGTAGAGAGAGCTGACGAGGTCCTGCGCGAGCTTGCCCTTTTCGCCCGCGGCAAGGATGCCGCCGCCGAACATCAGCGCGATGACGATGACCTGCAGCATGTTCGCGTCGGTGAAGGACTTCCACATGTTGCTCGGGAAGATGGCGACGAGCGTATCCATGAAGTTCGCGCTCGTGGCGCCGTCCCAGGTCTCGCCGTCCACCAGCGTGAGGTCCGTCGGGAAGAGCCCGGCGTTCAGGAAGATGTTGGCGAACACCAGGCCGATAACGCAGGCCACGGCGGTGGTCACGAGGAAGTAGGCGACCGTTTTCCAGCCGACGGAGCCGACCTTTTTCATATCGCCCATGGAGATGATGCCGTCGATCATCGACAGCAGCACCACGGGCACGACGATGAACTTGAGCAGGTTTACGAAGATGGTGCCGAAGGGCTTGAAATAGTTCGTTGTGATCTCGGGGACCCTGGCAAAATAGAACGCCAGACCGACCGCGATACCGAGGATCAGCGCCAAAACGATCTGCACCGGCAGGCTCATTTTTTTCTTTTCCATACTACACACACTTTCTTGATCAAAATCCTCCACTTATAGACATTATCAATAGGAGGTGTAGTTATTGTACAACAGCATCCTGCATTTTGCAAGCCTTTTCTGCAAGAAAAGCTTCGTCGTTCCACAGAAAAATCCGCACAAAAATGACAGTCTTCCTGCAATTAAATTAGTGAAAATCCCAGCTTGCATTTTTCCGCGCTTTCAGGTATTCTGTGTCAGACGAAAACAAACGAACGGAGGAACGCCGCCATGATGCTCTGCACTGCGCCGAAAAAGAAAAATTCCTCCTTTGGTATTGCTGTTTCCGTTTTTATTGATATTGTTTCTTTTGACCGGTAATTTTTACCGGTCTTATTTTTTGCCCGCACGGGGCCCAACAGCGTTTATTCAAATAGAAATGAGAATAAAAAGTCAGCAGAAAGCAAGAAAGGGAAAAATCACATGAAGAAAGAACTCGGACACGAAGCCATCTACGACGCCCGCCAGCTGGGTATGCCCCGAATGCTGGTCCTGGGCCTGCAGCACATGTTCGCCATGTTCGGCGCAACGGTGCTGGTCCCCATCCTCGTGCAGGGCTACGGCCTGCCCCTCTCCATCCAGACCACGCTCCTGTTCGCAGGCCTCGGAACGCTGCTGTTCCACGTCTGCACCAAGTTCAAGGTCCCCGCGTTCCTCGGCTCCTCGTTCGCCTACCTCGGCGGCTTCTCCACGGTCGCCACGATGCCCGCTTACGAAGGGCTCGATCCTGAAACGAAGCTCGCCTACGCGCTCGGCGGCATCGTGATCGCGGGCCTCCTCTATCTCGTGCTCGCGCTCCTCTTTAAGGTGCTCGGCGCAAAGACGGTCATGCGCTACTTCCCGCCCATCGTCACCGGCCCGATGATCATCATGATCGGCCTGAACCTCTCCGGCTCGGCGATCAACAACGCCGCTACCTGCTGGTGGCTCGCCCTCGTCGCCATGGCCATCATCGTGGTCGCGAACATCTGGGGCAAGGGCATGGTCAAGATCATCCCGATCCTGCTCGGCGTCGTCGGCTCCTACATTGTTGCGGTCGTCGCCGGTAAGGTCGATTTCTCCGCCGTGGGCGAGGCAAGTCTGGTCGGTATCCAGCAGTTCGTCATCGCCAAGTTTGACGTCTCCGCCATCCTCGTCATGGCGCCCATCGCCATCGCGGCCATGATGGAGCACATCGGCGATATCTCCGCCATCTCCTCCACCACCGGCAGGAACTTCATTGAAGATCCCGGCCTGCACCGCACGCTCGTCGGCGACGGTCTCGCTACCGCGTTCGCCGGCATGTTCGGCGGCCCGGCCAACACCACCTACGGTGAAAACACCGGCGTGCTCGCCCTCTCCAAGGTCTACGATCCCCGCGTCGTGCGTCTCGCAGCCATCTACGCCATCATCCTGAGCTTCTCCCCCAAGTTCGACGCGCTCGTCAACTCCATCCCCGCGGCCATCGTCGGCGGCGTCAGCTTCATCCTCTACGGTATGATCTCCGCGGTCGGCGTGCGCAACATCGTTGAGAATCAGGTCGACCTCACCAAGTCCCGCAACCTCATCATCGCGGCGGTCATGTTCGTCAGCGGCCTGGGCTTCAGCTCGGTCGGCGGCATCACCTTCACCGTCGGCGGCGCGGCGGTCACGCTCTCCGGTCTCGCCATCGCGGCCCTGTGCGGCGTCATCCTGAACGCCATCCTGCCCGGCAACGACTATGTCTTCGGCGTCAGCGTCGAGGGCGACAAGTCCGCCGACCTCGGCAGCTACTAAGAAGCAGCCCCAAACGAAATCAAAAAGGAAGCGGCATGCGCCGCTTCCTTTTTTCGTGCTTCCGTGCTATACTGACCGCAAGCCCTGCAAGGAGGTGCCCCATGCCAACGCCACGCTCAGAACCTTATACCCTCATCCGCGCCAGGCGCCGCACGCTGTCACTTCAGCTGGACCGTGAGGGGAACGCCGTCGTCCGCGCGCCCTACGGCGTCAAAAAGGAATTTATCGACCGCTTTGTCGCCGGGCACGCGGACTGGCTCAAAAGGGCGCGTGAAAAACAGGCGTCGCGCCGCCTCGCCCATCCCGAGCCGACGGAGGATGAGCGCAAAGCGCTCATCGCGCGGGCGAAGGAGTATCTTCCCGCACGCGTTGCCTATTGGAGCAATATCATGGGCCTGACGCCCACCGGCCTCAAGATCACGTCCGCGCGCACGCGCTTCGGCTCGTGCAGCGGGAAAAACAGCCTCTGCTTTTCCTGGCGGCTGATGCAGTATCCGCCTGATGCCATCGACTATGTCGTGGTGCACGAGCTCGCGCACATCCGCCATCACGACCACTCCCCCGCCTTTTACGCGCTCGTCGAGCGCTACATGCCGGACTGGAGAGCGCGCATGCATCTGCTGAAAGAATAAAAAGAAGCGCCCGAAGGAGCATCCTTCGGGCGCTTTTTCCCGTTTTTTACTTGCTGAGCTTCAGGCGGAAATCCTCGCCCTCGGCGGCATAGTCTACCTGATAGCCCTGCTTTTCTGCAAAGCGAGTGACGTTCTCCACGCAGGTCAAGCTGTCCACCAGCACCTCGAGAGAAGCGGGCGCGTTCTTTTTCACTTCGTTCTGCACCATGACAACGGGCATGGGGCAGGAATAACCTCTTGCGTCGATCATGCGTTGGCTTCCTCCTTTTTGGGCATGTTCAAAAGTGCGATCACGAGCATCACAACAAGGCCGAGGATGACGGCGATCTTACCGGCATTGGAAATGCCGCCGACGATCAGCTCGCCCGCCTCGCTCTTGGCATCGGGGTTGCCGGCAAGGCCGAAGTTGTGCGCCATCGCCGCGCCGACGATCATGCCGAACACGGTCACGGCGCTGTCGCCGTTGCCCTGCGCGGCCAGAATGAGCTGGCGCAGCGGGCAGCCGCCGAGCAGCACGCTGCCCCAGCCGACGAGCACCATGCCGAGCAGATTCCACAGGTGCGCGCTGTGCGCGACCGGCTGGAGCGCGAAGCCCAGATGGAAGCTGCCGTTGATGAGGTTGCCGATCAGCGTGACGACGAAGATGGCGACAAAGCCGTAAAGCAGGTGGAAATCCTTCAGCATGAAGGCGTCACGCAGGCCGCCGACCATGCACAGGCGGCTCTTCTGCGCGAGCGCGCCGACTACGAGCGCGATGGCGAGCGCGATCCAGAAGGGCGCGTGCTTGGAGCCGGGGCCCTCCTCGGAGAACTTGAACAGCGCCGGGACGGTGACGACGAGCACGAGCAGCGCGGCCATCACGGTGGGCAGCACGCCGCCCTCCGCCGCGTGCGCTTCATACGACCGCTTGAGCGAGAAGCCCTTTTTGAGGCACGCAATGCCGATCAGGATGCCGATGATGAAGCCAACAAGGCCGACGAGCGCGTTCAGATCTCCGCCGCCAAGACGGAGCACCATGCGCAGCGGGCAGCCGAGGAACGCCAGCGCGCCGATGACGACGAACGCGCCGAGTACAAAGCGAACCGCCGGGGATGAACCGGCGCGCGCCTTGAATTCCTTGCCCGCAGCGCTCATGACGAACGCGCCGAGCACGAGACCGATGATCTCCGGGCGGACATACTGGACCTTCGCGGCGCTGTGCAGGCCGCAGGCGCCCGAAATGTCGCGCAGGAAGCAGGCAATACAGAAGCCCATGTTTGCGGGGTTGCCGAGCATGGTGAGCACCACGGCGGCAAGGCCCACGGCGGCGCCGGCAATCACGACGCCCAAATGTACCTTTTTCATGTTTCCACTCTCCTAATTTTGTTTTTTACACACCGGCAGTGTCAGATCCTGCCGAGACCAGTATAAAGGAGCACGGGGAAAAGCGCCAATGCCGTTTCAGCATGAAACCGCACACATCATCAAGAAAAACAATCGCTCGAATATTTCCGGCATTTTGTTGTTGCATTTTGTCAAAAAAGCACAGGTGCGATTGAAAAAAACGATCGCACCTGTGCTCTTATACTTTGCTGTTTTTCAGATCATCAACTCGTGGAAGCCCGCGGCCTCGAGCTGCTCCCGCGCGACCACGGCCTCGAGCGCGGCTCTGTCCTCCACGCCCGCGCGCCATGCCATGCCGCAGTCCGCCGTCAGCTCGCGCGGCACGGGGATCAAGCGCCCCGGAAGGCCCTGCGCCCGGCAGAGCCTTTCCATCGCGATGGCCGCGGCCGTCGTGTGGAAGGTGATGACCAGATAAAGCTTTTTCTCTCTCATGTCGCTATCTCGCGGATGGCGCGCGCGGCCTCGTCCGCTTCCTCTTCCGTATTGTACCAGCCGAAGCTGAAGCGCACCGCACCCTGCTCCTCGGTCCCGAGCGCGCGGTGCAGCCGCGGCGCGCAGTGCGCGCCCGGCCGGGTCGCGATGCCGTAGTCCTCGGTCAGAATGTCCGCGACCTCGCCGGAGTCCATATCTCCGATGTTCAGCGCGGCGACCGCCGTGCGCTCGCGGTCAAAATCGCCGTAGAGCGTCACGCCCGGAATGTCCTTTACGCCCGCGGCAAAGCGGCGCAGCAGCGCCGTCTCGTGCGCGTGGATAACATCGATGCCGGTCTCATTCAAAAAGTCGAGCGCCGCGTTCAGCCCCGCGATGCCGTGGCCGTTGAGCGTTCCGGCTTCGAGCCGCGTCGGCAGCTGCTCGGGCTGAGACTTGGAATACGTCTGCACGCCCGTGCCGCCGACCTTCCACGGGCGGATGTCCACGCCCTCGCGCACGCACAGTCCGCCCGTGCCCTGCGGGCCCATGAGCGACTTGTGCCCCGTGAAGCACAGCACGTCGATGTGCATCTTTTCCATGTCGATGGGCAGCACGCCCGCGCTCTGCGACGCGTCCACGATGAACGTAAGCCCGTGCGCGTGCGCGAACGCGCCGATGCGCGCGATATCCAGCACGTTGCCCGTCAAGTTCGAGGCGTGCGTACAGACGACGGCACGGGTCTCAGGCCGCAAAAGCCGCTCAAAGTCCGCGTAGTCGATGTTTCCCTTCCGGTCCGCGGGGACGAAGCTCAGGCTGACGCTTTGCTCCGCTCCCAGCCGGTAGAGCGGACGGAGCACGGAGTTGTGCTCGAGGTCCGTCGAGATCACATGCTCGCCGGGGCGGATACAGCCGCTGATGGCAATGTTCAGCGCCTCGGTCGAGTTGCAGGCGAAGGCCACATGGTCGGGCCGCTTGCAGCCGAAGAGCGCGGCGAGCTTGCAGCGCGTGTCGTAAATGACGCGCGAGGCGGCCAGCGCTTCTTCATGCGTGCCGCGCGCGCTGTTGCCGAAGCTCCCCATCGCCCGTACCACCGCGTCGATGACCTGCGGCGGCTTTTTCAGCGTGGTCGCCGCGTTGTCAAGGTAGATCATCTTACGGACGGACGACGCGGTCCGCGCCGCTCATCTTCTCGACGATGACGTACATGTTCGTCACTTCGCCGACCGCCAGCTTTTCCTTCAGGTCGTAGAAGTTCAGGCACGTGCCGCAGCTGAGGATCTCCACGCCGCGCTCGGCCATGCCCTTGAGGTCCTCGAGAGACTCCGAGCCCTCGCACGCGAGCTTCACGCCGCCGTTGTAGCAGAGGATGGTGTCGGGCAGGGTCTCCTGCTGGCTCAGCGCATAGACAAAGGCCTTCATCAGCGCGCCGCCGAGCTCGTCGTTTCCGCCGCCCATCTTATCGGACGACAGCACCGCCACGATCTTCGGCTTGCCGCAGGTATAGCACTCGCCGCTCTCCTCCGCCGTATTGGCGTTCTCGCCCACGGTGATGGTCACGCGGTACTGGTTCTCGCCGAGCTTTTCGCTCCTGGACGCGCAGCCCTTGCTCGCGGCCAGCTTGCCGAGGTTCTGCACCGCCGTCTCGTTATCGACCAGCGTTTCGATCACGCCCGCGCCGCCAAGCTCCTGCATGGCCTTCTGCGTTTTCACAACAGGGATCGGGCAGGCATCGCCCATCGCATTGACTTCGATCGTCATCTTTTTATCTCCTTTTTTGGCGGCAGTGCCGCTGAATTTCCATGTCTCATCATAGCAGATATTTCTTCCTTTGGCACGTTCTTTTTCGTTTTTCCCGCACATTTGTCATTGTTTTTATAGATATTGCTGTAGGTTTGATTGCATTTTCTGATAGTTTCTTTTCTCTGCCTGTGCGCTTTCGCCGCGCGCGTTTGCGGCCGCCGTCTTTTGACAGGATGCTCTCATCTTCTTTTCCGATTTGACAAATCCAGCGCGATTCTCTACAATGGAGACACTGTGCTATCGGCCGGTTCGGGCGGTCCCGCCGCCCGCTGCTACTATAATCAAGGAGGTGCATCGCATGAAGGAAAAACTCCGTCTCACGCAGATGACCACCGCCGCCGGGTGAGCGGCCAAATTGGGGCCGGGCGCCCTGACGGAAATTCTGCACGGTCTGCCGAATGTCAAGGACCGTGACCTGATCGTCGGATACGACAGCAGCGACGACGCCGCCGTCTACCGCGTCTCCGACGAGGTCGCCGTCATCGAGACGGTGGACTTTTTCACCCCCATTGTGGACGATCCCTATCTCTTCGGCCAGATCGCCGCGGCGAACGCCTTGAGCGACGTATACGCCATGGGCGGCGAGCCGCGGGTGGCGATGAACCTTTTGTGCGTGCCGAACTGCCTGCCGAAAGAGGACGTGCGCGCCATTTTGGAGGGCGGGCACAGCAAGGCCGTTGAAGCAAACTGCGTCATCGCCGGCGGCCACACCATCCAGGACAACGAGCCGAAATACGGCCTGTGCGTCACGGGCTTCGTGCACCCCGACCGCATCCTCAAAAATGTCGGCGCGCAGCCGGGCGACGTGCTCGTGCTCACCAAGCCCATCGGCAGCGGCGTTCTCACGACCGCGCTCAAGGCGGACCTCATCTCCGATGCCGCGCGCAACGCGGCCTACGCTCACATGGCCACGCTCAACAAAGCCGCGGGCGACGCGGTGCGTCAGGTGAACGGCGTGCACGCCTGCACGGACATCACGGGCTTCGGCCTGCTCGGCCACAGCTTCGAAATGGCCGATGGCAGCGGCGTGACCATCCGCCTGCACGGCGATAAGCTGCCGCTGATGGACGAAGCACGCGGCATGGCCGAAATGGGCATCATCCCCTCGGGCGCTTACCGCAACATGGACTATGTGAAGCCCCACCTCGCGGTGCTCCCCTCGGCGCAGCAGGCGCTTCTGGACCTTGCCGCCGACCCGCAGACCTCGGGCGGGCTTCTCGTCGCGCTGCCGCGCGGCGAGGCGGAAAAGCTCCTTGCGCTGCTCCGCCCCTTCGCGCCGTGGAGCGCCATCGTCGGCGATGTGCTCGAGCGCCGGGCAGCGGAGCTCGAATTTGACTGATTCTTCCTGACAAGCGGAAAAGCCTTTCAAAGCAGTGCTTTGAAAGGCTTTTTCTTATTTCTTCGGTACCGCGCCGTGCGGCATTCTCGCCTTCACGGCTTCGCCCGTAGGCGTTGCGGCAAGGCCTCCGAGCGCCGTCTCGCGGAACTCGACCGGCATGCGCCGCCCAACCTCGCCCATCGCGTCGATGACCTCATCGACGGGGATGCGGCTCTCGATGCCCGCGAGCGCCATGTCCGCCGCCGAAATGGCGTTCACCGCGCCGATGACATTGCGCTTGACGCACGGAACCTCGACAAGGCCCGCCACCGGGTCGCAGACAAGGCCCATGAGGTTTTTGAGCGCGATGGCCACCGCGTGACCGATCTGCTCGTTCGTGCCGCCGCGCAGCGTGACGAGCGCGCCCGCCGCCATGGCCGACGCCGTACCGATCTCCGCCTGACAGCCGCCCGCCGCGCCGGAGATGCCCGCGCGGTACGCGATCACCGCGCCGATGCCGGAGGCGACATACAGCGCCTCGAGCAGCTGGTGCTGCGTGTAGTCCTCCTGCTGCTTGAGCGCCAGCAGCACCGCCGGCACAACGCCGCAGGAGCCCGCTGTGGGCGCGGCCACGATGCGGCGCATGCAGGCGTTGGACTCGGCCATCGAGATGGCCTGTGCGATCGCCTCGCCGATCAGATCGCCGCAGATGCTCTCGCCCCGGCGCAGATACATGCGCATTTTCAGCCCGTCGCCGCCGACAAGGCCACTCACGCTGCGCTGCGTGCCGGTGTAGGAGTCCGCCGCGTCCTGAATGGCCTGCCAGGTCGTGAGCATCTTCGCCATCGAGGCCTGACGGCTCACCTGCCGCAGGTCCATATCGTAGTGCAGGACGATCTCCCAGAAGGGAAGGTTCTCCCGCTCCGAGCACTCAAAGATTTGCTTCATCGAATCCAGAACCATCTTCATCGTCCTCCTTGTCGTAATAGGTCAAAGACAGAATGCCCGGCAGCTGGGCGAGAAATTCCACCTGATTGCGCTTGATGTGCTGGTCGGTCTCGATGACCATCAGCGCGTCGCCCCCGCGGCGGTGGCGGTTCACGCTCATGTTCGCCACGTTGACGCGCAGCTGGCTCAAAATCGACGTGATGGCCGCGACCGAGCCGGATTCATCCTGATTGCGCACGATGAGCGTGTTGAACTCGCCGGTAAAATTCACGCTGATGCCGTCGATCTTGTTGACGACGATCGCCCCGCCGCCGACGGACGAGGCCTGCAGCGCCATCTTCTTGCCGCTTACTCCCGTCAGCTCCAGAAGAGCGGTGTTCGGGTGCGCGTCGCGCAGGTCCACGGTATGAAAGGAGTATTTCATCCCCGCGCGGTCCGCTTCCTGATAGGCGTTTGGGATACGCAGGTCATCCGGCTTCATGCCGAGCAGCCCCGCCAGCAGCGCGCGGTCTGTGCCGTGACCGAAGCCCGTTTCGGCAAACGAGCCGTGCAGGCCGATCTTCGCCTCGGCCACATCCTCGCCGAGGAGCGTGCGGCCCATGGAGCCGATGCGCGCCGCGCCCGCCGTATGTGAGCTGGACGGTCCGACCATCACCGGCCCCATCATGTCAAAAATATCGATCATGGGAATACTTCCTTTCCGTCAACACTATTCTGCGTCAGCATACCACACTCTCCGTCAAAAAGCGAGGGAAATCCCGCGCGGAACCTTGCAGAAAATGAATCACAACCTTCGCGTTCTTTCATTTATGGGATTCATGCAAATCCCTTATCATTTCATTTTTGTCATCGATGCCAGACGATAAAAAGAGCCGCCCGCGGGCGGCTCTTTTCTCATTTGTTCAATAGAACGCGCTTACGCGTTCTGATAGGTCAGAAGGTCGGAAACAGCCTTGCGCTTCGGCGCGGCGGGCTCCTCATCCGGATAGCCCATGCCGATCACGCAGCCCACCCTCTGATTTTCCGGGAGGTGCAGCAGCTCGATGATCTTCGCTTCGTCAAAATAGCCGGTGATGACCGTGCCGACGCCGCGCTCCCATGCGGCCAGGCAGAAGGTCTGCGCCGCGACGCCCGCGTCGAACATCTCAAAGCCGTCCTTCTTGGGCGTGGAGAACGAGCCGTCGCGCTCGTAGCCCGAGCGCCCGGTCACATATGTGAGCACCATGAGCGCGGGGCAGGCCTTGAGCGTCTTTTCGTTCAGCTTGAAATCAAGCACCATCTCCTCCGCCATCTTCTCGATCATCGCGCGGTCCTCGACGAGCACATAGCGGGCGATCTGCGTATTCTTCCACGAGGGAGCATACGCCGCGTCCGCGACGATCTGCTCGATCACCTCATGCGCGATCGGTTCGGCCTTATAGCGGCGGATGCTTCTTCTGCTGCGGATGGCCTGTGAAACTTCCATTGCTTTTCTCCTTACACGCGCTTCCACTTTGCGCCGCCGGGCATATCGGTCACTTCAACGCCCTGCGCCTTGAGCTCGTCGCGGATGCGGTCAGCCTCGGCAAAGTTCTTCGCCTTCTTGGCCTCCGCGCGCTGGCGGATAAGCGCTTCGATCGTCTCGTCCGCCGTGCCGTCCTCGGAGACGACCGTATAGCCGCCCGCGCTCTGCTGGGACGCGGCCTTTTCCTTCTTTTCGCGCTCTTCCTCAGCCTTCTTGAGAAGGTCCAGGCTCAGCACCGTGTCATAGTCGCCGATGATGGCGAGCTTCGTTGCGCCCGTGGTCTTGGCCTTGAGCACGTCATAGAGCGCGGTCACGCCCATGGCGGTGTTGAGGTCGTTGTCCATTTCCTTCATGAACTTCGCGCGGTACTCATTCCGGACGGTCTCGTCCACGCCGCCCTCGTCCTTGAGGTTCGCGATCTTCGCGATGAGCTTGTTGTACGCGGCCACCGCGTTGTCAAGGTTCTCCCACGTAAAGACAAGGCTCTTGCGGTAGTGGCTCTGCAGGCAGAAGAAGCGGTAGGCCAGCGGGTCATAGCCCTTCTCTTCGAGCAGCGAGACCGTCAGAAATTCGCCCTTGGACTTGGACATCTTGCCGTGCGAGGTATTGAGGTGCGCCACGTGGCACCACTGTAAGCACCAGGGGTGGCCAAGGTAGCTCTCGCTCTGCGCGATCTCGTTCGTGTGGTGCGGGAAGGCGTTGTCCACGCCGCCGCAGTGCAGGTCGAGATACTCGCCGTTGTACTTCATCGAAATACCGGAGCACTCGATGTGCCAGCCCGGATAGCCCACGCCCCAGGGGGAATCCCACTTGAGCGCCTGATCCTCGAACTTGGACTTGGTGAACCAGAGGACGAAATCGTTCCTGTTCTTCTTGTTCTCGTCCTCCTCCACGCCCTCGCGCACGCCGACGGCGAGATCCTCCTCATTGTGGTCGTTAAAGATATAGTAGCGCTCGAGCTTGCTCGTGTCGAAATACACGTTGCCGCCGGCGATATAGGCATAGCCGGTGTCGAGCAGCTTGGTGATGATCTTGATGTAATCGTCGATCAGGCCCGTCGCGGGCTGGACCACGTCGGGGCGCTTGATGTTGAGCTTTTTGCAGTCGTCAAAAAACGCGTCGGTGTAGAACTTCGCGATCTCCATGACGGTCTTGTGCTCGCGGCGCGCGCCCTTGAGCATCTTGTCCTCGCCCTCGTCGGCGTCGCTCGTGAGGTGGCCGACGTCGGTGATGTTCATGACGCGGTTCACGCTGTAGCCCGAAAAGCGCAGGTACTTTTCCAGCACGTCCTCCATGATGTAGGAGCGCAGGTTGCCGATGTGGGCAAAGTGGTACACGGTGGGGCCGCAGGTGTACATCTCCACATGGTTCGGCGTATGGGTCTTGAATTCTTCCTTTTTGTGGGTCGCGGAATTGTATAAATACATATTGTATCTCCTTTAAGAAGAGGAATTTACAAAATCAGTCTGCCTCTTTGAAAACATCCAGATTCTTCGCAAAATATTCGATGCCGGAATACACGGTCGTCGCCACGATAACGACGATGCACACGGCGTTCAGCGCCGCGCTGCTGAACACCAGCATCAGGCACAGGCACACCATGGTCGAGGCGGTCTTGATCTTGCCCGACCACGCGGCCGCGATGACGCGGCCCTGCTCCACCGCCACAAGGCGCATGCCGGAAACGGCAAATTCGCGCAGCAGCACGATGGCAAGGCACCAGCCGGGCATCTGCCCGCACTCGACAAAGTAGCACATTGCCGCCATGACGAGCATCTTGTCCGCCAGCGGGTCCATAAACTTGCCGAAGTTGGTGATCTGGTTATAGTGGCGGGCAATGTAGCCGTCGGCAAAGTCCGTCAGGCATGCGATGATGAAAATCCCGAGCGCCCACCATCTCGCGCCCGCAAAATCCAGATACAGCACCACCAGAAAAACGGGGATCAGCGCAATGCGCATAATCGTCAGCTTGTTTGCAGTTGTCATAGTCTCTCTTTCCTCCTGCCGCGCAGGGCTTTTCTCTCGATTTTGTCCGGTCCTATTCGACCGCTTCGCCGGTGAGCTCGCCGTCCATCGTGCCGGTCAGGCGGACGTTCACGAACTCACCCGCCATTATATCACGGTCTGCGGAAAAGTAAATCTTTCCGTCGATGTCCACGGATTCGGCGTAGCTGCGGCCGGCGTAGGCCTGCGCCTCCTCGTTCCAGCCCTCGCACAGCACCTCGCGCACATCGCCGAGAACGGAGTCGTTGTATTCGTCGATGATGCGGCTCTGCACGTCCACTAAAAGGTCGGTGCGGCGCTGGGCCTCCTCGGTGGAGACATGGTCCATCTCCGCCGCCTTCGTCCCGTCCTCGGGAGAAAACGGGAACACGCCCGCGCGCTCGATCTTCTCCTCGCGCAGGAAATCGCAGAGCTCTTCGAACTCCTTCTCCCCCTCGCCGGGCAGGCCCGCGATAATGGACGTGCGCAGCACAAGGCCGGGGATGCGCGCGCGCAGATCATGGAACACCTTGCGGATGCTCTCTTTCGTGTCGCGGCGGTTCATCGCCTTTAAAATATTGTCGTTGCAGTGCTGGATGGGGATATCGAGATAGGGCACGATCTTCTCTTCGCGCGCGATGGTGTCGATCAGCTCGTCGGTGATATCGTCGGGATAGAGATAGTGCAGGCGGATCCAGTGGAAATCAAACTTGCACAGCTCGCGCAAAAGCGCGGCCAGCTGATGCTCGCCGTTTAAGTCCGTGCCGTAGCGCGTGATGTCCTGCGCGATGACGATAAGCTCCTTCACGCCGGAGGATGCAAGCTCGCTCGCTTCGTCGAGCAGCTCATTCATCGGGCGGCTCCTGTAGCGGCCGCGCAGACGCGGGATGACGCAGTAGGCGCAGCAGTTGTCGCAGCCCTCGGCAATGCGGAGATAGGCGTACCACGGGGGCGTGGACAGAATGCGCGCGCCGCCCTGCACACAGTTCTGGATGCTGCCCATATAGCACGGGCGCAGGCCGCTGCCGCCCATCACCTCGTCGATGGCGAGGGCAATGTCGCCGTAGCTGCCGGTGCCGAGCACCGCGTCCACCTCAGGCAGCTCGCTTAGCACATCGTCCTTGTAGCGCTGCGCCATGCAGCCGGTAACGATGATCTTCTTGAGCTTGCCCTCCTTTTTAAGCTCCGCCATCTCCAGAATGTTGTCGATGGCCTCCTCGCAGGCCGACGCCAGAAAGCCGCAGGTGTTGACCACCGCCACGTCCGAGCCCTCGGGCGCGGGTGCGATCTCGTACCCCGCCTGCTGGACCGTGGCCATCATCTGCTCGCAGTTGACCTGGTTTTTGGCGCAGCCAAGGGAAATGAAAGATACCTGATAAGGCATAAAAACCGCTCCTAATTGTAAACAGATTGTAGAAATATCGCAAACGATCACTCTTCGTAATCGAATTCCGTCGTATTTTCGCCGATCTCGGCGAGCGCCGCGCGCACATCGCGCCAGGCAAAGCCCCGTCGCAGCAGCATGTCGGAAAGGTGCCTGCGGCCCTTTTCGTCGAGCGCGCGGCCCTTCGTTTTCTGCGCGATCACGCGCAGGATCGTCTCCTTCGCGTCGGGCGATTTGGACAGTGCGTCCGCCCACAGCTCGCGCGGCACGCCGCGCCGGTAGAGCTCGTCGCGGAGCTTCGCCTCGCCATAGCCCATACCGCCGTAGTGGCGCACGAGCATCGCGGCATAGTCTGCGTCATTGAGTGCGCCGATCTCCTCGAGCCAGTCCGCCGCGCCCTCGGCGTCGGCTTCGAGCGCGCCCTTTTCGCGCAGCCGTTTCAAAAGCTCTTTGCGGGACAGCGGGCGGGCGGAAATCATGTTCGCCGCGCGCACGCGCGTTTCGCTCCGCGCGCCGGACTGCCGCAATTCTACCACAGTCTCCTCGTCAATGTCCAGCCCTATCGATAAACCGAAACGCAGAAGCTCGCTCTCCGTGACCCGGAGGAGGTCTCCCCCCTCCAGATACACGAGAACGCGCTCCTGCTGATGCTTTGATCGTTCGATCTTCTCAATCTTCATCCTTGAAATCGTCGGCGCTGACATCCACGGCGCGGCCCGCGGCCTTCGCCG
>CAKUBI010000032.1 GCA_934636865.1 uncultured Oscillospiraceae bacterium
GGCGGCCCGCGCCGGTGACGCCGGGGCCGTGGAACAGGTCTTGCAGTATTACAACGGTTACATAAACAAGCTCTGTAAGGTGCAATTATGAGAAGTTCCTTTTATACACATAGATTGTACCAGAATGCAGCCTCGTTTTCAACGAAAAGCCACTGACCCTGAATAATTCAGAGTCAGTGGCTTTTTCAATGCTACTTGAACGGTAATTTGAAATGTTGTCCTTATGCGTAGGTAACTTTGTCCCTTCCGCTTTTTTCTATTCGCCGATGCGGGTGATGTCGTGGATCCACTTGCCGGAGCGCAGGCGGTAAAGTCCGATGGGCGATTTGATGATGTACTCGATCATCAGGCAGAGACAGAAGACCTCGTTCGGCACCTTGAGTACAAGGCCCAGAAGGCACATCGCCGGCAGCGTGCCGCACCAGAGGGGAAAGTTGTCAATAAAGAGCGAGGCGTTCACGTCGCCGCCGCCGCGCAGCACGCCCACGACCATCGTCGTTGAAAAGCTGTGCAGCGGGATGGCGCAGGCATAGCAGGTGAGCATGACGCTGCACAGGCGCTCCGCCGCCGGAGAGAGGGAGAACAGCGGCATGACGAACGGACGCATGAGCGAGACGAACATGCCGTATTCCGCAACGCCGAGCACAAGGCCGAAGCCGAACGCCGTGAAGCACAGCGCCCTGCCGATGTTGTAAACACCTTTTAGATTGCCCATGCCGATCTCCTTGCCGACGATGACGGACACCGCCGCCGCAATGCCGAACACGCCCGAGGTCATGAGCTTGTCGATGTTGCCGGCGAGCGTGTAGGCGGCGATGAGGTCGGAGCTGTCGGCCATGTGGCCCATGATGACGGTGATCATCGAAAAGCCCGTGCCCCAGAGCGTTTCGTTGAGCAGCACCGGCGCGCTGTAGCGGAAAAAGCGGCGCAGCATGTCCATGCCGGGGTGCAGGATGGCGTGCTTTATCAGCGGCATCGTGCGGCAGCGGAAGGCATAGGAGAAGGCGACGATGAACTCCACCACGCGGGACAGCAGCGTCGCCACCGCCGCGCCCGTGATGCCGAGCGCGGGCAGGCCGAGCTTGCCGAAGATGAGCACGTAGTTGCCGATGGTGTTGCAGAGCATCGAAATGGCAAAGACGACCATGCCGAAGCGCGGATTTTCGATGCTGCGCTGCATGCCGATGTAGATCGAGGAGAGCGAGTTGAGGATATACGAAAAGCCGACGATGCGAAGATACGGCTCTGCCAGCTCGATGAGCGTCACGTTGTCGGTGATGAGATAGAGCACCTGCGCGGGGAAGGCGCAGAGGATGAGCGCAAACAGCACGCTCACGCCGCCCGCGATCATAAAGCCGATGCCCATCACGCGGTTGATGCTCTCGTGGTCGCCGCGGCCCCAGTACTGGCTGATGAGCACGCTCGAGCCGCTTTGCAGGCCGAAGACGATGAGCTGGATGATAAAGACCGGCACGTTCGCCACCGTGACGGCAGACATCTGGTCGCTGCCGAGCAGGCCCACCATGAACGTATCAAGAAAGCCGAGCGAGGTGGTGATCAGGTTCTGCACGATGACCGGCAGCGCCAGCAGGAAAAGACGCTTGTAAAAGCCCTTGGGCTGATGAAGATAGGAAAGCATAAAAACCTCAAACGTTGAAATTACAGCATGGGGAAGCGCGTGTCGTGGTGCGCTTTGAGCGCGCTCGCGAGCGCGTCGATGTCCGCTTCCGACGTGTCGGGGCCGAAGCTGATGCGCAGCACGCCCGCGGCGGTCTTTTTGTCAAGGCCCATCGCGCGGTAAACGTGGCTCAGCTGCCCGCGGTGGCACGCCGAACCCGCCGAGATGCAGATGCCCTGCGCGCCGAGCTCCGTGACGACGTTGGCCGACGGATAGCCGACGAGCGAAATGGACAGGATGTGCGGCGCGGTCCCGTCGCCGATGCGGACGACGCCCGGAAGCGCAAGGAGCTTTTCCTCGGCATAGGCCTTGATCGCAGCCATATGGGCGAGCTTTTCGTCAAGATGCCCGCACCTGAGCTCGACGGCTTTGGCAAAGCCTGCGAGCTGGCCCGTTGCCTCCGTGCCGGAGCGAAGGCCGCGCTCCTGCCCGCCGCCGAAAATGAGCGGCTTCGGCGCGCGCACGCGCTCGCCGAGGTACAGCGCGCCCACGCCCTTGGGCGCGCCGACCTTGTGCCCGCTGACGGAGATGAGGTCCGCACCCAGCGTGTCGGCGCGGAAGGGAAGCTTCAAAAAGGCCTGCACCGCGTCGGTGTGCAGCAGCGCGCGGGACTTTCTGGCTTTCAGAAGCTGCGCGGTCCCGGCGACGGGGAAGACGCAGCCCGTCTCGTTGTTGACGAGCATCATCGTGACGAGCGCGGTGTCCTCGCGCAGCGCGTTCTCGACCTGTGAGACGGTGATATCGCCGTTTTTGTCGGGCTTTAAGTAGGTGACGGTGCAGCCCTCCTGCTCGAGCGCCTTGCAGGTCTCAAGAATGGCGCTGTGCTCCACGGCGGTCGTGATGATGTGCTTTCCGGCGTGGCGGTTCTGGTGCACAGCCAGACGGATGGCCCAGTTGTCGCTCTCGGAGCCGCAGGAGGTGAAGATGAGCTGCTCCGCCTTGCAGCCGAGCGCGGCGGCAACGGTCTCGCGCGCGGCGTCCACCGCGGCTTTTGCCTGCTTGCCGAAGGCGTACTGCGAGCTGGGATTGCCCCAGCCGGAAACCAGCGTATCATAAACGGCGCGCGCCACTTCCTCGGGAACAGGGGTGGTGGCCGCGTGATCGAGATAGATCATATCGGGAAAATCCTTTCTTTGGACTTGTCAGAATGCTCAAATGATTATACAATATAAAAGCGAAAAAGCAAGGGCGGCGGGCATCTTTTGCCCCGAAAAGACGGAACGACCGGGTATTTGCCGCCCGGAATGCGGAAAAGGATACAAGGATACATGAAAGTTGCGATCTGCACCCTCGGGTGCAAGGTGAATCAATATGAAACGCAGGCGCTTGAGCAGGAGCTCAGGCGCCGCGGGCACGAGCTGACGGAATTTGAGGACACGGCGGACGCCTATATCGTCAATACCTGCTCGGTGACGGCGGTGAGCGACAAAAAGTCGCGCCAGATGCTCCGCCAGGCCAAGCGCCGCAATCCGGACGCGGTCATCGCCGCCTGCGGCTGCTATGCCCAGACGCATCCGGAGGATGTGAAGGCGCTCGGGCTCGACGTGATCGCGGGTACGAACGACCGCGCGCATTTTATCGACCTTCTGGAGCGCGTCGCGCGGGACAAGACGCCCATCGTCGATGTGGACGATGTCTGGGAGCGGCGGAGCTTCGAGGTCCTGCCCGCGGGCGGCATGGTGAACCGCACGCGCGCGATGCTCAAAGTGGAGGACGGGTGCGTGAACTTCTGCACCTACTGCCTCATCCCCTACGCGCGCGGGCGCGTGCGCTCGCTGCCAATGGAGGAAGCAAAAAAGCAGGTGCGCGCCCTGCGCGAGGAGGGCTACCGCGAGATCGTGGTCACGGGCATCGAGATCTCGTCCTACGGCTCGGACTTTAAGGATGGCACGTCGCTCATCGACCTTCTGGAGCTCATCGCGCGCGAGGGTGGGGATATGCGCATCCGCCTGGGCTCGCTCGAGCCGCGCACCATCACGGAGGAGTTCTGCGTTCGGGCGTCGAAGCTCCAATACCTCTGCCCGCACTTTCACCTTTCGATGCAGTCGGGCTGCGACGCGACCCTGAAGCGCATGAACCGAAAATACGACACGGCGCGCTATATGGCGTCCTGCGAGCTCCTGCGCCGGTACTTTGACGACCCCGCCATCACGACCGACCTCATCACGGGCTTTCCGGAGGAGACGGAGGAGGAGTTCGCGCAGACGCTCGATTTTATCGCGCGTGTCGGCTTTGCCGACATGCACGTGTTCCCGTACTCCATCCGCCCCGGCACGAAGGCCGCGGAGATGCGCCAGATCGACATGCCCGTGCGCGAGGAGCGCGCCGCGCGCGCTTCGGCGGTCGCGAAGGAAATGCATGAGACATATCTTGCGCGCTGCGTGGGAAAGACCTTCCCCGTGCTCTTTGAGCGCGACCGCAGGGGCGGCAGCGCAGGCCACGCGCCGAACTATATGGAGGTCTCCGTCGCGCAGGAGGGGCTGCATAATCAGGTCCGGAACGTGAGGATCACGGCGGCGGACGGCGGGAGCCTTCGCGGCGAGCTGGAGGAGTGAGCCATGGCCGATCATTTTTACGCCTACATCTCCCGCATGCGCTGCGTCAAGCGCTGGGCGCTCATGCGCAACACCGAGGAGGAGAACATTCAGGAGCACAGCTACATGGTCGCGGTGCTCGCCCACGCGCTCGCGCTCATCCGCACGCGCGTGTTCGGGCAGGAGACGGACGCGAACGCCGTGGCGGTCGCCGCGCTCTACCACGACGCGACCGAGATCCTGACCGGCGACATGCCGACGCCCATCAAGTACTATAATCCCGAGATCCGCGACGCCTACCGCAAGGTCGAGGCCGTGGCGGGCGACAGGCTCTTATCCATGCTGCCGGACGTGCTGCGCACGGACTATGCGCCGTTTATCAAGGACGAGGACGAGACGGTACACCGACTTGTCAAGGCGGCGGACAAGCTATCGGCCTATATCAAGTGCGTCGAGGAGCTCAAGGCGGGCAACCTCGAATTCAAAAAGGCGGCAGAGCAGACGCGGAGCGCGCTCGACGGGATGCGTCTGCCGGAGCTCGACTATTTCATGGAGCACTGCATGGAGAGCTTCTCCATGACGCTCGATGAGCTGGAATCATGCTGAAACGGAGGAAAACATCATGAACATCACCTGGCTGGGCCATTCCTGCTTTGTGGTCGAAAGCGCGGGCTGGCGCATCGTGCTCGACCCCTACTATGTGGAGACCTATCCCGCGCTGCACGTAAGCGCGGACGAGGCGCTCTGCTCCCACGGGCACCGCGACCACGCCTTTTTGGAGGCGGTGACGCTCTCGGGCCGCGAAAAGCCGGAGAGCCCCTTCACGGTCGAAACAGTCTCGACCTTCCACGACGACGCGCAGGGCGCAAAGCGCGGGCAGAACACCATGCATATCCTGCGCGCCGAAGGACTGACGCTCGTGCACTGCGGCGACCTCGGCCATGAGCTGAATGAGACGCAGCTCGCGGCGGTCAGGGGGTGCGACGCGCTGCTGCTCCCTGTCGGCGGGTACTATACGATCGATGCGCAGACGGCGAAGCGGGTCGCAGATGCGATCGCGCCGCGCGTCATCGTGCCGATGCACTACCGCTTCGGCGCGCACGGCTACCCCGAGATTGGCACGCTGGACGAATTTCTGGCGCTGTGCGATGAAAAGCGCGTGCACCGGCTCGCGGGGAACAGCTTTACGCTGACGAAGGACGCGCCCGCGGGCGTGATCGTGCCGCAGTTTGCCGAATAAGAGAAGAGAAAGGCCGCCCGCGAGGGCGGCCTTTGCCGTATAAAGCCCGTCTCTTTTGCGTAGACTATAGTGCTGCCCCGCACGAGCGGGGCGAAAAGGGGGACGGACGATGAAACGCGAACTGCGCCGGTGGGAGATCATCGGCTTTTTTGTCACGGCGGGGCTGGGAACGCTGCTGCACTTTGTCTACGACTGGACGGGCGGGAGCCGCGTGGCCGCGGCGTTTTCGGCGGTGAACGAATCGACCTGGGAGCACATGAAGCTGCTGTTCATCCCGTTCCTTGTGTTCACGGTGGCGGAATTCGTCGTGTTTTCCGACGCGTTCCGGAACTTTTTCGCAGTCAAGGCGGCAAGCATCCTGCTGGGGCTCATCAGCATCCCAGCGCTCTATTACACGCTGACGGGGATGTTCGGAAAGCTGCCGAGCTGGGTGGATATGAGCATCTTCTTCCTCGCCGACGCGCTGGCGTATTTCGTGAGCTGGCGGTGGCTGACGGCCGGGCGGCTGCGCGGGGGCGCGATGCAGCTCGCGGGCTTCATCGCGCTGTGGCTTGTGCTGTTCGCCTTCGTCTGGTGCACGTACCGCCCGCTGCACCTGCCGCTTTTTCTGGACCCCGTGAGCGGCTGCTACGGGCTGGAAACGGCCTGCTGAGGGCGCGGCCTGCCGCGATATACAAATAGTATTAACGCATCACATCCTGCAAGGCATGTCCACGGTCTTGCCCGGTCCGGGCGGGGCTTTGGGCGGAAACGGCGCGGAAACGCGCCGGAGAAAGTTGCCAAAAAGCGGCCGGACGCGCGGTTTTTCCGCCGTGTCCGACCGCTTTATCGCGCTTGCACAAAAAAACGACAGATTAACATAATGATTTCAATAAAACGATTCTACGATGAGTTATCCACAGTTTCCACAGAGTTTTCCACACTGGTAAAAAGAGGGAAAATCATGGATTTTCAAATGACAGAAGGAGAGGACGGAACGCCGTGTGAAAAGCGGACTGGTGAAAACACCACGTGTCGAAATTTACATAATACTGCAATATGGGGCGGCGGCGCAGAACAGAAATTCGAGTGGTTGCCATAATGCGCGAATTTTGCAAGCCGGAATCGTCCGCCGTCAAAAAGGAAAGGCGCAGACCTTGACAGGTCCGCGCCTTTTTTAGATAGATCCTGTCGACCGCTTCACACGATCGGATCGTCGATGTCCCTTGTCGCATACGCATTGAGCGACCAGTCGGCCCGCGCGCCGGCGAGGTACTCGTAATACCCCTGCGCGCCGATCATCGCGCCGTTGTCGCCGCAGAGCCTGAGCGGCGGCAGATAGAGCCGGTAGCCGTGCTTTTGGCACTCGCGCTCGAGCGCCGCGCGGATGAATGAGTTGGCAGCAACGCCGCCCGCGGCGACGATGACCCTGCGCCCGCTTTGACGCATGGCGAGCATCGCGCGCGGCACGAGCTCATCCACGACCGCCTGCGTAAAGTCGCGCGCGAGCGCCGCGCGGTCGATCGCTTTGCCGGTCTGGTCGGCGTTGTGCGCAATGTTCACAACAGCGGTCTTGAGGCCGGAAAAGCTCATATCGAGCGGGCAAGCGTCGATCTTTGCGCGCGGAAGATCGTAAACGCCGCCCTCGCTCTCATGCGCGAGCCGGTCCATCGCCGCGCCGCCGGGGTAGGGCAGGCCGAGCACGCGCGCGGCCTTATCGAAGCACTCGCCCGCCGCGTCGTCGCGCGTCGCGCCGAGGAGGGCGAAGTCCGTATAGTCGCGCACATCGACGATGAGCGTGTTGCCGCCGGACATGCACAGAGCGAGAAACGGCGGCTTGAGCTCCGGAAACGCCAGATAGTTCGCCGCGATGTGCCCGCGGATGTGGTGCACGGGAATGAGCGGCACACCGAGCGCGTAGGCGGCGGATTTGGCGAAGTTGAGCCCCACGAGCACCGCGCCGATAAGCCCCGGTGCGTAGGTCGCGGCCACAGCGTCGATGTCCTTTTTCCCGACGCCCGCTTCCCGGAGCGCCTGATCGGTCAGCGCGGCGATAGCCTCGATGTGCTTGCGCGAGGCGATCTCCGGCACGACGCCGCCGTAGAGCGCGTGCAGGTCGGCCTGCGAGGCGATGGCGTCGGAAAGGAGCCTGCGCCCGTCCTCGACGACCGCGACGGCGGTCTCGTCGCAGGAGGATTCGAAAGCGAGAATCTTCATGCCTTCGCCCCCTCGTCCGCGCCGAATTCCTTCGTCATGATGATGGCGTCCTCCTTCGGGTGGTCGTAGTAGTTCTTGCGGCGGCCCGCGCTGCGGAAGCCCCTGCTGCCGTAGAGCGTGATGGCGGGATAGTTGCCCGCACGGACCTCGAGCGTTAAAAACGCAAGGCCGCTGCCCTCGGCAAAGCGGACAAACACGTCCAGCAGCTGCCCGGCCACGCCGCCGCGGCGGCTGGACGGGCGGACGGCCATCTTGGTGATGCAGCCCTCGTCCGCCACGGCGAGCAGGCCCGCGTAGCCGACAAGGCTGCCGTCGTCCGCGTCGAGCGCGACGAGAAACGCCGAGCATGCGTTTTCCAGCTCCTCGGCAAACATATTGCGCGACCAGGGGTTCGAGAAGCACTCGCGCTCCAGCTCGCTCACGTCCGCAAGGTGCTCGTTCGTCATCGGCACGATGCGGACCTTTTTTTTCAACTGTTCCATGATATTTCCTCCAATGCTGCGCGCGGCGCAGACGGTTTCGCTTCGTTTATCCCTTGCACTCCAGCCAGTTTCTGCCCCAGTGGGCCTCGGCGGTCAGAGGAACGGAGAGGTGCACGGCGCCCTCCATTTCCTTGGTCAGAAGCCGGGCGACGGTCTCCTTTTCCTCCTCCGGGCACTCGACGATCAGCTCGTCGTGCACCTGCAGGATGAGCCTTGCCTTCAGGCGCTCCCGGCGCAGACGCTCGTCCACGCGCACCATGGCGAGCTTGATGACGTCCGCGGCCGTGCCCTGAATGGGCATGTTGCGCGCCACGCGCTCGCCGAACGAGCGGGTGTTGAAGTTGCTGGCCGTCAGCTCAGGGAGCGCGCGGCGGCGGTGCATCAGCGTTTCGACATAGCCGCGTTCCTTCGCGTTGGCGACGACCTCGTCCATATAGCGGCGGATGCCGGGGAAACGCTCGAAATACGTTTCGATATAGGCCTTCGCCTCGTAGACCGGCACGCCGATGTCCTGCGCGAGCGAGAAGGCGGAAATACCGTACACGATGCCGAAGTTGACGGCCTTCGCGTGCGAGCGCATCTGCTTCGTTACCTCGCCGGCCGGTACGCCGAACACCTGCGAGGCCGTGACGGTGTGGATATCCTCGCCGGTGAGGAACGCCTGCTTCATCGCCTCATCGTCCGCAATGTGGGCGAGAAGCCGCAGTTCGATCTGGCTGTAGTCCGCGTCCACGAGGACGCAGCCCTCCGCGGGCACGAACATGCGGCGAAACTCGCTGCCAAGCTGCGTGCGCGTGGGGATGTTCTGCAGGTTCGGCTCGGTCGAGCTCAGACGGCCCGTCGCCGTGACGGTCATCTGGAAGCTCGTGTGGATGCGCCCGTCGGGCGCGATGACCTTCAAAAGCCCGTCGCAGTAGGTCGAGCGGAACTTCGCGTACTGGCGGTACTGCAAAACCTCCTCGACGATGGGATTCTCCCAGCGGAGGTTTTCGAGCACGTCCGCGTTCGTGGACCAGCCGGTTTTTGTTTTCTTGCCGTGCGGCAGCTGCAATCTTTCAAAGAGCACCTCGCCGAGCTGCTTGGGGGAGTTGATGTTGAACGGTCCGCCCACTTCCTCATAGATGTGCTGCTCGAGCGTTTTGAGCTGCGCTTCCATCTCGCCGCCGAAGGCCGCGAGGGCGCTCGCGTCCACGCGCATGCCCGCGTGCTCCATGCGCGCGAGCACCGCGCACAGCGGCAGCTCTACCTTATAATAAAGTTCGTGCAGCGCGCGCTCCTCGAGCATGGGAGAGAGCGCTTCATAGAGCGCCGAAACGGCGCTGACATAAATGTGGAAGGCCGTCTCGGCCTCGACCGTGTCGCCGAGCATCGAAAAGGCATCGGGATCGAGGTGCTTCGGCTCGGCGAGCGTCTGGCGGAAGTAGGCGGCATAGAGCGAGGCGATGTCGTATTTTCCCGCCGTCGCGTCGAGAAGGTACCCTGCGAGCGCCGTGTCGAACACAAAGCCCTCGATGGGAAGGCCGTTTTCAAGCAGCGTGCGCTGGAGATCCTTGACGTTGTGGCTGACCTTTTTGATGTCGTTTGCGAACAGCGCGCGCAGCAGCGCGTTCCAGTCGCCCTCGTAGCGGGAGAAATAGAACTCGGCGGAAACGGCGGCGTCCTTCCCTGTATCGCAGTCCACGATCACGCCCGAAAGGTCGGGCAGCGCCAGGAGCGTCACGTGCTCCGCTTTACGGAAGCGCGCGAGATCGTCCTCCGCCTGCTTTGCCGTGGTCACGGCCTCGGCAGTCACGGTGAGATCGACCTTTTCCTCGGCGGCGGGCGCATCGGCTGCCGGCTTGAGGCCGTATTTGTCGATGAGCTTCGTGAACTCGAGCTTCATAAAGAGCGGGTAGAGCACATCCGACGGCGCTTTGCGCAGGTTCTCCTGCGGGGCGAATTCGAGCGGCGCGTCCGTCACGATGGTCGCAAGGTGGAAGCTCCGGCGCGCGCTTTCCTCGCCCGCGGTGAGCTTTTTGATGACGTTGGGCTTTGCGTCGATCCCGGGGAGCAGACGGTAGATCTCGTCAATGCTCCCGTATTTCTGGATGAGGGCCATGGCCGTCTTTTCGCCAACGCCCGGCACGCCGGGGATATTGTCGCTCGCGTCGCCCATGAGGGCCTTGAGATCGACGATGCGGACGGGGTCGAAGCCGTAGGCCTCGCGGAACGTCTCGGGCGTCATGTCCTTCGTCGTGGTCTGGCCCATGCGCGTGGAGATGAGCTTGACGGTTGTGCGGTCGGTGACGAGCTGGAGGGAGTCCTTGTCTCCCGTGGCGATGACGCAGTTCCAGCCCGCGCGCTCGCACCTGCGCGAGATCGTGCCGATCAGATCGTCCGCTTCAAAGCCCGCAAGCTCGTAGCGGGGGATGTTCATCGCGTCGAGCACTTCCTTTAAGACGGGAATCTGCATGGCAAGCTCCTCGGGCATGGCGTGGCGCGTGGCCTTGTAGCCGTCGTATTCGAGGTGGCGGAACGTCGGCTCGCGGCGGTCGAAGGCGACGCACAGCGCCTCGGGCTTCTCCTCGTCTAAAAGACGGCCCAGCATCGTGAGGAAGCCGAAAATCGCGTGGGTGAAAAAGCCGTCGCGCGTTGTGAGCGGACGGACGCCGTAATAGGCGCGGTTGACGATGGAATTGCCGTCGAGCACCATCAGCTTCATGGGATGCACCTCCCAAAGTGCAAATTTTTACTAACTACAGTATAGCGCAAAGCAACCAAAAACACAACACAAACAAAAGGCGGGACCGTCAGGAGATGAGAAAGTACAGCAGAAATGAACAGAATACTTGCATTTTCATAACGGGACCTTTATAATGTTGGCTGAAAATCCGTCTTGCTTCCTGAAAATATTTCAGGCGAGGAGCAAAACGGAAAAAGAAAGGGAGAATCTCATGGAAAAGCTTTTTAAGCTCAAGGCCAATGGGACGACAGTCCGCACCGAGCTCCTTGCCGGTCTCACTACGTTTATGACCATGGCCTACATTATCGCGCTCAACCCGAACCTTCTGACGAACTTCGCGGCCGGCACGCCGCTGTGGAACGGCGTGTTCCTTGCAACGTGCATCGCCTCGGCCATCGGCACGATCTGCATGGCGTTTTTCGCCAACAAGCCCTTCGTCATGGCGCCGGGCATGGGCCTCAACAGCTTCTTTGCCGTGGTCGTTGCCAACATCGCCGTCATCAACGAGTGCGAGTATGAGTCCGCGTTCCAGGCGGCGCTCGTCATCATCCTCGTCGAGGGCATCGTGTTCCTGATCCTCACGCTCCTGAAGGTCCGCGAGAAGATCGTCGAGGCCATTCCTCTCGGCGTGCGCTACGGTATCGCGCCTGCCATCGGCCTGATGCTCATGAACGTCGGCCTTGGCTCCAATGTCGGCATCTATGCCGAGGGCAACGGCTTTGCGAGCCCGTTCTACATGATGCGCGACTTCTTCGGCGCGCTCACGCCCAGCGTCATCAAGGGCAATATGGGCGATGCGGGCTACAACACCATGGTCCTCACCGTTGTGACGGCCTTCCTCGGCGTGTTCGTCATGGTCGTTCTCGCCAAGAAGGGCGTGAAGGCGGCCGTGCTGCTCGGCATGCTCTTCTCCTCCGTCATCTACTGGGCGGGCAGCGCCGTCTTCCTGCACGTGAACCCGTTCGCAAGCCTTGCAGCCGCGAGCTTCGTCCCGCCCTTCGCCGACATGGTCTCCACCACGCTCTTCAAGTTTGACTTTGCGGGCTTTGTGAATATCGGCTGGTTCACTGCGATCACGCTCGTCATCACCTTCTGCATGATCGACATGTTCGACACCATCGGCACGCTCGTCGGCACGGCCTCCCGCGCCGGTATGGTCGATGAAGAGGGCAACATGCCCAACATGAAGGAAGCCCTGCTCTCCGACGCCATCGGCACGGTCGCGGGCGCCTGCACCGGCACCTCCACCGTTACGACCTTCATCGAGTCCGCCTCCGGCGTGGAAGCGGGCGGCCGCACGGGCCTGACCGCGCTGACCGCGGGCGTCCTGTTCCTTGCCTGTATGTTCCTCGCGCCTATCGCCGCCATCATCCCCGGCGCCGCGACCTCCGCCGCGCTCATCTATGTCGGCGTGCTGATGCTCCAGGGCCTCAAGAACGTGGACTTTAATGACATGGATCAGATGCTGCCGGTCGCCATCATGCTCATCGGTATGCCCATCTCCGGCTCTATCGGCCACGCCATCGGTCTGGGCCTGATCTCCTACACCTTCGTCAAGGTCCTCTCCGGCAAGGCTAAGGACGTGAGCGTGCTGACCTACGTGATCTCCGCGCTGTTCCTCGTCAAGTTCTTTGCCGTTGTGTAATGTGTGAAAAGCAGTAAAAAAGGGGCGTCCCGGCGGGACGCCCTTTTTTTCATCCGTTCGGTGTGATAGGATGGCAAAATCGCATAGAGTAATAGGGAAACGGCGGCAAAGCCTTGAAAAATCAGGCTTTGCAACTGCCGGTTGATAAATTTGACAGTGCGCTTTCTTTCCCGCAACCGCGAAAATTGCTATGATAGGGCCATCAAAAGCGGTGCGCACGGCGCGCCGGAGATTCAGGAGGAAATGAAAAATGATTCTGGCAGATAAGATCATGACGCTGCGCAAGAAGGCGGGCTGGTCGCAGGAGGAGCTGGCGGGCCAGCTCGGCGTCACGCGCCAGTCGGTATCAAAATGGGAGGGCGCGCAGTCCGTGCCCGACCTTGACAAGGTGGTGCAGATGAGCAGGCTGTTCGGCGTGAGCACCGATTATCTTTTGAAGGACGAAATGGAGGACGAGGAGTTCGTCGAAGCTGCGGAGGAGGAAGCGCCGCTGCGAAAGGTGACGATGGAGCAGGCCGCGCGCTACCTTGCACTGCGCAAAGCCTGCGCGCCGAAGATCGCGCTGGCGGTGGCGATGTGTATCGTCTCGCCGGTCGTGATCATCCTGCTTGCCGCGCTGGCGGACGCGAGGATCGGCGGTATTTCGGAGGATCTGGCCGCTGGGATCGGCGTGAGCGTCATTTTGGTGCTGGTCGCCGCCGCGGTAGCGATCTTCCTCTCCTGCGGGGCAAAGACAAAGGAGTTTGAATTCCTCGAAAAAGAGCCGTTTGAGACCGAGTACGGCGTGAGCGGCATGGTGCGCGAGCGGCGCAGGGCCTACGAGCCGACGGCCTCGCGCTGCACGATCGCCGGCGTGGTGCTGTGCATCCTTGCCGTGGTGCCGCTGATGCTCGGGGTCGGCCTTGCCTCGTCCGGCGTCGCCGCGATGCTCACGCGCATCGCCCCGGCGGACGTTTATGCCGCGGCGGCGGTGGATGTGCTGCTGCTTTTGGTCGCCTGCGGCGTGGGTGTGCTCGTTCTGAGCGGGACCTACACCGCCGCGATGGATCAGCTTTTGGAGGAGGGCGACTACACGCGCAGGGAAAAGGCGCGCAGCGGCGTGAAGGGTACGGTCACGCTCATCTACTGGCTGGGCGTGACGGCGATCTTCCTCTTTTATACCTTTGGCCCCAACGGGAACGGCCAGCCCGGGTGCAGCTGGTTCATCTGGGCCGTCGGCGGCGTACTGTACGCGGCGGTGATGGGCGTCGTAACGCTCATCCTGCGGTGGAAAGATAAAATGTAAAGTATACTTGACAAGCGAAACGGTCGGTGCTATTCTAAAAGTAAAGCTGGCTTGACATTACAAAAATTTTACTTGACAGAAAACGGAAAACTGATATTATTTTGATATCACAAAGATATTCGAAGAGCTGATGAGAAGAAAAGAGGGAAGCATATGCTTTACATTGACCATCTGACCAAGACCTTCGGCGAGAAAAAAGCCGTGGACGATCTTTCGCTCCATATCGCGCCGGGGGAGATCTACGGCTTTATCGGCCACAACGGCGCGGGTAAGACCACGACGCTCAAATCCGTGGTCGGCATCCAGCGGTTCGACGCGGGCGAGATCACCATCGGCGGCCGCTCCATCAAGACCGATCCCGTCGCCTGCAAGAAAATGCTCGCCTACATCCCGGATAACCCGGACCTCTACGAGTTCATGACGGGCATCCAGTACTTGAACTTCATCGCCGATATTTTCGGCGTGGAGGCGGAGAAACGGCAAGAGCGCATCCGCCGGTACGCGGACCTGTTCGAGCTGACGAGCGACCTTGCCCAGCCCGTCGCGGCGTATTCGCACGGCATGAAGCAGAAGCTCGCCATCATCTCGGCCTGGCTGCACGAGCCGAAGCTCATTTTAATGGATGAACCCTTCGTGGGCCTTGACCCCAAGGCCGCGCATATTTTAAAGGGCATGATGCGCGAGATGTGCGAGGACGGCGGCGCGATCTTCTTCTCGACGCACGTGCTCGAGGTCGCCGAAAAGCTCTGCGACAAAGTCGCCATCATCAAGGGCGGCAGGCTTATCCGCTCCGGCACGATGGAGGAGGTCAAGGGCGACGATTCGCTCGAGGAGGTCTTTCTCGAGCTGGAGGGCGAAACATGCTGAAAACGCTCGTCAAAAAGCAGCTGATGGAGATCTTCCGCAGCTACTTTTACAATGCAAAAACCAACAAGAAGCGTTCCGCTGCCGGCATCGCGGCCTATATCGCGCTCTTCGCCGTGCTGATGGTCGGTATGATGGGCGGCATCTTCGCGGCGCTGTCCGTTGCTCTGTGCGCGCCGCTCACGCAGGCGGGAATGGGCTGGCTCTACTTTGCGCTGATGGGGCTTCTTTCGATCTTCCTCGGTGCGTTCGGCAGCGTGTTCAACACGTACTCGGGCCTGTACTTCGCCAGGGACAACGATCTGCTGCTCTCGCTGCCCATCCCGGTGCGGACGCTGATGGCCTCGCGCCTTCTGAGCGTGTACCTCATGGGGCTGATGTACTCGGCGGTCGTTATTGTGCCGGCGGTCGTCGTCTATTGGGTCACAGTGTCCGCGTCGCTTAAGCCGGTCCTCGGCGGCGTGCTGCTGACGGCGCTCATCTCGATCTTTGTGCTCACGCTTTCGTGCGCGCTGGGCTGGGTCGTGGCGAAGATCGGCCGGAAGCTCAAGCATAAGAGCATCATCACGGTCATCGTCTCGCTCGCGGGACTGGGCATCTACTATTTCTTCGTGTTCAGGGTGCAGACGGCGATCGAGCAGCTGATCGGCAACGCCGCGCTCTACGGCGAGAAAATTCGTGGCTCGGCGTATCCGATCTACGTATTCGGCGCGGCGGGCACGGGCGACGGCGTTTCGATGCTGCTGACCGCGGCGGTCGTGCTGGCGCTGTTCACGCTGATGTGGGCGGTGCTCTCGCGCAGCTTTTTGCAGATCACGACCGCGTCGGGCGGCGCGGGCAAGGCGGTGTACCGCGAGAAAACGGCCAGGCGGCAGAGCGTGGACGCCGCGCTTTTCCGCAAGGAGCTCGCGCGCTTCACGGCAAGCCCGAACTACATTCTCAACTGCGGGCTCGGCATTCTGCTGCTGCCGGTCGCGGGCATCCTGCTTTTGTGGAAGGGCGGGGAGGCGGTGTCGCTCCTTAATATGGTGTTCGGCGCGAACGGCAGCGCGGAGGTGCTGCTCTGCACGGGCATCTGCACGATCGCGTCGATGAACGACATGGCGACGCCCTCAGTCTCGCTCGAGGGAAAGAGCCTCTGGCTCGCGCAGTCGCTGCCCGTCGCGCCGCGGCAGGTCCTGCGCGCAAAGCTCAGGATGCAGATTGTGCTCACGGCCATCCCGGCGCTCGTGCCGATCGTCTGTATGGCGGTCATCCTGCCGCTGACGCCCATGCTGGCGCTCGCG
Organism: uncultured Oscillospiraceae bacterium; assembly: GCA_934636865.1. Taxonomy (GTDB): domain Bacteria; phylum Bacillota; class Clostridia; order Oscillospirales; family Oscillospiraceae; genus Hominicoprocola. The sequence continues at coordinate 15,933 of CAKUBI010000032.1, forward strand.
GCGGTCACGGCGCTTGCGTATATCGCGTTTTCCGCGTGCCTGGGGCTGACGCTTAGCGTAAAGCGGGCGAGCTTTACCTGGACGAATGAGCTCATGCCCATCAAGCAGAACCTCGCCGTGGCGATCGCGATGTTCGGCGGCTGGGCCTATGCGCTGGCGCTCGCGGGACTGTACCTGTGGCAGGGGTGGAAGCTCGGCGCGAGCACGTATCTTGCGCTGTTCGCGGCGGCGACGCTGCTTGCCGCGGCGCTTCTGCACCGCTGGCTTGGCACAAAGGGCGCGCAGCATTTTGCATCGCTGTAACGAAAAAGGGAAGAGGACGAAAGCACTTTGCTTTCGTCCTCTTTTGTTTATATGCGTCAGCTCTCCATATGCTTGCCAAGAAAGCCGGCGATGGCCTGTGCGAGCTTGTACTCGGTGTCGAGCTCGCCGGGGGCGGCCTCGCCCTCGACGCCGACGAAGATCACGAGGCCCAGCGCGTCGCCCTCGGAGATGATGGGCGCGGCGATGGCTGCGCAGCAGCGGTCGAGCGACTCGGTGACGTAGACGCTGCGCTCGTTCGGCGCGGCGCGGTAGATGCCGCGATCCTCCATGATCTGCTCGAGCTGGGGGCTGATGCGTTTGCCGATGAGCTCGCGCCGCGCGCTGCCCGCGGCGGCGATGATGCTGTCGCGGTCGGTGACGGCGACGGTCGTGCCGGTGGACTTGCTGAGCGTGTCGCACAGCTGGGCGGCGAACTCATCCACGCCGCCCATGAGCGAGTACTTCTTAAAAATGACCTCGCCGTCCTTGCTCGTGTAAATCTCCAACGGGTCGCCGTTACTGATAACATGGACACGGAAAACCTTATCCTCGCGGTTTTTAGAGGATTGAATCAGCGTGTTTTCGATATTTTCCGTGCCTTCACTAAAATTTGCGGTGTCCTCCGTTTCCGCGGGGAGCTTCCCGCAGCGCAGCAGCGTGTCGATGTCGGCTTTGAGCTTAATTTCTAAGTGATCTTCAAAGACGAGGATCTTGTCGATCAGCAGCTCCAGGTCGTTCCGTTCCAGCTTATCCTTTTCCAGAATGTCGCGGAACACGTCAATGGCGGTCTTTGCCACGCGGTTCACCTGAATGATGGTGTTGCGCTTATCGCTCAGCAGGTCGATCTGGTGGTGGATGCCGTCGATCTTTTTTTGCAGGTCTGCTTCCATCTCGTCGTACAGCGCCTCGATGGAGGCTTCCTGCTCCGGCTTTTTCATGATCTCCCGGATGCGCTGGCGCTTCGTCACCTTCAATTCCTCGGTGAGGTCGGCCAGCACCTCAGCGAGATTGTCCGCGGACTGCTCCGTTTCCGCCACCTGCTCGGTCTCGCGCTTTAATTCCTCGTTGAGCTGTTCGAGCATGGCGGCAGAGCTGTCCGCCAGTTTTTGCACATAGCTTTTCAGTAACTCGTCCAGCCGATCGACGCGGATATGGTGGCTGGTGCAGCCCTTGAGGCCGCGCCGGTGATACGTTCCGCAGGTGTAGGCGGGGGCGAGGTCAGAGCGGCTCATGGCGAACAGCGGACTGCCGCAGTCGCCGCACTGCAAAAAGCCGGAGTACACGTTGTCGTTGATCTTCACGCCGCGGTAGTTGCTGCGGCTGCGCTTTTCCCGCAGGGCGCTGGTGATGGCAAAGGTGCGGTAGTCGATGATGGCCTGATGGTGATTTTCGATGACGATGTGCTCGTCGTCGTTGCGCCTTACATCCTTGCCGTTGATCTTGGCGCGGGTGTACTTACCCTGCCGGAGCGTGCCGATATAGAAATCGTTGTCCAGAATGCCCTGCACCGTGGCGATGGCCCACGCGTTCTTAGCCTCCCGCTTGGTCTTCTTGCCCGCCGCCTCCTTGCGCATCTGCTCGGACATACGCGGCGTGGGGACGCCCTGATCGGTGAGATAGTTGGCGATTTTCTTGTAGCCCCAACCGGCGTTGCTGTAGAGGTCGAAAATCTTGCGGATGGTCTCGGCCTCGGTGGGGATGATCTCAAACTGCTTGTCCTCGGTCACAAGATAGCCGTAGGGCGCGGCGCAGATCCACTCGCCGTCATTCTGACGCCGCTTGATGACGTTCCGCACCTTGCGGGAAGTGTCCGTGACGGGCATCTCGTTCACAAGGAATTGGAACTGGATTTTCAGCCAGTCGTTGTCGTTGGGGAAGTCCACCCCGTCGCCGATGGAGACGATCCGGACACCCGCGTCGCGCAGGTCTTCCAGCTCCACAAGGCCACGGCTGTTGCGGCGGGAGAAGCGCGAAAAGTCCTTGATGATGAGGATGTCGTACTTGTGCTGCATCAGCCCCCGGCGCATCTCCTGATAGCCCTCGCGCTGCTCGAACGTGTAGCCGGAGCGGTCGCGGTCTTCAAAAAACGTCAGCGTGCTGCCGGGGAAGTGGGTTTTTACATAGTCCTCGAT
>CAKUBI010000033.1 GCA_934636865.1 uncultured Oscillospiraceae bacterium
CTGCTGGGGTGGCTGATTCCTTGCATGATGTATGACAACGCAGCGAAATGCAGTGTTGTAGAGCAATTAAGGGATGCTCAATAACTGTTAAGCAAAAAACGGCCCTCTGCCAATGAAAAGGCAGAGGGCTGAGTTTTAATCTAAGGGTTTACATTCAGTTACAGTTTTTAGATAAATTTCGGGGTTTCCGTTCAAAACAAGGTCTGCATATCCAATCGGGTCATTGTAGATTAGATAGTCCAGCTCTGACCGCTGATACATATTGTCAGCAACCTCATTCTCCACGGCTATTGTATCAATAGCAATCATACTGCCATCTAAGAATTTCAGTTCCACACAGGCATTATCCATGTTAAACTCACAAGAAATCAATCTATCCATAAGAAACCTCCATTTTGCGGGATGTTAGATCATCCCAAAATATTTGAATGCTTCTCGGATTGCTTTCTCTTTTTCCGGTGGACACTGGGGCTGTCTGGAATCCTCGGACTTCGGCAGATTATAGTTCTTACCAACCCCAATCCCACATTTTCGTTTAATCTGTGAGATATAGAGGTTGGACACCTTTAACCCGGTATGCTCCAACACATACTCCTTGATCTGCGGATAGGTTGCCCCATCCTGAAATTCGGACATATCCATATCTTCCAAAGAGAACTCAACCCGAATCTTTTTCGAGTCGACCTCACCCTTGGAAAGCAAGACAACCGTTTCCACATGGTCTGCGCGTGGGAACATGTCCACCGCGCAGGCGCGGACGGCGGTATAGCCTAATTCCGCAAAGCGCTTCACGTCGCGCGCCATCGTCGCGCTGTCGCACGAGACGTACACGACCCGTTCCGGCTGCATCTCGGCGATGCTCTCCACCACGTCGGCGGCAAGGCCCTTGCGCGGCGGATCAACGGTGATCACGTCGGGCCGCAGCCGCTCGCGCGCGAGCTTTTTCGCAACGTCGGACGCGTCGCCGCAGAAGAATTCCGCGTTCTGCACGCCGCTGCACGCGGCGTTTTCCCGCGCATCATCGATGGCCTCGGGCACGATCTCCGCGCCGAGGACCCTCTTCGCGCGGTCCGCCATCGCGAGCGTGATGGTCCCCGCCCCGCAGTAGAGATCGAGCACCGTCTCTCCGCCCGTAAGGCCCGCAAATTCGATGGCCTTCGCGTAGAGCCGCTCGGCCTGCGCGCGGTTGACCTGATAGAACGACGGCACGCTCAGCCGGAACGTCTTGCCGCAGAGCGTATCCTCAAGCCGGTCGCTCCCCCAGAGCGTGCGGTAGCGGTCGCCGAGAATGACGTTGCCCTTTTTCGTGTTCGTGCCGAGCACGATACCGGTGCACTTCGGGCACGCAGCGCGCAGCAGCCCGACAAGCCGGTCCTCCTTCGGCAGCTTGTCTCCGTTCACAAGCACGCAGATAAGGCTCTCTCCCGCCGCGTTCGAGCGGACGTAGAGGTGCCGGACAAGGCCTCGCCCTGTTTTTTCATCATAGCCCGCCACATGGCAGGTCTGCATATACTCCCGCAGCGCCTCCGCTGCGGCGTCGGCCTCGGGCTTAACGAGCAGGCAGTGCTCGCACTCGATGACCTCATGCGTGCGGGCGCGGTAAAAGCCCACCGCGCCGTCCTTCGACACAGGGTACTGCGCCTTGTTGCGGTAGCGCAGCGTGTCCTGCGCGCCGAGGATCTCCTCGACCTCGACCGTGCTGCCGCCGATGCGGGACAAATTGTCCTGCACGCGCTGACGTTTGAGCCGCAGCTCCTCTTCATAGCGCATGTGCCGGTAGGTACAGCCGCCGCAGCGCGGGAAGTACGGGCAGTCCGGCGCGATGCGCGCGTCCGACGGCTCGAGCACTTTGAGTACCTTGGCAAAGGCAACGCTTCTGAGCGTTTTTAAAATGAGCACGCGGCACTTTTCGCCGCGCAGCGCGCCGTGAACGAACACAACGCGCCCGTCGATGCGCGCAACACCCATGCCGTCCTCGCCGTAGCCCTCGATGGTGACGGTATGCTCCTGATTTTTGGCAAGCTCCATTGTCGTTTCCTCTCAGAAAAGGACTTCGCGCCGTATGGCGCGAAGTTCCCCTGTTATTCTTCTTTTCGCGATCACTCGCGGAAGCGCTCGATCAGGCTGATGATCTGGCCCGTGAGCGCGGAGATATCCTTGTTGGGACGGCCCTTGCAGCGCTTGGCGAACGCGAGCAGCGACTCCGCCGCCGCAATGAGCTTGGCATACAGATTGTCGGCGCGCGCCTTCTGCTGCGTGCGCTTGCGCTCGGAAATGTAGCCCTCGCTGACCATTTCGTTCGCAGCAAGGTCGTAGCACTCGGTGAATTTGGCCGCGTGCGCGTGGAAGCCGAGGGAATTGAGTTCCTCTGCAAACACGGGCGCGACGTCCTCGTCGCCGTGGACGACGAACACATGCGCGGGCTTGGGGTCAAAGGCCTTGATCCACTGCACGAGATGGTCATGGTCAGCGTGGGAGGAAAGGCCCTGGAAATTGACGATCTTTGCCTTGACGGCGATCTCCTCGCCGAAGAGCTTGACCTTCTCCGCCCCGTCGAGCAGGCGGCGGCCCAGCGTGCCGGGCGACTGGAAGCCGACGAACACCACCGCGCTGTTCGCGCGCCAGAGGTTGTGCTTGAGGTGGTGGCGGATACGGCCCGCGTCGCACATGCCGGAGGCGGAGAGGATGACCTTGGGCGTCGGGTCCATGTTGAGCATCTTGGATTCCTCGCTCGACTCCACCAGGTTGAGATTCGGGAAGGTGAACATGTGCGTGCCATCCTTGACGAGCTCGAGCGCGTTCTCGTCAAGATAGCCGTGCAGATCGCCGCAGAACACGGTCGTCGCCGCCTTGGCAAGGGGCGAGTCGATGTACACGGGGAAATTCGGCGTGGACTTGACGAGCTTCTGGTCCTTGATCTCGCGGATGAAGTACAAAAGCTCCTGCGTGCGGCCCACGGCGAACGACGGGATGACGATGTTGCCGCCCTTGCCGAGCGTTTCGTCGATGATCTGCGCGAGCTCGTCGGTGTAGCTCCAGACCTCGGTGTGGTTGCGGTCGCCGTAGGTCGATTCCATCACGACGTAGTCCGCCTTTTTGAGAAGCTGCGGGTCGCGGATGATGGGCTGATCGACGTTGCCGATATCGCCGGAGAACACGAGCGTCTTGTGCACGCCGTTTTCCTCAAGCTCGAGCGTGATGGACGCCGAGCCGAGCAGATGGCCCGCGTCGGTAAAGACCGCGCTCACGCCCTCGCAAAGATCGATCGTTTCTTCGTATTCGCAGGTCGTGACATATTTGAATACGTCCAGCGCGTCCTGCTCGGTGTAGAGCGGCTCGACATGCTCGCGGCCCGCGCGCTCGCCCTTGCGGTTTTCATACTCGGCGTCGCTTTCCTGAATGTGGGCCGAGTCGAGCAGCATGATCTTCATGAGGTCCGCCGTCAGGCGCGTGGTGAGGATGCGGCCGTGGAAGCCGTTTTTCACCAGCAGCGGGATGCGGCCCGTATGGTCGATGTGCGCGTGGGTGACGAGCAGAATGTCGATATTGCCGGGGGCAAAGGCGAGATAGCGGTTGTCAAGCTCGTCGCGTCCCTGCTGCAGGCCGCAGTCGACAAGGATCTTCTTCCCGTTGATCTCAAGGCAGTGGCACGAGCCTGTGACGCAGCGGTCGGCCCCGTAAAAATGCAGTTTCATAAAGCTTCTTCCTTTCTTATTCTTTCCTCCGCCGCCGGAGACGCATTCTCTTTCCGTAATATTTCCTGTATTTTACCACAGCGTCTGTGCACTGTGCAAGCCATGGCGGCGTCCGCGGCCGGAAATATTTACATTCCGTTCATCGTTGCAGGCCAAATTTCCTTTGCATATCAGGCGGCGCGATGGTATACTCGTAAGCGTGTCATTATGCTCCCACGAAAGGAAGTTTTTTAATATGGGTCTTTTCAGCAAAGTGTTCGGCACGTACAGTGACCGCGAACTCAAAAGCATCTACCCCATCGTTGACAGGATCGAGGCCATGGCCGGCCAGTACGAGGCCATGAGCGACGCGCAGCTTCAGGCCAAAACGCCGGAGTTCAAGCAGCGCCTGCAAAACGGCGAAACGCTCGACGATATCCTGCCCGAGGCCTTTGCCACCGTGCGCGAGGCATCCCGCCGCGTGCTGGGGCTGTATCCCTACCGCGTGCAGCTCGTCGGCGGCATCGTGCTGCATCAGGGCCGCATCGCCGAGATGAAGACCGGCGAAGGCAAAACGCTGGTGGCAACGCTCCCGGCGTACCTGAACGCCCTGACCGGAAACGGCGTGCACATCGTCACCGTGAACGACTACCTCGCCAAGCGAGACAGCGAGTGGATGGGCAAGGTCCACCGCTTCTTAGGCCTCACGGTCGGTCTGATCGTGCACGACCTGACGAGCGAGCAGCGCCGCAGCGCCTACGCCGCTGACATCACCTACGGCACGAACAACGAGATGGGCTTCGACTACCTGCGCGACAACATGGCCATCTACGCAAGCGAGCTCGTGCAGCGCGGCCACGCCTTCGCCATCGTCGATGAGGTGGACTCCATCCTGATTGATGAAGCGCGCACGCCGCTCATCATCTCCGGCATGGGCGAAAAGTCCACGGAGATGTACTCCCGCACGGAAAATCTCGTGCGCGGCTTCCGCAAGAAGGTCATCGCCGAGAGCGACGACAAGGAGGAAGAGGACGTCAACGTTGACGCCGATTACATCGTCGATGAAAAGGCCAAGACCGCGACGCTCACCGCCCGCGGCGTGAAGAAGGCTGAGGAGTACTTCGGCATCGAAAACCTCTCCGACCCCGAAAACTCCACCATCGCCCACCACATCAACCAGGCCATCAAGGCCCACGGCACGATGAAGCGCGATATCGACTACGTCATCAAGGACGGTGAGGTCGTCATCGTCGATGAGTTCACGGGCCGGCTGATGTTCGGCCGCCGCTACAGCGACGGTCTGCACCAGGCCATCGAGGCCAAGGAGCACGTTGAGGTCGCGCGCGAGAGCAAGACGCTCGCGACCATCACCTTCCAGAATTACTTCCGCCTGTACAGCAAGCTCTCCGGCATGACCGGTACGGCGCTGACGGAGGAAGAGGAATTCGGCACCATCTATAACCTCGATATCATCGAGGTGCCGACGAACCGCCCCCTCGCCCGTATCGACGATCACGACGTTGTTTACAAGACCGAGGCGGCGAAGTACCGCGCCGTCATCGCGCAGGTGAAGGAATGCCACGCCAAGGGCCAGCCCGTTCTGGTCGGCACGGTGTCGATCGAGAAGAACGAAAAGCTCTCCTACCTGCTCTCCCGCGAGGGCATCAAGCATAACCTGCTGAACGCGAAGAACCACGAAAAGGAAGCTGAAATCGTCGCGCAGGCCGGTAAGCTCGGCGCGGTCACGGTCGCAACAAACATGGCCGGCCGCGGTACCGATATCATGCTCGGCGGCAACGCCGAATACATGGCGAAAAACGACCTGCGCAAGGCGGGCCTTTCCGATGAGCTGATCGCCGAGGCGACCGGCTATGCCGAAACCGACGATCAGGAGATCCTCGACGCGCGCGACATGTTCGCAAAGGCGCTCGAAAAGCACCGCGAGGAGATCCGCGGCGAGGCCGACAAGGTCCGCGAGGCGGGCGGTCTCTTTATCATCGGCACGGAGCGCCACGACTCCCGCCGTATCGACAACCAGCTGCGCGGCCGTGCCGGCCGCCAGGGCGACCCCGGCGAAACGCGCTTCTACCTCTCGCTTGAGGACGATCTGCTGCGTCTTTTCGGCGGCGAGCGCATCACAAACCTGATGGACCGCCTGAACCTCGACGAGGATACGCCGATCGAGAACAAGACGCTCTCCAAGGCCATCGAGAACGCGCAGACGAGCGTTGAGTCCCGCAACTTCCAGTACCGCAAGAGCACGCTCGAATACGACGACGTGATGAACAAGCAGCGCGAGATCATCTACGGTCAGCGCAAGCAGGTGCTCGACGGCATGGACATCAAGCCCACGGTGCTCAACATGCTGCGCTCGAGCATCGAGAGCCAGGTCTCGCTCGCCTTCAGCGAGCAGGACAAGAGCGAGGACGAGCTGCGGCTCGGCGCGCTCAAAAACTGTGAGGGCACCTACTTCCCGCGCGGCGCGGTGGACGCTTCCACGCTCGCCGGTCTTTCCTCCGATGAGCTGACCGACCGCTTCTACGCCGCGGCGGAGAGCTATTATGAAGCCAAGGAAGCCGCCCTCACCTCGCCCATCATGCGTGAGCTCGAGCGCGTGGTGCTGCTGCGCGTGGTCGATGAGTACTGGATGGACCACATCGACGCGATGAGCGAGCTGCGTCAGGCCATCCGCCTGCAGTCCTACGGCAACAACAAGCCCATCGACGTTTACAAGCAGGAATCGCTCACGATGTTCGAGGACATGATCTCCGCCATTCAGGGCGACACGGTGCGCCGCATCTTCTCCGCCCGCGTCAAGACCGAGAACGAGGTCAAGCGCGAGCGCGTGGCCGACGGCATGGTGGCCTCCACCTCCGGCGACGGCACGGTGAAAAAGCAGCCGCGCAAGGTGCATAAGATTGGCCGCAACGACCCCTGCCCCTGCGGAAGCGGAAAGAAATATAAGCAGTGCTGCGGCAGATAATAAACTGCTTGGAAGCAGCTTAACGAACCAAGGGAGGGATATCTCTTTTCAAAAGGAGATATCCCTCCCTTAAACCCTCCCAGAGAAAATTTGCATTGCCGGTCTTTCCCTCCGCGATACTGCCGCGCCTGCGGAATGCACAAGCTGCTTTTTTCTCTGCGAAACGATTTGCCCCATCCTCCCCGCCCGCTGCCGCTCTGCGGCGGTAAACGAAGGTCTCCTATTATGTCAGCAGCGCGGCCCATCCGCTCAATTTCAGCCCTATCGCAAGGCCGCAGCGAAACGCGCAGTCCATATCCAGCCCCGCCGCTTCCAATTCATTGTCCGCCATTCTTTCCAGCAGCGCGCGCTCATCCGCATTCAGGCAGGCGGAGAGCTTTGCAAGCTCCTCTTCTCTGTATCGGCACGCGCTCTGATAGTCAGCCAGCTCGTCCGGCGACAAAAAGCGCTGCAAGTCATTTTCATGTCCGCTGTAATACAGCGCGTTGATGATTGACAGCATTTTCTCACCTCCCTCGTCAATAATATATATTATATATGCACTATTTGCAACCAGTTGTTTTTCACAAATCCGCCCGTATAATATGTACTATATTGCATAAGGTGGTGTAAATTATGGCTGAACCCCTGCTGGTCAACCGCACAAGATTTACCTCTTCGCTCGCCAATGAGCTTGTCGAGCCGTTCAACGCGCTGGCAAAGGAAACACGCATCCCCAAGTCCCGGCTTCTCGACATTGCCATTGAAGATCTGCTGAAAAAGTACGATCGATCCCCCAATAAGTAAGGAGGCACATGATGTCTTTCACCGAACACAACGTTAACGGTCTCATCTTCGACACGTCCGACGCGATCTCTGCCGCGGGCGGGGTGGTGCATGCGTTCACCACGCGGCACGGCGGCGTGAGTCCCGCGCCGTTCGACTCGCTCAACCTCGCCGACCATCACGGCGACAGCAGCGAAAATCTGCTTGAAAACTACCGCCGTCTCGGCGCGGCGGTCGGCTTTGACGCAGGCCGCGCCGTGGCCTGCCGCCAGATCCACTCCGACCACGTGTGCGTGGCGCGCGAGGAGGACGCGGGCAAGCTTCTCTGGGACGAGCGGCTCGACGACGGCGACGCGCTCATCACGAACGTACCGAATCTGCCGCTGTTCGCCTACGGGACGGACTGCTGCGTCATCACGCTCTACGATCCCAGCACGCGCTGCATCGGCGCGGTGCACGCAGGCTGGCGCGGCACGGCGAGCGGCATCGTGCTCAAGACTGCCGTGACGATGATGAGCTACTACGGCGCGGACCCCTACACGCTGCGCGCGGCCATCGGCCCGAGCATCGGCAAGTGCTGCTTCGAGGTGGACAGCGACGTGGCCGACGTATTCAAGGCACTGCTCGACCCCGCCATCGACGAGCGCATCGAGCAGTGCGGCGAAAAGTACCACATCGATCTCAAGTCGATCAACCGCCTGTGGCTGCTGCGCGCCGGGATCGACCCTTCGCGCGTGGACGTGCACCCCGACTGCACGAAATGCCATCCCGAGCGCTACTGGTCGCACCGCGCGATGGGCGACAGGCGCGGCGGCATGGCCGGCGTCATCTGCCTGACGGGTGACAAGGCATGACGCGCCGCCTTTCACTGCTGCTCTGCGCGCTGCTGCTCGTGCTGCCGCTCTCGGGCTGCTGGGCATCGGACGAACCGGCGGACGAGACGGACTTCTGGGAGGAGCCTGCCGCCGACGAGACGCAGGATACCGCCGCGGCCACGCCCATCACGTCGTTCGCCCTGCCGTATCTGCAAAACGTCGGCTTCGACCCCATCACCTGCCCTGACGGGATGCAGCAGACCGCGGGCGCGCTGCTCTATGAGGGGCTTTTTGCGCTGGACGCGTCGTTCGCGCCGCAGCATGTCCTGTGCAGCCGCTATGACCACAGCGACGATTACACGTCCTACACCTTCTACCTGCGCGACGGCGTCCGCTTTTCCGACGGCAGCGCGCTTTCGGCAAACGACGTGCTCGCCACTCTGCGCCGCGCGCAGACGAGCGAGCGCTACAGCGCGCGCTTTGCCGCCGTCGCGTCGATGCGCACCTCGAACGGCGCGCTCCAGATCACGCTCACGCACGCGGACAGCGCGTTCCCCGCGCTGCTGGATATCCCCATCGTCAAATCAGGCTCCGAGAAGGACACCGTGCCGCTCGGCACGGGGCCGTACCTTTTCGTTACCGACAGCGATGGCGCGTGCTTAAAGCGCAGCGCCGACTGGTGGCAGGAGACGCAGCTGCCGCTCGAGCGCATCGAGCTGCGCGCCGTTAAGGACGACGACACGGCGTCGTATCTCTTCTCCTCGCGCGAGGTGCATCTGCTCGCCGCCGACCTCACCGGCGGCGCGGGAGACCTGCGCAGCGCGAACACCACGATCACCGACTACGCGACGGCGAACATGATCTACCTCGGCTTCAACACGCAGCGTGCGCCGCTTTCCAACGCGGACGTGCGCGCCGCCATCGCCGCGCTGATCGACCGCGACACCGTGGCCGCGGGCTACCTTGCCGGTCACGCCGAGGCCGCGCGCTTCCCGCTCTCGCCGCGCTCCGCGCTCTATCCCGCGGAGCTTGCTTTGTCGCTCGCTTCCCCCGCCCTCTCCGCCGCGCTGGAAGCCGCGGGCGTGACGCAGGACCGCCCCCGGACGCTGACGGTCCTCGTCAGCGAGACGGATTCGTTCAAGGTCTCGATCGCGGAGTATCTGAGCCGGACGCTGACCGGCAGCGCGCTGACCGTCACGGTGCGCGCCCTGCCGTGGAGCGACTATCTCGCGGCGCTGCAAGGCGGGAACTTCGACCTTTACCTCGGCGAGGTCCGCCTGACGGCGGACTGGAACATTTCCGCCCTCATCGCGAGCGGCGGCGCGCTCAACTATGGCGGCTATGCCGACGAGCAGTGCGACGCGCTGCTCTCAGCCTTCCTCGCAAACGAAACGGCGCAGACCGCGAGCGCGCTGTGCCGCTGTCTCGGCCAGAGCGCGCCCATCGCGCCCATCGCGTTCAAGACCGCGTCCGTCCTCACGCCCGAAGGGCTCATCGACGGTCTGACCCCGACCGTCTCCTCGCCGTTCTACCGGCTGTCGGACTGGACGGTGACATTCGACAAGGGATAAGGCAGAGCCTTCAAGCAAATATGATAAAAGCTCCTTCACGCATTGCGTGAAGGAGCTTTTCCTATCATTTGGAGCTTTTTAATACTGCCGCACCACGGCGACGACGCGGCCCAAGATCGTGCTCTCGCGGCCGTCGATGGGGTGATAGTCGGGGTTTGCGGGCATGAGCCAGACCTCGCTCCCCCTGCGCTTGAGCGTTTTGACTGTCGCCTCGTCGCCGATCAGGGCGACGACGATCTGCCCGTTTTCCGCCACGGGCTGACGGTGGACCACGACCAGATCATCCGGCAGGATGCCGACGCCGAGCATCGACTCGCCGCGCACGCGCAGGGCAAAATACTCCTCGTCGTGCCCGCCGGTGTCGAACGTCAGGTAATCCTCGATGCACTCCTGCGCCAAAATCGGATTACCGGCGGCGACATTGCCGAGGATCGGCACCTGACGGTGCGGCAGCTCGTCGATCTCGATCGGCTGCGGCGCGGCGGGGACCGCCTGCGGCTGCTTTTTGAGCGTGATGGCGCGGCCCTTGCCCGCGCTCTTTTCGATCAGGCCCATCTCCTGTAAATGCTTGATGTGGAAATGGACCGTGGAGGGCGACTTGAGCCCCAGCGCCTCGCCGACCTCGCGCACGGACGGCGCATAGCCGTGCTCGGCGATGCTCTCGGCGATATAATCGTACACGCGCTGCTGCATTCTGGACAGTTTTTCCATTCCCTGCGCCCCTTCCAACACTTGTTCGAATCTATGATACCACATTTTCTGCAGAATGCAACAGGTGTTTCACAGTTTTATGTTAATTTCAACATTTTTTTGCGCAAGGGTATTGACAAATGCCGCTCGATGTATTATTGTACTAATTACTTAATACAGTGATACAAAGGAGGGTCACGATGGAATGGAATTTCCGCAATGACCAGCCGATCTACTCCCAGCTGACGCAGCGGCTCACCGAAGCCATTGTCTCGGGCATCTACGCCCCGGGCGAAAAGCTGCCGTCGGTGCGGGATCTGGCGGTGGAGGCCGGCGTCAACCCAAACACCGTGCAGCGGGCGCTGTCAGAGCTCGAGCGCGAGGGGCTGGTCTTCTCCCAGCGCACAGCGGGACGGTTCGTCACAGAAAGCGAAAACATGATCGTAAACGCAAAGCTCCGCATTGCCGACGAGCGCGTGGGGACATTTCTCCGCTCGATGAAAACGCTCGGCTGCAATAAGCAGGAGGTCATCTCCCTCATCGAGGGGGCAAAGGAGGAAGAGGAATGAGTATTCTTGAATGCAGAGCGCTGAGCAAAAGCTACGGCGCCAAAGCGGCGCTCAGCGGCGTCGATCTCACGATCGAGCCGGGGCGCATCGTGGGCCTGCTCGGCCCCAACGGCAGCGGCAAAACGACGCTTATCAAGCTTGCCAACGGGCTTTTGACGCCGACGAGCGGCGAGATCCTGATCGACGGCAGAAAGCCCTCGCGCGCCACAAAGGCCATCGTCTCGTACCTGCCCGACCGCAGCACGCTGCCCGGCTGGATGAGCATCGCGCAGGCGCTTGACTACTACGGCGATTTTTACGCGGACTTCCGCCGCGGCGTCGCCGAGCAGATGCTCATGAACCTCGGCCTTGACCGCACGCAGAAGATCAAAACGCTCTCCAAGGGCATGCGCGAGAAAACGCAGCTCATCCTCACGATGAGCCGGGAGGCAAAGCTTTACCTCCTCGACGAGCCCATCGGCGGCGTGGACCCCGCCACGCGCGACTACATCCTGCGCACGATCATCAGCAACTACAGCGAGGACGCGGCGGTCATCATCTCCACGCACCTCATCGCCGACGTTGAGCAGGTGCTCGACGAGGTCGTGTTCCTGCGCGAGGGTCAGGTCATGCTCCACGAGAGCGTGGAGCAAATTCGGGACGAAAAGGGCAAGAGCGTTGACGAGCTCTTCCGGGAGGTATTCAGATGCTGAGCAAACTCATCAAACACGAATTCCGCGCAACGGGCCGCATCATGTGGCCTGTCTTTCTGGGCATGCTGGCGCTGACGGCGCTGATGCGTTTTTCTCAGCTGCTCCTGAACGGCGGGCACATTCACTGGCTCTTACAGCTCATCGGCGTGCTGCTGGTCATCGGCTTTGTGCTCGGTCTCTTTGCGCTGGCGTTCGCGCCGCTGGTGCTCTCCGCCTGCCGCTGGCGCGACCATGTGCTCAAGGATGAGGGCTACCTCACGCTGACGCTGCCGGTGAGTCTCCATCAGCTTCTCATCTCCAAGCTCATCGTTTCCGCTGTGTGGTATGCTGCGGCGTTCATCGTGGGGCTTTTCTCTCTGCTGATTGCCGCCTCCGGCTGGAGCGCTTTCCAGTACGCCCCCGATCTTTTCAGCGATGTTTTCACAGCGTTCTTCGGGATGGATGTCTCGCTGCGCGGTCACGCGCTGCTGATTGTCTTTGAACTTTTCTGCAATTTCGTCTTTGCCGTTTCCGCCGCCGAGCTCGTGGTGTATGCCGCCTATTCCATCGGTTACAGCTTCAACAAGCACAAGGAGCTTTGGACGGTCATTCTGTTCCTCGTGTTCTTCGAGCTTGCGCAGTTCACTGCAATCGCCATGATCGGCCTGTTCATCCAAACTTTCCCTGATACATGGATCTCACTGGACGCCAGCAACGTGCCCACAGGCATCGAGCTGCTGCTCCTCTGGGGCATGCTCGGCGAGCTTCTCTTCTGCGCGATCGGCTACGCCGTGACATGGTTCTTTACGACGAAAAAACTGAATCTCGAATAACACTTTTTTCGAAAAAGCAGCCGCGAAAGGCCTCCGCTTTTCCGGCTGCTTTTCTGCGCCCTTTTTTCATGAAAATTTAATCGAAATCATATCATTATGTTAACCCATCGCTGATAAGCTCTGCTTATGGCAGCATATGGAAAGGAGTATCCCAATGCAAATTCTGACGGTTACCGGCCTTCAAAAGACCTACACCACGCGCTTTGGCGGCAGCAAGGTCCAGGCGCTCAAAAATGTCAGCTTCACGGTGGAATCGGGCGAATACGCCGCCATCATGGGCGAGAGCGGCAGCGGCAAAACGACGCTTCTAAACATTCTCGCCGCGCTCGACAAGCCGACTGGCGGCACGGTGCTGCTCGGCGGCAAGAACTTATCCGAAATCCCCGAGGAGACCGCCGCGGCCTTCCGCCGCGATAACCTGGGCTTTGTGTTCCAGGATTTCAGCCTGCTTGACACGTTCTCCCTTGAGGATAACATCTGTCTGCCCCTCGTGCTCGCGGGAAAGTCCCGCGGCGAGATGCGCGAGCGGCTTCTCCCGCTTGCCCATGACCTCGGCATCGATACGCTTCTTAAAAAGTACCCCTATGAGGTCTCCGGCGGGCAAAAGCAGCGCGCGGCCGTCGCCCGCGCGCTCATCACCCGCCCGCAGATCCTGCTGGCCGACGAGCCGACCGGTGCGCTTGACTCCCGCTCGACGGACGAGCTTTTGAAGCTCTTCGGCGAGATCAACGCCGCCGGGCAGACGATCGTGATGGTCACGCATTCCGTGCGCGCGGCGAGCTGCGCCTCGCGCGTGCTGTTCCTGCGCGACGGCGAGGTCTCGCTCGAGCTCCAGCGCGGCAAGGACACGGAATCGCAGTTCTACCAGCGCATCGCCGACGCGCAGACGCAGCAGCAGACGGGGGGCGAGTGCGCATGAAGGCAGGCTTTTATCCCCGGCTCGCGCTGCTCGGCATCCGGAAAAACGGGCGGCTGTACGTCCCCTATCTCCTCTCCTGCGCGTTCATGGCGGCGGTGCTGTACGTCATCGCCTACCTTGCCTCCACGCCCGCGCTGTATGTCGTCAACGGCAAGATCAACGGCGCCGGTACCACGACGGTCGAGCTCGTGATGAACCTCGGCTCGTTCGTCGTCTCGGTGTTCACGGCGCTGTTCCTGCTCTACACGAACAGCTTCCTCCTGCGCCGCCGCAAGAAGGAGTTCGGCCTCTACAGTGTCCTGGGCATGGACCGCGGCGCGCTCGGCTCCGTCCTCTTCTGGGAAACGCTGATGGCCGCGGCGTTCACGCTTGTCTTCGGTCTTTTCTTCGGCGTGCTGCTTTCCTATGTGTCGCAGGCGGCGCTGCTGCGGCTGCTCTCGCTTCCCGCCGTCGCGTTCTCGGTGAGCATTTCCGCTGTGAAACAGTGCGCCCTCACGTTTGCCGTCATCTTCGCGCTCCTTTATCTGCGCGGCGTGCTTTCACTCCGGCACGCGCAGGGCGTGTCGCTCTTAAAGAGTGAAAATGTCGGCGAAAAGCCGCCGAGATCGCAGTGGCTGCTCGTGCTCCCTGGCCTTGCGCTGCTGCTCGGCGCGTACTATATCGCCGCGACCATCAAGGACCCCGTGGCGGCAATGCTGCTGTTCTTCGTCGCGGTACTGATGGTCATCCTCGCGACGTACCTTCTCTTCATCTCCGGCAGCGTGACGCTCTGCCGCACGCTGCAAAAGGACGAGAAGTTCTACTATAAAAAGCGCAACTTCGTCTCCCTCTCCTCTCTCACCTACCGCATGAAGCGCAACGGCGCGGGCCTTGCTTCCATCTGCATCCTCTCCACGATGGTGCTCGTGATGATCGCTGCGACGGCGAGCCTTTACTTTGGCGCCGAGGACGCGATCAGCACTCTCGCCGCCCAGAGCCACTGGCTCCCCGAGGACATGGCGGAGATCCGCTCCGAATTCTTCTCGCTCTACGGCAGTCTCTTCTTCCTCGGCATCCTGCTGAGCGTCGTTTTCCTGTTCGCAACGCTTCTGATGCTCTACTACAAGCAGGTCGTCGAGGGCTACGAGGACGCCTCCCGCTTTGCCATCATGCGCCGCGTGGGCATGACCCGGCGCGACATCCGCGAGAGCGTGAACGCGCAGATGCTGCTCATCTTCCTGCTGCCGCTGGGCATTGCGGCGCTGCACCTCGGCTTTGCGCAGCCGATGGTCTGGCAGATCATGCAGCTGTTCGGCATCCAGAACCTGACGCTGTTTCTCGGCGTGACGGCGGCGGCCTTTCTGATCTTCGCGCTGCTCTACTGCGCGATGTACCGCCTGACCTCCAACGCCTACTACCGCATCGTCAGCACTCAAAACGCCTGACAGGAAAGGCGCGCCCATGAAAAAGCTGTCTGCCGGGCTTTTCGCCCTGCTGCTTCTCCCCCTCTGCGCGCTGCTCTACGCCGCGCTGACGGAAAAGCACAGCATGAAATGCTGATCGCATAAAGGGAACGGGGACGGCTTTTCCGTCCCCGTTCCCTTTTTTCTTGTGTTTGCGGCGCAGACAAGGTATACTATAAATAATCACCGTGCCATCCCATGATGCCGAAAGGAAACAGCTCTATGAACATCAAATTTTCCGGTTCCGACTCCGGCGGCTTCCAATTTGACCAGAACGCCAAACCCAAAAAGGAAGCAAAGCCCCGCAAGTCCGGCGGACGAAAGGGCGGCAGCATCGCCGTCAACGTGCTCGTCACGCTGCTTGTCGGCGCGGGCTACTTTTACCTGCGCCTGCCCGCCATCAACCTGCACGACGAGGGCTTTTACGTCTTTGCGCTGCTGCTGTGCGCCGCGTACTGCGTGACCGCGCTCTTCACCTCCGGCTTTCAGAGCACGGGTGCGAAGGACTATTTCTCGTTTGCCAAAAAGCAGTGCGCCGTGCCGTTTTTTTCCGCGGTCCTGCTCGTCGCCGTCGCGCTCGTCGGCGCGCTGACCTCGTGGGTCGTGCTGCGGGCGAAGGACTATCAGGCCCTGCTGCCCATTGAGAGCGGCAGCTTCACCGACGAGATCGCCGAGGTCTCCTACGACCGCATCCCGATGCTTGACCGCAACAGCGCCGAAAAGCTCGGCGACCGCAAGCTCGGCGAGCTGGCCGACATGGTCTCGCAGTTCGAGGTCGCCGGGGACTACACGCAGATCAACTACCACGGCCGCCCCGTGCGCGTCACACCGCTGCGCTACGGCGATCTCTTCAAGTGGATCACCAACCGCTCGGAGGGTCTGCCCGCCTACCTCATCATCGACATGGTCACGCAGAACGTCGAGGTCGTGCGCCTGAGCGAGGGCATGAAGTACACCACCGCCGAGCACTTCTCGCACAACCTCTACCGCCATCTGCGCTTCCGCTACCCGACCTATATGTTCGAGGCCCCCGTCTTTGAGATCGACGAGGACGGCACGCCCTTCTGGGTCTGCGCCCGGAAGGAAAAGACCATCGGCCTGTTCGGCGGCACGGACAACCGCGGCGCAGTGCTCGTCAACGCCATCACAGGCGAGAGTGAATACTACGAGGAGCCGCCCGCCTGGGTCGATCACGTCTACTCCGCCGACCTCATCATCGAGCAGTACGACTACTACGGCCAGTACCACAACGGCTTCTGGAATTCCAAGTTCGGCCAGCGCGACGTGACGGTCACGACCGACGGCTACAACTATCTTGCCGAGGGCGACGACGTTTACCTCTACACGGGCGTGACGAGCGTCGGCGGCGACGAGAGCAACATCGGCTTCCTTCTCTCCAATCAGCGCACGAAGGAGACGAAGTATTATCCCTGCGCGGGCGCGACGGAATACAGCGCCATGGACAGCGCCGAGGGTCAGGTGCAGAACCTGCGCTACACGGCGACCTTTCCGCTGCTTTTGAACATCGCCGGTCAGCCGACCTACTTCATGGCGCTCAAGGACGCCAGCGAGCTCGTCAAGATGTATGCGATGGTCAACGTCAACCAGTACCAGATCGTCGCCACGGGCGCAAGCGTCGCCGACTGCGAGACCAACTACCGCCAGATGCTGCTTAAAAACAGTCTCATCTCCAGCGATCAGAGCGAGATCGGCGTCGCGCCGGACGCGGAGCTCGAGCAGACCCGCGGCGTGATCGCCGAGATCCGCTCGGCCGTGATCGAGGGCACCAGCGTCTACTATCTCCGCTTTGAGGGCGAGGATACCTTCAGCGTCTATGTCAGCGCCGCAGCGGTCCCCCTTGCCCCCCTGCTGAACGTCGGCGACGAGATCGATGTTTACTGGAAAAGCGGGACGCAGTGGATCACCGCCCAGATCATCGACATTGTACGGCCCGCCGGCGCCTCCATGCAGTCCGCGCCGCCCGCGGATGCATCAGAGACCGACAGCGCCGCGTGAAGCATCCATTGAAAAAGGCCGCTGCACGGCGTTTTCCGCAAGGAAAATCGCATATATTCGTCTTTTTGATGGGGGTCCGCCGCCCCCCATCTCTTTTTGGAATGGATTCCATCAAAATGCAAGATTGTGCGCAGAATTCTGCACATATCGTCATCATATGAAAGATAGCTTGCGTCATTTTAATAAGCTTCATCAAAAAAGCGAAACTTTTTTGCGTGTTTTTCTGCTTTTTCACTAAAAAGTCAAGTCAATTTTCTTACACAGCGCCAACGCCATTTTGCTTGTGAATTTTTTCCTTCGGTGATACACTTATAAGCAAGATGGCTGAACCATCAAGCCCTGAATCGTCAGGGTAATTTTAGAGGAGGCTACTTATCATGAACGCTTACATTGAGAGAGTTCTTGCCGAGACCAAGGCCAAGAAC
>CAKUBI010000034.1 GCA_934636865.1 uncultured Oscillospiraceae bacterium
AATTGGCAGACTCGCTAGATTCAGGTTCTAGTGCTCATTACGGGCGTGCGGGTTCAAGTCCCGCCTCGCGCACCAAAGTGTTGAAACTCAAGGGTTTTACCCTTGAGTTTTTCTTTTGCACCGGGGTTCCAAGCGGGCGAAGGAGCGAACATCCTTGAGAAGATCGTCCATGCAGGAGCCTTTCAGGGCGGCTGCGCGTCGGGGCTTTCGGGGAGATGTCAGGAATGCCTGCTTATTTCTGCCGCTCAAAATATAAGCATCCCGCCCGCACCCTGAAACCGGGACGCGGGCGAGATGCCCTTTCAGATCAGTTCTCCCGCAGGTCGAGGCAGGCCGGGACCTTCCCGGAAAGGAAGGTGCGGAAGCCGCCGGCATCGCTGCCGTCGAGGTCTCTTTTCTGCAAAAGCGTGGCGCAGCCGCGATAGATGAGAAGAAACAGGTCCTGCGTCTCCACCGCGCAGGTGAAGTCGCCGTAAGGGATGGTCTCCGCGGCGTCTGCAAGCGTCATGCCGTCTGACGCGAAGGAGACGGTCAGACCCTCGGGGAGCGCGTCCTTGCCGCGGAGCAGGCGCTCCGCGGACTTGTCGAAGGGGTTCTTTCGTTTCCCGTACCGAAGATGCAGGTCGAACGCACCGACCAGCACAGCGAGCGCGCCGGTGAGCAGCGGCACAAGCAGCTCCTTCGGTGCAGTCAGGCCGGGAATGAGGAGAAACAGTCCGCACGCAAGGCAGACGATATCGAGGAGCGTCCGCAAGAGCCGGTGCGCTTTCGACACTTTTTTCGTTCCCTGCGCGGCGCGTGCACGCGCTCTTTCGCGCAGGCGGTCGGTCTGTCTCCACATGCCGGGATACTGCGCGCGGGAGGTGTGCTCGGTCTGGGCCTCGAGCGCGCGGCTCACCTGGGGGAGAAGCGCGGAAACGTCGTAGGGGCTGAGGTGAAAAACATAGCGGGTCTCTTCCATGGGAGAGGTCCTCCTTTTGCGTTGTGGATAGAGCTTACCACAGCCGGTGCGTTCTGTCCAATGAGAAAAAGAAAAGCAGAAAAGGAGCGCTGCTCATGCGTGAGCGGCGCTCCTTTCTGATGTGCTTTATTCGGCGGCGCGGCGCAGGATCTCCGCGACGAGCGCCTGGTCCAGCTGGGGGAAGGAGAGAAGCGGCGCGGGAGTCTCCGGATGCTCGCCGAGCAGTTTTTCCGCCCAGGACATATTGTACCAGCGGCCGAACTTGTAGCCGCTGCGCGTGAACACACCGATGCGGCGGAAGCCCAGATGCTCGTGGAAGCGGATGCTGTTGTCCGTCAGGTATTCGTCGTCCGCGCCCTGCGGCTCGCCAATGCAGGCATAGAGGTTGTAGATGCCCTGCGCGCGGGAAAGGTCCTCGATCGCGCGGTAAAGGCGCTTGCCGAGCCCGTGTCTGCGCGCGTCGAGCGCGAGGTAGATCGTCGTTTCGGCGCAGCGGTCGTAGGCCTCGCGGGCGATAAAGGTATGCGTGTAGGCATAGCCGAGGATCTGCCCGGCTTCATCCTCGGCGACGAGATAGGGGTAACGCTGGGAGATCGTTTCCATGCGGCTGCGGAATTCCTCGACCGAGGGGACCTCATACTCAAACGAGATGGCCGTTTTTTCCACATACGGCGCGTAGATCGCGAGCAGCGCGGGCACGTCGTCTGGGACGGCAATGCGGAAGCGGAATGCGGGGGTTGACATAAAAATCACCTTTCGAACCCATGCACCCAGTCAGAGCGCAGGTAATAAATAAGGTAAATGGTGGAGCTGATGGCCCAGGTGAGCGGGTACGCCCAGTAGATATAGCGGATATCGCCGAAGAGGTGCACGACGATCATGATGTAGATGATGCGCAGGACGCACCAGACGGAGAGCATGATCATCATCGGCACGACCGCGCGGCCCGCGCCGCGGCAGACCGCCGCGATGGAATGCGAAAAGGCCAGAAGGCAGTAGAAAAGAGCCACCGTATGCGCCTGCTGCACGCCGAGGGCGATCACGCCGGGGGTCTTGTCGAACACGCCGATGAGCTGCGGCGCGAAGAGATAGTAGCAAAGACCGATGAGCTCCGCCATGATGACGGCGATGAGGATGCAGAAGCGTGCGCCGCGCTTGGCGCGGTCGTACTGCCTGGCGCCGAGGTTCTGCCCGACGAAGGTGGTGCAGGCCATCGTGAAGCTCGTGATGGGCAGGAAGGCGAAGCCCTCGACCTTGGTGTGCGCGCCGTAGGCGGCCATGGCGAGCATGCCGAAGGAGTTGATCTGCGACTGGACGATGACGTTGGCAAGGCCGATGACGCAGTTCTGGATGCCGGAGGGGAGACCGTAGCGCACGATCTCGCGCAGCATGTCGCCGTGCAGGCGGATGTTGCGCGGCGTGACGGTGTAGACCTCGCCTTTGCGCAGAAGATGGTGCAGGCACAGCACGAAGCTGACCGTCTGGGAGATGACGGTGGCCACGGCGGCGGCCCACACGCCCCAATGGAACGCGCCGATGAACAGCAGGTCAAGGGCAATGTTCGTCAGCGAGGAGATGATGAGGTAGTGCAGGGGGCGGCGGCTGTCGCCGAGCGCGTTGAGCGAGCTGGCGCACATATTGTAGAGCACCGTCGCAAGAACGCCGAGAAAGTAGTAGCGGAAATACTCCACCGCCTCGGGCATCACCTGCGCGTCCGTGTTCATCCAAAGGAGAAACGTCGGCGTCAGCAGTACGCCGACGAGCGTGAGCCCCAGGCCGGAGACCACGCCGAAGGCGAGGTTTGTGTGGATGGCGCGCGAGACGCTTTCATAGTCGCCCGCGCCGAAGTACTTCGAAATGGCGACGCCCGCGCCCATGGACGTGCCGATGAAAAGGCTCGTGAGCAGCATGATGAGCGTGCCGGACGAGCTGACGGCGGCAAAGGCGTTCGTGCCGAGGAATTTGCCGACGATGTACACGTCGGCCGTGCTGTAGAGCTGCTGGAAAACCTGACTGATGAAAATCGGCAGCGCAAAGCGCAGGATCAGGGAGACGGGGTTCCCCTCGGTCATGTTCTGTACGCTTGTTCTGCCGACGGCGGCGGGCTGTGCCATGTGATCCTCTCTTTCTCTGTCCCGCAGCGGGACAACTCTCTGTGGTCTGCCTGCTGAAAAAGGAAAAGCGCCGCAGAAGCGGTGCTTTTCCTCAATCCCTGAAGAAACAGCAGATAAAAATCTACAAAATCTTTGCAGGTTCATTATATCGGTGTATTGCGCGAAAGTCAACCGTCTGCGCTCACATCACGAGCGAGAGCAGCACGGGCGTCACGTAGGTCTCGATGACCGCGGCGAGAGCCAGAAGCGGCACGGTCAGCAGCAAAAATGCGCGCAGACAGTCCTGAAGCCGCGGCCAGAGGGGCATGGCCTCCTTCTTGCGGCGGATGCGGTCCGTTCCCGTGCGGCTGATGAGAAGCCCCAGCGTGCAGGCGAGGATGAGCGCCGAAAGCTCAAAGACGCCGTGCGGCAGGATGCCGACAAGGTAGACGCCGAGACCCGGCCCCTGCATCTGGTAGAGCGCGGCGAACGCGCCGAGCATCAGCGCGTTGGTGCCGAGCGCGAGCGCGCTGAGCGGCACGAAGGGGATGAGCCCGTAGAGCATCGAAAGGCAGGCGGCGACAAGGTTATTGAAAAAGAGCGTCGCCATCAGCTGCGACTGCGGCACGTCGGCCGTAAGGCCGAGCTGCTCGAGCTGCGCGGTGAAGCGCGCGAGAATTCCCTGTGCAAGCTCGGGTCTTGCGAGCGAGACGGCAAAGCCCAGCAGCGTCAGCACGCCGAACGCGGCGGCGGTGCTGAAAAATTCATGCCGGAGCGTGCCGTGGGAAAGGGTGGGGCAGAAGCGGTCGATCATGAAAGCTTGGCGATACCGGCCTTGACGCGCGCGACGGTCTCCTCGCGGCCAAGAATATGGCAGATCTCCACCGCGCCGCCGGGCGTGACGAGCTTGCCAGCGACGGCGATGCGCAGCGGCCACATGAGCGTCGCGTTCTTCACGCCGAGCTCCTCGGCAAACGAGACGAGCATGTCGTGGATGGCGTCGCTCGTCCACTCGGGCAGGTTATCGAGCTTGGGCAGGACCTTGCAGAGCATGTCGAGCGAGACCTCGCTGTTGGTCTTGGACTTCTTGTTCGTGTAGAACTCCACGCCGTAGTCGGGAAGAGCATCGAAGAAATCGACCTTCTCGGGAATGTCGGTGAGCTTTTCGCAGCGGGCCTGCAGCAGCGCCGCGATCTCGGAAGCGGAGTACGCCTCGTTCTTCACGCTCTGGCGGATGTAAGGCTCGGCGACTTTACAGAACTCATCGGGAGAGAGATTGCGCAGATAGTTGGCGTTGAAATACGTGAGCTTTTCAATGTCGAAGATGGCGGGGGACTTGGAGATGCCGCCGATGTCGAAGGCCTTCACGAGCTCGTCGAGCGTGAAGAACTCCTGCTCGCTCTGCTCGCCGCGCGGCGACCAGCCGAGCAGCGCCACATAGTTGAGGATGGCGGGCGTCAGGTAGCCCTGCGCCTTGAGGTCTTCATAGCTCGGGTCGCCGTTGCGTTTACTCATCTTATGCTGCGCGTCGCGCATGACGGGGGAGCAGTGCACGTAGGTCGGCACCTCCCAGCCGAAGCCCTCGTAGAGGAGGTTGTACTTCGGGGCGGAGGAGAGGTATTCGCTGCCGCGCACGACATGGGTGATGCCCATGAGGTGATCGTCGATGACGTTGGCAAAGTTGTAGGTCGGCAGTCCGTCGCGCTTTAAGAGCACCTGATCGTCGAGCGTCTTGTTTTCGACCGTGATGTCGCCGAAGCTCGCATCGTGGAAGGTCGTGGTGCCCTCCTTCGGGATGCGCTGGCGGATGACATAGGGCTCGCCGGCAGCGACGCGCGCCTTGGCCTCTTCAAGCGGCAGGTCGCGGCAGGGATCGTCCGCGCGGTCGAATTCACCGCTGTCCTCCTCGCTCTCGGCCTTTTCGCAGAAGCAGTAGTAGGCGTGGCCGCGCTCGACCAGGAGCTCCGCGTACCTGCCGTAGGTGTCGCGGCGCTCGCTCTGGATATACGGGGCGACGGGGCCGCCGACGTCGGGGCCTTCGTCGTGGGAAAGGCCGCATTCGGCCATCGTGCGGTAGATGACGTCCGTCGCGCCCTCGACGAGACGGCCCTGGTCGGTATCCTCGATGCGGAGGATGAAGGTGCCATCCGCATGGCGGGCGATCAGATAGGTGTAGAGCGCGGTGCGCAGATTGCCCACGTGCATGTAGCCCGTGGGGGAGGGAGCGAAGCGCGTGCGCACTTTGCCGTGCGGGATCTTCGCTTCCATTTCTTCAAAATACTTCATGTCGATGGACATAGAGGACCTCCTGAAGTGAGTCAGAATATAGATACCACATTACACCATATTTTGCCCCAAAAGTCAACGAAGGGCGCGGGATTTTTCCGCCCGGCGGCATGGTGCGCGGCGGCAGGATATCCTTTTTTCCCTGCATTGAGCCGTTGCATTTCCCGGCGCGGTATGGTAACATATCAAATTGGGTCGATAGCTGCGCCAAAACGGCGCGTTGGAGATATATCGAAACAGAAAACAAAAGATCGGAGAAAGAAGAACATGGAAAACATGGAACAAGCGGCACGCAAAAAAGTGATGCTGTCCGGCATTCAGCCCAGCGGCGATCTGACGCTGGGGTCCTACCTCGGCGCCATCAAGAACTGGTCCGGCCGCGCAGAGGAATTTGACAACTACTACTTCATGGCCGATATGCACTCGATCACGGTCCGCCAGGACCCCGCGGCGCTGCGCCGCCGCACGCTCGAGCAGCTCGCGCAGTACATCGCCTGCGGCCTGGACCCGGAGAAGAACACGCTCTTCATCCAGTCCCACGTGCCGCAGCACGCGGAGCTCGGCTGGATCCTCAACTGCTACACGATGTTCGGCGAGCTTTCGCGCATGACGCAGTTCAAGGATAAGTCCGCCAAGAACAGCGAGAACATCAACGGCGGCCTTTTCACCTATCCTGCGCTGATGGCGGCGGATATCCTGCTCTATCAGCCCGACTATGTCCCCGTGGGCGAGGACCAGAAGCAGCATGTTGAGCTCTGCCGCAACATCGTCCAGCGCTTCAACGGCATCTACGGCGACGTGTTCAAGATGCCTGAGCCGTACATCCCCAAGGTCGGCGCGCGCGTGATGAGCCTGAGCGACCCCAGCGCCAAAATGTCGAAATCCGATAAGGACCCCAACGGCTCCATCTACCTTATGGAAAAGCCCGAGGACATCCGCCGCAAGTTCAAGCGCGCCGTGACCGACAGCGACACGGAGAACTGCGTGCGCTTCGACCCCGAGCACAAGCCCGGCGTCGCCAACCTGATGGCGATTTATTCCGCCGTGACGGGCAGGAGCTACGACGAGATCGAGAAGGAGTTCGACGGTCAGGGCTACGGCGCGTTCAAACCCGCCGTGGGCGACGCCGTTATCGAAATGCTGCGCCCCATCCGCGAGGAGGCCACGCGCATCCTTGCCGACAAGGCGTATCTTGAGTCCGTGTACCGCGCGGGCGCGCAGAAGGCGTCCTACGTCGCGGAAAAGACGCTGCGCAAGGTCTACAAGAAGGTCGGCTTCGTGGCCCGCTGAAAAAGGTGAGAGAGAATGAATGAGATACCCAAAGAGTTACTGCTGAGCGTGGGCGCGGCGCTGCTGTGCGCCTTCGTCGTCAGCTTCCTGATGTGCCCGCTGGTGAAGTCGTTCGCCTATAAGATCGGCGCGATCGACGTGCCGAAGGACAACCGCCGCATGCACAAAAAGCCCGTGCCGCGCCTGGGCGGCCTTGCGATCTTCCTCGGCTTTATCGTGAGCATGCTGCTGTTCGTGAAGATCGACCACCAGCTGCAGGGCATTCTGCTCGGCGCGTCGATCATCGTCGTGCTGGGCGTGGTGGACGATATGTCCCCGCTGCGCGCGTACTTTAAATTCTGCGTGCAGATCTTCGCGGCGCTCGTCGCCGTGTTCCACGGCGTCGTGATCCAGACGCTCTCGAATCCCAACGTCTTTGCCGACAGTCCCTACTGGGACCTCGGCTGGCTGTCCATCCCCATCACGGTTCTGTGGATCGTGGGCATTACGAACGCCGTTAACCTCATCGACGGGCTTGACGGCCTTGCCTGCGGCGTTTCGACCATCAGCGCCATTTCGATGCTCGTTATCGCGCTGCTCGTGTCGGAAGGGGACGTGGCGCTCGTGATGGCCTCGCTCGTGGGCGCGTGCCTGGGCTTCATGCCCTACAACAAGAACCCGGCCAAGATGTTCATGGGCGACACGGGCTCGACCTTCCTCGGCTACATCCTTGCGACCATCTCGATCCAGGGCCTTTTCAAGTACTACGCCATCGTGTCGTTCGCGGTGCCGTTCCTGATCCTGGGCCTTCCGATGTTCGACACGCTCTTTGCCATCATCCGCCGCCTTGCCCACGGGCAGAACCCGATGTCGCCGGACCGCGGACACATCCATCACCGCCTTATCGACATGGGCTTAAACCAGAAGCAGGCCGTCGCGGCGCTGTATGTCATCAGCAGCATTCTGGGCCTTTCCGCTGTGGTGCTCACCTCAAGCGGCGCGATCAAGGCGATGCTCTTCCTGATGGCGCTGGCCGTTGCGGCGTTCCTTGCCTCGCGCGTCATCTTCCGCCGCGATATCGACAAGGCGATGCTGGCGGAAAAGGCCGCGGCAGAGGAGAAGGAGACCGCCCAAACAGCGGAGAGCGCGAACGCGGCGAAAGCGGAAGCAGAAGAAACCAACGAAGAGAAAAAAGAGGACGCCTGATATGGAAAAACTGCGTATTATGAGCGTGTTCGGCACGCGGCCCGAGGCCATCAAGATGGCCCCGCTCGTCAAGGAGCTTGCCTCGCGCGACGAGATCGAGAGCCTTTGCTGCGTGACCGCGCAGCACCGCGAGATGCTCGACAGCGTCATGCAGGTCTTTGACCTCAAGGCCGACTGCGACCTTGACATCATGACCCCGCGGCAGACGCTGTCCACCATCACGAGCAAGTGCCTGCTCGGCATGGACGACGCTATCGAGCAGCTCAAGCCCGACATGATTTTAGTCCACGGCGACACGAGCACGACCTTTGCCGGCGCGCTCTCGGCCTTTTATCATAAGGTGCCGGTCGGGCATGTGGAAGCGGGCCTTCGCACCTACGACAAATACTCGCCCTTCCCGGAGGAGATGAACCGAAAGCTCGTCACGGCGATCGCGGACCTCTATTTCTGCCCAACGAAGAATAACCGCGAGAACCTTCTCAGAGAGGGCGTGACCGAGGGCCTTTTCATCACGGGCAATACGGTCATCGACGCACTGAAAACAACGGTGCGCAAGGACTACCGCTTTACAACGGAAGAGCTCAACGAGCTGGACTATTCCAAGAAGGTCGTGCTCGTCACCTGCCACCGCCGCGAGAATTACGGGCAGCCCATGGAGAACATTATGACCGCGCTGCGAGACATCGCCCTCCAGAATGAGGACTGCGAGCTCGTCTATCCCGTGCACCTCAGCCCCGTCGTGCGCGAGAACGCGCAGAAGTTCCTCGCCGGTACGCCGCGTGTGCATCTGATCGACCCGCTGAGCGCGGACGAGATGCACAACCTCATGGCGCGCTGCTACATGGTCATGACCGACAGCGGGGGCCTTCAGGAGGAGGCCCCCGCGCTCGGCAAGCCCGTGCTCGTCATGAGAAGGGAGACCGAGCGCCCCGAGGCGGTCGCCGCCGGAACAGTGAAGCTCTGCGGCGTGGAGTATGAGGACGTGCTGCGCATGGGCAACGAGCTGCTGCGCAGCAGGGAAGCCTACGACGCGATGGCCCACGCCGTGAACCCCTATGGCGACGGCCACGCCTGCGCGCGCATTGCCGACGCGATCCTGTGGCACTTCGGCCGCAAGGCCGAGCGCCCCGCCGACTTCAACGCCTGAGAGGAAAGGACGTGACGCAGCATGAACAAGCGGAGAGTGTCGCCCATCGGCGCTGCTTTTGTCGCGCTCGTGCTGCTGGTCCTTTTGTTCGTGGTGCGCGGCGCGCTGCACCGCCCCGCGCGCATCGTCCTCCCGCAGGAAACGGACAGCAGCGACAGCAGCGATTCCTCGCTCGATGACGCGAGCGCCGGGCGCGTGACCGTCCGGCCCGACACGGTGCAGAGCGCCATCGGCACGCTGACGCGCCCCGCGCGCTATACCCGCTCGATCACGATCGAGCGCTACTACACGGGCGGCAGCGGCGTGGACCGCAGCACCGTCTCGGTGGACGGCGCATGGATGCGCGCGGACACTGAAAAGGCGAGCGGCGAGCTGAGCCACACCATCACGAACGGGGAGACGACCTGGCTCTGGTACGGCAGCGGCGGGGAGGTCTTTGAGACCGCCGCGTCCTTCACCGCCGACGAGGAGCAGGGCATCCCGACGTATGAGGATATCCTGCGGCTCGACAGATCGCGCATCGCGCTCGCCGACTACCGCCTGCTCGACACGGCGGACTGCATCTACGTGGAGACCGCCGCCGACGAGAGCGGCTATATCGAGCGCTACTGGGTCAGCGTGAGCGACGGCCTTCTCTGCGCGGCGGAAAAGCTCAACGGGGAGGACGTTGTCTACCGCATGGCGGGCATGACGGTCGATACCGGCACGCTCGCGGAGAATGCGTTTGTCCTGCCCGACGGGACCGCGCTCCACGCGGTCGAAAATAAGACGATCGAGCGATAAACACAAAACCGCCCGGTGCGCTGACGCGCGCTCCGGGCGGCAGATGAAAACGGCGTGACCACTTTGGCCGCGCCGTTTGATTTTACCTACAGAATAAGAAGCAGACCCAGCGCGACCAGAAGCTCGTCATCCGCTTTTTCCTCAAAGAGAAAGAAGAGAATGAGGAGCAGCAGGAGGTCCGCCTTGTCCACGCCCTTGAGCGGCAGCTTGTCGAGAAGGCGCGAAAAAAACTGCGACGGGTCCTCCTTTGGCGCGCTGTCCCGCGGCGGCTCGGGCGGCGGGGGCGGCGCGCTGCCGCGCGGGGGCGGCTCACGGCGCGCTTCCTGACGCGGCGCGTCCTGCATGGGCATGCGGGTGTAAACGCCGTCGTCGTTGCGAAGATACCGGTTATACATCCCTCAGCCCTCCTGCGACAGCAAAAATGTTTTGGCAAGATGGATGAGCCGCGCGAGCTGCGCGGCGCGCTCGACCTTGTCGCGCCGCTCGGGCTTTAAGAAAGGGCGCAGCGCGCGGAGAAAGGCGGCGGTCTCGCCGCTTTCCGGGCGGTTCATCTGGCCGAGCACGGGCAGGAGCTTCTGGATCATCGCGGGATCGACGCTGCCGAGCAGCGCCGAAAGGTCTCCCAGCGGTCCGCTCTGCGGCGGCGACGGCGGCGCGGCAGGAGCGGAGCCGGTCAGGGGCATGGGCGTGCCGTCCGGCGAAGGAGCGCCCTCCGGCGCGCCCATCTGCTGCGACAGGCTCTGCGCCATCTGCATGACCTGCGCCATGGCGCCGGGGTCTGACAGCAGCGTATTCAGTTTGTCCTCCCACTCGCTCATGCGCCACGCCCCCTCTCGCCGCGATCCTGCCCGTTACTTCTGCGCCGCGTCGTTCAGCCGCCGCATCAGCTCCGCGCCCTGCGGGCTGCGCATCAGGCCCGAGAGCATGGCGGCAAGGTCCTTCGTGTCGCCGTGGGCGGCGTTCTGCGCAGCCTGCTCGAGCGCCGCGCCGCCGTCGCGCGCGGTGAGCAGCTGCATGAGCTGCCGACCGTCGCCGGACTGGAGCACGGCCTGCGCCATGGCGGGGTTTTTCCGGAATTTTTCGATGATGGTCTGCGTTTTGTGGTCCATATGATCGCCCTCCGCATCGGTTTGACTTATGGCAGTATATGAGCGCGGCGGCAGGGGCGTGCCTGCGCGGCGGAAAAATTTTTTGCGGGAATTGGAAAAAGCGTGAAAGAAATTGCCCCGCTCGCGCATAGTTAGGGTGTAAGGCCTTGAAGGAGAGAAACATATATGTTTTCAAACGAAGCATTTGCCCAGGCTGCGGAGCGGTACATGGACACCGTGTACCGCGTGGCCTACGGCTGGCTGAAAAACCCGGACGACGCAAACGATGTGACGCAGGACGTGTTGATAGAGCTGTACAAAACGGACAAGGCGTTCGAATCCGACGCCCACCTGAAAAACTGGCTGATCCGCGTGACCGTCAATCGCTGCAAGATGCTCTTCCGCTCGCCGTGGCGGAGGCACGAGGACATCGACGACTATGCCGAGAGCCTGCCGTTTGAGCAGCAGAGCGATCAGGAGCTATTCAAGGCCGTGATGGCGCTCGACAAGAAATACCGCGTGCCGCTGCTGCTCTTCTACTATGAAGGGTACTCGACCGCGGAGGTCGCCTCTATGCTCGCCATCCCGGAAAAGACTGTCAGCACAAGGTTATTTCGCGCAAGGGCAAAGCTCAGAACGATTTTGGAGGAGGAGTAAGCATGACGGAGAAAGAGAGATTCCAACGCGCGTTCGTGCCGCTGCACGCCTCCCCGGACACGCTCACGGAGGTAATGAAGATGACGGAACAGAAAACGAAAAAAAGCGCGCTGCGCCGCGCCGCGACCATCGGCCTTGCGGCCGCGCTCGTGCTGGCGCTGGGCAGTGTTGCGTATGCCTCGGACCTCGGCGGCATCCAGCGCACGGTGCAGCTGTGGTTCAAGGGCGACCAGACCGACGCGGTCATCACGGTCGATCCCGGACACTATACGCTGCTTTACACGGACAAAGACGGCGTCGAGCACGAGACGGGCGGCGGTGGTGTCGCTATCGAGCCCGACGGCACGGAGCGTCCGCTGACGGAAGAGGAGCTGCTTGATCAGCTCAACTGGCCCGAGGTCGAGGAGAAGGAGGACGGCACGGTCACGGTCTACTACCTTGACCAGCAGCTCGACGTG
This sequence comes from uncultured Oscillospiraceae bacterium, assembly GCA_934636865.1. Classification (GTDB taxonomy): domain Bacteria; phylum Bacillota; class Clostridia; order Oscillospirales; family Oscillospiraceae; genus Hominicoprocola. The sequence goes on from CAKUBI010000034.1 coordinate 11,949, forward strand.
ACGGACAAGTTCGACGAGGACGGCGTGTGCTATGTCCAGCTCGAGGGCGGCGAAAAGACGATCTACATGACCATCAAGCGCGGCAACGGCTTTGCGACGAGCACCATGAAGTACATCTCGCCCGACGAATTCAACTAAAGATCATAAAAAGGTACCGCGCGGCATGCCGTGCGGTACCTTTTTGCTGTTTTTTGCCGTTTATTTCTGTGCTTTGCCGTAGTCGCAGTCCTTTTTGAGCGGGCAGGCGGCGCAGTCTGCCTTGCGGGCGGTGCAGGTGTCGCGCCCGAAGAGCACCATGCGGTGACAGAAATCGCTCGATTCCTCGGGCGGGAGAACCTGGCGCAGCTGCTTTTCCACGCTCAGCGGGTCCTTGCTGCCGTCCGTCAGGCCGAGACGGCCCGTGATGCGGATGCAGTGCGTGTCGCACACGTAGGCGGGCTCGTGGTAAATATCGCCGAGGATGAGGTTCGCGGTCTTGCGGCCGATGCCGGGGAGCGCAGTGAGCTCCTCCATCGTGCCGGGGACCCTGCCGCCGTGCTTTTCAAGCAGAATTTTTGCGCACTCGACGAGGTCCTTCGACTTGGTGTTGTAAAACCCGCAGGAGCGGATCGCCTCGCCGACCTCCTCATAGCTTGCATTTGCAAAGGCCTCGAGCGTCGGGAATTTGGCAAAGAGCGAGGGCGTGACCATGTTCACGCGCGCGTCGGTGCACTGGGCGGAGAGCCGCACGGCGAAAAGCAGCTCATAGTCCTTCTGATATTCGAGCGAGCAGCGCGCGTCGGGGTAGAGGACCTTCAGCTCCTCAATGATGCGGCGGACGGCGGCTTTGGATTTCATGGCGGGACCTCCTGCGGTTTATTGATACTGCCGACAGTATAGCACACGCGCGCGGAAAAATCGACACAAAAAGTCTGTGCAGCGAAGAAAAAACGTGCTATAATCATTCCATCTGTGAAAAAGGAGGCTGATACGATGCGCCTTTTATTCAAGCAGCGCTTTTTCTCGTGGTTCGACAGCTACGATATCTATCATGAGGACGGCAGCATTGCCTTTACGGTCGAGGGAAAGCTCGCCTGGGGCCACTGCCTGCACATCCTGAATCCGGCGGGCGAGCACATCGGCACCGTGCAGCAGCGCGTGTTCACGTTCCTGCCCAAGTTCGAGCTTTACATCGGCGAGCAGTATTACGGCTGCATCTGCAAGGAATTTTCCTTTTTTGTCCCGCATTTCACACTCGAGTGCAATGACTGGGAAGTGAACGGCAGCTTCATGGAGTGGGACTACACGATCGACAGCGCGTCCCGCGGCTGCATCGCGACGATCTCGAAGGAGCTTTTCCACTGGACGGATACCTACGTCATCGACGTGGCCGATCCACGCGACGCGCTGGGCGCGCTGATGGTCGTGCTGGCCATCGACGCGGAAAAGTGCAGCAGGAACAACTGATATGAGCGATAAAAGACCTTTGGCGGATGAGATCCGCCCGCTGACGCTCGACGAGGTCGTTGGGCAGAAGCATCTGCTCGGCAAGGGCGCGCTGCTGCGCCGGCTCATTGAGTCCGGCTCGAGCGCGAACATGATCTTCTACGGCCCCTCCGGCACGGGAAAGACAACTATTGCCAACATCATCGCGAACCGCACGAACAAGACCCTGTACCGCCTGAACGCGACGACGGCGAGCCTACAGGACGTCAAGAGCATCATTTCCGACGTGGGCACGATGATGGCGCCGGGCGGTATTCTGCTTTACCTCGACGAAATTCAGTACTTCAACAAAAAGCAGCAGCAGAGCCTGCTCGAGTTCATGGAAAACGGCTCCATCACGCTCATCGCGTCCACGACGGAGAACCCGTATTTCTATGTCTACGGCGCGCTGCTCTCCCGCTCAACGGTATTTGAGTTCAAAAATGTCAGCGCGGAGGAGACGGTCCCGGCGGTCGAGCGCGCGCTGGGTATCCTCAAAGAGCGCAGCGAGCTGCCGCTTTCCTGGGAGAAGGACGTGCCGCGCGTGATCGCGCAGCAGTGCGGCGGCGACGTGCGCAAGGCCGTGAGCGCGTGCGAGCTTCTTTACGAGGCCGCGGACGTCGATCACGGGACGCTTTTGCTGAAAAGCAAAGACGCTTTACAGGTCGCACAGCGCAGCGCCATGCGCTACGATAAGGGCGGCGACGCGATGTACGACTGCGCGAGCGCCTTGATGAAGTCGCTGCGCGGCAGCGACCCAGACGCGGCGCTGCACTACCTTGCAAGATTTCTGGAAGCGGGAGACCTTGTGACCCCGTGCAGGCGGCTTTTGTGCTCGGCGAGCGAGGATGTGGGCATGGCCTATCCGCAGACCATCGCCATCGTCAAGGCCTGCGTGGATACCGCCATGCAGCTCGGCCTTCCCGAAGCGCAGCTGCCGCTGGCGCAGGCGGCGGTGCTGCTCGCCACCGCGCCCAAGTCCAACAGCGTGATCGAGGGCATCGGGGCCGCATGGGCGGACGTGAAGGCGGGCAAGAGCGGCAACTTCCCGCGCTGCCTTCAGAACGTGCACGCCGATTCGACCGGCGGCGCGCAGGGGCAGCACTACAAGTACCCGCACGCCTATCCGAACCACTGGGTCAGGCAGCAGTACCTGCCCGACGAACTCAAAAACGTACAGTACTACCGCTACGGCGACAACAAGGTCGAGCGCGCCGCCGCGCAGTACTGGGAAGCGATCAAGGGGTGAGCGTATGGACCTCCGGCTGAACGATAAGGTCGAAATGAAGAAGCCGCATCCCTGCGGCGAAAGGATATGGCTCGTGACGCGCGTGGGCATGGATATCAAGCTCAAATGCACGCGCTGCGGCCGCGAGGTGATGCTGCCGCGCGCCAAGGCGGAGAAGGGCATCCGGAAAATTCTGGAAAGGGAGGAACCCAATGAATAAGAGAACGCGCGTCGTCGCGGTGCTGCTGGTCGTTGTGATGGTTTTGTCGCTCGTGGCGTCGATGATCATCCCGTACCTGTAAGCGCAGAACAGAAAACGACAGAAGAGGACGTCTCCTTTACCGGGGGGCGTCCTTCTTTTTATCCGGCGCGGGCGGTTTTCGCCCTTTTCCCGGCGCGCCCGCCGCTATAATGGGGGACGTGTCAGGGAGGTGCGCGATGGTCATTTACGTGGAGAGCGTGTTTGCATTCAATTTTCTGGTGGATTATCTGCTGCTGTTCGGCGCGGCGCGGCTCGCGGGACGGGCGGTCGCGCGGGCGCGGCTTTTCTGCGGCGCGGCGGTGGGCGCGGGCTATGCCGCGGTGCAGCCCGTGCTGCCGCACGGGCTCATTCTGCTGCTGCCGGTGCTCGCACTGATGGGTGCGGCGGCGTACCGCGGCAGCGGGCGGGCGGTCAAGCTGACGCTGCTGTTTTTCCTTTCCGCGTGCGGCCTTGCAGGCGTCGTGATGCTGCTGGGGAGAAGCTTCGGCTCGATGGAGCGGCTTGCGCGCGGCGTGGTGGCGTCGCAGCTGCCGTGGGGCGTTTTCCTGCTGGCGGCGGGGATGTCGTATGCGCTGCTTTCCGTCGTGTTCCGCGATGGCGCGGCGCACACGGGGCCGGAGACAGCGGACGTGACGCTTACATACCGCGGAAAAACCGCCCGCGTGCGGCTGCTGCGCGACACGGGAAACACCCTCACGGACCCGTCAACGGGCCTTGGCGTGCCGGTCATTGACCGGCGCGCGCTGGGGGCGCTTATCGGCGAAGAGGAGCTCGCGGCGCTGCCGTACATCGCGTATTGCAGCGTCGGCACAGCGGACGGAACACTGCCGCTGCTGCGCTGTGAAGGGATAACGGTTGACGGAAAAGCGCTCGGCCCGCGCGCTGTCGCGCTCGCGGAGCGCCCCCTCGGCGACGGAGGGGCCTACGCGGGACTGTGGTGCGAGGGCAGCGAAAGGAGGGAGAGCAATGCTCAAACGGCTGTGGCATAGGCTGCGCTTCTGGCTCATCGACCATGGGCTGATCGCGCGGCGGGGGATCTTTTATATCGGCGGCAGCGATACGCTCCCGCCGCCGCTCGAGCGGGAGGAGGAAGCGGCGCTCATTGAGCGCATGGACGCGGGCGACGAGAGCGTGCGCCGCACGCTCATCGAGCGCAACCTGCGGCTCGTGGCCTATATCGCGCGCCGGTTTGAAAATACCGGCATCAACATCGAGGATCTTATCTCCATCGGCACGATCGGGCTCATTAAGGCGGTGAACACCTACCGCAGCGACAAGAACATCAAGCTTGCAACCTACGCCTCGCGCTGCATCGAAAATGAGATCCTCATGCACCTGCGCAAGACCGCGCCGCAGAAGTCCGAGGTGAGCTTCGACGAGCCGCTCAACACCGACTGGGACGGCAACGAGCTGCTGCTCTCCGACATTCTGGGTACCGACGAGGACATGGTCATGAAGCCCATTGAGGACGACGTGGACCGCCAGCTTCTGCTCGACGCGGTCAACACGCTCAGCGCGCGGGAAAAGGAGATCATCACGCTGCGCTTCGGCCTTGGCGGGCGGGAGGAAAAGACGCAGAAGGAGGTCGCCGACCGCATGGGCATCTCGCAGAGCTATATTTCGCGGCTCGAAAAGCGCATCATCGCGCGGCTGAAGAAGGAAATCCTCAAAATGAGTTGACAAGCGGCGCAAAAAACGGTATGATGCAGTGCAGTAAGCGAAGAAGAGGAGCAGTATCTGCATCTGAAAGCGAAGAGAAGGGGCGGTCGGTGCAAGCCCCTGTGAAGGATGCGGGGAAGTCGCCTCGGAGCCGCCGCGCTGAAGGAAACAGTAAGCCGGCCGGGAGCTCCCGTTACAGAGCCGCGAGCGTCCGCAGACTGCGGAAATTCAGGTGGTACCACGGTCCATGACCGCCCTGAGCAGAAAACACTGCTCAGGGCGTTTTTTTTGCGGCAAATAAGAGCAATACTGTTCAAAAGATAGGAGAAGACCAATGAAAGAATTACCGAAAGTGTATGAGCCCCAGCAGGTCGAGGGCCGCATCTATCAGATGTGGATGGACCACGACTGCTTCAAGGCCGAGCCCGACCC
>CAKUBI010000035.1 GCA_934636865.1 uncultured Oscillospiraceae bacterium
CACCGCCACACGCCCGAGATCGAGCAGAACATCGCCTACATCACCGGCAAGGACCTCATGAAGCCCGAGACCTGGCAGTACATCAACTTCCAGCCGCATCTCCTCCCGCAGGTCCGCGGCATCGAGGTCACGATCTACGCCACCTGCGACAAGGACTTCACCAACGAGGAAGTCTACGAGATGTACAAGGAGTTCTATAAGGATGAGCCCTTTGTCAAGGTGTTCCCGTCCAGCCTGCCGGTCCAGACCAAGTGGGTCTACGGCACGAACTTCTGCGAGATGACCCCGACCTTCGACGCGCGCACCCATCGCCTGATCGTCTCCTCCGTGATCGACAACATCGGCAAGGGCGCCGCCGGCCAGGCCATCCAGAACATGAACCTCATCATGGGTCTGCCCGAGACCACCGGCCTCATGATGCCCCCGATGTATCCGTAATTTCCGGTTCGGCGAGTTTCGACCCGATTTCGGTAAGAATGCTGTTAAACTAACGTTAAGAGAGGAGATCCCCCACATGTCCAATCTGAAAAAGATCGAGGGCGGCGTGACCACGCCGCAGGGCTTCACCGCCGGCGCAACCTACACCGCCATCAAAAAGCGCGAGAATAAGAAGCCCGATGTTGCAGTCCTCTATTCCGACCTGCCCTGCTCCTGCGCGGCCTGCTTCACCACGAACAAGTTCTGCGCGGCGCCGGTCATCCTTGACCGTGAGATCCTGAAAAAGGGCAAGGCCCGCGCCGTCGTCATCAACTCCGGCAACGCCAACGCCGCCACCGGCACGCAGGGCATCGAGGATGCCCGCACCGTCGAGCGCGAGGCGGAAAAGCTGCTGGGCCTCGGCGAGGATGAGGTTTTCGTCTGCTCCACCGGCGTCATCGGCCAGCGCCTTCCGGTCGATAAGGTCCTCCAGGGCATCCGCGAGATCATCCCGAACGGCCTTGCCAAGGAGAACGGCTCCGAGGCGGCCTACGCCATCATGACCACCGACACCGTGCGCAAGGAGTGCGCGTATGAGCTGCAGCTCTCCACCGGCACGGTGAAGATCGGCGCGATGGCCAAGGGCTCGGGCATGATCCACCCCAACATGGCGACGATGCTCGTCTACGTGACGACCGACGCCAAGGCCGACCCTGCGGACCTGCAGAAGATGCTCTCCGCGGCGGTGGACAAGAGCTTCAACATGTGCACCGTGGACGGCGATACCTCCACGAACGACTCGATCTTCCTGCTCGCCAACGGCGCCTCCGGCGTTGAGATCAAGACCGAGGAGGATAAGAAGGCGATGGCCGACCTCGTGCTCGCCATCTGCACCGACATGGCTCGCCGCGTCGCTTCCGACGGCGAGGGCGCGACCCACCTCATCGAGGTCGAGGCCTACGGCCTGCCCACCGAGCACGACGCGCGCCTGGTCGCCAAGTCCATCGCGGGCTCCATGCTCTTCAAGGCCGCCGTTTTCGGCCGCGACGCCAACTGGGGCCGCATCATGGCTGCCGCCGGTTATTCGGGCGCGGACGTCGATCCGACCCGTGCCGACTGCATCATCAAGAGCGCTGCCGGCGAGGTCCAGGTCATGAAGGACGGCTTCGGCACCGAGTTCAGCGAGGAGCTTGCCAAGAAGGTCCTCACCGAGCATGACATCACCGTCATCGTCCGCTTCTATCAGGGCGACGGTGAGGCAAAGGCCTGGGGCTGCGACCTCACCTACGATTACGTCAAGATCAACGGCGACTACCGCACTTAATATTCAAAGGAGGGTCCACCCATGAGCGACATCGCAAGAAAGGTCGAAACGCTGATGGAGGCGATGCCTTACCTTCAGAAATATCAGGGCAAGATCATCGTCATCAAGTACGGCGGCAACGCCATGATCAACGAAGAGCTCAAGGACGCCGTCATGCACGACATCGTCATGCTGAAGCTCCTCGGCATGAAGCCGGTGCTGAGCCACGGCGGCGGCCCCGGCATCAACAAGATGCTTGAAAAGCTCGACATTCCCGTTGAATTCATCGACGGCCTTCGCTACACCTCCGCCGACATCATGCGCGTGGTCGAGATGGTGCTCGTCGGTCAGGTGAACACCGAGCTCGTCGGCTTTATCAACAAGCTCGGCGGCAAGGCAGTCGGCCTGTCCGGCGTCAGCGGCGACATTTATCACTGCCACCAGCGCGACGAGGTCCACGGCTACGTCGGCGACATCGACTATGTCGATCCCAAGCCCATCCTTGCCATGCTCGACGCGGGCTATGTCCCCGTCGTCGCCCCCGTCGGCACCGACGGGCAGGGCCATACCTTCAACATCAACGGCGACACTGCCGCGGGCAAGCTCGCCTCCGCGCTGGGCGCGGAGAAGCTCGTAATCCTCACCGATATCGAGGGCCTGTGCAACGACATCAAGATCCGCGACGTCATCAGCTACCTGAACATTCAGGACGTGAAGGCGCTCAAGGACAAGGGCACGATCGCCGGCGGCATGATCCCGAAGGTCGATTGCTGCGTGCAGGCCATCGAAGAGGGCGTGACGAGCGTGAGCATCATCGACGGGCGCAAGCCGCACTCCGTGCTCTACGAGGCCTTCACCACCGAGGGCACCGGCACCACGATCGGCACCGCACAGCCGAGCGTGGGCATCAAATGGTAAATACATACTGAATTTATTATAGGAGGACATCACAATGATCGAAAAGTTCAAGACCAACGCCGAAGTCATCGAGAACGGCGACAAGTACCTCTACGGCAACCACGTCCGCATGCCGCTTTCCATCGAGCGCGGCGAAGGCGTCTACGTCTTTGATAAGGACGGCAACAAGTATCTCGACTTCGTCGGCGGCATCGCGGTCAACGGCCTCGGTCACTGCCATCCCGCGATCGTCAAGTGCCTTGAAGAGCGCGCCCACACGATCCTGCACTGCTCCAACTATTTCTACAACGAGCCCGCTGTCCAGACCGCGAAGCTGATCGTCGAGAACAGCTGCTTCGACAAGGTCCTGTTCGCCAACTCCGGCGCCGAGGCCAACGAAGGCCAGATCAAGCTTGCCCGCAAGTATGCCAAGGACCACGGCCATCCCGAGCGCTTCGTCGTCATCACGATGAAGAACTCCTTCCATGGCCGCACCCTCGCTACCTGCACGGCTACCGGCCAGTATGCGGTGCATCGCTATTTCGAGCCCCTGCCCTCCGGCTTCCGCTATGCCGAGTTCAACAACCTCCAGTCCGTCAAGGACGTGATGGATGAGTATGTCTGCGCCATCCTGACCGAGCCTGTCCAGGGCGAGGGCGGCGTGCGTCCCGCTTCCCAGGAGTTCCTGCAGGGCCTGCGCGAGCTGTGCGACGAGAAGGGCATCCTTCTCATGTTCGACGAGGTCCAGGTCGGCTCCGGCCGCACCGGCAAGCTCTTCGCGCACCAGAACTACGGCGTGGAGCCCGATACCTGCTCCATGGCGAAGGCGCTCGGCTCCGGCGTGCCCATCGGCGCTGTCTGCGCCCGCGGCGACGCGGCCAAGACCCTGACCCCCGGCACCCACGGCTCCACCTTCGCCGGCGGTCCTCTTGCCTGCGCGCTCGCTGCCACCACGCTCGACGTGATGATCAACGAAGGCGTGATCGAAAACTGCCGCAAGATGGGCGAGTACTTCCGCAAGCAGGCCCACGAGATCATCGAGAAGAATCATCCCGAAGCCGTCAACGAGATCCGCGGCCTCGGCCTGATCGACGGCATCCAGCTCAACAAGCCCTCCGGCCAGCCCGTCGTTGACCTGTGCTTCAAGGACAGCAACGTTCTCATCAACAACACCAACGGCAACGTCCTGCGCTTCGTCCCGCCGCTGATCGTCAACGAGGAAGAGATCGACGCCGTCATCAAGGCGGTCGATGAGGCCATGACCAAGCTCGGCTGGTAAAAAATGATACGCCCCTCGCATTTCTTGCCTGCGAGGCCGGTAAAGTGCAGTCACGTATGCACGGTGCCGGAAGTATAGACCACCTCTGCCCCGGCTTGCCGATGGGGGATCGGCGGGCCGGGGAAAAGAGGTATTTTCCGTATTGCAGTCGGCAAAAACTGTGTTGTGCTGCGAAAGAGGGAAGGAGGAGTGAAACGAGCCTATAACCGGACCCAAGATACCGCGATGAAAGAAGCATTACCGTAAAACTGCGTTCACCATTCAAAAATACTTGCTAAATATGCAAAACGGTGGTACTTTTAGTTCCATCGACCGCATGAACAGCAAACACGACCCCCAAAATTTCGAAAGGTTGGTAACACTATGAGTAAGGAAAAGCGAATGCCCAAACTGTGGGAAGCCCTGTTGACTCTGGCGATCCTGGTCGCCGCGCTGGCGGTCGGCATCATCATCTTCGGCGTGGACCCGCATGTTCCTATGTTCGTCGGCGTCATGGCTGCGGCCCTGATGGCGATGTATCTGGGCTACAAGTGGGAAGAAATTGAAAAATCCATGATGGACGGTATCTACAAGGCGTTACAGTCCGTCTGTATCCTCATTATTGTCGGTATCCTGATCGGCGTGTGGATCAACGCGGGCGTTGTGCCCACGATGATCTACTACGGTCTGAAAGTTCTCAAGCCTTCTATTTTCTTTATTGCCTGCGTTCTGATCTGCTCCATCACCTCGCTTGCCACCGGTACCTCCTGGGGCACGATGGGTACGATGGGCGTTGCCCTGATGGGCATTGGCTTCGGCCTCGGCATGAGCCCCGGCATGACTGCCGGCGCTGTCATCTCCGGTGCGTACTTCGGCGACAAGATGTCCCCGTTGTCCGACACCACGAACCTTGCTCCCGCCATGGCCGGTACGGACGTGATGACCCACGTCAAGGGCATGCTGCTGCCCACCGGCATCACCTACGCGATCACCCTCATCGCTTTCGGCATTCTCGGCTTCGCGCAGTATCATGGTGGTGAGGCGGACCTCAGCCGCGTGACCGAATTCTCCAACGCGCTGAATATTGCCGAGGGCGGTATCTTCCACATTAACCCGCTGCTGCTTCTGCCGCCGGTCATCGTTATCGTGGCCGTCGCGCTGAAGGTCCCCGCCATCCCCGGCATCACGCTCGGCATCATCGCCGGTGCGGTCCTGGGCCTGATCTTCCAGCCCGGCAGCTGCACGCTCGGCACCCTGTTTGACTACGGCAAAAACGGATACTATTTCAGCGCTGAGGCGCTCGAAATGTTTGAGCAGAAGCTCTCTCCCGAGACGAGCTTTACCATGACGAAGCTGCTGGAAAGCGGCGGTATCATGGGCATGATGTCCTCCGTCTCCATGACGATCATCGCCATGATGTTCGGCGGCATTATGGAGGATACCCACCAGCTCGAGGTCATCGTCAATGCCCTCAAGAAGCTCGCCAAAGGCCCCGCGGGTCTCGTTGGCCTGACCGAGGTCACCTGCGTGATCTCCAACGCCACCATGCCCGAGCAGTACATCTCCATCGTCGTTCCCGGCCGCATGTATGCTGAGGAATACAGAAAGATGGGCCTGCACCCGATGGTCCTCTCCGGTGCGCTCGAAGGCGCCGGTACCGTGACCTCTGCGCTGATCCCGTGGAACACCTGCGGCGTTTACATTCAGGATACCCTGAATATCACCGCCTGGGGCGCGGGCGGCTACGGCCCCTGGGCCATCTTCAACTGGCTCATGCCCATCGTGAACTGGCTGTGCGCGCTCGTCGGTGTTACGCTCAAGGACCTCGCCGGCAAGGCGTTCAAGAAGGGCAAAAAGGTCGCGCAGTAAGCGCCCTTTGCCGAAACTCCCGGAAAAAGACCCTAAAGGAATCAAAATCATGACAATGAATCGAAATCCGTATCCCTGTGTGGAATTCGATCTCGACAAATTGGCAGCGAATCTGGCAGCGCTCGTAGAGCGCTGCCATGATTCGCTCATCGAGGTCGCAGGCGTCGTGAAGGCAGTGTCGTCGCTGCCGGAGATCGTGCGCGTTTATGAAGAGAGCGGCGTGAAGTTTATCGCCACGTCGCGCATGAGCCAGATGCGCGCCATGCGCGAGTCCGGACTCACGAAAAAGCCGCTGATGCTTATCCGCATCCCCATGCTCTCGGAGCTTCCCGACGTGGTGGCGCTGTGCGACATCAGCCTGGAGAGTGACATCACCGTGCTGCGCGCCCTGAACGAAGAGGCAAAGCGGCAGAATAAGATACATGAGGTCATATTGATGATGGACCTCGGCGACCTGCGCGAGGGCTTCTGGAATGAGGAGGACGCGCTCGACGCCGCGCTCGAGGTCGAGCGCGAGCTCAAAAACCTCTATCTTGCGGGCGTGGGCGTGAACCTGAGCTGCTACGGCTCGATCGTGCCGAACAAGCGCAACATGCAGGCGCTCGTCAGCCTTGCCGCCGACGTGGAACGCGAGATCGGCCGCAGGCTCGACTATATCAGCGGCGGCGCGTCCACATCGGCCTATATGGCGATGAACGGCACGATGCCCTACCGCATCAACCTGCTGCGCCTGGGCGACATCGCCCTGCGCGGCGAGACGGACAACTTCTCGCCCGACTTTCTGCAAAAGGACGTCATTACCATCAGGGCCGAGGTCGTCGAGTGCCGCGACAAGCCGAGCTTCCCGGTCGGCGAGCTGGGCGTGAACGCCTTCGGCGAGACAGGGCATTACGAGGACCGCGGCATCCGCCGCCGCGCGATCGTGGCGATGGGCCGCGTGGACTACGGCAACTGCTTCGACCTTGTGCCGCGCATGGCGGGCGTCGAGGTCATCGGTGCGTCGTCCGACCATACGATCCTCGACGTGGAGAATGTCAAGGACGAGATCCATGTCGGCGACGTGCTGGAGTTCGGCATCAAGGCCTACGGCCCGATGGCGTATCTCACCAGCAGCGACGGGATGCGCATGGCCTTTAAGAAAAGCGAAAAAGAATGAAAAAAGGCCCGGCAGGGATTCCTGCCGGGCCTTCCCAATTTGATCTTTACTTGTGCAGCAGCGGGGAGAGGGGCTTGTAGATGAGGAAGCACAGCGCCACATCGAGCATGCCCTTGACGAAGGTGAAGGGCATGTTGAAGACCATCAGACACTCGAGAAGGCCATTGGTCGAGGGGCGGATCGCCTGATACATGCCGATGATCGCGTCGAGCGGCAGCTTGTAGCACACGACATACGCGGGGTAGACCACAAAGTAGTTGAGGGGCACGGAGAGGATGGACATCAGCACCGCAGCGACGATCGCGCCGATGAGGGCGCTCTTGCGGGACTTGCGCTTCTGGTAGATATAGCCCGCGGAGAAGGAAAAGACGCTGCCCATGATGAAGTTGAACATCTCGCCGACGTAGGCGGACGAGGTGCCGTGCAGCACGGAGAAGAGCACGTTCTTGAGCAGCGTGACCACCACGCCGTAGACAGGACCGAGGGAGAACGCAGCCAGAAGCTCGGGAAGGTCGGAGATGTCGAGCTTGACGAAGGCGGGGATGAGCGCCGGGATCGGGAACTCGATGAACATCAGCAGAAAGGCGACTGTCGAGAGCATGGCGGTGACCGTCAGCTTATGCGTGCGGCTGACGGCGCGGGTGGAAGGGATGGCGTTTGCGTTGGGTTCGGACATGAAAAAACACTCCTTTTTGTCATTTTCCCCTGAAAGAACAAGCCTTCCAAGGTGCATGACGCAAAAGAGCGTGAAAATTGCGTGGATAAAAGCGCGCAGCACATCTTCTCTCATCCGGACTGTGACCGTCGGTACCGGAATTTCACCGGATCGTGCAGCGTTAAAAAACGCAGCTTGCGGACTGTAACCGCCGGTGGGGAGTTTCACCCCGCCTCGAAGACAAGTGATTCAGTTGATGATTAGAGTATACGACAAAATTTCAATTTGTCAAGGGGAAAAATGCTTTACAAATAAGAACGGATGTTCTATAATGACAGAAAAGACAGGAGGCGATGACGATGCGGGGACGACCCTGCTCCTGCGCGTTCACCGGCCACCGGCCGGGCAAGCTCCCGTGGCAGGAGGATGAAAACGACCTGCGCTGCATCGCGCTCAAGGCAAAGCTGCGCGCGGCGGTGGAGAGCGCCATCCACGAGGGGATGGAGCATTTTATCTGCGGCATGGCCGAGGGCTGCGACCTCTACTTTGCCGAAACGGTCCTTGCGCTGAAAAAGATCTACCCGCACATCACGCTCGAGGCCGCCGTCCCATGCCCCACGCAGGCGGACGGCTGGAGCGAAAAGCAGCAGGCGCGCTACCGCGATATTTTATCGCGCTGCGACTATGAAACGATGGTCCAGCAGAACTACACGCCCGGCTGCATGCAGCGGCGCAACCGCTATATGGTGGACCACGCGAGCCTGCTGATCGCCGTGAACGACGGCGCGCGCGGCGGCACCAGATCGACGATCGAATACGCCTTCCGGCGCGGCGTCAGTGTGCTGGATATCCCGCTGGAATAAAGGAGAGAGCAGATGCCGTTTGATTTTAAGAAGGAATACCGGGAATTTTACCTGCCGAAGAGCCGGCCGGAGATCGTGACCGTGCCGCGGGCGAACTATATCGCCGTGCGCGGCGCGGGCGACCCGAACGAAGCGGACGGCGACTACCAGCGCGCCATCGGCGTGCTCTACGCCGTGGCCTATACGCTCAAAATGAGCGGGCGCGCGGGGCACGAGATCGACGGATTTTTCGACTATGTCGTGCCGCCGCTCGAGGGCTTCTGGGAGCAGGAGGGCACAGAGCGTATGGACTACGGGAAAAAGTCGGCGTTTCGCTGGATCTCCGTCCTGCGCCTGCCGGACTTTATCCAAAGGGCGGACTTTGACTGGGCGGCGGAAGCGGCGGCAAAGAAGAAAAGGCTCGACTGCTCGGCAGCAGAATTTCTGACCGTTGACGAGGGCCTCTGCGTGCAGATCATGCACCTGGGCGCGTTCGACGATGAGCCTGCGTCCGTCGCGAAAATGGACGACTTCCTGCGCGAAAACGGGTATGAAAATGACCTGAGCGATACGCGCTGGCACCACGAGATCTATCTCTCCGACCCGCGCCGCGTGGCGGCGGAGAAGCGGAAAACCGTCATCCGCCACCCGATCCGAAGGATCAGGAAATGAGAAAAGGAGCGTTCCCTTGCCGGGAACGCTCCTTTTTATTATTTATCTGGATCAGATGTCGAACACACCCATCACGGCAATGCCGATGACGACGAGGATGATCATCAGATAGTGCTTCCACGAGAGCTTTTCCTTCAGGAAAAGGCGGCTCCACAGCACGCTCGCGGCGCAATAGGAGCTGATGATCGGCGCAGACATGGCCAGATGCTCCGTGTCGGAGATGGCATAGATGTAGGCGAACTGACCGGCGGTCTCGCAGATGGCGCCGATGTACTTCGGCGCTTCCTTTCTGGGCAGAAGACGGTCCTTTTTGATGCACACGACGTAGATGAAGCACACCGCGGCGGCGAAGAGGAACGTCAGCTCGTAGGCGCAGTTCGCACTGCCCTCGTCCAGCGTTTCAAGCACGCGGTTGTCGGCAAAGGTGCCGGCGGCATCGAGCAGGCAGTAGGCCACGGGAAGCGCCAGGGCGAGGAAGCTCTTGGCGTACTTGCGGTTGCCCTCGGCCTGACGGGCCGCACGCAGCTCGGGGTCCTCCGTGGCGTCCACCACGCCGAGACCGATCGCGCCCACGCACACAAGAATGATCGCGCCGATGGCGAGCGGAGAGTAATCCTCGCCGCCGAGGAACAGCAGTGTCATCACGGCAACGAGCGCGCCGGACGAGTTGCAGATCGGCGACGAGACGGACAGCTCAATGTACCGCAGACCCATGTATCCCAGCGTCATCGAGCCGATGTACAGGAGCGACACGGGAAGATAGGTGAGGATGATGGACATGCTGATCTCGGTCCCGCCGACGAAGATCTCGAAGGCGGCGTGAAGGCCCATCACGGTACCCACGGCGATGACCATCTTGAGGTGGGCGAGATGATCGTCCTCCCCCTGACAGCCGATCTTGGAAAAGAGGTCACTGCCGCTCCAGCAGAGCAGCGCGATCAGAGAAAGCCAGAACCACATATGAAATTGTTAAACTCCTTTGTACTGTTATTTTTTGATTCTTTTTGCGATAACAGCACGCGGGGGCGGGCGGCGGCGAAAGTGCCGGTTGGTCGCGGGGGTCCTTCGGATGAGCATTGAAAAATGTCCTTTTTTGAGCGGATCGGTCAGGGGAGAGTGATGAGGCCCGCGTCGAGCATCTTCTGCAGCGACAGCAGCACGCCGAGCTTGGCGTGGTACCACGTCAGGCCGCCCTGATAGTAGATGGCATAGGGTTCGCGCACGGGACCGTCGGCCGAGAGCTCGATGGAGCTGCCCTGCACGAACGCGCCCGCCGCCATGATGACGTCGGAATCGTAGCCGGGCATCGGCGCGGGGACGGGATCGACATAGCTGTCCACCGCGGCGGCGGACTGGATGCCCTTGCAGAAGGCGACCATGCCCTCAGGCGAGCCGAGCTCGACGCACTGGATGATGTCGTGCCGCACCTCCTTAGAGGAGGGGACGACCGTGAAGCCGAGCTTTTCGTAGCACGCGGCGACGAATACCGCTCCCTTGACCGCGCCGGAAACGACGCTGGGCGCTAAGAAGAAGCCCTGATAGAGAGACGGCATCAGGCCGAGGTTCGCGCCGACCTCCTGCCCGAGGCCGGGCGCGGAAAGGCGGTAGGCGCAGCGGTCCACGCACTTCTGCGTGCCGCAGATGTAGCCGCCGATGGGGGCAAGGCCGCCGCCGGGGTTCTTGATGAGACTGCCGACGATCATGTCCGCGCCGAAGTCGCTCGGCTCGTTCGCTTCGACGAATTCGCCGTAGCAGTTATCGACCATGACGGCGACGTCGGGGCGCAGCTTTTTGCAGAACGCGATGGCTTCGCCGATGGCGTCCACGGAGATGGTCGGGCGCGGGCAGTAGCCCTTGGAGCGCTGGATGTGGATGAGCTTCGTCTTATCGTTCAGCGCGCGCCCGATGGCGGGGAAGTCAAAGCTGCCGTCCGGCAGAAGATCGACCTGCGCGTAGGAAACGCCGTACTCCTTGAGCGAGCACGGACAGTCGCGGATGCCGATGACCTCCTCAAGCGTATCGTAGGGCTTGCCGGAGATGGCGAGCAGCTCGTCGCCCGGCAGGAGGTTGGCGGAAAGCGCGACGGCCAGCGCGTGCGTGCCGCAGGTGATCTGCGGGCGGACGAGCGCGGCCTCGGTGTGGAAGGCGCTGGCGTAGACGCGCTCCAAATTGTCGCGGCCCTCGTCATCGTAGCCGTAGCCGGTCGAAGCGGCAAAGTGCGTCGCGTTCACGCGGTTTTTCTGCATCGCGGCGATGACCTTCGCCTGATTGAGCTCGGCGATCTCTTCGATCGCGGCAAAGCGGGGCTTGAGCTCGTCGAGCACGCCTTCGCCGAATTTGAGCACCCTGTCGCTCACGCCGAGCGACAGATACATTTCATCTCTGTTCATTGTTCCTCCTCCGGCGTGTCGGGAAACGCAACGCCGTTGCATCGTAAGATAAACCGCAGCGGATAGTCGCGGTCTAAATAGTGCGTGCTGTACCATTCATAGGTCGCGGCGGACAGCTGCCGCAGCTCGGGCGCTTCCATGCGGAACAGGTCGAACGTTTTCTGATCGCCCGAGAGCAGCGCGCCCAGAAGCTCACCCTGCTTTTCCTCATAGAGCCGCGCAAAGCACGCGTCCATGATGGCCGCGCAGACACGCTCATCGTCTGTGCCGTAATCCTCGCGGTGGGCGAGCCAGTAGAGAAATTCGCGCGGGTCGAGATCGAGGTGCGTCGTGACCTGCGAGAGCTTGTAGAACGCGGCGCGGTCGCCGCGCTTCAAAATGTCGATGAGGTAGGCGACGAGCTGCTCGTCCAGCTCCACGCAGTCGCAAAAGACCTCGAAGGCGTGCTTGCCTGCGTCGGGATCGGGCGCGGGCGGTTCGGCTTCAGGCTCCGGCTCGTCCGCGGCGGACAGCTTTTCGAGCAGCGCGCGGGAGAATCCCTCCTCGCTGAAGCTGTCGAACAGGGCCTCGTCCAGCTTGTCCCCGGCGCTTTCGGCGCACAGGCGCACAAAGTCGGGCACGCTTATCGTCCGCAGCGCCTTTTGCAGCTGCGCGGCGCGTTCCACCGGCGTCTCGCCGGAGAGTGCAAGCGCCGGGGGCGCGGGCATCGTGCCCTCGCACAGGGCGCTCATATAATGTAAATAGCGCTCGCAAAGCTCCATTGCCGCGCCTCCTTGTTCATAATCTTTAACATAATATCATAGACTGGAGCAAAAAGCAACCAAAAACGAAAGAAAGCCGCGTTCAGCGGCTTTCTTCGCGGAGCTTTTCCATGAGGATCGCACGATTGCCCTGCAAGCGCTGGTCGTCCGGGGCAAGCTCCAGCGCCGCTTCGGCGGCGGCGAGGGACAGTGCCGTCTGGCCGAGATGGTCATATGCGATGGCGAGCAGGTCGTGCGGAAAGCTGCCCCACGCGAACGGTTCGCAGATGTAGGTGCGCGGCCGCTCGGTGATGGCGAGCGCGCGGCGGACCGCGAAAACGACGCCGTACCAGTCCTTCTGCGTGGAAAGAAGATCGGCAAATTCAAGATACGGCTCACGCAGGTGCGGCGCTTCGGCGACGGCGCGGTGCAGCCAGCGCGCGGCCTCGTCCTCGCGCCCCAGACGCCGCAGGCAGCGGGCGATGTAGCGCATCGACGCGCAGCGCTCGTCGCGCCAGACGGCCTGCGGCATGGCGAGGTGGGCTTTCAGCGTTTCGACGGCCTTTTCCCATTCGCCGCGGTACATGTACTCGCGGCCGAGGTAGTGGCGGTTCCGGTCGTTGTCCGGCTCCTCCCGCACGGCAAGCTCCAAAAGCGGCAGATACTGCCCGCGCGACTTGCTCTCGTCGGGGTGGTGGTCGAGCTGCACGCCGTCCGCGTCAGTGAAGCGCTCGCCGCCGTCGCCTGCGTATTGCAGGACCTCGTGCACCGCGCCCTTCCAGCGGTAGCAGCCGTTTTTGTGAATTTTATCGGCCCAGAACACACAGCCCTCGCGTCCATCGGGCAGAAAGCTCCACGTGTAGCGGTAGCGGGCGCGCGTCGTGTCCGCGCGCCATGCCTGCTCGAGCCTTTTGCGCCAGCCGGGGCGGAACTGCTCGTCAAGGTCGATGCAGCAGCAGATGTCGGCGTCCGATGGGATGAGCTTCATCGATTCATTGCGCGCAGTGTCAAAGCGCCACGGCGAGATGACCTCCTGTTCAACGTGCGCGCCGCGCGCTTTGAGCTTTTGAACCGTATCGTCCGTTGAACCTGTATCGAGCACGCAGACGATGTCCGCTTCGGACATCGAGTCCATGAAGCGGTCCGTGAACTGTGCTTCGTTTTTGCAGATCGCGTAAACGCAGACGCGATAGGAAATGACGATCACCTTCTTATTATATATGTATCGCGGCGCGGCTTGCGCCGCACCGCTTCTGCATCAGGTCGCGAGCAGACCCGCGGCGCGCAGATTCGCGAGCAGCGCGTTGAACTGCTCCACGACGTCCTCAAGGCTCGCCGCGTCAGCGACAGCCGCGGCCGCGCGCGTATCAGCGGGGCCGGTCGGACCGGTCGGGCCAGTGGGTCCGGTAGGTCCCGTGGGGCCCGTCGGGCCCGTTGCACCAGCTGCACCGTCAGCGCCAGCCGGACCGGTTGGGCCGGTTGCCCCAGTCGCGCCCGCTGCTCCGGTCGGACCCGTAGGCCCGATGGGCCCCTGCGGGCCGGTCGCTCCGGTCGCACCTGCTGCACCGGCGGGACCTGCCGCACCCTGCGGACCCGCAGGACCGACAGCCCCGGCGGGGCCTTGGAGTCCCTGCGCGCCCTGCGGGCCAACGGGACCCGTGGGGCCGATGCTGCCGGCCGCGCCGGGGACGCCCTGCAGCCCCTGCACGCCCTGCGGGCCGGTGGGACCCATCGGCCCCGGCACGCCCTGAATGCCCTGCACGCCCTGCGGGCCGGTCGGCCCGATCACGCCGGGCGCGGGATACGGCGGAAACGGCGGCGGGGCAGGACAGGGCGGCGGGCAGCGGTCGCAGCTGCAATTATTTTGAAAACGGTTGATGACGATCACCCTCCTTCACGTCCTTGCAGGAAAATCCCTGCGCTCCATTCTATGCGGCGGTCCGGCGGGCGTGAGAGCGTGAAGGCGTTCGTGCACATTCTGTGAACAATCACAAAAATTCTTGCAAGCGCAGGGCCGGTATGCTAACATACTATGGTATGCAGCACGAAACAAGGAGTGACGACAATGCGAAGAAAGTGGCTGATCCTGATCCTTCTGGCGCTGGTGCTGGCGGTCATGCTGGTCCTGCACTTCAAGGGCGGAAAAGATAATGAGAATGATACCCCGGCGGACCCGTCCGTGCAGACGGACCAGACGGGGACTGATCCCGCAGTGAATACAGCAGATGCGCCGCAGACGCAGCTTGGCGCAATGACAGCCAATGAGGGCGGCGGCGTGCAGATCACCGTGACGGCGGAGGACGGTACGGCCAAGACCTACACCTTTACCGATGTTGCGTCCGACGCGTGGTATGCCGACGCGGTCAATTACGTGGTGTCCACGGGGGTGATGAGCGGTGACGAGCAGCAGAATCTCTTCCGCCCGGAGTACGGCGTGGAGCGCTCACAGTTCGCGGTGGTAATGTACCGCTTTGCCGGCGGCGAGCCGACGGCGGCGGAGGCTGAGTTCAGCGACCTGACGGGCGAAGAGTGGTATTATGACTATGTCAAGTGGATGGTCGGCGAGGGCCTGATGGGCGGCAACGGCGGTGCGTTCGATCCGGACGGCTTCCTGTCCTGCGAGCAGGCGCTCATCGTGCTCTACCGTCTGGCGGGTGAGCCGGACGTTACCGGCACGCTGGAGGACTATCCCTACGCGCCGAAGGTGTCGGAGAGCGGCAGGGATGCGGTGACCTGGGCGTGGAACAGCGGGCTCATCACGGAGAAGGAGTGCGTCTGGTATCCGACGCAGGCGGTCAGCCGCGCGCAGGTCGCGCTGCTGCTGATGCGCTATGATGCGCTCGTGGGGCGCAGCGCACAGTAATGGAATGAAAAATGCGGGCAGCCACAAAAAAGCGGCTGCCCGCAAACCATTGAAAACACTGACTTTTTTGCGATGTATGAAAAAATGTCGAAAAAAGATGAAAAAAGGTGTTGACAAAGCGGGGGTGAAGTGCTAAGATAACACCTGTTCCGCGAAACGGAGCGTGCACCTTGTA
>CAKUBI010000036.1 GCA_934636865.1 uncultured Oscillospiraceae bacterium
CCCTTGGCGCCGGGGCCCGGCATCGTGTTGCGGCAGACCTTGCCGTTGCAGTCATTGCACGCCTTGCAGTAAGGGCCCACGCAGGTCCTTGCGTTCTCCAGTACTTCCTGATAAGTCATGTTGAATCTGAATCCCCTTTCGGATCAATTTGCTTGCCAATACCGCGCAGAAGGTCATTCAGCGCGATATCGCCTATATTTTATCCCGTCCTGCCGAAAAAGCAAGACCCAAAGGAGCCGCTTATGAATACCGTTCACATTTTAAAAGAATACATCGACGCGCTGCGCGATGCCGGCATTCTGACCGGCAGCACCGTTCCCGAAGAGCTCCTGCAGCGCGGGATCGAATGCCTGACCTACGATACGCGCACGCTGCGCGAAAACGCGCTTTTCATCTGCAAGGGCGCGCATTTTAAGGAAGAATACCTGCGCGACGCGCTCTCCTGCGGCGCGGTCGTCTACGTCGCCGAGCAGCAGCACAGCGCGGACGCGCCCTGCATCCTCGTCAGCGACATCCGCTATTCTCTCGTCGTGCTCGGCCAGCTTTTTTATGACCACGTGACGGACAAGCTCACGAGCGTCGGCATCACCGGCACGAAGGGCAAGAGCACCACCGCCTACTACGTGCGCTACATTTTAAATGACTGGCTGCGTGCGCAGGACCGTCCTGAGTGCGCCATCCTCTCCTCCATCGACAATTATGACGGCAAGTCTATCGAGGAATCCCACATCACGACGCCCGAGGTGCTCGAGCTCTACCAGCACTTTGAAAACGCTTACGAGTGCGGCATTTCCCATCTTGTGATGGAGGCCTCGTCCCAGGCGCTCAAATACGGCCGCGTGCGCGGCATCCGCTTTGACGTGGGCGCGTTTCTGAACATCGGCGCCGACCACATCAGCCCCATCGAGCACCCGGACTTTGAGGATTACTTTGCCTCCAAGCTCAAGATCTTCGACTCCTGCCGCGTCGGCTGCGTGAATACCGATGCAAAGCACGCCGAGCGCGTCATCGAATATGCCAAGGACCGCTGCGAGCTCATCACCTTCGGCTCGCATGAGAGCGACACGGTCTCCTGCCGGCATGTGGAAAAGCGGGAGGACGGGCTGTATTTCACGATCGTCTCCCCCAGGTATAACGGCGAATTCTCCATCACCATGCCCGGCCTTTTCAATATCTCCAACGCCCTTGCGGCCATGGCCATCTGCATGGCGCTCGATGTGCCGGAGGAATACGTGCGCTCGGGCCTTCGCAAGGCGCGCGCCGCGGGGCGCATGCAGATCTACGAGAGCCGCGACAAAAAGGTTACGGTCATCGTGGACTACGCGCACAACCGCATGAGCTTCGACGCGCTCTACCGCTCAACGAAGATCGAATACCCCGGCCGGCAGATGATCTCCATCTTCGGCTGCCCCGGCTCCCACGCGCTGCAGCGCAGAAAGGACCTCGGCGAGCTGAGCGGCCAGAACTGCGACTTCGTTTTTATCACCGAGGAGGACTCCGGCGAGGAACCCTTTGCGCAGATTGCCGCCGATATCGAGCCGCACGTTGCCTGCCCGCACATCGTGCTCGAGGACCGCGCCGAGTGCATCCGCCGCGCCATTCTGGAGGGCAGGGAGCCGCGCGTCATCCTGCTCACCGGCAAGGGCGAGGAGACAACGATGAAGCGCGGCAGCGCCTTTGTCCCCCACCCGAGCGACGTGGCGCTCACGCTCCAGTACCTTTATGAATACGACGCCGCGCACACCCCCGCCCCCGCCGCGGGCGGCAAAAAGAAGAAAAAGGACTTTCTTCCCATCATCCTCGGCAGCGACGAGAATGCCTACGGCACGGCGCGCCTGTTTTGCGAGGCGTACAATGTCACGCCGCTTCTCCTGTGCACGCAGCAGCTCGTCCCCACGCGGCACTCGCACCTGTTTCTCTGCCGCATCATCCCGGATTTTGAGCGCGAGGAGGTTTTCCCCGACGCGCTGCTCGAGGTTTTGAAGCAGTGCGCGCAGGACTATGAAAAGCTGCTCGTCATCCCCTGCTCGGATTACTACACGGGCCTTCTCTGCCGCCACTACGGCCACTTCGAGGGGCTGATTGCCAACCGCTTCATCTCTGAGGAGCTGCTCGAGACCTTCGACACAAAGGACAGGTTCTACGCCCTCTGCGAGCGCTATGGCATGGACTATCCCAAGACTGCCGTCGCCTCTCCCGACGAGCGCGAGAGCATCGTCGAGCACCTGCCGTTCGACTTTCCCATCGTCGTCAAGCCCGAAAATTCCAATGCGCTCGACTATCTCCGCTGCCACTTTGAGGGGCAGAAAAAGGTGTTCTTCTTCGACACGAAAGAGCAGTACCTCGAGATGATCCGGAACATGAACGCATCCGATTACCGCGGCAAGCTCATTTTGCAGGAGTTCATCCCCGGCGGGGACGACGCGATGCGCGTGCTCAACAGCTATTCGGACTTGGACGGCCGCGTGCGCGCGATGTGCCTTGGACAGCCGGTGCTTGAATACTACGACCCGAAGTCCGTCGGCAACTACGCCGCCATTCTCTCGCGCGGCGATCAGGCGCTCTATGACCGGATGCAGGAATTTCTCGAAAAGCTCGGCTATGTCGGCTTTTCGAACATCGACATGAAGTACGACCGCCGCACGGGACGCTATGTACTCTTTGAGATCAACCCGCGCCTTGGCCGCAGCAGCTACTTCTGCCGCGCCGCGGGACTCAACATGATGAAGCTGCTGACGGACGATATCGTCTACGGCAAGCGCGCGGACTGCGTCTACAACCACACCGTCGCCCTCTGGCAGAACGTGCCGAGCGGCATCCTGCGCCGCTATGTCAAGGATCCCGAGCTTTCCGAGGAGCTCAAGGCCTTCAAGGGCACGCACGTGCTCTTCTGCAAGGGCGATCTGCCGCTCCCGCGCCTTTACCGCCTGCTGCGCTATTACGCCGCGCAGTACCACAACTTCCGCGACTACTATTTCGAAAAGAAGTAACTCCTATTTAAACAAAAAAGGGAACGGCCTGCGCCGTTCCCTTTTTTGTTCACCAGAACTTCTTCTTTTTGCAGATCCAAAGGCTCAGCGCCACCACGGCAATGCTGAGCGCGATGATCGCCGGATAGCCGTACTTCCAGTGCAGCTCCGGCATGCCGGAAAAGTTCATGCCGTACCACCCCGCGAGCAGCGACAGCGGCAGGAAGATCGTCGTCACGATCGTCAGGATCTGCATGATGCGGTTCTGCCGGATGTCGATCTCCGACTGGAAGAGCGACTGGAGCTGCGTGCAGTATTCGCGCAGCAGCTGCGATTCCTCGCGCAGGCGGATCACGCGCTCTTCAAACAAGCGGAACATGCCGCACTCCTCAGCCGAGAAAAAGCCGTTCTCGTTTTCCCGCAGCTCGCAGGCCACATCGTCAAGCTGAGAGTAGTAGCGGTACCACGCCATCGTCTCCTTGCGAAGGGTGCTCATCGGCGCGCTGAAATCGTCCAGCTCGCCGGCGAGCACGCGGTCCTCGAGCTTCCCCGCGCGATCCTCGATCTCCTCAAGGTGGTGCAGATCCCTTGCGATGAGCAGCTCGAAGAGGTCATAGAGGAAGCGGCCCACGCTTTTCCTTGTCAGGCGTTTTTCCTTCACGATGCGTCTGAGCTGCGTCACCATCGTTTCGCTGTCGTCCACCAGCACCACGCGCGACTTCGTCACAAGATATCCGCAGCCAAGGCGTGCGCCGTCCCTGCCGCCGCGCGGCAGCGCCAATGTGCCGCTCAGGCAGTCGGAGCGCACCTCCGCCTTGCAGACGCGCGCGTCCCGCGCAAGCGGCGTGTGATGCAGCACGCACGCAAGACCCGAAAGCTCTGACGTATGCGCCAGCTCATCCGAATCAAGCAGCACGACCGCCGCTTCATCCTCTCCCGGCGCGCGTTCCAGCGGCGAGAGCGTCTCGCCGATCAGATACCATTTCATGCTCTTTCCTCCGCGTTTTTGATCCCCTCTATTGTAGCAGACCGGCAAAAAAGTACAACTCCTTTCTTTCCTGCCGCCGCATGCGGAACCTTTTTCCGCCGATTTACGTCTAAAGCATTGGAAGATGGAAGAAAAATCCAACCAAAGGAGGAATATTGGATGAAACGAACACCCCTTCGCGCGCTCATCTGCGCGCTGCTCGCGTCCCTTGCGCTCACGACCTTTGCCCTCGCCGACTTCGGCCCGAAGCCCCAGCTCATCGTGCGCGTCAAAAACGCGCCGCAGGAGCCCTACTATCTCGACCTGCTCGCCAAGGGCGACTGGGACGCAGAAGCCGAGGGCCGCACCGACGGAATCGACTGGAACTACCGCGGCAAAGAGGATACGCTCGACCCCGACCTCTTAGCGCTTCTGCGCGGCAATGTTCCCGCCGGATGGCACGCCTGCGTGGCGCAGGGCACGACCGGCGCGCCGCTCTCCGGTGATCTGTATTCGGAACGATCGGACGCCTCCGGCAATGCGCTGCACTGGTTCGGCTACGTCGGTCTGCCGAGCACCTACCGCATCATTCTCGTCACCGCGTCCGGTCAGGTCTGGGTCTCCGGCGTGCTCGAGCGCCGCGTGCTGCAATCGAGCGTGACCGTCAACTGGTCGGAAGACACGTCGGCCGCGACAGTCTCCGTCCCCTCGACGATCCCCGCTTATCTGCTGCAATTTATCGCGACGCTCGTACCCACGCTGCTCATCGAGGGCGTGCTCCTGCTGCTGTTCCAGTATTCGTGGAAGGAGAACTGGAGAGCGTTTCTCTTTGTCAACCTTATCACACAGGGACTTCTTGCGATCGCGTCCTCGTCCTACGCCATTCAGCGCGGTCCGAATATGTTCAGCTACCTTGTCTTTTTTCTTCCCGCCGAGCTGTTCATTCTTATTGCCGAGGTCTACCTCTATGCCGGCTGCGGCATGCTCGAGGGCCAGAGCAAAAAGTGTGCCGCGGCCTATGCCGTAACGGCGAACGTCGTCTCGGCGGTCCTCGGCTATTACCTCACCGGCGCCGCCTGGCGGCTCGCCGTGTCCATCTCATAAATACCGCTCGCGCCGCGGCGTTCTCCACACAGGGAACGCCGCGCTTTTCGTCATCTCTCACTTGACAAGGTCCTTTTCGCTTCTTATAATAATTCACATCGCACAAAAAGCTCCGCGCAGGAGCCTTTTTTTATGTATTTGGAAGAAAGAGAGAACAACATCATGCAAAGAAAAGCCAATCCCGCGGCGCTGCTGCCGATCCTCGCCTTTCTGGTCCTGTATCTGGGCCTTGGACTGCTGTTTGAATATGTGCTCAAAATTCCGATGGGATTTTATTCCATCCCCATCGTCGTGATCTTCCTCATCGCGCTGCTCGTGGCCTGCTGCCAGAACCGCGCGCTCTCGTTCGACGAAAAGCTCATGCTGATGGGCCGCGGCGTCGGCGATAAGAATATCATCACGATGCTGCTCATCTTTCTGGCCGCCGGTATGTTCGTCGGCGTCGTGGGCCGCTCGAGCGCGGAGAGCGTCGCCTATTTCATGCTCTCGATCATCCCGTCGAAGTTTGCCGTGGCGGTGCTGTTCGTCGTGAGCTGCTTTGTCTCCACCGCCATGGGGACGAGCGTCGGCACCATCACGCTCATTGTGCCCATCGCCATCCCCATCGCCGCGGCCAGCGGCTATTCCCTGCCGCTGTGCGTCGCGTCCGTCATGGGCGGAGCGATGTTCGGCGACAACCTGAGCTTCATTTCCGATACGACCATCGCCGCCTGCAACGGTCAGGGCTGCGCGATGAAGGATAAGTTCCGCGAGAACTTCCACATCGCCCTGCCTGCTGCACTCGCAACGCTCGCGCTCATCCTCGTGCTGACGCTGAACGCGGACGTGCACCCCGCGCCCATCCCCGCCTATAACCTCATTCAGGTCATCCCTTATGTGCTCGTGCTCATCGGCGGCATCATCGGCATCAACGTCTTTCTCGTGCTGCTCATCGGCATCGTGTCGGGCGCGGTCATCGCGCTTGCGACCGGCGCGACGGGGCAGAGCGGCATTCTCGCGGTCAAGGCGCTGCTCGAAAGCATGGGCAGCGGCGCTTCCGGCATGTTTGAAACGTCGATGGTCGCGATCCTTGTTTCCGCCATCTGCGCGCTCATCCGCGAGTACGGCGGCTTTGAAGCGCTGCTCGGCTGGATCCGCAAGGCGTTTCGCGGCAAGCGCGGCGGTCAGATCGGCATGGGACTTCTCGTCGGCGCGATGGACATCGCCACCGCGAACAACACCGTCGCCATCGTCATGGCGAATCCCATCGCGAGGGAGATGAGCGAGGAATACGGCATCACGCCGCGCAAGGCCGCGTCCATCCTCGATACCTTCTCCTGCATTTTTCAGGGCATCATCCCCTACGGCGCGCAGATGCTCGTCGCCATTTCCGCCGCGCATGAGCTGGGCTATGCCATCTCGGCCTTCGACATCATCCCCAACCTCTTCTACCCCTTCCTGCTGGCGGTGAGCTCGCTGTTTTTCATCGCCGTGGACGGCAAAAAGAAAGCGTGAAGCCATGGTAGACCATCACGCATTGCAGCGCAAAAAGCTCTTTCTCTTCGACCTTGACGGCACGCTGTATCTGGGCGAGCAGCTCTTTCCCGGCGTCACGGACCTGCTCGCGCACATCCGCCAAAGCGGCGGACGGTACCGCTTCCTGACAAACAACTCCTCGCGCAGCGTGGACGCCTACGTGCAGAAGTTCGCGCGCCTCGGCGTTTCAGCGCGGCCGGAGGATTTTCTCACCTCCGTCGATGCGCTCATCGCGCACCTGCGTGCGCACGGCGGCGAGGGCAGGCGCTACTACGTCTGCGGCACGGAGTCGATGAAGTCGCAGCTGCGCGCGGCGGGCTTTACCGTCGCGGAAAAGCGCGAAGAAGCGGACGCGCTTTTGATGGGCTTTGACACCGAGCTCACGTTCCAAAAGCTTGAGGACGCCTGTATCCTGCTCGGGCAGGGCGTGACTTACATTGCGACAAATCCCGACTGGGTCTGCCCCACGTCTTACGGCTTCGCGCCCGACTGCGGCAGCGTCTGCGAAATGCTCTGGCGGGCGACAAACCGCCGTCCGCTCGTCATCGGCAAGCCCGAGCCCGCCATGCCGCACCTTGCCATGGCGCAGGCGGGCGTCTCCGCGCAGGAAACGCTGCTCGTGGGCGACCGCATTTACACCGACATCGCAAGCGGCGCGAACGCGGGCATCGACACGCTGCTCGTCCTCTCAGGCGAGACGAAGGAGGCGGATCTCCCCGCGGCGGACCCGCAGCCGACGTTTGTCCTGCCGGACGTGCAGGCGCTTTTCAACATTCTGAATCACTAAAGGAGCCTGATATGGCCAACATTATTGAGATACAAAGCTTCAACGATCCCGCGCTCGACGTCTACGCGCGCCTGACGGAAAACCAGCTGCTCAACCGCGCGGACCCGGACAACGCGCTTTTCATCGCCGAGAGCCCGCTCGTCATTGGGCGTGCGCTCGATTCGGGCTGCGAGCCGGTGTCGTTCCTCATGGAGCGGCAGCATATCGAGGGCAAGGGGCGCGAGATTCTCGCGCGCTGCTGTCAAGATATTCCGGTTTACACCGCTGATGAATCCGTGCTTGCGCAGCTCACAGGCTTTCACTTAACGCGCGGGATGCTCTGCGCCATGCGCCGGCCGAGGCTCCCATCGCTCGAGGCCGTCTGCCGTGATGCGCGGCGCATCGTCGTGCTGGAAAATGTGATGAACCCGACGAACATTGGCGCGATCTTCCGCTCCGCCGCCGCGCTCGGCATGGACGCGGTGCTTTTGACCTGCGCGGGCAGCGACCCGCTGTACCGCCGTGCCTCGCGCGTGAGCATGGGCAACGTGTTCCTCATCCCGTGGACGTACCTGCCCGAGGAGGGCGACTGGACGCAGCTGCTGCACGGTCTCGGCTTCCGCACGGTCGCCATGGCGCTGCGCAACGACTCCGTGCGGCTCGACGATCCCCGTCTTGCGCGCGAGCCGAAGCTCGCCATCGTCATGGGCACGGAGGGCGACGGGCTTGCGTCCTCGACCATCGCAAGCTGCGACTACACGGTAAAAATCCCGATGTACCACGGCGTTGACTCGCTCAACGTCGCCGCGGCGAGCGCCGTGGCGTTTTACGAGCTGGGGCTTCCCCCGCTGGGCGAAAAGGAGAACTGATATGCTGGACCACGCTGGCTTTGACCTCTGGGCCGACGGCTATGACAAAAGCGTCGGCCTGTCCGACGAGGGCGACCGCTACCCCTTCGCCGGATACCGCAAGATGATGAACGCGGTCTATAACCGCGTGCTCGCGCAGAGCGGGCGCGACGTGCTGGACGTCGGCTTCGGCACGGGCGTTCTGACCTCCCGGCTCTATGCGCAGGGCTGCACGGTCTATGGGCAGGACTTTTCCGCGCGCATGATCGAGCTGGCGCAGGCAAAAATGCCGAAGGCCACGCTCTGCCAGGGCGATTTTTCGAAGGGACTCGTCCTCACGCTTTGCGCGCGACAGTACGACGCCATCGTCGCGACCTACTCGCTCCACCACCTGACGGACGCGCAGAAGGTCGATTTTCTCCGCGCACTCCTGCCGCTTTTGAAGGAGGACGGCGTCATCCTGATCGGCGACGTGGCCTTCCGCACGCGCGGCGATCTGGAAGCCTGCTGCGGCGCCGCGGGCGATGACTGGGACGCGGACGAGATCTATTTCGTCTACGACGAGCTGCAGCCCCACTTCCCTGCGCTGACCTTTGAAGCCTTCTCCCACTGCACGGCGCTGTTGACGCTGCAGCGGTGATTTCCCGGGAAATCAGCCGTCAAAAAATAGTGAAACGCCCCGTATGAAAATCCATACGGGGCGTTTTTCTGTAAAGTGCATTTGCTTTTCAGCCATTCAAATGGGAGAGAATCGAGGTCAGGAGCTGCTCTTTACCCGTGCCCTTTTCCGCGGAGAATGGGATCACCAGCTCATCGTCGCGCAGCGACAGCGTCTCGCGGATCAGCGCGAGATTCGGCTCGACCTCGCGCGCCTTGAGCTTGTCGAGCTTGTTCGCCACGATCACGACCGGACAGCCGGTGCTCACAAAATAGTCGTGCATTGTCACGTCGTCCGCCGTCGGCTTATGCCGCGCGTCCACGATCTGCACGCCGAGGTGGATCAGCCCCGGAGACCTAAAATAGTTCTCCATCAGCTTTCCCCAGCGGTCGCGCTCGGCCTTGGAGACCTTGGCATAGCCGTAGCCCGGCAGATCGACGAGATAAAGCTTGCCGTCGATCTTAAAATAGTTGATCTGCGAGGTCTTGCCCGGGGACGCACCCACGCGGGCAAAGTTCTTGCGGTTCACAATGCGGTTGATGACCGAGGATTTTCCGACGTTCGAGCGGCCCGCAAACGCGAGCTGCGGCATCCCGTCGCGCACGAACTGCTTCTCCGACGCCGCCGAGAGGATGAACTCCGCCTTGTTGAAATTGATCGCCATTGGTGCTGTTTCCTTTCTCTCAGGGCTTATACGCGCAGCGCGCCCGGCATAGCCGCCTCCTGCACAGGAAGAAAGTCCTCCCGCGGCGCGGACGCGGCGCTCTTTTCCGGCAGCACGAGCGCTTCGGCAAAGACGGCGTCCACCGTCTCCACCGGCACAAAGCGCAGCTTTTCGCGCACGTTCTGGTCGATCTCCGCGAGGTCCTTTTCATTGTCCTTCGGCAGGATCACCGTATGTACGCCGGCGCGCAGCGCGCCCATCGTCTTTTCCCGCAGTCCGCCGATTGGCAGCACGCGGCCGCGCAGCGTGATCTCGCCGGTCATGGCGATATCGCGGTGCACCGCCCGGCCCGTCAGCGCCGAGAGCACCGCCGTCGCGATGGCGATGCCCGCGCTGGGGCCGTCCTTGGGGATGGCCCCCTCCGGGAAGTGGATGTGGATATCCTTCGTCTTATAGAAGTCCGGTGCGATGCTGAGCTCCGGCGCGCGCTGGCGCAGGCACGAGAGCGCCGCGCGGCAGCTCTCCTGCATCACGTCGCCCAGGTTTCCGGTCAGCTCGAGCTTGCCGCTGCCCTCCATCACGCCGACCTCGACGGGCAGGATCTCGCCGCCGGCTTCGGTCCATGCAAGGCCGTTCACCACGCCGATAAGGTCCTTTTCCGGGATCCTGTCCTGCGTGACGCGCGGTGTGCCGAGGTAATCCGCGAGGTTTTTTTCTGTAATGCTCACTCGCTTTACAGTCTTTGTCGCAAGCTGCATTGCCGCCCTGCGGCACATCTTCGCGATCTGCCGCTCGAGCGAACGCACGCCGCTCTCGCGCGTGTAGAGCGCGATGGCTGCGCGCAGGGCGTTTTCGTCCACGCGCAGGTTCGAGGCGGTCAGTCCGTTGGCCCTGCGCTCCTTGGGCAGCAGGTGCTGCTGGGCGATCTGCACCTTTTCCTCGTCCGTGTAGCTGGAGATCTCGATGATCTCCATGCGGTCGAGCAGCGGGCGCGGGATGGTGTCGAGCGTGTTGGCCGTCATGATGAACATCACGTGGCTCAGGTCCACGGGAATTTCAAGATAGTGGTCGCGGAAGGCGTAGTTCTGCTCGCTGTCCAGCACTTCAAGAAGGGCCGACGCGGGGTCGCCGCGCCCGTCGCTGCCCATCTTGTCCACCTCGTCGAGCACGAGCAGCGGGTTCATCGAGCCACTGCGGGTGATGGCCTCGATAATGCGGCCGGGCATCGCGCCGATGTAGGTCTTGCGGTGGCCGCGGATATCGGCCTCGTCGCGCACGCCGCCAAGCGACAGCCGCGCTGCCTTGCGGTTCATTGCCCGCGCGACGGACAGGGCGATCGACGTCTTGCCGACGCCCGGAGGACCGGCAAGGCAGATGATCTGCCCCTTTGCGTCCGGGTTGAGCTGGCGCACGGCGATGAATTCGAGGATGCGCTCTTTGACCTTCTGCAAGCCGTAGTGGTCGTGGTCAAGAATTTTGCGCGCCGCGTCCACGCTTGCGCGCTCCTTCGTCTCCACGCCCCAGGGCATCTCCATGCAGGTGTCGAGATAGTTGCGCAGCACGCTCGCCTCGGCGCTGCCGAAGGGCTGCTTGGCGAGCTTGTCCACGTCCTTTAAGAGCTTCTGCCGCGTCTCGTCCGGGAGCTTTGCTTCCCCGATCTTCCTGCGGTAATCGTCAAGCTCCTCGTCCTCCCCGCCCTCGCCGATCTCATTCTGCAAAACCTTAATCTGCTCGCGCAGGACAAAGTCCTTCTGGATGCGGCCGACGCGGGAGCGGACCTTGCTCTCGATGTCCTGCTCCATGGCGGTCACGTCGATCTCGCGGCGCAGGATCTCGTTCATACGCTGCAGCCGCGGCAGCGGGCGCAGCTCATTGAGAATGTCCTGCTTGTCCTGATAGCGCAGGTTGAGCTGCTGGGCGATAAAGTCGGCGAGGTAGCCGGGGTCGTTCGTGCCGAGAATGGCGGCGTAGACCTCATCTGGGAGCTTCTGCGTCAGCTCCGTGTATTCCGTGAGGTTGGCATAGGTCTGGCGCAGCATCGCTTCGGTGCGCTTGCCGTAGCGCGCGAGCGCGGGCGGCTCGTTGATGAGCTCCGCCTGCGCCTGCAAAAACGGCTCGCGCTGCCAGAGACGCTTCAGGCGGGCGCGGCAGGCGCCCTCCATCATCACGCGCAGCACCCGCTCGGACACGCGCAGGATCTGCGTTACGCGCGCGACCGTGCCGATCTCATACAGGTCCTTTTCCTCCGGCAGCTCCACGCCCAGCTCGCGCTGCGTGACGAGAAAGACCTCTTCCCCGTTCTCCATGGCGCGCTCGAGCGCGCGCACGGAGATCTCGCGCTCTAAGTCAAAGCTGGTGTTCATGCGTGGAAAGACATTCAGCCCGCGCAGGGCGATGACCGGGAGGTTTTTGGTTACAGGTTCCATGGGTGTCTCCTTACGAGGCAGGATCCGCCGGCAGTTCGGCCGCCGGCGCCGCCCCTTCCTGATTCGTGCGGTGCGAGATCTGCGGCTTCTCCGTCCCCTCCACACAGCCCGCGGTGATGGTCACGCGGTCGATCGTGCGGTCGGACGGGATCTCGTACATCACGTTCATCAAAAGGCCCTCCATGACCGCGCGCAGGCCGCGCGCGCCGATCTTGCGCGCGATGGCCTTGTCGGCGATCGCCTCGAGCGCCTTGGGCTCGAAGGTGAGCTCGGCGTCGTCGTAGGAGAAGAGCTTCTGATACTGCTTGACGAGCGCGTTTTTCGGCTGCGTCAGGATCTTCACGAGGTCGTCGCGCGTGAGCGCGTCGAGCGCGGTGATAACCGGGAGTCTTCCGACCAGCTCGGGGATGATGCCGAACTTCAGGATGTCGTGCGGCTGCACCTGACGCAGGATCTTGCTCTCGTCCACATCCGTCTTGCTCTTGAGCTCCGCGCCGAAGCCCATCGACTTGCGGTCCAGACGGCTCTCAATGATCTTGTCGAGCCCCTCGAACGCGCCGCCGCAGATGAAGAGGATGTTGTGCGTGTCGATCTGGATGAACTCCTGATGCGGGTGCTTGCGCCCGCCCTGGGGCGGGACGTTCGCGACCGTGCCCTCGACGATCTTCAAAAGCGCCTGCTGCACGCCCTCGCCGGACACGTCGCGCGTGATGGAGGTATTCTCGCTCTTGCGGGCGATCTTGTCGATCTCATCGACATAGATGATGCCGCGCTCGGCGAGCTCCACGTCGTAATCCGCCGCCTGCAGAAGGCGCAGGAGGATGTTTTCCACATCGTCGCCGACGTAGCCCGCCTCGGTGAGGGTGGTCGCGTCCGCGATGGCGAAGGGCACCTTCAGGATGCGGGCAAGCGTCTGCGCGAAGAGCGTTTTGCCGCTGCCGGTGGGGCCGAGGAGCAGGATGTTGCTCTTCTGCAGCTCCACATCGTCGTCGCCGCCGAAGAAAATACGCTTATAGTGGTTGTAAACGGACACGGACAGCGCGATCTTCGCGGCCTCCTGCCCGATGATATACTGGTCCAGCACGTCGTGGATCTCGCGCGGCGTGGGGATGGACTCGGGCGCTTCCAGCCCCTCATGGGACTCGTAGCCATCCTCGAGCACCTCCATGCACAGCCGCACGCACTCGTCGCAGATGCGCACGCCCGCGCCCTGGATCATGCGGTGCACCTCGTGCTCGCTCTTGCCGCAGAACGAGCAGCGAAGTTCCTTTTTCCTATCTTCACTCATATGCTAAAATCCTTATCTTTTATAAATGACCTGATCCACAAGGCCGTAGGCCTGCGCCTCGTCGGCCGTCATCCAGTGGTCGCGCTCGGAGTCGAGCTTGACCTGCTCGGGCGTCTTGCCGGTGTTCTCGGCGAGGATCTTGTTCAGGCGCTGCTTGATGCGCAGGAAGTGCTCCACGTCGCTCTCCATATCGGTGACCTTGCCCTGCGTACCGGCGGAGGGCTGATGGATCATGATCTCCGCGTTCGGCAGCGCGATGCGCTTGCCCTTGGCGCCGGAGGAGAGCAGGAACGCGCCCATGCTGGCGGCAAGGCCAACGCAGATGGTGGACACGTCGCACTTGATATACTGCATGGTGTCGTAGATCGCCATGCCGGCCGTCACGCTGCCGCCGGGGGAGTTGATATAGAGCTGGATGTCCTTATCTGGGTCCTTGGCCTCGAGGAACAAAAGCTGCGAGACGATCAGGCTCGCGGTCGCGTCGTTGACCTCCTCGCCGAGGAAAACGATACGGTCCTCCAGCAGGCGGGAGAAAATGTCGTAGGAGCGCTCGCCGCGGTTGGTCTGTTCAATGACGTAAGGGACTAAACTCATCTTGGTACCTCCTTGTTCATACCATGTTCAAATTTCCGGTATGTACGCGATCAACCACAAATGGCTGGCATTTGTGGTTGATCGACTCGTTCTTTCTATTATGGCCGGTTTGCCGTTTATTCAGCCTTTTCTTCTTCCTGCTTTTCGGCCTTCTCCTCGGTCTCAGCCTTGGCCTCGGTCTTCTTGGGAGCCTTCTTCTTTTCGACCTTGGCGCTGTCCACCACGAGGTTGACGGCCTTGTCGCGGATGATCTGGGCACGGACGCTGGTCTCGTCAAGATACTTCTTGAGCTCGTTCACGTCCATGCTGTACTTCTCGGCGAGGTCGGTATACTGCTTCTCGACCTCCTCGTCGCTGGCCTCAAGGTTCTCCTCCTTGATGATGGCGTTGACGGCGAGATCCATGCGGACCTGGCGCAGAGCGGGCTCCTTGCCGTCCTCCATGAACTTCTTCTCGTCCATGCCGGTCATCTTGCAGTACTGGTCATAGGGGATGCCCTGAGCCTGCAGGCGCTGCTTGAACTCCTCGAGGAAGCGCTGGCACTGCTCGTCGATCATCGCGTCGGGGATGTCGCACTCGATGTTCTCGGCGACCTTCTCCATCAGGCTGCTCTCGACCGCGTACTTCGCGGCCTGCTCGCGCTGCTCGGTGATCTCGCGCTTGATGCTGTCCTTGAGCTCCTTGAGCGTGTCATACTCGGAAACGTCCTTGGCGAAATCGTCGTCGAGCTTGGGCAGCTCCTTGCACTTGATCTCCTTGGCCTTGACGTGGAACACGACCTTCTTGCCGGCGAGGTCCGCGTGGTAATCCTCGGGGAAGGTGATGTCGAGATCCTTCTCGTCGCCGGCCTTCATGCCGATGACCTGATCCTCAAAGCCGGGAACGAAGCTGCCGGAGCCGAGCTCGAGCTCGTAGTTCTCGCCCTTGCCGCCCTCGAAGGCGGTGCCGTTGTCAAAGCCCTCGAAGTCGATGACGGCGATGTCGCCCTTCTTGGCCTTGCGGTCCACGGAGACGAGGCGGGCGTTGCGCTCGGCCATCTCGTTCAGGCGCTCCTTGACGTCGTCGGCGCTGACCTTGACCTCTTCCTTCTCGGCGGTCAGGCCCTTGTACTCGCCGAGCTTGACCTCGGGATACACGGCGACGGTCGCCTTGAAGGTGAAGCCGTTCTCGTCGATCTTGTCATCGACGATCTCGATCTCGGGATAGCCCACAACGTTCAAACCGCTGGAGCCGACAGCCTGCGTATATGCCTCGGGCAGAGCGATATCAACGGCATCGCTGTAGAAAACGCCCGCGCCGTAGAGCTTTTCGATCATCTTGCGGGGGGCCTTGCCGGGGCGGAA
>CAKUBI010000037.1 GCA_934636865.1 uncultured Oscillospiraceae bacterium
GCAAAACCCAATATAAACGGGTTTTCTGATGCCTCAGAGCGTACGTACGTACCGGAGGACTGGCGATGAATTTTTCTACTACTGCGTTGTGTACGTATGTACGCAGCGTTTCTCCCCAAACACCGCCATATAGGAAAAGCGCTGACCAGCAGAGCCTATATTTCGGGCATAAATCAAGCCAAGTGAAATCCGCAAATTATTTGACTGATGGCAGAAATGGTTTCACGGAATCGCGCTTCTCGGAACAGCAACATGGGTGCGCGGAAACATGGGAAATCATACGGTTTAGAGTAAAGTCACACGGAACAGAAAAGTCGATAGGTGTCACCTGTGGACAGGACATCATAACGGCGATTTTGAGCGGATTTGAGAGTAAGGCTTTTTTCACGATGCAGCGAAGAGGATGCGCCGAATGGCGTACCGGCTTCGCTTTTTCATTATCTGAAATTTGGAGGGAATTGAATATGAGTGTACGCAATGAGATCAAGGCGCAGATCGTCCGCGCCGGTTTTACCATGCAGGAGGTCGTTGACCGGCTGGCTGACGAATACGATTGGAGCGACAGCGTTTCCAACCTGTCTGCAAAATTGCAGCGGGAGAGCATCCGCTATAAGGAGGTCGTGGAGCTGGCCGACGTGCTGGACTGCGACATCGTGTGGGTGAAGCGAGGGGAACGCCGATGAAAGCACAGTATGCCATTCTCCGCTTTGCTAAATACAAGGGGCCGGAAATCGGCCACATCGAGTCCCACAACGAGCGTACCAAGGAGAAGTACGCCAGCAATCCAGACGTGGATATGTCCCGCAGTCATCTGAACTTTCATCTGGTGACGCCGCAGCGCAAATACCGCGCCGAGGCGGAAAAGCAGATCGCAGAGGCGGGCTGCCGCACGCGGTCGGACAGCGTGCGGGTGGTGGAGGCGCTGGTGACGGCCAGCCCGGAGTTCTTCAAGGGTAAGAAGAAAGCTGAAATCAAAGCCTATTTTCAGGAGGCGCTGGACTTCATCGAGAAGTATCAGGCCAAGGACACAATTATATCCGCCGTGGTGCATATGGACGAGAAAACGCCTCATATGCACCTTTGCTTTGTCCCACTGACGGCGGACGGGCGGCTCAGCGCCAAGGAAATCGTCGGCAACAAGAAGAAGCTGACGCAGTGGCAGGATCGTTTCTGGGAGTATATGGTCAAGAAATACCCCGACATAGAGCGCGGCGAGAGCGCCAGCGAAACCGGGCGCGACCACATCCCGCCGCGGGTGTTCAAGGAGATGACTCGCCTGACTAAGCAGAAGGCTAAGTTAGAAGAATTGCTTTCAGGCGTCAATGCGTTCAATGCCAAGGGAAAAGCAGTGGAAATCGGCGCTTTTTTGGACAAGTATATTCCTGCTGTGGAGCAGATGCACACGACACTGAAAAAGTACAATACGGCGTTCACGGTCACGACTGCCGAAAATAAAAAGCTGAAAAAGAAAACGGAGCAGTTGGAGCAGTCGCTGGACAAAGCCACGCAGGAAAGCACCTTGAAAAAGCTGGCTGACGCCAAGCTGCATCGGGATTATGAGGATGCCGTCGCCGTGCTGGATCGTATTCCGAAGGAAGTGCTGGCGGCATATACACACAGAACGGAGAAAGAGAGGGAGACTGCCTATGGTAGATGAATGGAGCGGCTTCGCCGCTTTGCTGGCAAATTTGATTGAAAAGTATGCCGTGGTTATGAATCTCGACGCGCTGCCCGATCTCGTCATAGAGGAAGCCGTGTCTGAAAAAGATGATGCTGATAAGAATATTCACGAAAGCGATATTGAATCAGCGAAAGCGGCATGATATAATTATCATGAAATAAGTGTCCAAACCGCCATTGCAGGAGCTTTTGCTCCTGCAATGGCAGAAAACGAGGTGAAGTGACAATGGAACGCTGGGAGAATGAGCAGAACAATTCTGAAATGATGATTTATACCACAGAGGATGGCTTGACAAAGATCGAAACGACCTTCGATGGAGATACCGTTTGGCTGTCCATTGACCAGATGTCAGAGTTGTTTCAGAGAGACAAATCTACCATTTCCAGACATATCAAGAACATTTTCGCTGAGGGCGAATTGAAGCGAGAAGCAGTTGTTGCAAATTTTGCAACAACTGCCGCTGACGGTAAGACTTATCAGGTGGATTACTATAATCTCGATGTCATCATTTCTGTCGGCTACCGTGTGAAATCTCAGCGCGGCGTGCAGTTTCGTATTTGGGCAACGGGGATTTTGAAGGAGTATATGCGAAAAGGCTTTGCTCTGGATGATGAGCGCCTGAAAAATCTGGGTGGCGGCGGATACTTCAAGGAGCTGCTGGAGCGTATCCGCGATATCCGCGCTTCCGAAAAGGTGTTTTACCGTCAGGTGCTTGAAATCTACGCGACCAGTATTGACTATGATCCCAAGGCGGAAATCTCCATTCAGTTTTTCAAGAAAGTCCAAAATAAGATTCATTATGCCATTCATGGACAAACCGCGGCGGAGGTCATTTACACACGCGCCGATGCGGAGAAAGAATTTATGGGCTTGACCACCTTTGCGGGCAGTCAGCCCACGCTGAAAGAGGCGGTAGTTGCCAAGAACTATCTGAACGAGAAAGAGCTTCGTGCTATGGGGCAGCTTGTGTCCGGCTATCTGGATTTTGCGGAACGACAGGCGGAGCGAGAGCAGGCAATGACCATGCAGGATTGGTCGGAGCATCTTGATCGGATTTTGACTATGAGTGGAGAGCAACTGCTGATTGGCAACGGAAGCGTCAGCCATAAGCAGGCTATCGACAAAGCAACCGGCGAGTACAGAAAATACAAAGCCCGTACTCTCAGCGAAGTTGAGCGCGATTATCTGGATTCCATCAAGTTGTTGGAGCAGAAAACAGATAAAAAGTAGACTATGGCGGAGAAGATATGATGAAAAAAGGAAAGATAAAAGTCTATATCTATACGCGCGTGTCCACTGCTATACAGATTGACGGATATTCTCTGGATGCACAGAAATCCAGAATGAAAGCCTATGCCGAGTTCAATGACTATGAGATTGTGGGCGAATATGAGGACGCCGGAAAATCCGGCAAGTCCATAGAGGGCAGAATCCAGTTCAATCAGATGATGGAGGACATCAAGTCCGGCAAGGACGGCGTATCCTATGTGCTGGTGTTCAAGCTTTCGCGCTTCGGCAGAAATGCGGCAGACGTTCTTTCCACTTTACAGGTCATGCAGGATTTCGGTGTCAATCTGATTTGCGTGGAGGATGGGATCGATTCCTCCAAGGACGCAGGAAAGCTGATGATTTCTGTTTTGTCAGCGGTTGCAGAGATTGAGCGTGAGAATATCCGTGTGCAGACGATGGAGAGCAGAATCCAAAAAGCCCGTGAAGGGAAATGGAACGGCGGTTTTGCGCCTTATGGCTATAAGCTGGAAAAGGGACGGCTTTTCATCAATGAGGAAGAAGCGGCGGCAATCCGCGTGATTTTTGACCAGTATGTGCATACGGATACCGGTGCAAACGGCCTTGCAAAATATCTTGCGACCCATGGGATTCACAAAATCCAAAGACAAAACGGGAAAAATCCCCTGTTTGATTCTGCGTTGATCCGCAGGATTCTGAAAAATCCGGTTTACTGCGGGAAAATCGCCTATGGCAGACGCCGGACGGAGAAGGTGCATGGCACCCGAAATGATTACCGGCTGGTGGAACAGGATGATTATCTGCTGGTGGATGGCCTGCATGAGGGAATCGTTTCCGAAGAACTATGGCACGAGGCGCAGGTCAAGCTGCTGGCACAAGCGGAGAAATACGAACACGTCAACAGGGGCAAGGACACCAAAATTCATCTGCTGTCCGGTATTGTAAAATGTCCGGTCTGCGGTGTGGGAATGTACGGAAACAAAAGCATCAAACACAAGGCGGACGGCTCAAAATACAAGGATTTTTATTACTATGGCTGTAAGCATCGTACAATGACGCACGGACATAAATGCGATTTCAAGAAACAGATCAATGAAGAACTGCTGGACAGCGCCGTTGCTGAGGTTATCGTAAAGCTGGTAAGCAATCCGAAATTTGCCGCCATGATGCAGGAAAAGATCAGTATGAAGGTGGATACCTCCGCTATCGAGCAGGAGATCGCGGCGCATGAAAAGCAGCTTCGCCAGAGCTATTCCGTAAAGGCACGGCTGATGGATGAGATTGATTCCCTCGACCCGGATGATAAGCACTACATCAAACGCAAAGCAGACCTTGATGACCGGCTTTACAAGATGTATGATAAGATCGAAGATGCGGAAAACCAGCTCGTTGCTGCCAGAGCCAAGAAGATGGCGATTGAGGCGGAAAAGCTGACGGGCGACAACATCTACAAGGTGCTGATTTTCTTTGATAAGCTCTATTCCGTCATGGACGATCAGGAAAAGCGGCAGCTCATGGAATCGTTGCTTTCCGAAATCCAGATCTATGAGGAACGGCAGCCTAATGGCCAGTGGCTCAAGTCCATCAAGTTTAAGCTGCCGATTATTGCGGAAGATATGAGCTTGAGTTTGGACAATGATGCACATATCGAAGCCGTCTGCCTTCTTGCGCGGGACGGAGAAAAAGCGTGACTTTGGGCAGATTGCCCCTTGCAGTCTCTCGGAAAAGGCGTATAATACGATTTGTTAAAAACAAAACAGGGGAGCTCGTGCAGGCGGGCTGAGAGGAAGCGCTCCAACTTCGACCCTTTTACCTGATGCGGGTAATGCCGCCGTAGGAAGTTGCGCGATAAGAACTTTTTACAGGAGGCACCCGAACAGGGCGTCTCCTGTTTTCATTTGGAAAGGAGAAACGATATGTTTCAGAATATGCTTGAAAACGTCCGCAGCAAATGCCCCCTCATCCACAATATCACAAATTATGTCACGGTGAACGACTGCGCGAACATCGTGCTGGCCTGCGGCGCGTCGCCCATCATGGCCGACGACCAGAGCGAGGTCGAGGAGATCACCACGATCTGCGGCGGCCTGAACATCAACATCGGCACGCTCAACAAGCGCACGATCGAGTCGATGTTCCTTGCGGGCAAGCGCGCGAACGCGCTTTCTCACCCCGTCGTGCTCGACCCCGTGGGCGCGGGCGCGTCGAAGCTCCGGACCGAGACGGCGCAGAAGCTCCTTGAAGAGGTGAAGTTCACCGTCATCCGCGGCAACATCTCCGAGATCAAGACCCTTGCCTCCGGCAGCGGCACGACCAAGGGCGTGGACGCCGACGTTGCCGACAGGGTGAGCGAGGAGAACCTTGACAGCGCCGTTGCCTTTGCCAAGGCGTTTGCTGAAAGGACGGGGGCGGTCGTCGCCATCACCGGTGCGATCGACATCGTGGCCGACGGCAGGAAGGCCTACTGCATCCGCAACGGCCACCCCATGATGTCCTCCATCACGGGCACGGGCTGCCAGCTCTCGGCCATGACGGCGGCGTATGTGACGGCGAACCCTGAGCAGCCGCTGGAGGCTGCCGCGGCGGCGGTCTCCGCCATGGGCCTTGCCGGCGAGATCGCGCACGCGCGCCTTTCCGCGCAGGACGGCAACTCCACCTACAGAAATTACATCATCGACGCCATTTACAACATGACGCCCGAGCAGCTGGAGGAAGGTGCGAAGTATGAAGTGCGATAAAAAAGCAATGCTGCTCTACGCCGTGACGGACCGCGCGTGGGTCGGCCGGCAGAGCCTTTACGAGCAGGTCGAGTGCGCGCTCAAGGGCGGTGCGACCTGCGTGCAGGTGCGCGAGAAAAAGCTTGGCGATGAGGACTTCCTGGAAGAAGCGAAGCAGATCGCGGCGCTGTGCAAGCGCTACGGCGTGCCCCTTTTCATCAACGACAACGTGGACGTTGCCATTGCCTGCGGCGCCGAGGGCGTGCATGTCGGGCAGGAGGATATGGCCGCGGCGAAGGTGCGCGAGAAGGTCGGCGACAAGATGATGATCGGCGTGTCGGTCCACTCGGTCGAGGAAGCAAGGCAGGCCGTGCGCGACGGGGCGGACTGTCTCGGTGTGGGCGCAATGTTCTCGACCTCCACCAAAACGGACGTGGACGTGCTGCCGAAGGAAACGCTCAAGGCCATCTGCGATGCGGTCGATATCCCGGTTGTGGCGATCGGCGGGCTGAACGAGAGCAATATTCTCGAGCTTTCCGGCACGGGCGTGGACGGCGTGGCGCTGGTCAGCGCCATCTTCTCGGCGGAGGACATCGAGAGCGAATGCCGCAGACTGCGCGCGCTGTCGGAGCAGATGGTGAACGCATGAAGCTTTCCTGCGCGATCTTTGATTTTGACGGCACGCTGTTCAACTCCATGTACCTCTGGGACACGGTGGCGGAGAGCTATGTGCGCTCGCGCGGAAAAGAACCGAGTCCAACGGTGCGCGAGGAGGTGCGGACGCTGAGCCTGCGCCAGTCGGCGGAGCATCTTAAAAGAGAGTATGATCTGCCTGAAACGCCGGAGGAGATCATGAAGGGGATCGACGGCATCATCGAGCATTTCTACCTCGATGAGGTGCAGCCGAAGCCCGGCGCGATCCCGTTCCTGCAAGCGCTGCGTGCGCGGGGCGTTTCTGTCTGCATCGCAACGGCGACGGACCGCTACCTCATCGAGGCGGCGCTGCGCCGCTGCGGCATGGCGGGGCTGATCGACGCGGTCTTCACGTGCAGCGAGGTCGGCCACGGCAAGGACGAGCCGGTGATCTTCCGCCGCGCGATGGAGCATTTCGGCGCGTCGCGCGGCAATACCGTCGTTTTTGAGGACGCGGCCCACGCGGTCGAGACCGCGAAGGGCGACGGCTTCACCGTCGCGGCGGTGTTCGACGCGAGCGAGGCGCGTCAGGCGGACATTCGCCGTCTGGCAGACTGCTGCCTTGCGGATTTTGAACATCTGGAACCCTTTTGGGCGCTCTGCGCGGCGCAATAAGCACCGCGGCGGCCCAGCGGCAGACCGGGGGCACCACTCTCTGCCGCTCTATAAAAGAAAATGCGGATATCGAAAGGAGAAACGATGAAAACAGCATTATCGATCGCGGGAAGCGATTCCTGCGGAGGCGCCGGTATTCAGGCAGACATCAAGACCATGACGATGAACGGTGTTTACGCCATGACCGCCGTCACGGCGCTCACTGCCCAGAATACGACCGGCGTAACGGCGATCCAGGAGGCGACGCCCGACTTTCTAAAAGCCCAGCTCGACGCGGTGTTTGAGGATATTTTCCCCGACGCGGTCAAGATCGGCATGGTCTCGTCCTCGGAGCTGATCCGCGTGATCGCGGAGCGGCTGCGCCATTACGGCGCAAAGAATATCGTGGTCGATCCCGTGATGGTCGCCACCAGCGGCTCGAGCCTGATGAAAACCGACGCGGTGCAGACGCTCATCGACGAGCTGCTGCCGCTTGCGTCGGTCGTTACGCCGAACATCCCCGAGGGCGAGATCCTCTCGGGGGAGAAGATCGAAAGCAAAGAGGACATGGAGCGCGCGGCAAAGCGCATCAACGCGTCCTACGGCTGCGCGGTGCTCTTAAAGGGCGGACACAGCGTGAACGACGCGAACGACCTGCTCTGCGCGGACGGCGCGCTGCACTGGTTTGAGGGTAAGCGCATCGACAACCCGAACACCCACGGCACGGGCTGCACGCTCTCGAGCGCCATCGCCGCGAACCTTGCCAAGGGCTTTTCGCTGGAGAAGTCCGTCGCGCGCTCAAAGGCGTACATCTCCGGCGCGCTGTCGGCGATGCTGGACCTCGGAAAGGGCGCGGGCCCGATGCAGCACAACTTCGACCTTGGCGGCGAGTTTGCAAAGGAGAAGGCGGAATGAATACGGCTGCAAGCCGGTGCGCGGCGGCAGAAACGGCGGGAAAGCGCTGCGTGATCGTCGGCGGCGCGGACATCGGCGATTATGACCGCGTGCGCGGCTATCTCAAAGCGGACGACGCGGTCGTTTTCTGCGACTGCGGGCTCAAGCATATGGAGGCGCTGGGCGTTAAGCCGAGCCTGATCGTCGGCGATTTCGATTCGCACAGCAACCCGCATCTCGACGTGGAGACGATCGTGCTGCCGTGCGAAAAGGACGACACCGACACCGTTTACGCGGTGAAGGAGATGGTCCGGCGCGGGTACGACGATTTTCTGCTCATCGGCGTGGTCGGCGCGCGGCTCGACCATACGCTCGGCAACGTCTCGATCCTGCTCTACCTCGACTCGCTGGGGAAGCGCGCGGAGATCGTGGACGATTATTCGGAGATGGAGATCGTCTCCGACCGGGAGGTCACGATCGCGGACCGCTATCCCTTCTTCTCGCTGCTCAACATCACGGGCTGCGCGAAGGGCATCACCATCCGCGATGCGAAGTACCCGCTCAACGGCGGGGAGATCACCTGCGAGTATCAGTACGGCGTGAGCAA
This sequence comes from uncultured Oscillospiraceae bacterium, assembly GCA_934636865.1. GTDB lineage: Bacteria > Bacillota > Clostridia > Oscillospirales > Oscillospiraceae > Hominicoprocola. The sequence continues at coordinate 8,435 of CAKUBI010000037.1, forward strand.
TGAGGTGCTGCCCGGCAGGACGGCGAAGGTGTCCGTCCGCGAGGGAAGGCTCCTCCTCATCCGGATCTGCGCGTAAGCGCATCCGATCGGACAAGATGAAAGCGGCGGCGGAAGGGAGCTTCCGCCGCCGCTTTTCAAACGGCACAAACCGTGCTATACTGACAAAAGGCAACGCAGGATAAAAGCGTAAGCAATACACAAGGAGGCAGCGGCATGAAAGCATTAAAGGTATTGATGATCAACGGCAGCCCGCACGCAAACGGCAACACGGCGGTCGCGCTGCGCGAGATGGAAAAGATTTTTGCGGAAAACGGCGTCGAGAGCGAAACGGTGCTCATCGGCAACCAGGCTGTGCGCGGCTGCTCGGACTGCGGCGGATGCTACAAGCTGGGCAAATGCGTCTATAACGATGCGGTCAACGAGCTTGCGCCGAAGTTTGAAGCGGCGGACGGCCTGGTGGTCGCAAGCCCTGTCTACTACGCGTCCGCGAACGCGACGCTCATCGCCTGTCTCGACCGGCTCTTCTACAGCACTCCGTTCGACAAGACGATGAAGGTCGGCGCGAGCGTCGTCTGCGCGCGCCGCGGCGGCTGCTCGGCAACGTTCGACGAGCTCAACAAGTACTTCACCATCTCCGGCATGCCGCTTGCGTCCAGCCAGTACTGGAACAGCATCCACGGCCGCGCGCCGGGCGAGGCGGTGCAGGATGAGGAGGGGCGGCAGACGATGCGCACGCTCGCGCGCAATATGACGTTCCTCATGAAGAGCATCGCGCTTGGAAAGGAGCAGTTCGGCCTGCCCGAAAAGGAGGAGCGCGTCGCCACGCACTTCATCCGCTGAAAAAAAACAAAAAATCGCCCCTCCGAGCGGAGGGGCGATTTTTTGCAGCTGTTTACTTGCGGGCAAACGGGGCGACGGCGCGCTCGTGCTTTTCGGGATGCGCGACCGGGGTGATCGTGCGGTGCGCCTTGGGCGTGCGCAGGTTGCGCGCGTTGATGAACTTGGGCGCGACCTGCGGGAACAGCGCGAGCGAGAGCACGTCCTCCTCGCTGCGGGCGAGGTCCTTGAACTCCTCGCGGTACTTGGGCAGCTCCGGCTCCAGAAGGTCCGCGGGACGGCAGGTGATGACCTCCTCGGGCTTGATGCCGGCCTTGGCGCGCACCTGCTCGTTGACCTTGCCGGGCAGCTGTCCGTACTCGCCGCGCAGCATGGCCTTGGACTCCTTCGGGACCATCTTGTAGCGCTCGCCGGTGATGATGTTCAGCACGGCCTGCGTGCCGACGATCTGGCTCGAGGGCGTGACCAGCGGGGGATAGCCGAAGTCCTCGCGTACGCGGGGGATCTCGGCGAGAACATCGTAATACTTGTCCTCTTTTCCGGCCTGCTTGAGCTGGGAGATGAGGTTGGAGAGCATGCCGCCGGGGACCTGATAGAGAAGCGTGTTGGTATCGACGTTGAGGACCTTCGGGTCGAGCGCGCCGCTGGCTTTGAGCTCGTCGGCGACCTTGCGGAAGTGGACGGCGGCCTCGCTCATCTTGTCAAGGTCGAGCCCCGTGTCGCGCACGGTGCCCTTGAGCGTCGCGACAAGCGACTCCGTCGCGGGCTGGGAGGTGCCGTTTGCCAGCGGGGACAGCGCGGTATCGACAATGTCCACGCCCGCCATCGCGGCCATGAGGTAGACCATGTCGCCCGTGCCGCTCGTGTTGTGCGTATGCAGGTGGATGGGCATGTTGACGGTCTCTTTCAGGCGCTTGACGAGAGAATAGGCGTCCATCGGCAGAAGGAGGTTCGCCATGTCCTTGATGCACAGCACGTCCGCGCCCATCTGCTCAAGCTCCTTGGCGAGCTTGACGAAGTAGTCCTCGTTGTGGATGGGGGAGACGGTGTAGGAGAGCGTGGCCTCGACCTGACCGCCGTATTTCTTGGTGGACCTGATGGCCTGCTCCAAGTTGCGCACGTCGTTGAGCGCGTCGAAGATGCGGATGATGTCGATGCCGTTTTCGATGGACTTGGCGCAGAACTCATCGACCACGTCGTCGGCATAGTGCTTGTAGCCCAGGATATTCTGCCCGCGGAAGAGCATCTGGAGCTTCGTGTGCGGCAGGTGCGCGCGCAGCTGGCGCAGCCGCTCCCACGGGTCCTCGTTCAGAAAGCGCAGGCAGGCGTCGAACGTGGCGCCGCCCCAGCATTCGAGGGAGTAATAGCCGATGGAATCGAGCACCTCGCAGGCGGGGAGCATCTGCTCGAGGGTCATGCGCGTCGCGGCCTGCGACTGGTGGGCATCACGCAGAATGGTATCGGTGATGAGCAAGGGCTTATTCGATAAAAATTCCATAGCGGTCGAAGGGTCCTTTCGTTTAAATTCAATAACGTCAGTTTACCACAATACCGCAGGAGAAGCAAGCCTTCTTTTGACAGAAATCTTGCATTTTCTTTTGTTTCCGACATATCGTGCGGGGCAAAAGCTTCAAAATGCGCAAAGAAGCGGAAAAGGCGCTTGACGCTTCCGCCGGGATATGATATACTACGCAGGCTTTGAGGGAGTAGATGGCGTCGATCGATGATATGGCGTGGCAAGTCAACAGACTGACCGCTTGTGCGGTCTGGCTTGTCTTAAACAACGAGACTCAAGTATGGCTCTGCTGTACCTGTGTCTTTTTCTTTATACTCAGGTGCGGCAGCGTGCCTGATTTTTTGTTGTTTGGAGGATCCTGCTATGACGTTTTTTGAGCTGCTTCTCATTGGAATCGGCCTTTCAATGGACGCATTCGCCGTGTCGATCTGCAAGGGACTTTCCATGCAGAAGGTCGATAAAAAGTATACCCTCTGCATCGGTCTTGCCTTCGGCGGCTTTCAGGCCATCATGCCGCTCACGGGCTATCTGCTCGGCAGCCAGTTTGCGGGCTATATCGAGCGCTTCGACCACTGGATCGCCTTTATCCTGCTGGCGTTTATCGGCTTCAGCATGATCCGCGAGAGCCGGGAAGAGGAGGAAGAGGAGGAAAAGCCTTTTGCCGGCGTGAACGTGAAGGAGCTGCTCATCCTCGCCGTGGCCACGAGCATCGACGCGCTGGCCATCGGCGTGACGTTCGCGTTTTTGGAGGTCAGTATCGTGCCGGCCATCACGCTCATCGGCTGCACGACGTTCGTCATCTCCGTCGCGGGCGTGTATGTCGGCAATGTGTTCGGCGCGCGCTACAAAAGCCGCGCGGAGCTGACCGGCGGCGTCATCCTGATTCTGATCGGCCTTAAGATCCTGCTTGAGCATCTGGGCGTGATCGCGTTCTGACACCGCACTGTGAAAATAGAGAAGAGGGACTGCGCTTTCGCGCAGTCCCTCTTTTATGCAGTTGTGAAGAGGTGCGGTCTCAGCAGCCGCAGCCGTTGTTGCAGCCGCAGTTATTGCCGCAGCCGCAGTTATTGCCGCAGCCGCAATTGCCGCCGCAGCCGCCGCAGGCGAAGATCAGGATGATGAGGATCAGGATCCACAGGCAGCAGCCGCCGCCGAAACAACCGTTATTATTACACATAAAACGAACCCCCTATGAAGATTGGGACCGTCCGCTCGGCGGTCTCAACCTATACTATGACGGGGGACGGAAAAGGTGTCAGCGGATGCGCTGGGAGGTGACCATCGTGCGGGAGAAGCGGTAGGCGTCCGCCGTGAACACGCCGCGCGCGGCGAGCACATCGCTCAGCGCCGTGCCGCCGCTGACGTTCGTTTCGAGCGCGTAATAGGAAAGATAGGCAACGTCCGCGCGCAGGAAGGGCGCAGCGCGCAGCGCGCTCACCTCGCCCGCCGTCAGAACACCCGCGCTCTGCGCGCGCTCGGGGGCGTTCGAAATGTCGGACTGCGCGGTGGTGCTGTAGCGCAGCGCGCGCAGGAGGAACTCGGTGTACATCTCCGCCGACGCGCTCATCGACGTGCCGAAGGCCGTGGGGCTGACGCCGTTGGTGTAGCCCTTTGAGTAGGCGTAGGCGGCGTAGTGCTCGGCCCAGTCGGGAATGTCGGTGAAGGGGTGCGAAGCCGTGCAGGCGAGCGCGTCGCTTTCCTCACCCAGAAGACGGATGAGCATGATGAGCGCTTCCATGCGCGTCGGCGCTTTTTCAAGGTCGAAGCCCTCACCGTAGGCGGTGTCAGACCCGCGGAACAGGCCGAGCGTCTTGAGCGACGCGGCCATGGCGGGATAATCGACCGTGGAGGACGCGGCGATAGAGAACGGGCCGCAGTAGTTGAGCACGGCGGTCTTGCCCGTGACGGTGAACTGCGCGATCGTGTCCTCGGCAACGAGATAGCGGTGGTTCGCGGCAAGCGCCGCGCCGGTTTTGATTTCGCTGCCGCTCGTCACGTCGATGACCGCGCCGGAGGAAAACTGCGCGCTCACATCGCCCGCGAGCACGACGAGCTGGAGCCCCGTCGCGCCGGAGAGAATGTCGCCCTGCTTGAGCCGCTTCTGGGTGAAGGTGTCGGCGACGCTGCCGCCGGTATTCACCTCCGCGGTGGAGATCGCCGCGCGCAGCGCGGCTTCCGCCTGCGCGTAGGCGGTTTTATCGGAGGAATCGAGCGCGCTGTCAACGCCCGTGTCTACCCTGGCGCGGAAGGTGCTTTGCAGATAGCTCAGCGAGATCAGCGGGTCGCTGCTGTCGCCGCCCGCGGCAAGCGCCGCGCCGGCGAGGACCGTCACCGCGAGGAGCGCGGCGAGAAACCGGAGCTTTTTCACGTCTCGTCCTCCTCCGGGGCCGTCTCGGCCGAGGTCTTGGAGATGCGGTAGCTCAGCGTGAGCAGGCTGTCGGCAAAGTGAACGTTTTCGGTGAATACGTCGCCGCCGACGTTCAGCTCGGTGTTGGTGAAGTTCCAGATGCCGCGCACGCCGAGGCGGACGAGCTGCTCGGCCACCTCCTGCGCGATGTTTTTCGGCACGGTCAGCACCGCCACGTCCGGGTGGCAGGCGGCGAAGTAGTCCTCCAGCTCGTCGAGCGGGCGGATGAGGATGTTGTTGACGCGCGTGCCGATCAGCGCGGGGGAGACGTCGAACGCCGTGTCGAGCAGAAAGCCGGTCTGCGCGAAGTCGAAGTTGCGCAGCAGCGCGTGGCCCAGGTGGCCCGCGCCGATCACGACGAGCCGGTGGCCCTCGTCTACGCCGAGAATGTGGCCGATCTCCGTGCGCAGCTCAAGAATATTATAGCCATAGCCCTGCTGGCCGAACTCGCCGAAGCAGCTCAGGTCCTGACGGATCTGCGAGGCGGTGATGTCCATGCGCTCGCCAAGCGAGCTCGAGGAGATGCGCACGATGCCCTTGGAGTGCAGCTCGTCGAGATAGCGGTAGTATCGGGGAAGACGCCGGATGACGGCGTCGGAGATTTTGCGTTTTTTCATAGAGACCAATCCTTCGCTTCAGGTTAGTCTGATTATACGAGCGCGGCGGGAACTTGTCAATTTTTTTAACGAACTTTGCCGAAAATTTTTCCTTTACACCGCCGGAAAAACTTGCTATACTATCTTTAATTGGACAGCGTCCGAAACTTAATATGTGCCCGTAGCTCAGTTGGATAGAGCGTCAGACTCCGACGTTTCAGGCGTTTCCAGTTGAGATATGGCGCAAAGCCTTGCCGCGCCTGCGTTTGCGGGAACGGCAGAGAAAAAATAGTTAGTTGTTGACTACTATTTGACTACTATTGCAGAAACCCACAATCAAATATGTGCCCGTAGCTCAGTTGGATAGAGCGTTAGACTCCGACTCTAAAGGCCGCTGGTTCGAATCCAGTCGGGCATACCAAAAAGGATGATTTCTTATGAAATCATCCTTTTTTTTATGTGTGAGATTTTTGCGAATGGGGATCAAACTTCCTGCTCTGCCGGATGGCAGATGTGTTCTTCTTCCTCCTGCTCGAAGGAGTAGAGCCCGTCTGTCTCCAATTCTTTCGCCATGCCCCACGCCAGTTTGAAGCCAGCCGTGAAGCTCATCAGCTTGGCTTCAACCAGCAACGCGTTCTGTGCGTCCAGTAGCCGCAGCAGCTTCTTGCGCTTCTCATCATCCATTCCCTCGCGTACCTCCTCGCGGGCGGATTGGACAGCGCGGACGAGCTGCTCCGGCGGCTTCTTGTCAAAACGTTCCTGCAAGGCTTTCATGTAGTCGTACATGGCATCCCCTCCTTTGGCAGCCACAACACATACCACAACTCGCCGCACAAAGCTACTGTTATTTCGATGCTGACGATATTCATATCTCCAGCATTCCCTGCAATCCCGCGCTGGCGGCTTTTTTGCTCTTGTCGAAAGCGTGGGTGTAAATGTCCAGCGTGGTGGAGGGCTGGCTGTGGCCGAGGATGCCCGCTACCGTGGCCACATCCGTACCGCCCGCGATCATCAGACTGGCGGCGGTGTGGCGGAGGGAATGGACATTCAGCTCCTGCGGCAGGCAGTTCTTCTTGAGGATCAGCTTGAAGCGGTAGGTAAAGGTGGTGGGCGTCATGGGGAGCTGCGCTCCCTGGCGGCGGAACAGGAAGTCATCGGCGGTCAGCTGCCGCTGGTCATAGGTTTCGGTGATGTATGCACATTCCTGCCGGT
>CAKUBI010000038.1 GCA_934636865.1 uncultured Oscillospiraceae bacterium
ATGTCCAAGTCGCCGTTCGTGTAGGCCCATTCGATAGCGTGCCGGATGCAGCGTTCCACCCGTGAAGCCGTCGTGCCATGCTTCGCTGCTACGGCCGGATACAGTTCCTTTGTGACCGCATGAAGCAGCTCTTCGTCTGCCGCAGCAAGCGCCACTGCATCCACGATGTACCGCCAGCCCCGCACGTTCGGCGGCACCCCGATAAGCCGCAACATGACCGCTATCTGACATTCTAAGGCTATGTTTTCCACATGTAACCCCCCGTTTCTTGTAAGTTCTGGTAACCCCAATCTTACAAGAAACTTGTGAGCGTGTCAAGATATTGTGTTATCCAATTCAAGAAACCACTATATGTAGTGCCCTACGCCGTAAGGCGTATACCGGTAAGGCCGGGTGAGTGAAAATCAGAAAGGATGATACGATGAAGGAGAAAGACAACATCCGTCATGGCGACGTCGATGACATGATTTTCGGCAGCGAACAGCATGTCAGCGAACGATAAATAAACCGCAAGATATAGTGGGTGCTGAAAAGCCAGCGCCCCTATCAGACGGAAAAGGCTCCGCGCGGCTGCGCGGAGCCTTTTCTCTGTTTTTTTACAGCGCCTGTTCGATCGTGCCGCCGCCGAGGACCTCGTCCCCGTTGTAGAAAACGACAGCCTGTCCCGCCGTGACGGCGCGCTGCGGCGTGAGGAGTTCGACATGCGCGCCGCCGTTTTCGAGCGGTGTGACGACGGCCTCGCACTCTTTCTGGCTGTAGCGCGTTTTGGCGGTGCAGCGCACCGCGCCCGCAGGCGTCTCCCCCGCGATCCAGTTCACGCGCGAGGCAAGCAGCGCCGGGGAAAACAATTCCTCGTTATCGCCGAGCAGAACGGTATTATTTTCGGCATTTTTGGATATCACATAGAGCGGACGGTCCGCGCTCACGCCAAGGCCCTTGCGCTGGCCCGCCGTGTAGCACACAAGACCGCGGTGGCGGCCGAGCACGCGGCCCGTCCCGTCCACAAAGTCGCCCGGCCGCGGCGCAGTGCCGCCGAATTCGCGCAGAAAGCGCACATAGTCCCCGTCCGGGATGAAGCAGATGTCCTGCGAGTCGGCCTGATGGGCGTTGGCAAGGCCCGCTTCCGCCGCCCTTTCGCGGATCTCCGGCTTTTCAAAGCCGCCCACGGGCAGAAGCAGGTGGGAAAGCTGGCGCTGCGTGAGCTGATAGAGCACGTAGCTCTGGTCCTTTGCGCGGCTTTCGCCGCGCAGCAGGCGATAGCGCCCGCCCGCTTCGTCATAGTCCACACGGGCATAGTGGCCCGTCGCGATGTAGTCAAAGCCCATGCCCAGCGCGCGGTCCAGAAACGCACCGAACTTGAGACAGCGGTTGCAGTCGATGCAGGGATTCGGCGTGCGGCCCGCGCAGTATTCGCTGACGAAGCGCTCCATGACCTCGTGCGTGAAGCGCTCGCGCTCGTCAAGGACGTAAAAGGGCATCCCGAGCCCCTCGCAGACGGCACGCGCGCCGTCCGTTTCGTTGCCGCAGAGCGAGAGCGTCGCCCCGGCGCATTCGTACCCCTGGCGCTGCAAAAGCAGCGCGGCGGCGGAGGAATCCACGCCGCCGCTCATGGCGATCAAAACTTTTTTCTTCATAGCGCCTTCAATCTAAATAGCGCTGCAGGAACGCGTCGGGCGTCAGCGCGTCCGACAGCTCCACGAGCGTCGGGTTAAAGCCGCCGGCATAGTCGCTGCCGCGGTCGTTCAGGCGCACGCGCCCGCTGCGCACCGCCGGGAGCGTCACCGTGAGAAGCGAGCCCTTCCCCTCCTCCGACTCGGCCACGATCATGCCGCCGTGGCCCTGTGCGATGCGCTGGCAGATGGGAAGGCCCAGCCCCAGCCCGCGCGGGGGCATGGGGTCCTGCCCGCCGTCCATAAAGCGGTCGAAGAGGTGCGCGAGCGTGTCGCTGCTCATGCCGCAGCCCGTGTCGGCCACGGTGAGCTTGACGAATTTGCCCTCCGCCTTCACGCGCACGCGGACGCTGCCGCCCCTGGGCGTGAATTTGAGGGCATTGGAAAGGAGGTTGAGCAGGAGCTTTCGCAGCGCGGCGGCATCCATGCCGATGATGCGGCTCTCGCGGTCGGCGGAAAAGTTGAGCGCGGCGCCGCGCAGGGTGAAGAGGAATTCCACCTCGCCGCATACGCTGCGGCAGAGGCCGACGATATCGTCGTCGTAAAGCTCAAGTCTCCGGTGTTCGAAAAGATGCCCCGCGTCGGTCAGGTTGCTGATGATGCGGTACATCTGGTAATAGCTCTGGTAAAAAACGGCGGCGCTGCGGTCGGTCCTCGCGTCCTTCTCCCGCTCCTCGGGCGGAACAAGGCGGTCGATCGCCGTGTAGAGCGTCGCCATGGAGGTGCGGAGCTGGAGGGCGATGTTCGGCAGAACATCCGCGAGCATCTTCAGCTCTTCTTCTGTATAATCCCGCATGGTTTCTCCTTATCAACGGTTCTGACAGTAGCATTTGCTGTTTGACGCCAATGCTTTCGCGGAAAGAAATGTATCTGCGCGGCAGAACCGTCGGCTTAATTACTCTGAGAGTAACAAAATCCCGGCGAAATTGCAAGGAATTTGTGAAAATTGCGAAAAATGAGAAATTGCGAAAAAAAGTACTTGCAAATCCCGCTCTCTGCGCTATAATAATAAACGTACCAAACATTCGATATATTCCAAAGGTCGAAAGGGAGTAAGCTTTATGAGCATTAAAGTAGGTATCAACGGTTTCGGCCGCATCGGTCGTATGGTCTTTCGCGCGAGCCTTGACCATCCCGAGATCGAGATCGTGGGCATCAACGACCTCTGCCCCGCCGATTACCTCGCCTATATGTTAAAATATGACACCATGCACGGCCGTTTCGCCGCCGACGTGAAGAGCACGGATCACAGCATCGTGGTCAACGGCCGCGAGATCCCCGTTTTCGCCGAGCGCAATCCGGCGGATCTGCCCTGGGGCAAGATCGGCGCGGAATACATTGTGGAGTCCACGGGCCTGTTCCTGACGAAGGAAAAGTCTCAGGCACACATCGACGCCGGCGCGAAGAAGGTCGTTATGTCCGCTCCGTCCAAGGATGACACGCCGATGTTCGTCTGCGGCGTCAACCTCGACGCCTACAAGCCGGAGATGACCTTCGTTTCCAACGCCTCCTGCACGACGAACTGCCTGGCCCCCATTGCCAAGGTCCTCAACGACAACTTCGGCATCAAGGACGGCCTGATGACCACCGTGCACTCCGTCACCGCCACGCAGAAGACCGTGGACGGCCCGTCCCTGAAAGACTGGCGCGGCGGCCGCGCGGCCACGGGCAACATCATCCCCTCCTCCACCGGCGCCGCCAAGGCGGTCGGCAAGGTCATCCCCGCGCTCAACGGCAAGCTCACGGGCATGTCGATGCGCGTTCCCACGCTGGACGTTTCCGTCGTTGACCTGACGGTCAACCTCGAAAAGCCCGCCACCTACGACGAGATCTGCGCGGCCATGAAGAGCGCGAGCGAGGGCGAGCTCAAGGGCATCCTCGGCTACACTGACGAGGCCGTCGTTTCCTCCGATTTCCTCGGCGATGCGCGCACGTCCATCTTCGACGCCAAGGCCGGCATCGCGCTGACCGATACCTTCGTCAAGGTCGTCAGCTGGTACGATAACGAGATCGGCTATTCCAACAAGGTGCTCGATCTCATCGAGCATATGTACACGGTCGATCACCCCGTCAAATAACGATTTGCTGTTTTCTCTGTCCCTGTTTTTCATGGCAGGGCGGTGCTCCTCTCTGGCAAGAGGGACCTGGTGCGAGGTCCCTCTTGTTTTTTGCGCATTTCTGGTGGTATACTGCCATCGTTGCGATCTTTCTCATTTGAGGTGAACTATGTTTGAAGGTTTTACGCCGGAGGCCGTCGAGTTCCTCTGGGGCATCAAATTCAACAATAACCGCGAGTGGTTCCTGCCGCGCAAGGAGCAGTTCCTCTCGCTTGTGGACCGCCCGATGCGCGAGCTGGGCGGCGAGGTGTTCGACGCGCTCGCTTCCGAGTACCCGAAGCAGTCGATGCGCCTGCACGTGTGCCGCATCTACCGCGACGCACGCAGGCTCTTTGGCCGCGGCCCCTACAAGGACCACCTGTGGTTCACGATCGAGCGGCCGCACGAGCGCTTCGAGGGCGTACCCGCGCTCTACTTCGAGCTTGCGCCGAACTATTTCAGCTACGGCTGCGGCTTCTGGGACGCTTCCCCCGCCACGATGGCGAAGCTCCGCCGCCGCATCGAAACGGACCCGAAAACGCTCGAAAAGCTGGTGCGCAGGCTCAACAAGTCCCGCTTCACCCTCTCGGGCGAGCCGTTCAAGCGGCCCAAGGGCGACGTGGGCAAGCTCCTCAATCCATGGTACAACGCGAAAAACATCGCCGTCGGCTATGACGACAATCCCGAGGGCGTGCTCTTCACGCCCGAGCTCAAGGACGAGGTGCTCGCGGGCTTCCGCTCTCTGATGCCGCTCTACCGGTATCTTGACTCGCTCTCCGGCGATCCGGAGCCGAACAAGGAATAAAAAAATGACGGCCCGCGGGCCGTCATTTTTTATTCTCTTACCGCTTACTGCTGTAAAACCTTCTTGTTGCCGTGGGTCGCCTTCATGCGCAGTTCCTTGTTGAGGATGGTCTTGCGGATGCGCATGGACTTGGGCGTGACCTCGAGCAGCTCGTCGTCGGCGAGGAATTCAAGGCACTGCTCCAGGCTCATCTGCTTGGGCGGGACAAGGCGCAGCGCATCGTCCGAGCCGGAAGCGCGCATGTTCGTCAGCTGCTTTTTCTTGCAGACGTTGACCGTGATATCCTCCATCTTGGGCGACTGGCCGACAACCATGCCCTCGTACACGTCTACGCCCGCGCCGATAAAGAGCACGCCGCGCTCCTGCGCGTTGAACAGGCCGTAGGTGATGGAGGTGCCGGTCTCGGACGCGACGAGCGAGCCGGTATTGCGGCGGGCGAGCTCGCCCTTGTAGGGCGCGTAGGAGTCAAACACGCTCGCCATGATGCCCTCGCCCTTGGTATCGGTGAGGAATTCGTTGCGGTAGCCGAACAGGCCGCGCGCGGGGATGAGGAATTCGAGCTTCATGCGGCTGCCGATGGGCGTCATCTCGGCAAGGTCGCCCTTGCGGGCGCCGAGCTTTTCGATGACCGCGCCGACATACTCCTGCGGCACGTCGCACACCAGGCGCTCGATCGGCTCGCACTTTTTGCCGTCGATCTCCTGGAAGAGAACACGCGGGGGCGAGACCTGGAACTCGTAGCCCTCGCGGCGCATGGTCTCGATGAGGATGGAGAGCGACATCTCGCCGCGGCCGGCGACGTTGAACGCATCCATCGAGCCCTCGAGCTCCGTCACGCGGAGCGACACGTCCTTGAGCGTTTCGCGGAAAAGGCGGTCGCGCAGCTGGCGGGAGGTAACATACTTGCCCTCGCGCCCGGCGAAGGGGGAATCGTTGATGGAGAAGGTCATCTCCATCGTGGGCGCGGAGATCTTGACGAACGGCAGCGCCTCGACGCATTCGGGCGCGCAGATGGTATCGCCGATGGTGATGTCGCCGATGCCGGAAAGGCAGATGATGTTGCCCGCGGTGGATTCGGTGACGGGGTTTTTGGCAAGGCCCTCGAACTCATACATGGAAACGGCCTTGGCCTTCTTGGGCGCGGCGTCGGGATCGTGGTAGTTGCACACGGCGATCTCCTGATTCTGCCTGAGCGTGCCGCGCTCGATGCGGCCGATGGCCATGCGCCCGACATACTCGTTATAGTCGATGGCGGAGACGAGCATCTGGAACGGCGCGTCCACGTCGGCCTCCGGCGCGGGGATATACTCGAGGATCGTGTCGAACAGGGGCTTTAAGTCCGTGCCGGGCTCATCGGGCGAATAGGACGCCGTGCCGTTGCGGCCGGAGCAGAACAGCATCGGGGAATCGAGCTGCTCGGGCGTCGCGTCGAGGTCCATGAGAAGCTCAAGCACCTCGTCCACGACCTCGTGGATGCGCTGGTCGGGGCGGTCGATCTTGTTGACGACGACGATGACGCGGTGGCCCAGCTCCAGCGCGCGGGAGAGGACGAAGCGCGTCTGCGGCATGGGGCCCTCGGCCGCGTCAACGAGCAGGATAACGCCGTTGACCATCTTGAGGATACGCTCGACCTCGCCGCCGAAGTCGGCATGGCCCGGGGTATCGACGATGTTGATCTTCGTGTCGCCGTAGCGGATGGCGGTGTTCTTGGCGAGGATCGTGATGCCGCGCTCGCGCTCAAGGTCGTTGGAGTCCATCACGCGGTCCACGACCTCCTGATTTTCGCGGTAGACGCCGCCCTGCTTGAGCATTTCGTCCACGAGCGTGGTCTTGCCGTGGTCAACGTGGGCGATGATGGCTACGTTGCGAAGCTTTTCATTCTGCATATCATATCTCTCCTTCCCGCCGCAGGGGCAGGGATATCTTATCGTGTAGGTCATTAACTGTAATAGTATATTCTGCCGCTTCGTCATTTGCAAGATTTTTTGAAACTTTTTTGTCTCTTTTGCAGAAAATTTTGGGATCGCTCCGCTGCGGAGCATTCCGGAGCATTCATCCGTCATACCGTCCGAAACCGGCCGTCAAAATCAGATAAAATCGCGTAAAATTCTAAAAGGAGAAAATTGACAAGCAAAATGCCATGATTTATAATATGTAAAATAACGCTTTAGCACGTTAGGGCGTTATCCGCAAACCGTTTTTGTATTCACCGTGCGTGGATACAGCGCGCCTGCGCAGGCCGCAGCGCCCGCGCAGAGAAATCATTACAACAAGGAGGAAATTGCATGAACAAAAAAGGAGCAAAGCGCCTGCTGGCCGTGCTGCTCTGCCTTGTCATGCTGATGGGCACCGTTCCTGCCGCGTCCGCGGCGGAGACGAAGTCCGGCGGCGTGACGTGGGAGCAGGTGGACGGCAGCGCAGCCCCCGGCCGGTTCCAGCAGGAAGCTGTGACCGACCCGGAGGAAGCGCCGCTCTATGCGGACGATGAGACCGTCCGTGTCTCCATCGTGCTGGAGGCGGTGCCGACCGTCGCGGTGTATTCCGCTGAAAACGACATCAGCGAGAACAGAGCCGCCATGAACTACCGCCGGCAGCTTCTGAACACCCAGAAGTCCATGGCCGACACCATCGCCAAAAAGGCGCTGGGCAGAGGCGAAACGCTGGATGTGGTCTACAACCTGACGCTGGTCGCCAACGTCATTTCCGCCAACGTCCCCTACGGCGAGATCGACAAGATCAAGGCTGTGGACGGCGTTGAGGACGTGGTCGTTGCCACCCGCTTCACCCCCGATGTCGTGAGCATCGGCGACGTTGACCCCCAGATGGAGGTCTCCACCGGCATGACCGGCTCGAGCATCGCCTGGAGCAGCGGCTACACCGGCGCGGGCATGCGTATCGCCATTGTCGATACCGGTCTTGACCTCACCCACCAGTCCTTCGACAGCGCAGCCTATGACTACGCCATCGCCGAGGACGCGAAAAACGACGGCGTGAGCATCGACAGCTACGACCTTCTGGACAAGGCGGAGATCGCCGAGAAGCTGCCCCAGCTTCACGTGTCCCAGATGAGCGGCGCGAGCGCCGACGATCTGTACGTCAGCTCCAAGATCCCCTTCGGCTTCAACTATGTCGATCAGGACCTCGATCTTGAGCACGTCAACGATCAGGAAGGCGAGCACGGCTCCCACGTGGCGGGCATCGCCGCGGCCAACCGCTACCTGAACGATAACGGCACCTTCACCTCCGCGCTTGACAGCGTTCATATGGTGGGCAACGCCCCCGACGCGCAGGTGCTGGTCATGAAGGTCTTCGGTAAGGGCGGCGGCGCTTACACCGACGACTACATGGCCGCTATCGAGGACGCCATCATCCTCGGCTGCGACACCGTGAACCTCTCGCTCGGCAGCAGCGTGGCCGGTATGGCCTATGACAGCGCGTTCTCCGGCATGCTCGAGAGCATGAGCAGCAGCGGCACGGTCGTTACCATCTCCGCCGGCAATAACGGCGCGTGGTCGGAAAACACTGCCGGCGGCGCGCTGTACAGCGACGATGTGAACTTCCAGACCGGTGGCTCCCCGGGCTCCTACACCAACTCCCTCGGTGTTGCGTCCGTGGATAACGACGGCGTGGTCAGTCCCTACTTCAGCGTTGACGGCGCGTCCTACGCCTTCAGCGACGGCTCCGGCACCAACGAGCCCTTCGTTACGCTCGATACCACCGGCGCCGGCACGGACTACGATTACATCTTCATCGACGGCTTCGGCGAGGCGAGCGACTTCACCGCGCTGGGCGATCTCGTGAAGGGCAAGATCGTGTTCTGCAAGCGCGGCAACATCAGCTTCTATGAAAAGGGCGAGAATGCCGTGGACGCCGGTGCGGTCGCCACCGTGGTGTACAACAACCAGGCCGGCTCCATCAACATGGACCTCTCCGACTACACCAAGACGGAGCCCTGCGTGTCCATCTCCCAGCTGGCGGGCGCAAAGATCAAGGCTGCTTCCACCGCGGCTGCGACCGAGAGCGGCTACGCCTATTACACCGGCAAGCTGACCGTGTTCAGCCAGATCGGCGTGACCAACTATAACTCCGCCTATCAGACCATGAGCTCGTTCAGCTCCTGGGGCGTTCCCGGCGATCTGAGCATCAAGCCCGAGATCACCGCCCCCGGCGGCAACATCTTCTCCCTCAACGGCACGCACCAGACCGAGACCGGCACGATCGCCGGCGGCTCCGACCAGTACGAGCTGATGAGCGGCACCTCCATGGCCGCCCCGCAGATGGCGGGTATCGGTGCGCTGGTCAAGCAGGCCATCGAGCAGCGCGGCATCTCTCAGGACGGCCTGAGCGACCGTGCGCTGGCCCAGTCCCTGATGATGTCCACCGCCGCCCCGCTGACGGACGCTGACGGCAATTACTATTCCGTGCTCCAGCAGGGCGCGGGCCTTGTGAACGCCGGCGCCGCCACCACCGCCGACTCTTACGTGCTCGTCAGCGGTCAGGACGACGGCAAGGTCAAGGTCGAGTTGGGCGACGACGCCGCGAAGACCGGCACCTACCGCTTCACCTTCACCATCAACAATCTGGACGGCAAGGCGCATCAGTACAACCTGAACGCCGACGTGTTCACCCAGGCGCCCGCCGACAGCGACGGCACGCTCTACATGCTGGGCAGCACCGTCAGCCTTGACTATTCCGACATCTCCTGGACCGTTGACGGCAAGAGCGCCGATCCCGCCGTGGATCTCTCCGGCTACGACTTCGACGGCGATGGCGATGTGGATCTGGACGATGCGCAGGCGCTGCTCGACTACATCACCGGCAGCCGCGCCTCCATCAACGACAAGGCGAACGCCGACTTTGACGCCGACGGCGACATCGACACCTACGATGTCCACCTGTTCCTTGTGAGCTTCACCACCGGTCAGGTCACCGTTCCCGCGAACGGCAGCGTGACCGTCACCGGTACCATCGCTCTGAACGCCGGGGAAGTCTCCGAGCTGATGAGCCTCTATCCCAGCGGCTTCTATGTTGAGGCCTATGCCAAGATCAGCGCCGTGCCCAACGGCGAGGGCGCTGTCGGCACCAGCCACTCCATCCCCGTTCTGGGCTTCTACGGTAACTGGACCTCCGCCTCCATGTTCGATAAGGGCGGCTACGTCGAGTACAGCTACGGTCTTGAGGACCGTCTCCCCTACCTGTACAGCGGCACCCAGTACAACATGAACACCAACGTGCTGCTCATCCAGTACGCCGGCGATCCCAGTCAGTATTACTTCGGCGTCAACCCCTACGCAGAGGATGCCGAGTATGACGCCTCCCGCGTCTCGCTGAACAGCCAGCGCGGCGACACGCTTGCCGCATGGCGCTATTCCGCCATCCGCAATGCCGCCGCCAGCCGCATCACCGTGACCAACGCGGCCACCGGTGAGGAGGTCTACAACAGCGGCAGCCTCGGCAGCGCCACCGCCGCCTGGTGGAACGCCAACCAGAGCTCCTGGCAGAACATGAATTCTCAGGCGAGATTCGGCTGGAGCGGCAAGGGCCTGAACGAAGGCGACACCGCCGAGATCAAGCTCACGCTCGCTCCCGAGCTGTACGTGAACAACGAAAGCGGCGCTGTGGACTGGGCCTCTCTGGGCGACGGCGCGAGCCGCACCGTCCGGGTGACCATCGACAATACCGCCCCCGTTGTGAACGATATCGCCTATAACGAAGCGGACGGCACCCTGACCGTCAATGCGACCGATAACCGCTACGTGGCCGCCGCGATCCTGCTCAGTCAGGACGGCGATATCGTCGCCCGCGCCGGCTCCCTTGAGGACATCGAGCCCAACGAGGCCGGGGACTACACCCTGTCCCTCGCCAACGCCGAGGAAGGCGCGAAGAACTTCATGGTCCAGGTGTACGACTATGCTGATAACGTCACTACCGTGAAGCTGACGCTCGGTGAGGAGCCCTCTCCCGCCACCTCCATCGCGATCTCCCCCGACGCCCTCACGATCCTCGCCGGCGGCACCGCTTCCGTGAAGCTGTCCGTTGAACCTTGGAACGCGGACGACACCTTTACCTGGGTCTCCTCCAACGAGGACGTTGCCACCGTCAGCGACGGCGTGATCACCGGCGTTGCGCCGGGCAAGTGCACCATCACTGCTTCCTCCGTCAAGAATCCGGCGATCACCTCCACCTGTGAGGTCACCGTCAAGACCGTTGACATCGACCTGAATGCCGTCGTTTGGGATGAGGATGCCGTGACCTACTGGTCCAGCTTCAATCCCCAGACCCTGCCCGACTACACCGCCATCAAGGCCTGCGGCTATCAGTTCGATTCCGCCGCCGACACCGCGGACGGTAAGATCTATGCCGCATCCATGAACGACGACAACAATGATGCCACCCTCTACGTGCTGGACAATGATCTGAACGCCACGAAGATCGGCAATGTCGGCATCGGCGTTGCGGATATGGCCGACGCGCCCAATCTCGGCAACTACCTGCTGGGTCTGTACGGGCCGTATATTCTGGTCATCGACAAGGCGACCGGTGCGTATACCGGTGCCTTCAATTGGAGCTCCGGCGACAGTCTGGTCGGCATCGCGTATATCGGCTCGACGCTGAACACGTACTACAACAAGTATATCGACATGTATCTCATTGTCGATGGCTCCGGCGCCGTCTACCTGGAAGCGTTCATCGAGACGGGCGGCAAGTTCTACTACTTCAAGGGGCCGGATGACGGTCTGATGGGCCGCACCGGCTACACCGCCGATGACTTCTACTCCTCCATCACCTATGCCGAGGACAAGGACGGCGATCCCTACCTGTTCTGGAGCCGCTTCGACGGCAGCTCTCAGGATCTGATCGCCATCGACGTTGACAGCAGCGATACCGTCAACGCTTACCGTCTGGGCGGCTTCGACAGTGTGGTCTGGCCTGTGGCCGGTCTGATGACCGGCGTGCCCGCGCTCTCTTCCGGCGTGAACACCGACGCGCTCTCCACCGCTTCCGTCAGCCCGCTCTCCGCCGCAGCCGAGATCGAGCTCCAGCCCATCGGCACGGCGGCCAGCCGCGTGCCCTCCGGCAGCCTGAACAGCATCGAGGTCGGCAGCACGGCCGGCAGCGCCTATCAGGTGACGATCGACGCCGCAAACCACACCGTGACGGTCCCCGTGGTGGCGAGCGACAGCACCAACGGTCTGTTCACTGTGAGCTATGATCCGAGCATCCTCACCTTCGAGTCCGCGACCTACGGCAACGTGCTCCACAGCGCCGTGACGGCCAGCGGTGAGGTGACGGTGGCCTACGCCGCCGCCGAGGCCTACAACGGCCTTGTTGCGAGCATCGTCTTCTCCTACCCCTCCACCAGCTATCACAACAGAGAGACGAGCATCGCGCTCGTTGTCGGCGAGGACGGCGCTTCCAGCACGCCCGAGACCGACAGCACTACGCTGATCCTGCCCGGCAACACCCTGCCCGGCCAGCCCAGCAACCCGAGCAACCCGAGCAAGCCCAGCAAGCCCAGCGAACCCACCGCGCCCGGCAAGAGCTTTGACGACGTGAAGGCGGGCGACTGGTTCTACACGGAGGTCACTGACATGGCGAACAAGGGCTACATCAACGGCGTGTCCGACAAGCTGTTTGCCCCGAATCAGGCGCTCTCCCGCGCCATGCTCGTCACCATCCTCTACCGCATGGACGGCGCGAAGGCAGTTTCCACCGCCAGCGCGTTCAGCGACGTGGTGAAGGACAGCTGGTACGAGAATGCTGTTGACTGGGCCGCTGCCAACGGCATCGTGAACGGCTACAGCAGCACGCTCTTCGGGCCCGACGATCTCGTGACCCGTCAGCAGATGGCCGCGATCCTGTGGCGCTATGCCCAGTATAAGGGCCTTGACGTTTCCGCCAACGGCACCGTGATGCCGAGCTTCCCCGATCGCGATCAGATCGCGTCCTGGGCCGGCGAGGCGGTCTCCTGGGCCTACAGCCGCGGCGTGATGGCCGGCAGAAGCAACGGTACGCTTGACCCCAACGGCAACGCGACCCGCGCCGAAGCCGCCGTGATGCTCTACCGCTTCCAGCAGCTCTCCGCCAACAACGGCGAAAAGATCTAATGCTTTTCCGCCAAAACGGCACAGCATGAAAAACCCGGCGCTCACCAAAAGGTGAGCGCCGGGTTTCCTCTTTTCAGCTTTTCGATTTATCTTAGCCGAGCAGCTCGCTCAGCTCGTCGATCAGCTCGCCGAACAGCGACAGCGCGTCGTTGACGGGCGCGGGCGTGCGCATATCCACGCCCATGTCGCGCAGCAGCGAGACGGGGTCCTTCGAGCAGCCGCCGGAGAGGAACTTCTTGTAGTCCTTGACGGCGCTCTCACCCCCGCGCAGGATGCGGTTGGCGATGGCCACGGCGGCGGAGAAGCTCGTGGCGTACTGGAACACATAGTAGTTATAGTAGAAGTGCGGGATGCGCGTCCACTCGAGCGCGATCTCGTCGTCGGACACCATGTCGGGGCCGAAGTAGAGCTTGTTGAGCGCCAGATACTTCTCGCTCAGCGCGTCGGCGGTCAGCGCCTCGCCGCTCTCGGCCATCCTGCCCATCTGAAGCTCGAACTCGGCGAACATCGTCTGGCGGTAGACCGTGCCCTTGAACTGGTCGAGGAAGTGGTTGATGAGATAGGCGCGCTGCTTACGGTCCGTCGTCTTGCCGAGCAGGTGGCGCATCAGGAGGATCTCGTTGCAGGTGGAGGCGACCTCCGCGACGAAGATGACGTACTCCGCCGTGTTCACGGGCTGGTACTTGCAGGAGTGCCAGGTGTGCATGGCGTGGCCCATCTCGTGCACGAGGGTGAACATGCTGTCGAGGTTGTCCTTGTGGTTGAGCAGGACATAGGGGTGGGGCCAGCCGCTGCCGGTGCAGTAGGCGCCGCCGCGCTTGCCGGTGTTTTCATACACATCGACCCAGCGGTGGTTGAAGCCCTCCTCCAGCACGTCGGTATAGTCCTTGCCGAGGATGGCCAGCGCCTCGAGCACGGTCTTTTTCGCCTCGTCGTAGCTGATCTCGGCGTCCGCGTCGGCGACGATGGGGGTGTAGACGTCGTACATGTGCAGCTCGTCCACGCCCATGACCTTCTTGCGCAGCGCCACATAGCGGTACATCTTGTCGAGGTTCGCGTGCACCGCGTCGATGAGGTTCGTATAGACCTCGGTCGGGACCTCGGTTACGTCGAGGGACGCCTCGAGCGTCGTGTTGTAATGGCGCGCGTCGGCAAAGAACTTGAGCTGCTTGAACTGCGCGTCGAGCGTGGAGGCATAGGTGTTGCGGAACTCGCCCGCGCGCTTGTAGTAGGCCTTGAAGGTGTTCTCGCGCAGCGTGCGGTCGGCGCTCATCAGCAGCGGCACGAGCGTGCCGTCGGTCAGCTGGTGGACCTCGCCCTTGCCGTCGGTCACGTCAGGATAGCTCACGTCCGCGTTGTGGAACATGCTGTAGGTGCGCGTGGGGCTCTCGCTGATCTCACCGGCGGCGGCGAGGATCTTCTCGCACTCGGGCGAGAGAATGTGCGCCTTGCGGCGGCGGATCTTTTCGATGTTGCGGCGATAGGTCTCGAGCTTCGGCTCCTCGGCGTAGAAGCGCGCAAGCGTCTCCTCGGGGATGGCAAGGATCTCGCTCGATTCGAACGCGCCCGCGCTGCTCAGCGCGACCATCATCGTCAGCGCCTTGCTGCGCATGCCCTGATAGAAAGAGTTGCCCACGTCCTGATCGCTGCGGCAGCTCGCATACTCCACGAACTTGGCGACGCGCACGGTGAGCTCGTCGCTGAGCGTGAACCACTTGAGCAGGATCTGCGCACTCTCGCCGAGCCGTCCGGCGAAGGCCGTCATGCGCTCGGGGTAGGTCTTGAGGACTTCAAGCTCCTCGCTCCATGCCTCGTCGCTCGCGAATATGTCGCTCAAGTCCCAGGTGAACTCTTCGGGCACCTCGCTGCGCGGGAGGATCGTTTTTCCGTCCATAGGTTTACCGTCCTTTTCTGAATTTTATGTTCATTTTTGTCCGTTTTGCGCGGACATTCTAAGGTCTCGGCTACCATTATAACGGACAGCCGCGCCGAATACAAGCGCTTTCTCCGCTTCGCCGCGCGGAAAACAGGCGTTGACAAATCCCCCCTCTTTGGGGTAAAATAAAATATCAATATGCCCCCGTAGCTCAGTTGTATAGAGCGACCGCCTCCTAAGCGGTAGGCCACCAGTTAGAGTCTGGTCGGGGGTGCCAGAAACGCTGTGATCTTTTTGACCGCAGCGTTT
>CAKUBI010000039.1 GCA_934636865.1 uncultured Oscillospiraceae bacterium
ATCGTTGCTGGCATTGATGGCATCGTAGTATTCCTGCTGATGGTCGTGGATGATGGACTCGACCGGCAGCCATGCAAACACAGAATTCCATTTGGAGAGCAGCAATGTATGCCAGAGCCGCCCAACACGGCCATTGCCGTCTGCAAAGGGATGGATCAACTCCATCTCATAGTGGAACACGCAGCTTCGGATCAGCATGTGCAGGTCGCTGTGCTTTGCCCAATCCAACAGCCCCATGACCAAATCAGGCACATACTGGGGCAGCGTGCCGAAATGCAGGACATGTCCCTCCTGATCTACGACACCAACGGGCCTTGTGCGGAACATGCCGGATTCCTCCACAAGTCCGCGAGTCATGATACCGTGAGCGTTCAGCAGGTCGTCCACGGAGTAGGGGTCAAGCTCGTCCAAGCGCTCGTAAATCTCATAAGCGTTTTTGACCTCAGCAATATCTTTGGGCGGAGCCAGAACGTGCTTGCCGTTCAGAACAGCGGTGACCTGTTCCAGACTCAGGGTGTTCTGCTCGATGGCAAGGGAGCCGTGAATGGTGCGGATGCGGTTGGTGCGGCGCAGATTGGGATTGCTGGAAAGATGATCGTGCGCGGAAAGCCTTCCGGTCAGCTCTGAAATTTCTGCAACATCATCAATGATTTTGTTCGTAATTTGAAAAGGCGGCTGTTTGTTTTTCATGAGTACCTCATAACGTAGTTTGTTTATCCGTATTATAGCACCCATCGCTCATTTCATCAATCATATTTTCAGCTTGCATGAGCGATGCCCGCAAAACTGCATCGTTTGGGGTGCGAAAGCCTCCGTTTTTTCTTCTCAGACCGCCGCAAGCAGGCGGGCGTGGGTGTTTTCCTATGGAACACATCCGAGAGGCAAAACAGAGGCTTTTTTCATGGAAATCGACACTTTTCAAAACCGGAGAAAAAGAACATTTTCTCAGAAATATTTTCAGATTCTTCCCTTGGGTACCTTTTCAAATGGATTCCAATCCGTTATAATATATCTACCAACCTAACGAATAACGCGAGGTGCCGCCATGAAAACGAAAGATACGCCGAAGCAATACGTCATCTACTCCCGCAAGTCCAAATTCACCGGCAAGGGCGAGAGCATCGAGAACCAGATCGAGCTGTGCCGCCAGTACATCGCCATGCACTTTGGCGAGGATGCGGCGGAAAACGTGCTGGTCTACGAGGACGAGGGCTTTTCCGGCGGCAATCTGGAGCGCCCGCAGTTCAAGAAAATGATGAAGGACTCCCAGAAGATCGCCTTTGCCGCCATCGTGGTCTACCGCCTCGACCGCATCAGCCGCAACATCGGCGACTTTGCCAAGCTCATCGAGGATTTGGGCGACCGGCACATCGACTTCATCTCCATCCGCGAGCAGTTCGACACGTCCTCGCCCATGGGCCGCGCCATGATGTACATTGCGTCCGTGTTCTCCCAGCTGGAGCGGGAGACCATCGCCGAGCGCATCCGGGACAACATGCACGAGCTGTCCAAGACCGGACGCTGGCTGGGCGGCACAACGCCCACGGGCTACGCCTCGGAAAGTCTGTCCAGCGTGACAGTGGACGGCAAAGTGAAAAAAGCCTGCAAGCTCAAACCCATCCCGGAGGAAATCCAATTGGTCAAGACGATCTTCGAGGTCTTCATGGAGACCGGCTCTCTCAGCAAGACCGACCAGTACCTGTTGGAGCACCGCTGCGTCACGAAGCGCGGCAAGCAGTTTACCCGCTTTGCCATCCGGGGCATTCTGGCCAACCCGGTCTACATGATTGCCGACGAGACGGCGTATCAGTATCTGAAAGAAAACAATGTTGACCTGTTTGCCGAACGCTCGGAATTCGACGGCGAACACGGCATTATGGCGTATAACCGTACTCTCCAGCGCCCCGGCAAGGCGAACCAGATCCGCCCGATGGAGGAGTGGATCGTGGCGGTGGGCAAGCATCCCGGCATCATCTCAGGAAGCGACTGGGTGCAGGTGCAGTCCATGCTGGACGTGAACAAGTCCAAGAGCTACCGCAGACCCCGCAGCAACGTGGCGCTGCTGTCCGGACTGCTGCGCTGCGGCGAATGCGGCGACTATATGCGCCCGAAGCTGACCAACCGCAAGAATGCGGACGGCGAGCTGATCTACACATATATGTGCTCCACCAAGGAGCGCAGCCACGGTACCGTCTGCGGCATGAAAAACTGCAACGGCAACACGCTGGACGCCAAGATCATCGAGGAGATCCGTAAGCTGTCCGCCGATAAGGAAACCCTTGCCAAGCTGCTGGCGCAGACCAAGAAGGTTATCAGCGGCAGCAAGGAGGGCTACGACGCAGAGCTTGCGCTGCTCCGGGAAAAGCACACCGAAACGGAAGATCGTATCAAGCGGCTGGTGGAGTCCCTGTCCGTTGCCAGCGAGACCTCTGCCAAATATGTCATGGAGCAGATCGACGAGCTGCATCAGGAAAGCGAGACCCAGCAGCTGCGCCTCGCCGAGCTGGAAGCCCTGACTGAACAGAGCCGGATGCTCCATCAGGAGTTTGCCTTCCATCAGGAAATGATCGAATCCTTCGCCAGCGCGGTGGATTCTGCCACGCTGGAGGAAAAACGCCGTCTGCTGCGCACCATCGTCAAAAAGGTGGTCTGGGACGGCAAAAACGCCTATGTTTACCTCTTTGCGGAGGATGGAGAGGCGGATTTGCCGCCCATTGACCAACCTATGTATCCGTTGGGAGAGGATAGCGAATGAGATCCTGATGTACTTTCGCAGCCGGAAGAAGCTGCAGGGCGAGGTGTCGCTCAACGATTCGCTTGACGCGGACGGCGACGGGGAGTCGCTTTACCTGATGGACGTGATCGGCGTGGAGGACACGATGTATCTCGACATTCAGGACCGCGACGACTGCCTGCGCGTGCGAAGGCTCGTGCGCGAATGCCTGACGGAGCGGGAGGCCGGGATCATCACCGCGCGCTACGGCCTTGGCGGCAGGATGCCGCGCACCCAGCGCGAGGTCGCCGAATCGCTCGGGATCTCGCGCAGCTATGTCTCGCGCATCGAAAAGCGGGCGCTGCAGAAGCTGGAGGAAGCGCTCGGCGAGCGCGGATGAGCACAAAAAATGCGGGGCGCAGGAATTTCCTGCGCCCCACGCCCGCTCAGGGGAAAGCGGGAGGGGATGGAAGAACGATTCTTCAGACGATCGTGCCGCCGCCGAGCACCGTGTCGCTGTCGTAGAGCACGACGGCCTGCCCCGGCGTGATGGCGCGCTGCGGCTCGTCGAAGAGAAGCTGCACGCGTCCATCCTCGAGCACCGTGACGCTCGCCGCCTGCTCGCGCTGGTGGTAGCGCACACGCGCGGTCACGCGCAGCTCGCGCGGCGGAACGTCGAACGCGATCCAGTTGAAATCCTGCGCCGTCAGCGAGCGGGAGAAGAGCGACTTGTTTCCGCCGAGCACCACGCGGTTTTCCTGCGCGTCGATGCGCTTGACGTAGAGCGGTGCGTCCGCCGCGATGCCGAGACCCTTGCGCTGGCCGACGGTGTAATGCACGATGCCCTTGTGGCGGCCGAGCACATGGCCGCTTTCGTCGACAAAGTCGCCCGCGGGGCAGTCATGGCCCGTATAGCGCGCGATGAAAGCGGCGTAGTCGCCGTCCGGCACGAAGCAGATGTCCTGACTGTCGGGCTTATCGGCATTGTAGAAGCCCTGCTCCTCGGCGATGCGGCGCGTCTCGCTCTTGTGGAGCGCGCCGAGCGGGAAGCGCGTGTGCGCCAGCTGCTCCTGCGTGAGCGAATAGAGCACGTAGCTCTGGTCCTTGCTCTCGTCGAGCGCTTTTTTAAGGAGCCAGCGTTCGTTTTCCTGCTCGATGCGCGCGTAGTGGCCCGTTACGATGGCGTCGCAGCCGAGGACGCGGGCGCGCTCGTAGAGCCGCTCAAACTTTAAATAGCGGTTGCAGTCGATGCAGGGGTTCGGCGTTGCGCCGCGCTCGTAGGACGAGATGAAGCGGTCGATGACCTGACCCTTGAAATCGTCGGAAAAGTTGAAAACATAGTAGGGGATGCCGAGCCGGAAGGCGACCGAGCGCGCGTCCTCCACGTCCTCGAGCGAGCAGCAGGTCTTTGTGCGCTTCACGCCAATGTCCTCGTTGTGGAAGAGCTTCATCGTCGCGCCGATGCACTGGCAGCCCGCTTCCTTCATCAGGAACGCAGCGACGCTGGAATCCACGCCGCCGCTCATGGCAATGAGTACCTTGTCCATTTTGCTTCCTCCTTGGGAAAATGGGATATGCCCCGCCGCTATAGGGCGAAGGGGACCTCGCCGCGCTCGCGCGCCTGCCACGCCGGGGACATGGCGCGAAGATACGCGACGGTCTCCGGCACGGCGGCGAGGATGCGGTCCACATCCTCATCGGTGTTGTGCGCGCACAGGCTCAGGCGCAGCGAGCCGCGCGCGGTCTCGCGCGTGCGGCCGATGGCCAGCAGCACGTGACTGGGGTCGAGCGAGCCGGACGTGCACGCGCTGCCGGAGGACGCGCAGATGCCCTTCGCGTCGAGCAGCAGAAGAAGGCTCTCGCCCTCGACGCCGTCGAAGCAGAAGCTCACGCTGCCGGGCAGACGGTCCACAGGATCGCCGTTGAGCGCGCTGTGCGGAATTTGAGAAAGACCGTCGATCAGGCGGTCGCGCAGGGCGATGACCGCCCTTGCGTTTTCCTCCATATGCGCGCAGGCCTCCTCCAGCGCCGCGGCCATGCCCATGATGGCGGGAAGATTTTCCGTGCCCGCGCGTTTGCCGCGCTCCTGCGCGCCGCCCTCGATGAGGCTGGTCAGCGGAACGCCCTGGCGGGCGTACAGCACGCCGGCGCCCTTCGGCCCGTGGAACTTGTGCGCGGAGAGGGAGAGAAGGTCGATGCGCTGCGCCTTCACATCGATTGGCAGGTGGCCCGCCGCCTGCACGGCGTCAGTGTGGAAGGGAACGCCCGCTTCCCGGCAGATCTGCCCGATCTCGCCGATGGGCAGGATGGAGCCGATCTCGTTGTTCGCGTACATGACGGTGACGAGGCAGGTGTCCGCGCGGATGGCGCGCTGGACCTGCCGTGCCGTCACGGTCCCGGCGGGGCCGACGGGGAGAAGGTCTACGGAAAAGCCCTCGCGCTCGAGCCTTTTGAGCGTGTGCAGCACGGCATGATGCTCGAACGCGGTCGAGACGACGTGCTTTCTTCCTCTGCTCGCGCCAAGGCGCGCGGCGGAGAGGATGGCCTGATTGTCCGCTTCGCTGCCGCCGGAGGTGAAATAGATCTCGCGCGGGGAAGCGTTCAGACATTTTGCGATGCGCTCGCGCGCACCTTGCAGTGCCCGGTTCGCCTGTTGGCCCATGGAATGCAGGCTCGAGGGGTTGCCGTAAACGCCGTCGAGATAGGGGAGCATCGCCTCGATGGCGGCGCGGCTCATGCGCGTGGTGGCGGCGTTGTCGGCATAAACGGTGGTCATGGTATATGCTCCTTTTCTGCCGGAAAAGAAATGAAATCCTACCTTAATAGTATGTAAAATGGTACACGATTCAAGAGACTTTGTCAACGGACTTTCGAAAAATGCGAAAACGGCGGTTTCCATGTTACAATTTCAGGAATGTGTGAAAAAACTGCCTTTTCCGGTTGAAAAGAGCGGCGAATTATGGTACAATACTGCCCGCAAATTCCAAATGCACCATATCCAAATGCACCATATTTTATTAAGGAGGAAAGACATTGAAAAGAAAGATCGGAAGTCTGCTTCTCGCGCTGACGATGCTGGCGGCGTCGCTCAATATGACGGCGTTTGCCAAGCAGAGCGATGAGGACACGACGCTCAACGCGCAGTACACGTACACCAACAACGGCTACACGCTCGAGAAGGTCTCCCACGCGGACGTGGCTGCCGGCAGCGCCGACGGCTTTGTGGACTACTACCAGTACACGGATCCCGACGGCAAGATCTGCACCGGCGTGATCGAGCACATGTATGCCGAGGGCGCGGACACGCCCGCGATCGACACGGCCGCGGAGCTTGCCAGGCTCAGAACCAAGCTTGAGAGCAAGTATCCCGGTGCGACTGCCGAAGAGATCGACGGCATGATGGCTGAGATCAAGGAGAGCCTGACCGGCGATGCCTGCCAGTCCTACGCCTTCTCCGCGCTGGGCTACGGCGATTGGGTCTACATCGGCACGATGTACGGCGGTACCGGCATCACCAAGAACAACGCCAGAACGATGTTCAAGTCCATGGGTCTTCTGAAGGATGAGACCAATGAAGACGGCTCGACCAATGAGGAGGCTGTGGAGCACAACCAGAAGCTCGTGGACAGCGCCGTCGGCCTGCTCTACGGCGACAATTATTACACCGAGCACCCGGTCCCCACGCAGGGCATCCTCTTCAAGATGAACGTTAAGACCGGCGAGAGCAAGATCCTGATGGCGGGCTCCGTCAACGGCTATCAGGTCACGCTGCGCAATGCCGTTGCATATAACGGCCGCTTCTACTTCATCGGCACGCAGGTCGGCACGGAAAGCGTGGCGTCTGCTGCGACCGGCATTCCCTCTATCTTCGAGGTCAACCCCGAGGACGATTCCTTCCGCACGGTCTATCAGGCCGTTACGATGGAGGAATACAGAGCCATGCAGGCGGCCTACGTGTTCCCCATCCCCCGCGCCATCACGGTCTACAAGGACTCTCTGATCGCCTCCGTGACGCAGAAGGACGGCGCGCACATCATCGCCTACACGCCGGACGCGGATGACTTCAACGCCGACGGCAGCTTCAAGGGCATCAAGGTCGAAGGCAGCGCCCTGCGCAACAGCGAGTTCACCGAGATCGCCGAGCAGAGCGAGGAGCTTCTCAATTACCCCGCCTACCACATGTATGACGCCAACTACGGCGGCACGGTCTATCAGATGATCGAGTACAACGACAAGCTGTACATGGCCATCAATGCCGGTCAGAAGGCGCTGCACTCCACGCTGAACCCGACCGAGGGCGTTTACACCGCGGTCGATCCCGATACGCTCGAGGAGACCAAGTGCTTCGCGGGCTACGCCATTCTGGAGGGCACGCTGAAAGACGGCGCGTCTCCCTCTGACCGCAGCGCCTGGACCTGGAAGCCGATCATCGGCAACACGGCGGACGACCAGTGGGACAACAGCGTCAACCACGCCGATACCGACCCCGCCATGTACACCTTCAACATTGACCCGAACCGCTTTGCGGCTGCGATCTGCACGATGGAGGTCTACAACGGCTACCT
This sequence comes from uncultured Oscillospiraceae bacterium, assembly GCA_934636865.1. Lineage (GTDB taxonomy): Bacteria > Bacillota > Clostridia > Oscillospirales > Oscillospiraceae > Hominicoprocola. The sequence goes on from CAKUBI010000039.1 coordinate 7,279, forward strand.
CTATATCGGCGACTACAACGACGTGACGCAGGCGACCTATCCCATGCTGCAGATGGACTTCATCCATCTGGCAACGGTCCTGTCCCAGTCGGTGAACCTTTACCGCATGGACGGCGATTATAACATTGAGCTTGTTGTCGGCGACAAGACCAAGACCTTCCCGAACGGCTCCCTTTCCGGCTGGGAGAGCGGCTATACCGGTCTCAACGGTCACGGCAGCCGCATCAACCAGTACACCTCGATGACCCAGATCTGGGACGAGGACAAGACGGACGACAACGACGGCGTCATGCTGCTCGGCACGCTGGACGAGGGCTCGCTCCTGCGCCCGATGGTCAAGATCATGAACGGCGATGTGCTCAAGATGAGCGAGGAAGAGTGGGCCGAGAAGATCAGCTACCTCAAGGTCCTCATCCAGCTGCTTCTCGATAAGGACTCCTCCGGCAGCAACGCGCTGAGCGGTCTCTACAAGGGCCTTGATTTGCCCGGCAGCACCGCGCTGACGCCGGAAGAGGAGGTCGCGAAGGCACTTGCGGCCGCGCAGACCTATGAGCGTATGTTCGGCGGTCAGGCCGCGGCGCAGTTCGGCCTGGATGGCGACAAGGCTGCTTCTTCCGAAAAACTCACGCTGACGAGCGAGCAGACAGCCGCTCTCACCGAGGGCATCCGCAGCGGCGCGATCGTGCCGCACAGCATGTCCGCCCGCGAGATCGTGAAGCTGCTCGCCCTGCCCTATGGCATGAGCACGCTCAGCGACCTTCTTGACGCCAGCGGTCAGGAGAACGTCAACGCGTTCTACCGCGTGTATAAGGCGCTCGTGGAATACTACGAGAAGCTCAAGGAAAGCGGCTATGTGGAGCTTCCCGAGGAGCTGCAGAAGGTGCTCGACCAGGTCCTCAACGAGGAGAGCGCCAGACAGCTCAACGCCCTGCTCACCTGCCTGAACGCGGTGTCGGCCTCTGTTGTCGGCTGCGACACCTATGCCATTACCACGGACGCGAACGGCGGTAACCTCAAGATCGACGTGATCACGCTCGACGGCCTTGGCGACGATTCCAACCAGACCATGCGCAACTTCGCCCTGACGGACGATTACGTGGTCTTTATCCCCGGCAACGCCATCCGCGGCGGCTCTGTCTACCGCCTGACCGATTGGCCGGGCAAGAAGGAAGCGCCCACGCCCGACCCGGATCCCACGCCCGACCCGAAGCCGGATCCCGACCCGGATCCCACTCCTGACCCGAAGCCCGATCCTGACCCGGATCCCACGCCTGACCCGAAGCCGGATCCCACGCCCACCCCGACCCCGACGCCTGGCAGCGGCTCCGCCCTCTGCACGCTGCACTTTGAGACCAACGGCGGCAGCGAGCTGGCGGACCTGCGCGTGTCCACCGGCACGACGGTCGATCTGAAAGAGCATGTGACGCAGAAGGCCGGCTATACCTTCGCCGGCTGGTACACGGACAAGGAGCTGACCAACGCCGTTGAAAAGGTGAAGGTCAGCGGCTACACCACCGTTTACGCCAAGTGGACGGTCAAGTGCCCGTTCACCGACGTGTCCGATCGGGACTGGTTCTATGACGATGTGATGTCCATGTATGAAAAGGGCCTGATGGGCGGCACGAGCGATACGGCCTTCAGCCCCGACCTGACCACCACCCGCGGCATGATCGTGACCATCCTCTACCGCATGGAGAACTCTCCCGCCGTGAGCGGCAAGAGCAGCTTCCAGGATGTGAAGGCGGACGCGTACTATAACGACGCCGTCATCTGGGCCGCGTCCAACGGCATTGTGACGGGCGTGAGCAGCACGGAGTTCTGCCCGGACAACGCCATCACGCGCGAGCAGTTCGCCGCGATCCTGTTCCGCTATGCGCAGTACAAGGGCATGGATGCCGTGACGCTGGAGGAGAACCTCGGCGGCTTTGCTGACGGCAGCACCGTGAGCGCCTATGCGGTGCCCGCGATGAACTGGGCGGTCGGCGCAGGCCTGCTGCGCGGCGACGACAGCGGCCTTCTGCTGCCGCGCGGCGAGGCGACCCGCGCGCAGGCGGCCGCGATGCTCAACCGTTTCATCGAAAACGTGCTGAAGTAAATACGCTGCCTTTCCGAAAGAAAAATGAAAGGCGGGCAGGCGAAAGCGCCTGCCCGCCTTTTCTGCCGCCGCGGCGGGAGGAGCGCCGCCCTTGACGGCAGGAGCGTTTTGTGATATCCTGTCGCAGCAACTGAATAAGGACTTGAGGTGCCGCCGGGAGGCGGCCGAACAGGGAAGCGGGGTGCAAATCCCCAGCGGAGCCGCCGCCGTAATGGAAGAGTCCGTTTTCGACATGCCACTGGAGCGATCCGGGAAGGTGAAAACGGACGGGGACGCCTGAGCCGGAAGACCTGCCCCAAGTGCCGTACAAAGCGCCGCGGACCTTCGGCTAAAAAGTACATTCCTCAGCAGGGCAGAAATTTTTCCGGCCTGCCGGTCTCTTCTTTCTTTGTATGGCTTGCCAAAACAAAAAAGGAGAGATTTTTTCATGGAGAAAAAGAACAACAAGAAGGGCCTTATTGCCCTCGCGGTGGTCCTTGTGCTGGCCATCGCCGCGCTCATCATCTGGCAGGTGAACAAGCCCGAGCCGCAGCAGGGCGGCAAGGAGATCACCGTCAATGTCGATCACCTGAACGGCGATGATACGACCTACACCTTTTACACCGACGCAGAGTATGTGCGCGGCGCGCTCGAGCAGGAAGACCTGATCGAGGGCACCGAGAGCGAATACGGCCTCTACGTCCTGACTGTTGACGGCGAGACCGCCGACGAGAGCAAGCAGGAGTGGTGGGGCTACAGCGTCAACGGTGAATTCGCCGAGCTTGGCGTGGACAGCCAGCCCGTCGCGGACGGCGACGTCTACGACTTCGTCCTGAATGTCGGCTGGTAAGTCCGCACGGCTGACCGCCCGCGAGATCGCGGAGCTCTCGCTCATCTGCGCGCTGATGGTCGCGGGAAAAGAGAGCCTGCGCCTCATCCCGAATGTTCATCCGGTCACGCTTTTGCTGCTGCTGGCGACGGCGGTGTACGGCGCCAAGGCGCTCTATCCCGCCTTCGGCTTCGCCCTGCTCGAGATCGCGCTCTACGGCGCGGGGCTTTGGAACCTGATGTACCTCTATGTCTGGCCCATTGTTGTGTTTGCGGCGCTGCCGGTCCGGCAAAGCCGCAGCCGCGCGCTCTGGGCTGCCCTTGCGGGGCTGCACGGGCTGTGCTTCGGCGCACTGTGCGCCATCCCGTATTTTTTCATCGGCGGGTGGAAGATGGCGTTTGCGTGGTGGGTGTCGGGCATCCCGTATGACGTCATCCACTGTGTTTCGAACACGGTCTTGACCTTCGTGCTGCTGCCGCCGCTGCGCGGGCTGCTCGAAACGCTCAAAGCCCGCCAGACCGGAAAATAAAAACGCAAAAAAGGAAGGGCCGCTCAATTTGAGCGGCCCTTCCTTTGATAGGGGATGGAGGAAGTTGTCTGATTACTTTTCCAACTGGGACCAGTCACGATTTTCGCGCAGCTCGGTCCACTTTTCGAACGACGAGTTCGTCTTGAACTCGTAGTAGTGGCTGTTGGTCGCCTCCTGGACCGCCAGATAGTACCACGCCTTCTTGTCGGCGTTGTCAGTCCAGGTGACCATATCCGGGAGCAGGTCATCCTCAGTCTCGGGCTTGCGGTCCAGCACGCGGTTGACGAGCGTCATGGTCTCCGCGCGGGTGATGCTGCGCTGGGGACCGAACGTGCCGTCGGGATAACCTGTGATGATGCCCATCGCGCTGAGGGTCGAGACCGCGTTGTTGTACCACGCGGTGCCCGCCACGTCGGAGTACGGGTTGGTGCGCGTGAAGTTCTCCTGACGCACGTCGTCAGTCAGCAGGCGAAAGAAGATGGTCGTGACCTCGGCGCGGGTGATCTGGCCGCCCGGCTGCACCGTGCCGTCGGAATAACCGATGATGTAAGCGAAGTGGTCGGTCGTGTTCAGGCCCAGCGCATCATCGTCTTCGATCTCGACGGTGGGAGGAACATAAGGGGGATAGTAGGGGATATAGTAATAGGTGTAGTAGTTGGTGATGGAAGTGCCGGTGCTGCCGGCGGCTAACTGGGCGTTTTCATCTGTGGTAAAGGTGAACGTGTGCTCGGACGTGTTGCAGAACACATAAGGCTGATAGGCCTCGTTCTCAGCGACGGTAACGGTGTAGGTGGTGTTTGCGTTCAGTGCGTCAATGCCACCTTGTACGGCGAAAGAGAAGTTTTTGCTGCTATTGATGGGCAGGTTGACCATACCGGTATAGATGCCAACAGCTTCCTTTGTTTGGTCACCGATGTATACAGTGGCGCTCGCGGTGAAGGTCGGCAGAGTTTCGGGGGAGTAGCCATAGGCGGAACGGAATACCTTAGAGACGAGCGTGCTCAACGCACCAGAGATGGTGCCAGGCGTAGGCTCAGGTTGCTTTTTTAAGAGCTGTTCGTCTCTTCACGTACGGTATAAGTATTTGAGCCTACATTCGTACTGTCAAAAATCATCTTCCTGTTGAACCGGAAGTCGGCAGAGGAAGTGTTTTTTCCCAATCTGACAGTACCTGTGTAAATATCGTTGCTGTCGGCATTATTGGTGACGGTGATCGTAAAATCACGATACTCGTTCTCCGTCAGTTTGTCGGCGTTGGTCAGAACCTTCCGGAAACGAGCGGTATTGCTATCGTCTTTATCCAAATCGACTACGACGATAGGCGAGGTCCAAATGCCGTAAAGGGTATGCTGGTCACCGGTAGCGTTGAATTTGTCCGTAATTTCGGCACCGGTGTATCCGGAATTTAAGAACCAGCCGGAGAAGATATAATTAGTGCCATCCCTTGAAATAATAGTGCCAGACTTATAGCAATTTAGCCGCATCGACCAGCGAGACCTCAACTTTTCCAGTGGCTTCTAAGGTATATTCGTTGGAATCTGTTGGAAGTGCTACGGTATTTGGGACACCGATCCAACTATATGCGACCTTGATTTTGGAAATGTTTTTGATGTAGAAGATAACAGTATATTCGTTGCCGGTAATATTGCGGTCAAGAGAAATTTCGCCGTTGGCATCACGAGTCCGCTCGCTACCATTAACTGTGACCTTCACGATTTCATATTTGGGATCCAGTAAAGCACCGATACCGGCAACCGTGCCGACTTTCTTATTATACCAATAGGATGCCGACGCCAAATCAACAGAGGTACTTTCCATTCTGATGGCATAAGTAACTTTAAGAGTAGCATCGTTGTGCCTCTCACTATAACCCCAGTCTGTACCATAAATGACACCGTGAGTATCGGAACTGACAAATGCCTGCTTATAATAAAGAATTAGGGTCTGATTATCGGTGAAATAAAATTCTTGGCCATCATTTGTCAGGTACTTATAACCATTCCATGCACGGAAAATCGCAGTGATCGGGGTACCAACATTGGTCTTGTTGTCATCGGCTTCACCGTTTTGCTTATTAGTTGTGTCCTGCACGACGGCCTTCCAGAACCGTCCGGTACCCTTATCATTACTACTGAGATCGATGGTACCGCTTTGCAGAGAAGACTCATTTGCGAAGTAAAGGGAATCTTTACCGGAAAGCAATGTGCTCAAGTTGGTGGAAGTACCGTAGCTGCCAACATTGACAGTGGCGTTGGTGCACCAGAATTCGACCTTGGGCGACCATTTATCATTACCGGACGAGGTATTATTCGATTTATCCCCATCCTTCGCCAGCACGTTCAGCGGCACCACGGTCAGCATCATCACGATGACCAGTACCCAGGTGAGAAGGCGCTTGCCAAACTTCTTCTCAGACATAAAAAAATCCTCCTTCTTGGTCCTGGCGGCCCGAAGAAGGGGGATGAAAAATACTTTGGCAACCGGCTGCTATGCGGCGTTTCCGCCGAGTAGGCCCGTGGCTTTGCGAGACCGGCTTTCGCCGGCTGTGCTCTTTTCTGTACCATCGCCCGCCTCGACGAGCCGCACAGATAAACGTATTACCAAATATTTTGCGCCATGTACTATAGCAGAATATGACAAAAAATCAAGTAGCTATTAGGAAAACTTTTCTGCTTTCGTTAAAACGGCGTTAAAAAGCAAAAAAGACCCGATGCGGGTCGCTGCATTCGTTGTGAAATTATTTGGCGGACACGACGGCGAGGGAGTCGCTCTGCTGGCTGTAGGTCAGGGGAGAGACGCAGCCCGCGAGATCGGCGGCGTTCAGCACACGTCTGGTCACGGCGTAGGTGAGGTCGATCTGGTACCAGCTGTCGTCCACGTTGACCTTGTTCCAGGCGTGGTAGCTGCTGCCGGCGTAGCCCTTGGTGAGGGTGCAGGGGATGTTCTGGCTGCGGCACATGGCGGCGAAGAGGGACGCGAGGTCGTAGCAGATGCCCTTGTTGCTGTTCAGGGTGGCGGCGGTGTCGGGGATGTACTTGCTGACCTTGCCGGAGGTGATGTCGTTAGCGAGCTTGGTGTCGTAGGTGTAGTGACCGGCGATGTAGTTGTAGATCGCGGTGACCTTGTCCATGTCGGTCTTAGCGTCCTTGCAGAGCGCGGCGGCCTTCTTGCACACATCGTCACCGGAGGTGAACTGCACGTCGGTCGTGGCGATGAGGTAAGGGGCGTAGGCGTTTTCAATCTTGGCGTTGACGCGCTTGCTGGTCACAACGCGGTAGGTCGTGCCGGAGATGTTCTCGCAGAGGGAGATGGTGTAGGTGCCGTCGCCCTGCTCGAGGGAGAAGACGGCGTCCTTGCCGCTCGGGCAGTTTTTGTAAGACGTCTTTTCGTTACCGTACTGGATGCCGACCTTCAATTTGGCATTGGAGGTGTAGTTGACGGTGACGAAACCATACTTGGCATTCGTGGTGTCAATGGTGGTGCCATTGGCAGCGCTGGCGTTCACAACCGTGAACATGGACATGACAATAAGCACTGCGAGCATAGCGCAGGCATGACGAAACAGCCGTTTCATACGGCGATCTCCTTTCGGTAACTGGCTGCCAGCCCTGTTCCCAGGGGTAAGGCCCTATAGCTTTGCGTCGCCGGTTTTCACCGGGTTTGCTATTATCGTTTGAGATGCGGTCGAAGCGGCTGCACCTACTCTTTTTTACGGCTCACACTATATACGCGTTCTT
>CAKUBI010000040.1 GCA_934636865.1 uncultured Oscillospiraceae bacterium
CTGGAGCCTGCGCTCCTGCTTCTGCTGCTCGGCGCGGCGTTCCTTGACTTCCTTCTCGTATTCGTTTCTGGAGCGCAGGATATCTTCCTTTGCTTCCAACATGACTTCGCGTTTCTTGTTTTCGGCGCTCTTGATCGCTTCGTTGACAATACGAAGAGCCTCATCGTCGGCGTTGGAGATCTTCTCCTCGGCGCTTCTTGCGGCTCTCTTGCGAATCCAAATACCAAGAAGAATGCCAATGACGAGCGTCCCTGCCGCGATAAGCGCAGCGTAGAGGTAGCTTATCATGAAATTCCTCCTGTGTGTGATTTTTGATCGATAAACGGGAGATTCCCCTATTCTCCCCTCCATAAATCCACCGTATATTGTAAACTTTTTATGACCGCCTGTCAAGAAGAAGTCGCGCCGCGCACTTTGCAGTTTCTTCCGTCAGCCGACGATGTAGGCCTGCGCGGCGTAGCCCAGCTGTCCCTCGTACTGCACGGAGTACCAGCCCTGATAGCTGCCGTAGATGCGCACCTCCGCGCCGTTCGGGATGCGGCCCACGACCGCGCCGTCGATGCCCGGATAGGCGCGCAGCAGCAGCGGCGAGCCCTCGGTCGCAACGATCCCCGTGCGCACGGGGATCGGATAGAGAAACGGCAGGCCGAAATAGTCCGTCAGGCCCCGCGCGATGGCCTGCGCGGCGGGGTCGAGGTTATTTTCGATCCAGCGCGCGTCGGCGTAGTTGTCGTGATAGCCGAGCTCGATGAGATTTGCGGGGCAATTCGGGCGGCGCACCTCGCCGAGCGTCGTGGTGGACTGCGTCGTCACCTGATCGGGCAGCGGGTAGACCCTTTTGAGCTGCGCGGCGAACAGCTCTGCGGCGCGGCGTCCATCGCTGCTCGTGGGATAGTAAAAGACGATGATCCCGCGGTTTTTCCCCGCCTGCCCCTCGCCTGAGGCGTTGGAGTGCAGGGCGAGATAAAAGTCGAAACCGCCGAGCCGGTTCGCCTGCGCGATGGACGAGGCGGCGGTCATCTCCGGGGTATTGCGCACGAAGGCGATCGTGTTGGCGTAAAGATATGGCTCCAGCTCGTCCGCCAGCAGGTTCATCCAGTATTCCTCGCTGCCGGTGCCGGTCACATAGGGGTTCCACTCCTGCGTGGAGGGGCTTAAATAGATTTTGGGCATACGCATACTACCTCCCGTCGGCCCATCGTATGCGCGCCATTCCATTATGATGCCCGTTCGGGCAAAAAAAGAGACCGCCGAGGCGGTCTCTTTTCCGTGTTTGGATGCGGTGCTGCGCTTAGACGGCAGCGGCCTTGTCCTTCTTGTTCTCGATTCTCTGCAGAACAATGATCGCGGCCAGGATGACGATACCGATGATATCGGTGACGGTGCCCGGATAGATCATCAGCAGACCGCCGACGACCAGCACGATGCGGGTGATCCACTTCATGTCGCGGGTCAGATAGCCCATCAGGCCGGAGGCGATGGACATCATACCGAGGGCAGCGGTCACGGTGATGGAGATGACGCTCCAGGCGTTGACACCTTCGCCGACAAAGATCATCGCGTTATTGTAGGCAAAGATGTAGGGGATGATGAACGCCGCGATCGCGAGACGGGTCGCGTTCCAGGCGGTCTTCATCGGGGGAGCCTTGGCGATGGCGGAACCGGCGTAGGCAGCCAGCGCGACGGGCGGGGTGATGTCTGCCACGATACCGAAGTAGAAGCAGAACATGTGGGCAGCCATCAGGTTGAGACCCATGCCGGAGGCAAGGATCGGCGCGCAGGTGGTCGCCATGATGATGTAGTTCGCAGTGGTGGGAACGCCCATGCCGAGCACGATGCAGCAGAACATGGTCAGCACCAGAGCGATGATCAGGTGGCCGTTGGACAGGCTGACGATCGCGCCGATGAGGACCTGGCCGAGACCGGTCATGGTGACGACGCCGGCGATGATACCGGCCATACCGCAGGCGATACCGACGCTCAGGCAGTTCTTGCCGCCGTTTTCAAACGCGTCGATGATGGTGGGCAGGCTCTTGACGTTGGGCTTGCTGATGATGTAGTTGACAACAATCAGCGCCAGCGCGATGAGCAGGCACAGGGAGGTGCCGTTCTCGCCCATGAAGGTGCCGGGCTGGAAGCTGCGGCTCATGAGCGTCATGAAAAGCAGGGGGAGCAGGGGGATCGCCATGACGAGCTTCTTCTTGCCCGTTTCACGGCTGACCATGGCGACGACCACGCAGTAGAGCGTCGCATACACGGCGGCGGTGGCCATCGTGAAGCCGATCATGATCATGTAGACCAGAACAACCAGCGGGAGGATGAGGTAGATCATCGGCAGCAGGACCTTCCACTTGGGAAGCTCCTCGCGGGGCAGGCCCTTCAGACCGAGCTTCTTGGCCTTGAAGTGCACGCCGAGGAAGATGCCGAGGAAGTACAGGAACGCGGGCAGGATCGCACGCACGATGATATCAGCATAGGGAACGCCAACCATTTCCGCCATCAGGAACGCCGCAGCGCCCATGATCGGGGGCATGATCTGACCGCCGGTGGAGGACGCAGCCTCGACCGCGCCGGCGAACTCGGGGGGATAGCCGGTCTTCTTCATCATCGGGATGGTGACGGAACCGGTGGTAACGGTGTTGCCGACGGAGGAACCGGAGACCATGCCGCAGAGGGCGGAGGAAACGACCGCGACCTTTGCAGGACCGCCGGACGCCCAGCCGACCAGCGCGTTCGCGCAGTCGATGAAGAAGTTTGCAACGCCGGTGGCCTCCAGGAAGGCGCCGAAGATGACGAACAGCGCGATATAGGTCGAGCAGACGCCGATCGGGGTGCCGAGGATACCGGTGGTGGTGTAGAACAGGTTATACATAACGGTCTTGAGGTCCTTGCCCGCGCCGACGAAGGCGTAGATCACGAACACTGCCGACACGCAGATGATCGGCATACCGACCACGCGGCGGCAGCACTCGACAAGGACGAGCGTGCCGACGATGGCGAACACAACCAGCAGCGGGATCGTCACACTGCCGATCTGGACGGTATAGATCTTCTGGATACGGGTACCGACCGCAACGATCTTTTCAAGATTCAGCGGGTAGAAGAAGAAGCAGAACGCGCCGACTGCCGCCAGTACGATATCATACCACGGCATGTAGTTGACCTTCTGAGAGCCCTTCTTGATGGGGTAGTAGATAAATACAAGAATGATGACCAGACCGAGGAACAGGGGGCGGCGCGCACGCTCGTCCATCTTGATCCACATGTTCATCACGATCAGGAAAACACCGAACGCAGCCGTCAGGATGCGCAGGATCTTTCGGGGCGTGCCTTCCCAGACGCGCGTATTCGACTCGCGGTCATACTTTTTCATGATCGCATCGACGTCTTCCATGGTACCGACGTCGCTGTCGACTGCAACATTGTTGAGCTTTTCGTTTTCAGCCATGATGCAATTTCCTCCTAATTTCTATTTGCGAGCGGCTGTGCGCTCACACGAGCCAGAACTCGTAGCAAAAACGCACAGGCGCGTTTCTTCCACACAAATCACGCAGACTGACTTCGTCTCCGTTTACACTCAGCACATGGTCGTAGACCGTTCCCACGATGTAGACAACATTCGTCCTGTCCTGATGAATGTTGCCGATGACCATGGCCCAGCCATGGTAATCCGGACGGTCAACGTAGACCTTTCCCAGCGTCTCGCCGGGGTTGAGCTCCGTCTGCACGCCGGCGCCGAAGGAGCAGTAGGTCGTCTCTTCCACATAAATGGACCTGTTTTCGATCTCGTAGGTATCCGTCAGGGGGTATTTGTTGACGGAGTGGATGAAAGTGACGGAAAAGCGGTCGCCTTCGTTCATACGATACCGGGCATAGACCTCACCGGTGTCTCGGTTGCGCAGGGTTAGATAGTAGCCGGAACGGGATATCAATACGGCAGCCGCCGCAATAATTAAAATCATTGCGGCGGCCGCAGTTATGTATCTCCGCAAATTTGACCTCACGTCAATACACTTTCAGGCAGCAGGTCCTTCTTACAGGACGCCGACTTCCTTGTAGTACTTCTCAGCACCGGGGTGCAGGGGGACGGTCGCACCGGCGGAGGCGGAGGTGGGATCGAGGAAGGCGAACTTGGCGTGGCCCGCTTCGAGGTCAGCCTGGTTGTCGAACATCGCCTTGACGAACTCGTAAACGACATCCTCGCTCAGCTCTTCGGAGGCGACGAGGGTAGCCTGGATAGCAACGCAGGTAACGTCGCTGTCCTGACCGGTGTAGGTGCCGGCCTTGAGGTCGTCACGGATCAGGAACGGATACTCGGCCTGGATGGCGGCGAGCTCGTCCTCGGTCAGGGAAACGAGGTTGAGGGTGTTGGTGGTGGCATAGTCGACGATAGCGGTGGTGGGAGCGCCGGCGACGGTGAAGGCGGCGTCGATCTTGCCGTCTTTGAGCTGGTCAACGCCATCCTGGAAGGAGCCGTTCACAGCAGTGATGTCGTCCTTGGTCAGGCCCGCAGCGCCAAGCACCTGCCAGGCGTTGATCTCAGTACCGGAACCAACGTCGCCCACGCAGACGGTCTTGCCCTTGAGGTCGGCAACGGAGTTGATGCCGGGCTTGGCAAGGATCTGAACGGTCTCGTTGTAGATACCGGCGACCCAAAGCGCGTTATCTTCGGGAGCACCCTCGAACTGGCCGGTGCCCTCGTGCGCGTAGTTGATAACGTCGGACTGCAGGATGGCCATCTGAGCCTCACCGTCGGTGATCATGTTGACGTTCGCAACGGAAGCGCCGGTGGAGGCAACGTTCAGGGCGGAGAGGGTGAGCTTGGAATCGAGGACGGTCTTGAGAACGCCGCCGACAGCATAGTAGGTGCCGGAGGTGCCGCCGGTCGCCAGGTTGATGGCAACGGGGGTGGAGGTGTCGCCGTCGTTGTTGGCGTCGCCCTGATTGTCATCGGTCTTCTCGCCGCCGCAGGCGACCAGTGCGAAAACCATGGCAAGGGAGAGGATAAGAGCTAAGAACTTTTTCATACGCAATCTCCTTTTTGATTTGTTTGAGCGCCCGCGGCGTCATCCGCACCTTCCGCATCGTGTGGGGGCACGCTGCAAAAGACCGCGGCCGGCCGTTCGGCGCCGAAACTTTACTTGCCCTCTTCAGGCACACCCATTATAACTGAATGAATAATTTATTTCAAGCCGCTTTCTGAATTTTAGGCATTTCACCAAAATATGAGGCAAAAATTTCGTCACAGGCACCCCTGCGTGCTCAATTTTTGTAAGCTTTCCCGTTTTTTATCAGGAAATAAAATAACAGGGCGGCTTTATGCCGCCCTGTCCGATGTGAAAGTCAAAAATGCTGTTTATTCATTTTCAACTATTCGATGATTCTTTTTTATTTTTTACTTCTTTTCCTTGCCGTCAACGACCTTTTTGAGCAGCGCGGCAAACTCGTCCATGCTCATCGCGCCGAGGTCGCCGTCCGCGCGGTGGCGCGGGGAAACGGTGCCGTTCTCCATGTCGCGGTCGCCGACGACCACCATGTAGGGGACCTTCTCCATCTGCGCGTCGCGGATCTTGCGGCCGATCTTCTCGTTGCGGTAGTCGACCTCGACGCGGAAGCCCATGTCTTCGAGCTTCTTGGCCTGCTCGGCGCAGTAGTCGGCGGCGCGGTCGGTGACGGGCAGGAAGCGCACCTGCTCGGGCGCCATCCACGTCGGCAGCGCGCCGGCATACTCCTCGATGAGGTAGGCGAGCGTGCGCTCGTAGCAGCCGAGCGACGTGCGGTGGATGATGTACGGCAGGGCCTTTTCGCCGTTTTCGTCGATATAGTACATGCCGAAGCGCTGGGCCAGCAGCATATCGATCTGGATGGTGACGAGGGTATCCTCCTTGCCGTAGACGTTCTTATACTGAATGTCGAGCTTGGGGCCGTAGAAGGCGGCCTCGTCGATGCCGATGGTGTAGTTGACGTCGAGGTCCTTGAGGATGCGCTCCATCACGCTCTGAGCATGCTCCCACTGCTCCGCCGTGCCCTCGTACTTGTTGTTCGGGTTCGCCGGATCCCACTGGGAGAAGCGGAACGTGCACTTGTCGAGAAGGCCGACGGTGCCGAGGCAGTACTTGGCGAGGTCCAGGCAGCCCTTGAACTCCTCTTCGAGCTGGTCGGGGCGCAGGATAAGATGGCCCTCGGAGATCGTGAACTGGCGCACGCGGATCAGGCCGTGCATCTCGCCGGAATCCTCGTTGCGGAACAGCGTCGAGGTCTCGCCAAGGCGCATGGGCAGGTCGCGGTAAGAGCGCTGACGGTTCAGATACACCTGATACTGGAACGGGCAGGTCATCGGGCGGAGGGCGAAGCACTCCTTCGTCTCGTCATGCGGATCGCCGAGGATGAACATGCCGTCGAGGTAGTGATCCCAGTGGCCGGAGATCTTGTAGAGGTCGCGCTTGGCCATCAGCGGGGTCTTGGTGAGAAGGTAGCCGCGCTTCTGCTCGGTGTCCTCGACCCAGCGCTGCAGCACCTGCACGACGCGCGCGCCCTTGGGCAGAAGCACCGGCAGGCCCTGACCGATGCAGTCCACCGTGGTGAAATACTCGAGCTCGCGGCCGAGCTTGTTGTGGTCGCGCTTCTTGGCCTCTTCGACCTGAGCGAGGTAGGTGTCGAGCTCTTCCTTCTTCGGGAAGGCGACGCCGTAGATGCGCTGGAGGGTCTCGCGGTTCGAGTCGCCGCGCCAGTAGGCGGCGTTGCAGGCGGTCAGCTTGATGGCGTTGCCCTTGATGCGGCCCGTGGAATCGAGGTGCGGACCGGCGCAGAGGTCGGTGAACTCGCCCTGCTTGTAGAAGCTGATGACGGCGTCCTCGGGCAGGTCGTTGATGAGCTCGACCTTGAACGGCTCTTCCTTTTCTTCCATGAACTTGATAGCCTCGGCGCGCGGCAGCTCAAAGCGCTCGAGCTTGAGCTTTTCCTTGCAGATCTTGCGCATCTCGGCCTCGATCTGCTCTAAGTTCTCCGGCGTGAAGGAGAACGGCGCGAGCATATCATAGTAGAAACCGTTGTCGATGCTGGGGCCGATGGCAAGCTTCACCTCGGGCCACAGGCGCTTGACGGCCTGCGCGAGCACGTGGGAGCAGGTGTGCCAATAGGTCTTGCGGTACTCGGGATTTTCGAAGCTGAACTTGTTTTCTTCGCTGACTTTGACTTCTTCAGACATTTTATTTACCTCCGTTTTGCTTTGAGGGTGCAAAAAAGCTCCACCCCCGATTCTCTCAGGGGTGAAGCATTGAAATACTCCACGGTTCCACCCTGCTTGCGCAATAGCGCCGCTTGTGTCCGCTGTAACGGGCGGCCCCGTCCCGCTTGTTTCGCGGGCGGCTCAAGGGTGGTACAGCCGGTTTCCTCCGCAGGACGCTCGCAGCATCTGCGTCCCTCTCTGCGCGGTGAAGCGTGGTTTCTTCCCTGTCCATGCCATTTTGATGATGGGAGTGTACACCCGCCGCGGCCGTTTGTCAAGCGGAAAGTGCGCGCAGAGCGCGCACTTTACAATAAATTCATCAAAACTCCGGCGGACGGTTCTTCGTCAGCTTATCGTCGTCCTCGTTCTTGCCGAGAAGCTTGGAGAACATCTTTTTGCGCTCCCCGCGACGCTCCTCCTCTTCCCTGCGCTTCTGCTCTTTCCAGCGCGCGAGCGATTCCTTCGCTTCAAGTTCCTCGCCCGCCGCCTTTTTCAAAAGCTCCGGCTGCTCGCCGTCCACGATCGCGCGCAGCTGGTCGATCGTTTTGTTTTCGCAGGCGCGGCGGAAGCGCAGCGCGCGGGCCTCCTCCGGCTCGAAAAACGCCATGCGGCCGCACCAGGGACAGATGTACAGGTCCGCTGCGAGAAATTCGCTCCAAAGCGACCCGGTATCCGCGGTGTGCAGTTCGATCTTCTTTCCGGTAACCCGGCTTTCCATCACATGCCCGCAGACGCAGAGCTTATCGCTCATGCCGCTCCTCCTTTTTCCGAAGCTCCTGCTTGGGAAGCTCGTCGTAAAATGCGAAGGTCTCTTCAAAAAGCGTCTCGCCGTAGGCGCGCAGCTTCGCGCAGTAGTCGTCGTAGGCGCGCATCATTTGCCGCGCCTCGTCCGTCAAGGCCGCGCCGCCGCCATTTCTGCCGCCGATGTTGGACGCGAGCAGCTTGAAGCCCAGCCCCTCCTCCGCGCTGCGGATGACAGTCCACGCCTTTGAATAGGCCATGGAGATCGACATCGCCGCCGCGCGCAGCGAGTGCAGCTCGTCCACCCTTTTGAGCAGCTGGACAACGCCGGGGCCAAAGCATTTCTGATCGGTGAACATCCGGCAGGAGATCACCACGTGCAGGTCACGATCCATACGGCAGCACTTCCCTTCTTTTTTCCTGATTATATCGGAGCGCATCGATTCCGTCAATACGGCAAAAAATGAGGGAGGGAGCGGAACGCTCCCTCCCTTTTCAGCGCAGGGTGTTGTAGTGCGTGTTTTCGCCGTCAAAGAGAAAGCCGTCCGTGTCGTGCACGCGGCCGTTCGAGAGCATCCGGCGGTAGCGCAGATCGTTCGAATCGAGCGTCATGCCCGTCAGGCTGCGGCCGTTGCTGCGCAGCTGCGCGTTCGCGCTTTTCTCCGTTTCGGGGTTCAGATAGGTCTTGCCGCTGCCGAAATAGCGGCTGCGGCCGCTGGCGCTGGCCGCGGCGCTGCGGCGGCCGGCCGAGCGCCGCGCGCTGCCGTCCGTATCGTCCAGTTCGTCGCCCATCATGCCGTCGCCGGTCACGCTCTCGTCGTTCGCGTCCGTACCGCTCATGTCGTCGCCGGGCGTTGTATCGTCTTTTTTATCGCTGTCCATCGCGCCGCCGTCGGTCGTGCTGTCCGGCTTGCCGGTCACGGCGCCGTTGTCCTTCTTCTCGCCGCAGCCGGCGAGCGAGAAGAGCATCAGCGCCGTCACAAAAAGCATTGCAAGGGTCTGCTTCATCTTCGCATTTCTCCTCACTTCGATCTCCCGCGATACCCAAGCATAGTATGCGCGCGAAGCTAAAAGAAACCAGACGTAAATTTTGACAAATGCCGCATTGCAGACACTAAATCGTCAAAAATCTTGCAGCATTTTCCCGCAAGGAACATACGGCATCCGTCAGGCGGCAAAGCTGCCAACGGATGCTTTCGCGCCCACAGGTGCGAAATAATTTCAATCATTTTTCTGACGACAGAAGGTGAATTGCCGCAAGGCGGCAAGAGAAGCCGCCCTGGGGCGTGTGCGTCAGAAAAATACTTTGCGCGGAGCGAGTGTCGAATTGTCCGCTTTTCAGCGGACAACCGAGGCACAGAGCGCAGCGAATTTCATTCGAAAAGGCGGCTATGCCGTCTTTTCGAAAAAGCAAAAAAAGAGGACACCTTATGGTGTCCTCTTTTTTTGAGTAATCTTACTTGCTCGCCTTCGCGGCCTTGAAGGCCTCGATCAGCATCGGGGTGACCTTGAACAGGTCGCCGCAGATGCCGTAGTCGGCGATCTCGAAGATCGGCGCGGTCTCGTTCTTGTTGACCGCGATGATGCACTCGGACTCGCTCATACCGGCCTTGTGCTGGATGGAGCCGGAGATACCGAGAGCGACGTAGACCTTCGGGTGGACGGTCTTACCGGTCTGACCGACCTGATGGTCAGCAGTGAGCCAGCCGGAGTCGATGGCAACACGGGAGCCGCCGACGACGCCGCCGAGCACGTCAGCGAGCTCGTGCGCGAGCTTGATGCCGCCCTCAACGTCCTTGCTGATGCCGCGGCCGACGGAGACGATGTAGTCAGCGCCAACCAGATCGACGAGCTTCTTGGCAGCCTTGACGACCTCGACGACCTCGGTCTGGAGATCGGCAGCCTCGAGCTTGACGTCGTACTTGGTGACCTTAACGGCCTTGGCCTTGGCTTCGTCATAGGGAGCCTTCTTCATAACGCCGGGACGGACCGTCGCCATGGAGGGGCGGAAGCGCGGGCAGATGATGGTGGCCATCAGGTTGCCGCCGAACGCGGGACGGGTCATCTTCAGGTCGCGGGAGACGTCGTGGTCCTTGCCCATGACCTTCGCGGTGGCCATCTTCTCGATCTTCTCCTCAGCGAGCGTGGAAGCGCCGCGCAGGAAGTCCTTGTAGATGGGCATATCAACATCGAGATGCGTGCAGTCGGCGCACAGACCCGTGTGCAGGCGGGCCGCGCAGCGGGGGCCGAGGTCACGGCCGATGTTGGTCGCGCCGATGAGGAAGGCCTCGGGCTTCATCTCGGAGATGACGTCGCAGATGACCTTGGCATAGGCGTCGGTGGTGTAGTTCTTCAGCAGGGGGTGGTCGCAGACGATGACCTCGTCGGCGCCGTAGCCGCCGACGCTCTCGGCGAGGCCCTCGACGTTGTCGCCGACCAGCAGACCGCAGAGCTTGACGCCCAGCTCATCCGCCAGCTTGCGGCCTTCGGAGATCAGCTCATAGGAGGTGGACATCATCTGGCCCTGACGCTGTTCGCAGAAGACCCATACGTTCTTGAACTCTTCGATCTTGGAGGAGTCATAGTTGGGATTAGCAAGTTTCACTTCGTTACGCATCGTATTGATCTCCTTTCCTTAAATGATGTGTTTTTCGAGCAGGATGCCGGCGAGCTTCTCGCAGGTAGCCATGTCGTTGCCCTCGAGCATCTGGCCGGCGCCCTTCTGGGGCGGCGTGAAGGAGGTCAGGATGTTGGTCGGGGAGCCCTTGAGGCCGATGGTGGTGGCGTCGATCAGGGGATGATCCTTCAGGGCGTCGTAGTCCAGAACGGTCACGGGCTTGGAGTAGCACTCAAACACACCGGAGACGCTCATGTAACGCGGGGTATTGAGCTCCTTGATGCAGGTGATCAGGCACGGGGTCTGGGCCTTGATGGTCATGTAGCCGTCCTCGAGCATGCGCTTGACGGTCAGGGTGTCGCCTTCCTTCTTCACGTCGGCGGCGTAGGTAATCTGGGGCAGGTGCAGCTTCTCAGCGATCTGAGGACCGACCTGAGCGGTATCACCGTCGATGGCCTGACGGCCGCAGAAAACGATGTCGTCGTCATCGAGACCGATGGTATCGAGCGCGGCGGCAAGGATCTGGGAGGTGGCGTAAGTATCGGAGCCGCCGAACTCACGGGCGGAAACGAGATAGCCGTTATCCGCGCCCATGGCCATCAGCTCGCGCAGCATGCCTTCTGCCGGCGGGGGGCCCATGGTGACGACGGTGACGGTGCAGCCCAGCTCGTCCTTGAGCTTGAGGGCGGCCTCGACGGCGTTCATATCATCGGGGTTGATGATGGTCTGCATGGAAGCGCGGTTCAGGGTACCATCGGGATTGACGGCAACCTTACCGGAGGTATCGGGGACCTGCTTAACGCAAACAAGAATCTTCATTATATCTTTACCTCCTTTTTTAGTTCACACCAAGATACTTGGCGACGACCATACGCTGCACCTCGGAAGTGCCCTCGTAAATCTCGGTGATCTTGGCGTCGCGCATCATGCGCTCAACGGGATACTCACGGGTGTAGCCGTAGCCGCCGAAGAGCTGGACAGCGCGGCGGGTCACGTCGGACGCGGTCTCCGCGGCGAAGAGCTTGGCCATGGCAGCGTCCATGGAGTAATCCTCGTGATTCTGCTTCTTCATGGCAGCCGCGTACACGAGGTACTGGGCAGCCTGGGTGCGGGTGTGCATGTCGGCCAGCTGGAACTGGGTGTTCTGGAACTGGCTCAGGCGGCGGCCAAACTGGATACGCTCCTTGGTGTACTTGACCGCTTCGTTGATGGCGCCCTCAGCAAGGCCGAGCGCCTGGGAGGCAATGCCGATACGGCCGCCGTCGAGGGTCTTCATGGCGATCTTGAAGCCTTCGCCCTCCTTGCCCAGCAGGTTCTCCTTGGGGACGACGCAGTCCTCGAAAACGAGGTCGCAGGTGGAGCTGCCGCGGATACCCATCTTCTTCTCGTGCTTACCGGTGGAGAAGCCGGGGAAGTCCTTTTCCACGATAAACGCGGTGATGCCGTGGTTGCCCTTGCTCTTGTCGGTCATCGCGAACACGACGAAGGTGGAGGCGACGTTGCCGTTGGTGATGAAGCACTTGCTGCCGTTGAGGACGTAGTCGCCGTTCTCGTTCTTGACAGCGGTGGTCTGCTGGCCGGAAGCGTCCGTGCCGGCGCCGGGCTCGGTCAGGCCGAACGCGCCGATCTTGCGGCCGGAGAGCAGGTCGGGCAGATACTTCATCTTCTGCTCCTCGGTGCCGTTCTCAAAGATGGGGGCGCAGCACAGGGAGGTATGAGCGGAGACGATGACCGCGGTGGTGCCGCAGACCTTGGCAAGCTCTTCCACGCACATGGCATAGCTGAGCACGTCGCCGCCGGCGCCGCCGTACTGCTTGGGGAAGTAAATGCCCATCATACCGAGCTTGGCCATCTTTTCGACGGTCTCCATGGGGAAGCGCTCTTCCTCATCGAGCTCCTCAGCTAAAGGCTTGACTTCATTCTCTGCAAATTCGCGATACATTTTGCGGACCAGCAGATGTTCTTTGGACAGATGGAAATCCATAGTCTTTTGCTCCTT
>CAKUBI010000041.1 GCA_934636865.1 uncultured Oscillospiraceae bacterium
GGCGAGATCGTCATGTCCAACCCCGCCGTCTCCGGCACCAACTACGCCGTGGTCAACGCGCTGCTGCAGGCCAAGGGCGATCAGGGCTGGGACTACTTCGAGGCTCTGAACGAGAACATTGCCTACTACGGCAAGCGCGGCTCCGACCCGAAGAACAAGGTCTCTTCCGGCGAGTTCGCCATCGGCATCACCTACATTGACGCCAGCATCGAGCAGCTCGCCGAGGAGAACGATCTGACCATCGTTTACCCCTCTGACGGTATGCCCTGGGTCCCCGAGGGTGTTGCCGTGTTCAAGAACGCCGAGAACGTTGACGCCGCCAAGTACTTCGTCGAGTGGCTCTTCAGCAGCGACGATCATCTCCGCGAGCTCGCCGAGATCGAGCAGAAGAGCGGCATCAAGGTCATCAAGCCCAGCATCGAGAACCTTGAGCTGTCCTATGATCCTTCCCTGCTGATGACGGAGGACCTGTCCCTGTTCGGCTCCCAGCGCACCGAGATCCTCGATCGCTTCGAGCCCCTGATGGGCGACAAGGCCGCTACGGACTAAATGAGCGCCGCCGGTCCTATCCAGAATACGAAAAAAAGGACATCTCACGATGTCCTTTTTTCCCTTTGTGAAAACGCGGCCGACAGGCTGATCCTGCTGCTCCTGCTCGGCGGCGTGCTGCTCTTCATCCTCTGGCCCATCGCGTGCATCGCGCTGCGGAGCCTGCGCGGCGCGGACGGAGGGCTGAGCCTTTCGATGTTTCAAGCGGTGCTGCGCCAGTACGGCGAGAGCCTGCGCAACAGCGTCTTTGTCGGCGTTTTCACCGCCGTGCTCACAACGCTCCTCTCCCTTTCCGCCGCGCTCGTATGCGCCACGGCGCGCGGGTGGAAGCGGACGCTGTGCCTTGTTCTGATGCTCGTTGCCATGGTCTCGCCGCCGTTCGTCTCCTCGCTTGCCTATATTCAGCTCTACGGGCGGCGCGGGTGGATCACCTACCGCCTGCTGCACCTGAGCCTGAATCCCTACAACCGCTGGGGCGTTATCCTGATGCAGTCGATCTCGTTCGTGCCGCTCAACGCGATGTTCCTCTCCGGCATTCTTGAAAAGCTGGACGAAGGGAGCCTGCGCTCGGCGCGCGATCTCGGCGCGAAGGGCGGCGCGATCCTGCGCGACATCGTCCTGCCGCTCATCCGGCCGGCGACGCTCGTGTGCCTGCTGCTCTCGTTCGTCCGCTCGCTCGCGGACTTCGGCACGCCCATCATCATCGGCGGGCGCTTCAGCACGCTGGCCGCGGACATCTATTTGCAGGTCGTGGGCTATTCCGACCTTGAAAAATCCTCGGCGATGAACATGTTCCTGCTTGTCCCGTCCATCGTCTTTTTCTTTGTCTACCGCGCGCTGATGCGCCGCTCGGACAAGCTGACCGACGGCAGCCGCTCCTCGCAGGGCGAGCTGGGGCTGACGCTGCCGCGCTGCGGCGCGATGGGCTGGGGCATGATCGTGCTGAGCGTCATCTTCTTTGTGATGATCGTGCTGCAATACGGCTGTGTGTTCCTCTCGGGCTTTCTGAAAAGCTCGAAGGGCGTCTATTCCTTCACGCTGCAATACTGGCACCAGCTCTGGCGCATCGGCTCCTCGACGATGCTGCGAAGCGTGGAATACGCGCTCATCGTCTCCATCGCGGGCACGCTCTTTGCCATGCTCTTTGCCTACTACATGGACCGCCGCCGCGTCATCGGCCGGAATCTTTTCGACTGCCTTGCAACGCTCCCCTACATGCTGCCGGGCACGTGCTTCGGCATCGGCTATATCCTCGCTTTCAACCACGCGCCGCTCAAGCTGACGGGCACGGCCTTCATCGTGCTGGCCAACATGCTCTTCAAGCAGCTGCCGACCTCCACGAAGATCTGCACCGCGTCGCTCGCCCTCCTTCCAGAGGTGCAGGAGCGCTCGGCGCGCGACCTCGGCGCGGGGCGGCTCGCCGTGCTGCGCGACGTGGTCTTTCCCGCCCTGCGGCCCGCGTTTTTAAGCTGCTTTGTCTATAACTTTACCAGCAGCATGACGACCGCGGGCTCCATCATCTTTCTCATCGACGCCAGGCGTCAGCTGGCCGTCTTTAAGCTCTTCGACGCGGTGTATCAGGGCGACTACGCCCTCGCCTCGCTCATTGCGAGCGTCATCACCGTGATCGTGCTCTTCGTCGAAGCGCTCGCCTATCTCATCAGCCGGAAAGGAGAATCCCGCCGTGTATCTTGAACTCGACCACCTGAGTAAGCAGTTTGACGGCAAATACGCCGTGCACGACTTATCCCTCGGCCTTGAGGAGGGCGGACTTCTGTGCATCCTCGGCTCGTCGGGCTGCGGCAAGACGACCACGCTCAACATGATCGGCGGCTTTCTCTCCCCCGACGGCGGGCGCGTCCTGCTCGACGGACAGGACATCACCGCCCTGCCGCCCGAGCGCCGTCCGGTCTCGACCGTGTTCCAGTCCTACGGCCTGTTCCCGCACATGAGCGTGCTGCAGAACGTGACCTACGGGCTCAAATTCCGCGGCTGCTCCCGCGCGGAGGCGAAGGAAAAGGGCCGCCGGTATTTGGCGCTCGTCGGCCTTGCCGAGCGCGAAAGCGCCCGCATCAGCGAGCTTTCCGGCGGCCAGCAGCAGCGCGTGGCGCTTGCCCGCGCGCTCATCGTAGAGCCCAAGCTCTGCCTTCTTGACGAGCCGCTTTCAAACCTAGACGCAGCGCTGCGCGTGCGCATGCGCGGCGAGCTCAAGCGCCTTCAGCGCGAGCTGGGCACCACGATGGTTTTCGTCACGCACGATCAGGAGGAGGCCCTCATTTTGGCCGACTCCATCGCCGTGATGAGCGAGGGAAAGCTTTTGCAGCTCGGCTCGGCGGAGGAGGTGTTCCGCCATCCCGCAAACGACTACATCGCATCGTTTCTCGGCCTCAACGACATTGTCTGGAAGGATGACGGCAGCGTGCTGAAGGTCATCCGCCACGGAGAAAAGGAGTAAATTTCCATGCTTGTTGACATGCACCTGCACGAATGCACCTACTCGACCGACAGCTTCCTTCACCTGGAGGAGATCGTTTCCATCGCCAAAGAAAAGGGCCTGGACGCAATCTGCATCACCGACCACGACAGCATGGGCCTGCGCGAGCGCGCCGAGACCTACTCCCGCGAGATCGGCTACCCGATTTTCGTGGGCGTGGAGTTTTTCTCGCTCTGGGGCGATATCACGGCCTGGGGCATCGACGGCATCCCCGATCACCGCGTGGACGCGCAGGAGTTCATCGACCTTGTGAACGAGAAGAACGGCTTCTGCGTCTCCTGCCATCCCTTCCGCAACAATAACCGGGGGCTTCGCGAGCACCTGCGCGACGTGCGCGGCCTGCACGGCGTGGAGGTCCTCAACGGCAGCACGCCGCTTGAGGACAACCAGACGGCGCTGCGCTTCTGCCGCGAGCTGGGGCTCAAGGCCATCGGCGCGAGCGACGCGCACGTGCCCCAGCAGGTCGGAAAGTACGTCACGTGGCTGCCCGAGATGGTCACGACGCTGCCCGACTTTGTCACGGCGCTGCACACGCTGGAAACGCGTCCCGCCATCTGGACGGGCAGCGAGTATAACGTCGTCACGGAATTCTAAGAAGGCTTTCGGTGCGGTCCGGCGCATTTGCGCCGGACCGCTTTTCCCTTTTTTCCCGCTTTACGCGCAATAAACATGCAGGAAAAGTGTGGTAATATTCCACAAGGCTTTTTCTCTTCCGCGGAAAAGATTTTCCACATTTTGAGAACCCGCGCGATAGGTATTGACATTTTTTCTCTGCGGGAGTATGGTAGCGCCAACAATTTCAAACGCCCGGCCTAAGGGCCGGGAAGATAGAGGCGCGGCTGACAAGAGTAGCACGTTCGCATCGGAGCAGAGATCCGGAGCGTGCGAAAGGGGAGGCCGCCGAAGTGGGAAACGGATCCTGTTCCGCTTTCTGCTGGTTCGTCAGATAAGATCTGCCGGACTGTCACGTAATGTGGAGCGCTATCGAGGCCGGCAGACCGTCTGTCCCCGCAGGGACCAGCAGCTTTGCCGGAAGGCAGTATTTTATGCAGCCGTAAATGCTTCACAAAGCATTTACGGCTTTGTTTTTTGCTGCATCGGGAGTGCGCAGAACCCCTGAAAAAGCAGGACTCCCTGTTTTTGAAAAAATCTACT
Organism: uncultured Oscillospiraceae bacterium; assembly: GCA_934636865.1. GTDB lineage: Bacteria > Bacillota > Clostridia > Oscillospirales > Oscillospiraceae > Hominicoprocola. The sequence goes on from CAKUBI010000041.1 coordinate 4,199, forward strand.
CATCACAGAAAGGAAACCACCACCATGAAGTTCAGAACCATCACCGCCCTCCTGCTGGCGGCCGTCATGCTCTTCGCACTCACCGCCTGCGGCAGCCAGGCCGCCGATAACGGCAGCACCGATCAGCAGCAGGAAGAAACCGACGGCAGCACCGCCGATACCCCCACCGAAAGCAATGAATTCCGCGTCGGCATGGAATGCGCCTACGCCCCGAGCAACTGGCAGGAGAGCGAAGCGACGGACACCAACGTCCCCGTTGAAAACGTCTCCGGCGCGTATGCCGAGGGCTACGACGTGCAGATCGCCAGGATCATCGCCGATAGCCTCGGCAAGGACCTCGTCATCGTCAAGCTCAGCTGGGACGGCCTCATCGACGCGCTCAATCAGGGCCAGATCGACGCCATCATCGCCGGCATGATGGACACCGCCGAACGCCGCGAGTCCATCAACTTCTCCGACCCCTACCGCGAGACCACCTACGGCATCATGGTCCTTGCCGATTCCCCGTACGTGAACGCAGCCTCCATTCAGGACTTCTCCGGCGCGGCCGTGCTCGGCCAGCAGGGCACCGCGCTTGACGACGTCATCGACCAGATCGAGGGCGTCGATCACTTAAGCCCCGTCGGCAGCGTGCCCGATATGATCTCCCGCTTACAGCAGGGCTCGTGCGACGCCATCGTCATCAACGAGGAAAACGCCGAGGGCTACCTCGCCTCCAACCCGAACTTCCGCCTTGTCACCTTTGCTGAGGGCAGCGGCTTCACGCTCCCGGCCAAGGGCTCGTGCGTGGGCCTGCGCAAGAGCGACACCGAGCTTCTCGATCAGGTCAACGCCATCCTCGCAACCCTCGACAAGGACACGCGCCTTGCCATGTGGCAGACCGCCGTTGACAACCAGCCGCAGTAAGGTCCCGCGCCCCGCCGCGTAAATGCGGCGGGCACGCGAAGCCGGACGAAACGCGCCGCGCTTTGCATCATGAAGGAGGAAGATCACCATGGCAGCATCCACCACCGCGCCCCGGAAGAATTTCATCACCCGGGATCACCGTTACGTTTATCTGGGCGGCAGTCTCATCGCCTTGCTGGGCCTTAGCATGTTCTATTCCGCCCCCAGTCCCTACAGCTTCATTCCCTCGCCGTCCGTGTTCGGCACGGCGCTCGCGGTGATCTGCTGGTTTTTCCTCGGCGTGAGCGCCATGGCGCTGCTCGTCAAGTGGGCCTACTGGAACTCCTACGGCTCCACCGTCATGAAGCGCCCGCTCATCGTGCGCGTCAGCCGCTACCTCTCTTACCTCGACGCAGCGGCCTGCGCGCTGCTCGTGTTCGACCGCTTCGTTCTGAAGCTCGCCTACATCATCAATACTGCCGTCCACGCCGAGAGCAACCCGACCGAGACGCTCTCCACCATGGTCTACATGGCCTACAACCAGCGCTCGCTCTTCGCCATCGGCATTTCCTACACGGTGCGTCTGGCGCTGTTCGGCACGGCGATCGCGTTCGTGCTGGCGCTTCTCATGGTCTTTCTCCGCATTCAGGAGCCCGACAAGCGCGACAACGACTTCGTGAAGTTCATTAAGATCGTCGCGAACCGCTTCGCCCGCTTCTACATCTTCGTCATCCGCGGCACGCCGATGATGGTGCAGTCCCTGATCCTTTACAACGCCGTGTTCGGTCTTTTCAAGCGCACGGGCATGAGCGTTTCGGATATCAACCGCGTCTGGCCGCTCTTTCTGGCCGGTCTTGTCACCATCTCGCTCAACTCGACGGCGTACCTTGCCGAGGTCCTGCGCGGCGGCATCCTCGCCGTGGACGCGGGGCAGATGGAGGCCGCGCGCTCGCTGGGCATGACGCACTGGCAGGCCATGCGCAAGGTCGTTTTCCCGCAGGCCATCAAAAATTCTCTCCCCGCCATCGGCAATGAATTCATCATCAACATCAAGGATTCGTCCGTGCTGTGCGTCGTCGGCGTGTCCGACCTGATGTTCATGACCCGCTCGGTCGCCGGTATCTACTATAAGGGCACCGAATGCTACCTCATCGCCGCCATCGTTTACCTCATCCTCACATATCTTTCTTCGCTCCTGCTCAAGGCCCTCACGGGCAAGATGACCGCGCCGGACAACACCAAGCGGCACCAGGGCAACCACACCGCCGATCTGGGGCTTCCCAGCTCGAACTGACAGGAGGGCGCTATGTCGAACGAACCCATCATCAAAATCGAACAGCTCGAAAAGTCCTTCGGCGACCTCCATGTGCTCAAGGGCATTGACCTTACGATCCACCGCGGCGAGGTCGTGTGCATCATCGGCGCGTCCGGCTCCGGCAAATCGACGCTGCTGCGCTGCATCAACCTGCTCGAAGAGGCCGACGCGGGCCACATCTGGTTCGACGGGCAGGACCTGATGGACCTGAAGGTCAACCTGAACGCCCTGCGCCAGAAGATCGGCATGGTGTTTCAGGGCTTCAACCTCTTCAACAACAAGTCGGTGCTTGATAACTGCACGCTCGCGCCCATGAGCGTCAAGCATGTTCCCAAGGCGGAGGCCGAGGCCACGGCCATCCGGCACTTAAAGACCGTGGGCCTTGAAAGCTTCATCCACGCCGACTCCCGCCGCCTTTCCGGCGGGCAGAAGCAGCGCGTCGCCATCGCGCGGGCGCTGTGCATGGAGCCGGAGATCATGCTCTTCGACGAGCCGACCTCCGCGCTCGACCCCGAGATCGTCGGCGAGGTGCTGGACGTGATGAAAACCCTCGCCCAGCAGGGCATGACGATGGTCGTCGTCACGCACGAGATGGCCTTTGCCAAGGAGGTGAGCGACCGCGTGGTGTTCATGGATCAGGGCGTGATCCTGGAGCAGGGCGCGCCCAGAGAGGTTTTTGGAAACCCGAGAGAGCCGCGCACGCGCGAGTTCCTCAGCCGCTATCTGGAGGACAAAATGGAATGAGACCTGTCGCCGATTACTTTGCCCACGAGGACGATTTTCCCGATCTCGACGGCGCACTCGCGCTCGCGCGCCTGTCCGCCGCCATTCGATGCAGAACCATCAACTACGCAGACCATAGCCTGACAGACTATACGGAATTCGACAAGCTTCATGCCCATATGAAGTCAAGCTATCCTCATATCATGCGCCTTGGCACCTTCGAGCGCGTCGGCCACCACGCCGTGCTCATTACCATCCCCGGCAGCGACAAAACGCTTCGCCCCTGCCTTTACATGTCGCATCAGGACGTGGTGCCCGTGGTCGAGGGCACGGAGCAGGACTGGACGCATCCCGCCTTTTCCGGCGACGTGGCGGACGGCTGCATCTGGGGCCGCGGCACGATCGACATCAAGGAGCAGGTCTTTGGCGTGCTGGAGGCCGCGGAGTACCTGCTTGCCCACGGCAGGACCTTCAAGCGCACGGCGTACCTCGCCTTCGGCGACGATGAGGAGACGCTCAACCTCGGCGCGCTCGCCATCTCCGACCATTTAAAAGCGCAGGGCGTAACGCTTGAATTCGTGCTCGACGAGGGCGGCTACAAGATCGACTCGGGCAAACCCTACGGCGCGCCGGATATCGCCGTCGCCACCGTGGAGCTGATGGAAAAGGGCTATGCGGACCTGGAGCTCTCCGTCCACAGCATCGGCGGGCATTCGAGCCGCCCCTACGGCGGCACGTCGCTCGGCCGCCTGTCCTGCGCCATCGCGGACATCGTGCGCGCGCCGTTCGCCGTGCGCCTGAACGAGGCGATGATCGGTGCGTTCGAGACGCTCGCGCCCTACATCACGCGCGAGCCGCTCAAAACGCTCGTGCAGGATGTGCGCGGCAACGCGGACGCCATCGCGGCCTACTGCCATGCAGACCCCGCGCTGTTCCCCTATGTATCCACCACCGTCGCGCCCACGATGATCCGCGGCGGCAGCGCCGCGTGCAACGTGATGCCGCAGGACATGCAGGCGGTCATCAACTTCCGCATCGCGAGCGGCGACACGGCGGAGAGCGTCATGGCTCACTGCCGCGCGGCCGTGCAGGATCCGGGCGTTTCGCTGCGCTTTTTGCAGGCGAACGACCCCTCCGCCACCGCAAGGCGCGACGGCTACGGCTACCGCGCGCTGGTGGAGACGATGGGCCGCTACTTCCCCGAGGTCGTGTTCGTCCCGGCGATGACCGCCGGCGCGACGGACGCCTGCCGCTACGAGCAGATCTGCGACACGTGCCTTCGGTGCAGCCCCTTTGTGACCGAGCCGGACGAGGCCGCCTCCGGCGTGCACGGCACGAACGAGCGGATGCCCGTGCGCTCGTACCTTCAGGGCATCCGCGTGCTCATCGCGCTGATGCAGCGCGCGAACATCGACGCGCAGTGATCTCTCGCATTCGACTTTTCTTTCTGTATATGCTATAATGGGGACGTTCCAAAAGAACGTCCCTGTTGCTTTTGACTTAGAACGATCAGCAAACGGAGGTATTTTGCAATGAAGCAGTTAGTTGCCTATTTTTCCGCCACCGGCACCACGAAGAAGGCCGCCGAGCGCCTGGCCAAAGCCATCGGCGCGGACCTTTTTGAGATCAAGCCCGCCGTGCCCTACACGAGAGCCGACCTCAACTGGATGGATAAGCACAGCCGCAGCAGCGTGGAGATGAACGACCCGAAGTCCCGCCCCGCCATCACCGGCATGCCCGAGGACCTCGGCGCGTATGACACGGTCTTTGTCGGCTTCCCGATCTGGTGGTACGTCGCGCCCACGATCGTCGATACATTTCTCGAGGGCGGCGACTTTTCCGGCAAGAAGCTCATCCCCTTCGCCACCTCGGGCGGCAGCGGCATGGGCAAAACACTTGAAGGTCTCAAGGCCGTCTGCCCCGCGGCGGACTGGCGCGAGGGAAAGCTCGTCAACGGCATGAGCGACGCAGCCCTCGCCGACTGGGCGAAGAGCGTGTAAGCGCGGCAATCGAAAAAAGGGCCGGCAAAACGGGATGCCCGTTTTGCCGGCCCTCTGCTTTTTTGCAGGGATACTTCAGTTTTTGCCCATGGCGTAGACCATATCCCAGAAGCGCAGGTCGAAGAGGAAGCACTTTTCAAAGATCTCGCAGAGTCTTCGCGCCGTTTCCTCGTCGATTGAAGCGCTCAGCGCGTCGATCCGGTCGATCAGCGCCTGATTCGTCTGCCGGTACTCCTCCGAGACGTAGCCCGCGAACCACGCGCCGTAGCGCTCGTCACGCAGGGCGTCCGGGCAGCGCGCGGTCATCTCCCCGGCGATGTAAGCATAGCTCCACGAGCAGTTCAGAAGCGTCACAAGCCCGGTCAGCACATCGCCCATCTGCGCCTCGCAGAGCATATAGTGGCTGTAGGCGCTGTTGTCAATGTGTGGGCGCGCGAGGCGGATCTCCTCCTCCGAGATGCCCAGGCGCTTCATATACGGAAGATGGGTGCGGAACGTCTCGCCGATCGTATTTTCCATCTCGCCGCTCAAAAAGCGGATCTGCTCAAAATCATCAGCCTTCTGGATGATCGCCGCGAAGATCTTCACGTAGTCCTGAAGGTAGAGATAGTCCTGGAGCATGTAGTAGCGGAACTTCTCCTCCGGCAGCGTGCCGTCCGCCATCTCCGTTACGAACGGATGGCTGAGATAGCGCGGCCAGAGCTTTTCCGCGCGGGCACGGATCCTCTCTGAAAGCTTCACGCCGCGCCCCTCTTACTTGTGGGCGATGAGCGCGACATAGCCGCCGCTCTGATAGCCGGGAACGACGTCCTCGACGGACTCGTTGGTATACATCGGGTTTTTGAGCAGCGTCTGATAGAAGTCGAAATCATGGAAGCCGAGGCCCTTGAGCGCATCGACCTTCTCCTCGGTGGAGTGCCACACGCCCGCGCAGCACAGCTCGAGCGGGTACGGCAGCTTGGGCATCACGCCGCTCAGCGAGGGGTGGTCGAAGGTGCCGACGGCCTTGGCCAGAAGATACATAAAGCCGAACGCGCTCTCCTTGGGCACGTCCAGAGAAATGAAGGTTCCGCCCGGCTTGAGCGCCCGCTTGCAGACATCGAACGCGCGCGTCAGGTCCTCCATATAGCTGGAGCTGCCGTTGAGGTAGATCACATCGTAGGCGTTTTCCTCCAGCTCGACATCCTCGATCGCGCCGAAGGCGATCACGTTGATGCCGCGCTTCTGCGCAATCGCGCCCATGTCGCGCGAGGGCTCCACGCCCTCGATATTCTTGCAGTCGATCATGCTCTCGAACAGGCCGCTGCCGCAGCCGACGGAGAGCACGCGCTTGCCCGAAATATCGCCGAGCGCCTTCTGAAACAGGCGGAATTCGCTCTGAAACACGTTCTCGTTTTCCATGAACCAGGCGTCGTACTGCGCCGCGTAGCCGTCAAATTTGGGTTTCATCGTCAATGGTCCTTTCTGATGTTCTTATATTTCAAATCGGTGGTTAACCTTTTAACGATCATAGCACAAACGCCTTTTCCCCGCAATATGGCGCTGCATGATTATCGATTCGGATTTTTGAGCTTTTTTATCGCTTGTGCAGAAGTTTTTGGCGCTTTCGTTCCCTACGGCACGCCGTGCTCCTCCACCCCGCGCATGTCTCCGGCAGGAATGGGGCTTGCAAGCCATTTCAACTGGTGGCAAAACGAAGAATTATGTTAAATATGGTGGAACTTCTGTGGTTTCCCTTTTCTTGTGCAATTTTCACATCTATGCTACTTTCATTAGTACAATACTATATCTATACATAACATAAAGCGAAAATTACGGTCATTTCACAGACGATATGCGCTCGGTCAGCGCGCAGCGTATGGAAGGCTTCATTACAAATGTTCTCAATTTATAAAGGGTACGATAAAGGGTAAGAGGCGTTTCAGGGCAAAACAAAAAAGCCTTGAAACTTACGTTTCAAGGCTTTCCTCTGGTGCGCGGTACAGGACTCGAACCTGTGACCCCATGCACGTCAAGCATGTGCTCTACCAGCTGAGCTAACCGCGCGAACCGAACAGTGATATACTACTATATCCGTCCCCTTTTGTCAACACTTTTTTGAAAAAAGTGTACTTTTTCTTTTCCCATAGGGAGACTGTTTATAGCATACGACACGCGGTGGCGGATGTAAAGAGGGGAAAATAGCAGAAATTGCCCCGCCTTTTTCAGTCAAATTTCTGCGCGCGCTTTTCTTGTCAATTTCCTGTAAGTTTTATATAATGGATCTATATTATGTGTTGAATGAAGAATGGGGTGCTTTTTTACGATGGGAAAAATCGGTTTCGACAACGACAAATACCTTGCCATGCAGTCCGCGCACATCCGCGAGCGCATCAGCCAGTTCGGCGGCAAGCTGTATCTCGAGTTCGGCGGCAAGCTTTTTGACGATTTTCACGCCTCGCGCGTGCTGCCCGGCTTCCAGCCCGACAGCAAGATCCGCATGCTCCAGCAGCTGCGCGACGATGCGGAGATCGTTATCGCGGTCAACGCGAACGACATTGAGAAAAATAAGGTGCGCGGCGACCTCGGCATCACCTACGACGACGACTGCCTGCGCCTGATCGACGCGTTCCGCGCGCTGGGGCTCTATGTCGGCGGCGTGTGCATCACGCAGTACGCCGGGCAGAATGCGGCGGACGCCTTCATCAAGCGGCTCAACACGCTGGGCGTGCGCAACTACCGCCATTATCCCATCGCGGGCTACCCCTCCGACGTTGCCCATATCGTCAGCGACGAGGGCTTCGGCCGCAACGAATATATTGAGACCACGCACTCGCTCATTGTCGTCACCGCCCCCGGCCCCGGCAGCGGCAAGATGGCCACCTGCCTTTCCCAGCTCTACCACGAGCACAAGCATGGCGTGAGCGCGGGCTACGCCAAGTTTGAGACCTTCCCCATCTGGAACCTGCCGCTCAAGCACCCCGTGAACCTCGC
>CAKUBI010000042.1 GCA_934636865.1 uncultured Oscillospiraceae bacterium
GCCGCCACCGCGTAGGGGTGGAACTTGCGCATCGGCGAAAGCCCGCATTTTTCGACTTTGCTGGAAAATTTCATGAAATGCACGGTCCTTTCTGGCATTTGAGGATAAGGGCAGCCCGGACACCACGGTGAGGGCCCGCGGCATCCGGGCTGCAGGAGAGGTTATTCAGCGTCCGAAGACGGCAGAAGCATTACTTGCTGAGACGGTACAGCATGCTCACGATCTGCGCACGGGTGCAGACGGCGTTGGGAGCGAACAGACCGTTGCCGACACCGCCGACCACGTTCTTTTCAGCCGCCCAGGCCACTGCCGGAGCGTAGTAAGCATCGGCGGCAACGTCGGTGAAGGACGCCGCGGCGGATGCAGCGGGAGCGCCGTTGGCGCGCCACAGGAAGGTCACGCCCTGCGCGCGGGTGCAGGAAGCGTTGGGAGAGAAGGTCGTATCGCTCGTGCCCTTGGTGATGCCGTTTTCAACGGCCCACAGGACGGCCTTGGCATAGTAAGCGTCGGCAGCAACATCCGTGAAGGGATTGCTGGCGGCCTTCGGCTCCGGGCTGCCGCTGGCGCGCCACAGGAAGGTAACGATCTGGGCGCGGGTGCAGGAAGCGTTGGGGGAGAAGGTCGTGGCGCTCGTGCCGGAGGTAACGCCCTTGCCGACGGCCCAGTTCACAGCGTCATAGAAGTAGTCGCCGGGCTTGACGTCAACAAAGCCGTTCTGGCTGGGCTGCTCAGGCTGGGAGGGCTTGCTGGGCTTGGAGGGAGTGACCGGGGTCACGGGCTCCTGGTTGTCGGCGTCGCTGAAGAGGTCGGCGAGGATCTCGGCGGCGCTCATGCTGGCATAACCGTCGGGGTCGGTCAGGCCGGTGCCGTCAAGGTTCCAGGAGAAGTTGCCGGACCAGGTCTCCTTGAAGGAGCTGCCGGAAGCGGGCTTGGCGTAGGAGCTGTAGGAGCGCAGGACCGCGTCATAGCGGGTGCTCCACTCGGGATAGTACTTGGTCATGTACTCGGTGACGAGCTTGTAGGCCTCGCAGTTCTTGTCGCTGTCGCCGTTGGGATTCAGCGCGCTGAGCTGAACGCCGCCGCCGCCCTGACCGGCCTTGCTGTCGGAAGGCGTGGAGTGCAGGAAGACGATGGAGCCGTCGTCGCACACGCCGACCACGGTCCAGACGTGGCCGCTCATGCTGAAGATGTCGCCGGGCTTGAACGCGGTGATATCACGGGTCCAGGTGCCCCAGCCGTTGTTTGCGAAGGTCTTGGCCATCTTGGTGGAGCTCATGACGTAACCATCGTTGGTGGTGTTGGTGGAGCTCTCGGTGTTCATCACGTTGTAGGCGACCCAGCCGATATAGCCGGAGCAGTCGAGACCGGCATAGTAGTACTGGTTCCAGCTGTTGTGCGGATAGTAGCTGTGGGCGGGATCGGCGCTGTTCTTGTAGGTGTAGTTGGCATCCTGCTGCTGGAAGAAGTCAATCCAGCTCTGGGAGAGACCGATGGTCATGGACTGGTTGGAGGAGAGGTCATCCTGCCAGTCCCAACCGGCGCCGTAGACGTACAGCGTGGTGCCGACGGGGTTCATCGCGGTCTTGAGGTAGTTCTTGAGGGTCTTGAGACCGGGCGTGCCGCTGACGGGAGCGGTGTAGGGCTCGGCGATGAAGGTGAGGTACAGCGTGCCGTCATAGACCTTGGCGGTCTTGCCGACGAGACCGTCGATGCCGGAAACGGCGGTGACGGCGGTGGCACCGGCGGCGTTGTTGCTGATCTCATAGATGCCGGAGTAGCTGACGGTGGAGCTGCTGAGGGTGACGCGGGAGGCGTTGATCGCATCGATCGTGCCCTCGGCCTGCGCCTCGGCAGCGGAAGCGGCGGTCACGACGCTGTTCTCAACGGTCAGGTCGTAGACATAGCCCTCCTGCAGGGTGTTCTGGATGGTGTAGCGGCCATCGTTGGCGACCTTGAGCTCAACGATCTTGCCGTCCACGAAGAAGCGGTGGATGAAGTTGTCCTTGCCGGGGTTCTTGGTGGTCACAGTGCCGTAGTCCTTGACGCCGAGATACACGGCGTTGTCATAGGAAGCGTCCACCTCGCCGAAGAGGTCCGCGAGGATCTCGGCGGCGCTCATGTTGGCGTAGCCGTTGGGGTCAGTCAGGCCGGTGCCGTCCAGCGCCCAGGAGAACTTACCGCCCCAGTAGGAATCGTCCTTGGACACCTCGGTGTAGGAGTCGTAATCCTTGAGAACGGCGTCATAGCGCTCGCTCCACTCGGGATAATACTTCTGCATGTAGTAGGTGGCGAGACGGTAGGCCTCGCAGTCGGTGCTGTCGGGGTTGCTGGGATTCAGGGCGCTCAGCTGCACGCCGCCGCCCGGGTTGCCGGTCTTGCCGGTGGAGGGGGTGGAGTGGGAGAAGACGATGGAGCCGTCGGAGCAGGTGCCGATCACGGTCCAGACGTGGCCGTCGTCCATGCTGAAGATGTCGCCGGGCTTGAAGTCCTTAGCGGTGAAGTCCTTGGTGAAGGAGCCCCAGCCGTAGTCGTTGGCGAAGCGCTGGGCCTGCTCGTCGGCATACATGACGTAACCGTCGTTCTTGTCGTTGGTGGCGCTCTCGGTGTTCATCACGTTGTAGATGACCCAGCCGATGTAGCCGGAGCAGTCGGGGCCGCCGTAATAGTACTGGTTGAAGCGGCCGGGGTTGGAATAATAGCTGTCGGGGTTGTAGGAATAGCCGGTGGTGGGATCGATGTACTTATAGGTGTAGTCGCTGGTCTGCTGCTGGAAGAAATCGACCCAGGTCTGGGGCAGGCCGATGGTCATCGCCTCGTTGGAGGAATTGACATCCTGCCAATCCCAAGCGCCGCCGTACACGTAGAGCGCGGTGCCCACGGGGTTCATCGCGGTCTGGAGGTAGTTCTTGAGGGTGCGCTCACCGGCGGTGCCGCTGACGGGAGCGGTATAGTCCTCGGCCACGAACGCAAGGAACGCGGTGTCGCCGTAGACCTTGACGGTCGCACCGGCGGTGAGGTCGGCAGCGGTCTTGGCGGTAACAGTCGCCTTACCGGCGGTGTTGTTGGTGATCTCGTAGACGTTGGCGATGTCGTAGGTCTTGCCGCCGACCGTCACGGAGGAAGCGGTGGCGGATTCGATCTTGCCCTCGGCCTTGGCCTTGGCAAGGTTCGCGTCGTTCAGGACGCTGTCCTGAGTGGACAGATCGTAGACATAGCCCTCCTGAAGCTTGTTCTGGATGGCATACTTGCCGTCAACATTGGAGAGCGTGAATTCCTTCGTCTCACCGTTGACGGAGAAGAGGTGGGTGAACTCATCGAGTTTCATATAGTCGCCGTCGGCGGCTTCGGTGCCGTAGCCCTTGATGCCGAGGTACACGGCGTTCTCGCAGGTGGTGGGCATCGGCTCGCCGAAGAGGTCGGCGAGGATCTCGTCAGCGCTCATGCTGGCATAGCCGTCGGGGTCGGTCAGGCCGGTGCCGTCGAGGTTCCAGGAGAAGTTGCCGGACCAGGTCTCCTTGAAGGAGCTGCCGGAAGCGGGCGTGGCGTAGGAGCTGTAGGAGCGCAGGACCGCGTCATAGCGGGTGCTCCACTCGGGGTAGTACTTGGTCATGTACTTGGTGACGAGCTTGTAGGCCTCGCAGTCCTTGTCGTCGTCGCCGTTGGGGTTCAGCGCGCTGAGCTGAACGCCGCCGCCGCCCTGACCGGCCTTGCTGTCGGAAGGCGTGGAGTGCAGGAAGACGATGGAGCCGTCGTCGCACACGCCGACCACGGTCCAGACGTGGCCGCTCATGCTGAAGATGTCGCCGGGCTTGAACGCGGTGATATCACGGGTCCAGGTGCCCCAGCCGTTGTTTGCGAAGGTCTTGGCCATCTTGGTGGAGCTCATGACGTAACCATCGTTGGTGGTGTTGGTGGAGCTCTCGGTGTTCATCACGTTGTAGGCGACCCAGCCGATATAGCCGGAGCAGTCGAGACCGGCATAGTAGTACTGGTTCCAGCTGTTGTGCGGATAGTAGCTGTGGGCCTTGTCGGCGCTGTTTTTGTAGGTGTAGTTGGCATCCTGCTGCTGGAAGAAGTCGATCCAGCTCTGGGAGAGGCCGATGGTCATGGACTGGTTGGAGGAGAGGTCATCCTGCCAGTCCCAGCCCGCGCCGAAGACGTACAGCGTCGTACCGACGGGGTTCATCGCGGTCTGGAGGTAGTTCTTGAGGGTCTTGAGACCGGGGGTGCCGCTGACGGGAGCGGTGTAATCCTCCGCCACGAACGCGAGATACAGCGTGTCGCCGTAGACCTTGGCGGTCTTGCCGACGAGACCGTCGGTGCCGGAAACGGCGGTGACGGCGGTGGAGCCGGCGGCGTTGTTGCTGATCTCATAGATGCTGGTGTAGCTGCAGGTCGTGCCGCTGACGGTCACGGTGCCGGCGCTGATCGCGGTGATCTCGCCCTCGGCAGCAGCCTCGGCAGCGGAAGCGGCGGTCACCTTGCCGTCCTCGACCGTCAGGTTGTAAACGTAGCCTTCCTGAAGGGTGTTCTGGATGGCATAGCGGTTGTCGGCGGAAACGGTGTACTCCACTTCGCCGCCGCCAGTGAAGAAGCGGTGAACGAAATTATCTTTGCCGGGATCCTTGGTGGACACGGTGCCGTAGTCCTTCACGCCCAGGTACACATACGCGGCGGCAGCGCCGGCAGTGTCCGTGCTGTCCGCTTCAAGAGCGGAAGCAGGCGCGACAAGGAGCGTGGAGAGCATCGTGAGGACAAGCAGCAGGGAGCATAATCTTTTCTTCATATGATGTTTTCCTCCTTCTAAAATAAAATGGATTCCTGTGGATGCGCGGTGCAGGCTGACGGTGATTCCCCCTCTCGCAATGGCTGCAAAAGAAAAAACCCAGCAAAAGACGCGGTAAGCCCTCGCCTTTTGCTGGGTTTTATTTGCGGTGAAGAACGCTGTAGCATTCTCAAGCAAAGTAAAGCAGCACGATTCATTATTTTCTATAAGCATATTTATGCTAACACGGCCATGAGACAATTGCAAGAGGCAAAGAAAAGATTGTCAACTTGGACAGATTTTTCGGCTTTGCGAGGATTTAAGGCCCGGCGATCCTTGTCTATATTGGCTGAAAAATGAACATTGGTCATGTTTGGGAATCTGAAATATTGACAATCCCGCCCGCGGTTGCTATAATAACCGCAGAGACAGTGATTGCTGTATAATTGGCTGCTGATCGATGTATTATACACTTTACTGTAAAGGAGATGGACAGCGTTGGGACGGATCAACTCGGTTTTTGTTATCGGCGAGTCCCGAACGAATGCGGATAATGCCATCACCAAAAACTACGGAACCTTCTATATGGCGTTCGAGGTCGACGACCAGACCTTCAAGGTCCTGGATTTCAGCTGCACCCACACGATCTCCACAACGGAGACGTTTTTGAGCAAGCTCTTCGTGGGGCAGGTCTTTCCGGAGATCGACGAGTGGCTGGAAAGCGAGCTGAACCGGCGCTACGGCGGTTCATCCCGCCGGGCCGTGCTCGTTGCTTACCGCGACGCGCTCAAGCGCTGGCGCTCCATGGCGGGCGGTCAGGGCCAGGATGTGAAATAGTTTTCTGATAATTGCATATGGCTGCTTCGCAGTCGCCTGCCATGATCTCCCTCATGGCGCCGCGTGTGAAACCCAGCAGAATCAGGCGTTGAAAGAAACGCTCGGTTTTGTTGGGCTTTTTTGTATTCTTTTGTCTTTTATATGGATTCTGGTACCGGGTCCATTGAAAAGAAATATATTTTTCGGAGGAGAAAAAGTATGTTACCTGCAATCGAAAACGGCTTTACTTTCATCGCATTCCTGATGTTCGTGGCCGGCGGCCTGCTGGCACTGGAAAAGTATGCCAAGTGGAAAGTTTTTAACTGGGTCCCGCCTCTGGTCTGGATCTACATTCTCAACATGGTGTTCTGCACCATGGGCCTGTACAATTCCGAGGGTGTCAGCGCCGCCTACGGCGTGCTGAAGAATAACCTTCTGTACGCGATGATTTTCGTCATGCTGCTGCGCTGCGACTTCCGCAAGATCGCCAAGCTCTCCGGCCGCATGATCGCCATCTTCCTGGGCTGCTCGATCACCCTGGCGCTCGGCTTCATCATCGGCTTCCCGATGTTCAAGGGCGCTCTCGGCGGCGGCGAGACCATCTGGGGCGCTACCGCTGCTCTCTATGCTTCCTGGGTCGGCGGCTCCGCCAATATGGCCGCTATGGGCGATGCCCTTCCGGTCGACTCCGGCGCTTATGCCTGCGCGCTCACCCTCGATACCGTCTGCTATTCTGTGTGGATCGCTCTGCTGCTGTTTGCCGTGAAGTATGCCGGCAAGTGGAACAAGTCCGTCAAGGCGGATACCTCCAAGCTTGAAGCCGTTGCCGCCGCCGCCAACGCGGAGGTCGCCGGCGAGAAGAAGCAGGCCAAGGCTACCGACTGGATCTGGCTCATCGGCCTTGCTCTGATCGTCTCCGCCCTGTCCCAGAAGGTCGGCCTGCTCATGAACACCGGCCTGAAGGCCGCTGGTCTGGGCATGTTCGATAAGGGCACCTGCACTACGCTGTTCGTCACCGTTCTCGGTCTGGTCTGCGCCATGACCCCGATCGGCAAGCTCCCCGCTGTTGAAGAGCTCTCCAGCATCCTGCTGTACGCCGTCGTTTCCCTGCTCGCTACTCAGGCCCCGCTCAACGCGCTGGTCGAGGCTCCGATGTGGGTCGTTTACGGTGTGTTCGTTCTCGTGCTGCACGTCGTCGGCATGTACATCCTCTCCAAGATCTTCCACTGGGATCTGTGCATGGTCTCCACGGCATCGGTCGCCAACATCGGTGGTTCCGCTTCCGCGCCGATCATTGCCTGCGCCTATGACGATTCCTTCGCCGGTATCGGTGTTCTGATGGGCGTTCTCGGCGCCGCCATCGGTAATATCTTCGGCCTTGGTATGGGTGCGATCCTGCATGCGCTCGCGTAACCTTTGCTGAACCAATTTCCTGCTCCTGCGGCCTTGCGCCGCGGGAGCAGGATTCACAAAGAGAACTTTTTGAGGACTTTTTTATGAATATCAACGATACCCTGCAATATCTGAACATCGGTCTGCCGGACGACATTGCCCGTCGCAAGGCATGGGGAGATTTTGACGGGGCGACGCGTCTGATCGACCGCCGCCTTGCGCAGGATAACGTTCCCGAGCCGCTGCGCGCCTGCCTGACTGCGGAGCGCGAGATCATCCGCCGCCTGCCGGAGAACTACCCCTTCACCCGCGCTGATGCGCTCGCCGTGGTGCGCGCGCACATCCCCGATTTTTCGGAGGAGGAATTCGACGAGCGTGTGGACGCCGGCAAGATCGGCTGGCTGTACATCGGCGGCGAGATGCGCTTTTTCGACCGCTTTTTCGAGACCATGTGCAAGGCCGAGCCCGCCTTTGCCGCCCGCGCGGGCGTGAAGATGCACGGCGTTGAGAGCGTGACGAAGGAGCAGGGCGAGGGGCGGCTCGACCGCGTGCATCGCCTGATGCGCGAGAACGGCGGCATCTCCAACCGCATCCGCATCCGCGCGAGCGTGCGCGTGAACGACGATCAGTTTACGCCGGGCATGTTCGTGCGCGTCCATCTGCCCATCCCCGCCGCCTGCGAGCAGCAGAGCGACATCCGCATCGAGGCCATGTCGCCCGCAAACGGCATGCCCGCGCCCGAGGACGCGCCGCAGCGCACGGTCTGCTGGGAGGAGCACATGGCGGAAAACCACGAATTTTCCGTGGAGTACTCCTATGTGCACACAGCGCGCTGGCATGACGTTTCCAAGATGAAGGCGGACAGGGAACAGCCTGACTTCTTCACGCAGGAGCAGGCCCCGCACATCGTATTCACCCCCTACATCCGCGCGCTCGTGCAGTCGCTGACGGAGGGCGTGGACGATCCGCTTCAAAAAGCGCGCATCTTCTACGATTTTATCACCCTGAACATGAAGTACACCTTCATGCCGTCCTACTTTATTCTCGAGAATATCGCGGAATCTGCGGCGCGCAGCTACAGCGGCGACTGCGGTGTATTCGCGCTGCTGTTTATTACCCTGTGCCGCTGCGCGGGCATTCCCGCAAGGTGGCAGAGCGGCCTGACTGCCGAGCCGGATTTCTGCGGCGGGCACGACTGGGCGCAGTTTTATGTGGCCCCCTACGGCTGGCTCTTCGCCGACCCGAGCTACGGCACCGCGGCGGTGAGAGCGCAGAACGAGGAGCGCCGCAGGTTTTACTTCGGCAATCTTGATGCCTACCGCATGGTGGCCAACAGCGCCTTTGAAGCGCCGTTTACCGTGGAAAAGCAGTTCTGGCGCGCCGATCCCTACGACAATCAGGTCGGCGAGATCGAGACCGCGGAGCGCGGACTGGGCTATCAGGAATATGCACGCAGCAAGGAAGTGCTCTCCTGCGAGGAGATCGGCCTGCAAGCGTGAAGAAAGCAAAGAAAGGATTTTAGATTAGTACAATGAACAGTTATGGTTTGATCGATCTGCACTGCGACACCCTGGCGGATTGGAAGTATGCCAACACCGGCAACCCCGACACGCTGGACGATCCCGGCCGCGTGCTGCAGCTGAGCAACATGCCCAAGGACGTGCATTGGGCGCAGTTCTACGCGGTGTTCATCCCCGACGAGGAGCGCGGCGACGCGGCCATTGCCTACTTTGAGAAGAACCGCGTGAACTTCTACCGCCAGATGGAGAAGTTTGCCGACCGCGTGGCCCCCTGCCGCAACGCCGCCGACATGGAGAAGGCCTGGGCGGAGAACAAGGCCGCCGCGTTCCTGACCATCGAGAACGGCAGCGCGATCGCCGGTGATATCAGCCGCGTCCACACGCTTGCCGAGCAGGGCGTGCGCGCCATCACGCTGACCTGGAACGGTGAGAACGAGATCGGCTCCGGCCACACCACCGACCACGGCCTGAGCGAGTTCGGCAAGGAAGTCGTGCGCGAGATGGAGAAGGAGAACATCCTTGTTGACGTCTCCCACCTCAACGACCACGGCTTTGCCGACCTTCTGGAGGTCGCGACCAAGCCCTTCGTCGCCACGCATTCCAACGCCCGCGCGCTGTGCAGCCACAAGCGCAACCTCACGGACGACATGATCCGCGAGATGGTCAAGCGCGACTGTCTGATCGGCCTGAACTACTTTGTGAAGTTCCTGCGCGACGACGGCGAGGTCAAGAGCCTTGACGATATCTACCGCCACACCATGCACTTCTTCGAGCTGGGCGCGAACAAGAACCTCGCTCTCGGCTCCGACTTCGACGGCTCGCTTCTGCCCGAGTGCCTGAACACGCCCGCCAAGGCCGCCTCGATCTACGAGTACCTGATCTCCCGCGGCGTTTCGCAGGAGGATGCCGACGGCGTGATGTACAGAAACGCGCAGGAGTTCTTCCGCAAGAACTTCAAGTAAGCATCCGTATCCATACGATCTGAATAAAAAAGGACAGGGAACGCGTCTGCGTTCCCTGTCCTTTTCTGTGCATCTTCCCGGAGGAAAAGCGGCATGCGCGCCGCGCGCGGCACATATATCATAAGGAAGGAGGGGAGAACCATGAAAAAAAGGGGATGCTGGCCGCTTATCTTCTGCCTGCTTCTTGCTGCCTGCGGGGAAAGAACACAGAGCAGCGTCGAGCAGTGGCAGCAGCGCTGGGCGCAGATGGACGGATACGAAGCGATCGTGGAGGTCGCCGTGCCGCGCGAGGACGAAACGCTGCGCTATACGCTCTCGCTCACGAGCGGAAACGGCAGCGTGCGCGCCGCGGTGCTTGCGCCGGAGGAGCTCGCGGGCGTCACGGCGGTGATGACGGGCGATCAGCTCACGCTCGAATTCGACGGCATGGCGCTCGACGCGGGGACGCTTTCCCCGCGCGTGTCGGCGCTTTCCTGCGTGCCGCTGGTGCTGGACGGCTTTTCCGGGGCGTATCTCGACAGCTGCGGCAGCGAGACGATTGACGAAGCCGAGACGGTGCGCGCGGATTTTACCATGACGCTCGGCAGCGAAACGCTGGGCGCGGCGCTGTTTTTTGACGCTTCCGGCGCGCCGGTCTATCTTGAAGTGAGCGCAGATGAAAAAATTATTGCCGCGGCGGAGTTTACGAATTTTGTTTTTGGTGATATACTACCCCCGAGTACGCAGAATTGATCTGCGCGGATCCCAAGCAAGAGAGGGCGGAAGAGAACGTGGAAAGCACGCTCAAACGAACCTGGGCAGAGGTCGATCTGGACGCTCTGGCCCACAATTATGAACTGATCCGCCGACATGTCGGCGGGAATACAAAGCTTTTGGGCGTCATCAAGGCGGATGCCTACGGGCACGGCGCGGTGCCCGTCGCCAAGGAGCTCGAAGCGCTGGGGGCGAGCTACCTTGCCGTGTCGAACATCGACGAGTGCGAGGAGGTGCGCCTTGCGGGCGTGACGCTGCCGGTGCTGATGCTGGGCTATACGCCTGCCGACCAGGCCGAGCGCATTTTGGAGCTCGACATGACGCAGGCAGTGCAGAGCCTTTCGATCGCCCGGGCGTTTTCCGACGCGGCGGTCCGGCTCGGCAAGAAGATGAAGGTGCACGTCAAGCTCGATACCGGCATGGGCCGTCTGGGCTTTTCCTGCGACGAGGCGCACTTTGACGCGAGCCTGCGCGATATTTTGGAGCTCGTTCACCTGCCGGGGCTTGACGCTGAGGGCATTTTCACGCATTTCTGCGTGGCGGACGAGGACGGCGAGGAAAACGTCGAATTTACCCATGAGCAGCACGCGCTCTTCGCGCGCATGATCGACGAGGTGGAGAAGCGCAGCGGCTTTCGCTTTAGACTTCGCCACTGCTGCAATGCCGGCGGCATCGTGCGCTACCCCGAGTGGGCGGGCGACATGGTGCGCTGCGGCATCCTGCTCTACGGCTCGGGCGAGCTTGCCGAGGAGATGGGCATGGAGCCGGTCATGGCGCTCAAATCCCGCGTGGCCACCGTGCGCGAGTTCGCGCCCGGAACCTCCGTGAGCTACGGGCGCACCTATGTCACCGCGCGCGAGAGCCGCATCGCGGTTTTGCCCATCGGCTATGCCGACGGCCTGCACCGCGCGCTCTCCAATAAGATGGAGGTGCTCACGCCCTACGGCCGGGCAAAGCAGGTGGGCCGCATCTGTATGGATATGTGCATGATCGACGTGACGGACCTGCCGCAGGTCAAAAGCGGCGACGAGATCGAGATCTTCGGCAAGCATGTGCGCTGCGCGCGGGACGCGCAGCTCTGCGACACCATCCCGTATGAGTTGCTCTGCGCCGTGAGCAAGCGCGTGCCGCGCCACTACTTCCTGCATGGCGCGCGCGTGGATACGGACCTCAAGGCGCTTTAACGCACGGCGGACGCCGCGCGGGCATAGGATATCCCAGGGGCGGAAAGCGGGAAAGTCCTGTGCGCCCGTATAAATTCCGTCCCCGCGTGGGAGAATGACAGTGGCCCCTGACCGAGAGGGCAGCGGGTACTTCTTCCGCTCGGAGTGTGAATAGCTAAGTGGATATCAATGTAAAACGCGGCGATATTTATTACGCCGATCTTTCGCCCGTGGTCGGAAGCGAGCAGGGCGGCGTGCGCCCGGTGCTCAT
>CAKUBI010000043.1 GCA_934636865.1 uncultured Oscillospiraceae bacterium
TTGAGGTGAATCAGGCGGTCAATTCCGGGTGATTATTGGCGGGAATCATATCGAAATCTGCCGCAAATCATTCAAAACAAGTCGTTGCGAACGGTTAGTACGTATAAAATAGCTGGCTACAAAACGGCTACAAAATTCGTGTAGAACCTGTGCACAGCCTGAAATGCGTGGATTATTTGGGCAAAATGCGTATCGAGAGTGCATTTTATAACCCTAAATCAAAGCCCAAGACTCGAGTGGGAATGATTGCATAGCTTGAAAAATGCCCGTAAACACTGGATTTTTTGAGCCTTGATGCCCCTCGCGGCGGCAATTTGGCAGCAAAATCTCATCATAACAAGAAAAGAGCCGCCTGATTTCGTTTGAAATCAGGCGGCTCTTGCTATTTTATTCCGCCTCAAAAAGCATCTCCTCGCCCTGCTTTGACTGGACGGAGAGCAGTATTTTCGAGTGCTTGCCATAGGTGACGGTGTAATAGTTGTTTTCCTTCATCAGGTGGAGATCCGCCGTCAAAAAGGCTGTCCGGCCGAGGTTGTCGGCCAGAATGACCTCCGAATAAAATCGCGGATACAGTCCGGGCCGACCTGAACCGCTCTTTTCAGATGCCGATGACCGGCAGAAATAGCCTTTGCCCACGATGCGGCCGGACACAAACACCATCTTTTCCGTTCGGAAGCTGTTTGACACCGAATCGAGTATCGCCAAGACGCCGGGAATGAAGTGCCTGACAGCATAACGAAGGGCACAGATGACCGCCGCGATGGCCGCAAGAAGCCTGTAATTCCATCGCCGATAGACAACAGTGATCTGAATCGGCTCCGCCCAGATCAGCAGTATCAGCAGTATCAGCAGTATGACCATAACAGCGTCATGCCGAAAAATTTATTCAGATACGGCCTGAACCTATTTTTCATGCCATGGTCCGCCTTTCCTTTTACTGCGCCGTTAACCGGCGCAGTACAGCATTTCTTCTCCCTGCACTGAACGTGCCGAGATCAGGATCCTTGAATGCTTCCCATAGGTGACGGTATAGGTCTCGTCCTCTTTCATCGAATGGAAGTCAGCTGTCAAATAAGAAGCGCGTCCGCGCTCATTCGCCAAAACGACCACCAGATAGAGATCCCGATTCAGACTGGGGCACCCCGAAGGGTCGTGTGCCGACGGCTCACGGGGGTGCCGCGGCTTGCGGGTATACCGCCAATATGCCGAATAGCTGCGCACAAACGTCATATTCTCGGTCTGAAAGCTGTGCGCCGTCAAATCGAGAAGCGCGGACAGCCCCGTGATAAAACGCCCGGCAAGGTAACAGATGAGACAGACCGCGGCCGCGGCGATCAGGAGACTGCCGAGCACCCCGCCCCGGTCAGAAACGGTGATTTTGATCACACCCGCCGCATTGCCAATCACCCCGGAATGTCCTGTTCCCAAAGGCGGTACAGATTCACGAGGTCCCGCTTCGGCGTTTGGACCGTATCCCAATAAAGCGAGGGATGATTCGTGGTAAAAACAAGGCTGATGAACATGGCAATGTCCCGCAGGATGAACTCCGTCAGGACGGTAAAGCGCGTTTCTGACAAAAATGTGTCGCCGAATCGGCCGAATTTTTCGCACTCTTCCCGTCTGCGCTCTTCCGGGACCGGTTCGGTCTTTGCAGTTTTCAGAAACCACGCCCATATACCGGTCAGAGCCTCCGGATCGATCGGTCCATCCGGCAGCGGCTTTCCCAGCGCGCGCCGGTAAACGTAGGCCGCGCGCTCCGGGATATGCGCGGTGTACCATTGCAGGTAATCCTGCGCCGTGCCGGCGGTCCAATGGTCAAAGTCCAGCGGATAGGGCGGCGGCAGGACCTCGTATGCCGCCCGGCGGGCGAAAAATCGCATCACAGCGCTCCTTTCCGTAAGCTTCCATTCATCGCATACCGCTTCAGGCTGCTATTTGCGCGGGGACCGCTTTCTGTTCTCTCTCTTGTGTAATATATGACTGCCCCACATATTGACCGGCAAAATGCAAACGATAGCAAAGAAATAGAAGAAGCACCAAATTGCATATCCTATCCTGGTCATCGCCGTTTCCCCTCGCAGCGTAGGTAAAAGAGTTACAACCGCAACAATCAAAAAATATGCGATCGTATTAAGTACGATCAAAAAGCGCATATTTCCTTTCATTTCTGATTTTGCATTCCAAAAGCAAAGACGCGTGGACCAAAGGAATCTGTTACGTTTTTTCAATTCAGGCTTTAGCTTTTTATACATGCTGTGACTGTTTGCCGTTAGATACATTTTATCGATCAGAAACCCAAGTACCATTTTCACATACATACGCAGGATAATGACAAGGACACAGCCGCCAATAAAGTTAAAAGATATTTTCATGGCCCCTCCAGTTTCCCAGCCGGTTCCACTCCCCTCTGCCGCGCTCTACCCCCGCGCGATCGTTTCCGCCGCGATGGTCAGGGCCCTGGTCATCAGCTCGAGGCTCATGCTCGGGGCGCTGCCGTCTCTCGCCTGCTCGGGCAGGAACGGCACATGGAGAAAGCCGCAGCGCAGGGCGGGATACTGCCGCGCGCTCTCGTGCAGGGCGCAGTAAAGAAGGTTGTTGCACACGAACGTGCCCGCGGAGTAGGAAAGCTGCGCAGGAATCCCCGCTTCGCGCAGGGCGTCCACGATCCCGCGCGTGGGGACGGTCGCAAAATAAGCGTCCGGGCCGCCGGGAACGACCGGCTGGTCCACCGGCTGCGCGCCCGCGTTGTCGGCGATGCGCGCGTCGCGCAGGTTGACGGCCACGCGCTCGACGCGGATGCAGCTCGCGCCGCCGTACTGGCCGACGCAGAGCACCGCGTCGGGCCGCAGCGCTTCGATGGCCGCGCGCAGGGCCGCGCCGCTTTCGTCAAACGCCGTCGGGATCTCTCGCTTGATGAGTTCCGTCTCCCCGACGCGGTCCGGCAGGCGCTTCACCGCCTCCCACGAGGGATTGAGCTTCTCTCCGCCGAAGGGCGTAAAGCCTGTGATAAGCAGCTTCACTTGACGCGTTCCTCCCCGATCATCAGGCGGATAATCTCGTTGTCCGTTTCGCGCATGCCGTCGCGCGCGATGTCGCTGACGGCGCGGATGGTGTTCTCCACGCCCTTGACGACGATGCCGTCGCCGCCGTAAAACTGGCTGTCGTGGCGGTACATCTGCATGCCGAGCAGCCCCGCCTCGACCGCCGAGGCGATCTTCGCCGCGCAGCTGGCCTTCGCGCCGTCGCAGAGCATGCCGGAGTTGATGGCCAGCGCGTTGACGATCGTGTGGGCGATCTCATCATAGCGCCCGCCGTAAAGGTAGCAGATGCCGGCCCCGGCGCCCGCGCCCGCGCTGGTCGCGCCGCAGTAGGCGGACAGGCTCCCGATGCCGGTTTTCAGGTGGATGGTGACGAGGTTCGACACCACGAGCGCGCGGTAGAGCTGCTCCTCGCTTGCGTTTAGCTCGCGCGCGTAGACGATGACCGGCAGCGAGGCCGTCATGCCCTGGTTGCCGCTGCCGGAGTTGATGACAACGGGCTTTTCGCAGCCGTTCATGCGCGCGTCCGAGCCTGCGGCGGCCCAGGCCTTCGCCCGGTTCTGCACGCTCTCGCCATAGGACGAGAGCAGGATCTTGCCGATGGCCGCGCCGTATTTTCCTGTCAGTCCCGCCTCGGCGATGGCGGTGTTGTACGCGATCTGGCGCGCGATGGGCGCGCGCACATCGTCAAGGTCCACCTCGTCGGCAAAGGCGATGATGTTTTCGACCGTCAGAAGCCTTCGGTTCTCGGGCGGCTGCGCCGCCTCCTCGGAATAGGGCTGATCGCGCAGGACCTTGCCGTTTTTCTCGACGCGCACGACGTTCGTGTGGCTGCCGACAATGTGGACATAGGCCTCGTCCGCGCCCGCGAGGACGCGCACCTGAATGTCAAACGGGCAGCGCAGCGGCGAACGCAGCACCGCGATCTCCACGCGCCCGAGATAATCGTCCAGCTGCTCGAGCTGCGCGGGCGTCACGTTCGCCAGCACCTCAAGCTGCGCGCCGGCGTCGCCGATGCACGCGCCCGCCGCCACCGCGACGCTCAGGCCCTTGCGCCCGTTCGTGTGCGGCACGATGACGCTCTTGACGTTTTTGATGATGTTGCCGCTCACCGTCAGCTCGATGCGCGACGGTTCCGTGCCGAGCGTTTCGCGCGCGAGCGCGCCCGCGTAAGCAACGGCGATCGGCTCGGTACAGCCCATCGCGGGCACGAGCTCCTCGCGCAGGATATCGGCATACACCGAATAAAGCGTAGTATCCATAATGTCTCTCCTATCTTTCATTCCGGCCGCGTCCAGGCCGCGGCCGCTCTTTCTTCTTTCATTGTATCGGATGCGCGGCGGCAATGCAATGGACTTTCCCCATTTTGCGCGCAAAAAAAGAGATATCCCCGCGGGATATCTCCTTTTTTCTTTCGTTTTGCTTACAGGCCGTAGATCTCGCCGTACTTTTCCTCGAGATACGCCGTGTAGACCGTGGGGTCGAACTTCTCGCCAAGGACCAGCTCGAGCAGCTCGCCGGGCTTTTTGAGGCACCCGTACTGCCAGATGTGCTCACGGTTCCAGGCGTTGATGGGGGCGAAGTCGCCTTCCTTCAGGCACTTTTCCACATCGACCGTTTCCTTCATCTTGCGCAGGAACTGCGCGCCGTAGGCGCTGCCGAGCGCGTAGGACGGGAAGTAGCCGATGCTGCCGCCGGACCAGTGGCTGTCCTGCAGGACGCCGTGCTTGTCGTCGGGCACATCCACGCCGAGGTATTCCTTGTAAAGGCGGTTCCACTCCGCGGGCAGGTCATGGACCTTGAGCTCGCCGTGCATCATGCGCTTTTCAAGCTCGTAGCGCACCATGATGTGCAGGCTGTAGGTGACCTCGTCGGCCTCGGTGCGGATGAGCGAGGGCTCGGCCTTGTTGATGGCGCGGTAGAACTCCTCCGCCGTGTGACCGCCGAGCTCCGGGAAGAGCTCGCAGAGCCTGGGGAACACGAAGCCCGTGAAGGCGCGCGAGCGGCCGAGCAGATTCTCGTAGAAGCGGCTCTGGCTCTCGTGGATGCCCATCGACACGCCGCCGTCGAGCACCGTATAGGCAAGCTCGTCCGCGCTGCCGGTATCGTAGAGCGCGTGACCGCCCTCGTGGATGACGGAGAACATCGAGGAGGCGAAGTTGTCCTCGAGATAGTGCGTGGTGATGCGCTCGTCAAAATGCGAGCCGAGCGATGTGGTGAAGGGATGCTCGGTGGTGGAAAGGCCCACATGGTCGAGATCAAGCCCCATCGTGCGCATCAGATCGTCGGACAGCGCCGCCTGCTTCTCCTCGGGGAAACTGCCATAGAGCATGCTGTCGTCCACCTGCGGCTGTTCCTTGATCTTTTTGAGCAGCGGCACGATGTGGGCGCGCAGCGTGGCGAAAAACTCGTCGCACTGCGCCATCGTCAGCCCGTCCTCATACTCGCCGAGCCAGTAGTCATAGGGGTCCTTCTCCGGCGCGCGGTAGTGCGCGAAGCGAATGTTCGTCTCCACGATCTTCTCGAGCACCGGCTCGAAGAGCGCAAAATCGCTCGTCTCCTTCGCGCGGTGCCAGACGTCGTCGGCCTCCACGAGCAGCTGCTCGTAGGCCACGCACTCCTCCATCGGGGTCTTCTGCATGTCGCGGATGTGCTTGAGCAGCAGAAACACCATGCGCTGCTGCTTTTCATCCAGCTCCGCCTTGTTCGCGTCGAGGAATTCCAGCAGCTCGACCGTTTCCTTGCCGGTGGCGAGCTTGTAGCTCTCCTCGCTCAGGATGCTCATGGTCTGGCCGCGGTTTGCCGCCGTGCCGCGCGGCGCGGTGGTCGCGCCGTCGTAAAAGAGCAGGCCCATGGCGTGATTGTAGGCGGCCATTTTCGCCTGCAGGGCCATCAGGGACTGCTTCGCTTCGTTGAGAGTCATAGATCGTCTCCTCGCTTTCCTTTTTCTGTGGGTATCATAGCACGAGCGGGAGAGCAGTGCAAGCTCCGCGCGGAAATATAAAAAGCCGCCGACCCAACATCGGCAGCTTTCAGAGAAACTCAATGATATCGTTTGGGGTGCAGTCGATCAGCTTGCAGAGCTTTTCCAGCGTCAGCAGCGTGATCTTCTTTCCCTTTTTGAGCGAATCCAGAGTCTTGTTATCAAGGCCGTTCTGCAGCAGATAATACTGCGAAATGCCCTTCTCCCGCAGCGTCCTCCACAAAGGCTCGTAGCTGATGATCGTCCTCACCCCACCTTCTTACGAGCTTATTATATGGAGCGAAGCTGAAAATCAGTATTGTGTATATATCCACAATGCGATAAACTGCCGGTAAGGAGGGATGCGCAAAAAAAGCGGCCGCGGCTGCGGTCGCTTTAGGTCTGAGGAAGATTCTTCAGCGCATAGTCAATGCATTGGTTGATGAATTCGCTTCGGCTCATATTGAATTTTGCGGCAGCTGCGTCGATCTGCGCCAGCTTGTCGGGCGCGATGCGGACCGTGATGGGTTCTTTGGTATATTGCTTCGGGATGAAATCGGCCATGTGATCACCTCTTGCAATATAGTATGCTGTGGTGTATTCTAAATATAGATTCTAAAATAGAATACAAAAACGAATACAAAAGGAGGACATAATGGATTACAAACAGCTTTACACGCTCTTATTCAACGCATCGACCGATGCACTGGAACAGATCGCCGAACAAAACTACGGCAAAGCCAGAGATATCCTCATCACCGCCCAGCGGGACGCGGAAGAGATTTATATCAACGCAGAGGACTGACCCTGCGCGGCGAGCGAAGCAATGCCGCGCCGTGCCGGTGGCGCCCAGCCTTGCGCAGGGACGGGGGAGCGACGAGGCTCGAACTCGCTTCCCGGCATCCCACGAACCGCCTTACGGCGATTCGCTCGCGCCCTGCCTCACCTCGGATCCAATGCGCCTTCGGCGCGGGTGGAGGCAGCGAGTTCTTTTGCGGCGAACAAAAATACAGGACACCCAAACCGGATGTCCTGTATTAATATGGAGCGGGCGACGAGGCTCGAACTCGCTACCTCCACCTTGGCAAGGTGGCGCTCTACCAGATGAGCTACGCCCGCGGAACAATGAGTACTATACCAGATGAGCCGCCGTTTGTCAAGGGCAAATTTACATTTTTCTACCGGAACTTGTTGCAAATTGCAGGACGCTGTGATACACTTTTTGATACATTCGTAATTTTCAGGAGGAAGCCATGGCCACTTTACAGCAAGAGATCTCCCGCCGCAGGACATTTGCGATCATTTCGCATCCGGACGCCGGTAAAACCACGCTGACGGAAAAGTTCCTGCTCTACGGCGGAGCCATCGCGCAGGCGGGCGAGGTCAAGGGCAAGCGCGAGCGCGCGGCCAAGTCCGACTGGATGGAGATCGAAAAGCAGCGCGGCATTTCCGTCACGTCGTCGGTCATGCAGTTCCAGCACGGCGGCTACTGCATCAACATCCTCGACACGCCGGGCCATCAGGACTTCTCCGAGGACACCTACCGCACGCTGATGGCGGCGGACAGCGCCGTGATGGTCATCGACGGCGCGAAGGGCGTCGAGCCGCAGACGCGCAAGCTCTTCAAGGTCTGTGCCCTGCGCAACATCCCCATCTTCACCTTCATCAACAAGATGGACCGCGAGACGCGCGACCCGCTCGAGCTGTGCGAGGAGGTCGAGCGCGAGCTCGGCATCGACACCTATCCCGTCAACTGGCCTATCGGCTGCGGCAAGGAATTTTTTGGCGTGTACGACCGCGACAAGCACTGCATCCTGCACTTCACCGACGAGGGCCACGCGAAAAAGGCCGGCATCACCGAGATTGAGCTCGACGACCCCGAACTCGCCGACATGCTGGGGCAAAAGCGCCGCGACACGCTCGCCGAAGAGGTCGAACTGCTCGGCGCAGGCCGCGACTTTGACTTAGCCGCCGTGCGCGCGGGCAAGCTTTCCCCCGTGTTCTTCGGCAGCGCGCTCACGAACTTCGGCGTCGAGCCGTTCCTGAACGCGTTTCTCGAGATGACCACGCCGCCGCTGCCGCGCGTGAGCGACGCGGGCGAGGTGGACGTTTACTCTCCCGAGTTTTCCGCCTTCGTCTTTAAGATTCAGGCCAACATGAACAAGGCCCACCGCGACCGCCTTGCCTTCATGCGCATCTGCTCGGGCAAGTTCGAGCGCGACACGGAGTATTTCCACATGCAGTCCGGGCGCAAGATGCGCCTTTCCCAGCCGCAGACGATGATGGCTGCCGAGCGCGAGATCGTGGACGAGGCCTACGCAGGCGACATCATCGGCGTGTTCGACCCCGGCATCTTCTCCATCGGCGACACGATCACCGTGCCGGGGCGGAAGTTCCGCTTTTCCGGCATCCCGACGTTCGAGCCCGAGCACTTCATGCTCGTCTCGCCCAAGGACACGATGAAGCGCAAGCAGTTCGTCAAGGGCGTGGAGCAGATCGCGCAGGAGGGCGCCATCCAGATCTTCAAAATCCCCGACAGCGGCTTTGAGGACGTGGTCGTCGGCGTGGTCGGCACGCTGCAGTTCGACGTGTTCGAATACCGCATGAAAAACGAGTACGGCGTGGATCTTCGCATGAGCGGCCTGCCCTACGAGCATCTGCGCCTGATCCGCGAGTGCCCATGCGACGTGAAGGACCTGCTGCTCTGCTCGGGGTCCCGCGTGCTCGAGGATTTCAAGGGCCGCAAGCTCATCGCCTTCGGCGGCGAATGGAGCGTGGGCTTCCTCACCAAGCACAATGAGGGCCTTGTCCTCGACGACTGGCTGAGCGTGTAAAAGGGAAAAAGAGCTATCCCTGTGATACAACATGTGTACACACGAACAGCAGGGAGGCAAGGCAAAAGGTTTTGAGTATGCTGATCAGCTGGCTGTTCAGAAACGGCTATGCCAAAATCATTCTCGATACGAACCTGACGAACACAAGAGCGCAGCATGTTTACGAATCACTTGGATTCCGCAAGGTACGAACCAATATCGATTCCTGGAAAGACCAGCTCGGCCGGCTTCAATCATCCGTCGATTATGCGCTGGTTGAACAGGATTTTGTCAGTTATACGTGAGGAGACACCTGCGCCGAATAAAGCAGATCGCAAGCGGACATACAAGGAGCGGCCCTTTGGGCCGCTCCTTTGAATATTTCTTACGCGTTGTAGATTTCTTCGTTCAGCACGCCCTCGGACTTGGCGACGTAGATGCTCGTGGCGGAGTCGCCGACGACGTTGAGCGCCGTGACCAGCATCTCGATGGGGCGGTTGATCGCAAGGATCAGGCTGTAGGCCAGCATCGCCGCGTCGTTCACGTAGCCGAGGCCGGAGAGGATCGTGAAGAGGATGATCGCGCCGGAGCCGGGGGCCGCGGGCGTACCGGCGGACGCGATGAGCGCGAGCAGCGCGATGATGACGAGCTGGGTGAAGCTGATGCTGTAGCCCGCGCAGCCGGCGATGAAGAGCGTGGCCACGACCTGCATGATGGCCGTGCCGTTCATGTTGATGGTCATGCCGAGCGGCAGGACGAAGGAGGCGATCTTCTCATCCACGCCGAGCTCCTCGACCGTGGTCTTGACGTTGAGCGGGAGCGTCGCCGCACTCGAAGAGGTGGAGAAGCCGAAGACCGCGACGCGGGTGATCTTCTTGGCGAACTTGAAAGGATCAAGATGCGCGAAGATCGCGATGAAAGCGGGATAGCCGATGATGAGGAAGATGAGCAGCAGCGCGACCGTGAGGATAACGTAGGCGACAGCTGGCTTGAGGTGCTCCACACCGTAGGAGGCGAAGGTGCGTGTGAGTAGCATGAAGATAGCGACGGGGCCGAACTTGCTGACGACGAAGTTCAGAAAGACGATAACGACGTCGTTGAGCTCCTGGATGAGCTTGCGCAGCGTCGCGGTCTTCTCCTCGCCGAGCGTCTTCATGCACAGGCCGAGGGACACGGCGAGGAAGACGACGGCGAGCACCGCGGTGTTGCTCGAGAAGGTGGAAGCGATGTTCGAGGGGATGACGTTCAACACGACGAGCAGCGGATTGGAGCCCGCCGAGCCTGAAACGCTCTCGAGCCCGTCGACCGCAATGTGGAACACGCCCATGTTATAGAAGACGATGCCGCACACGCAGGCGAGCAGGAGCGCAAAAAAAGAACAGATCAGGAAACCTTTGATACACTTGAAAGAAATTCTGCCAAGCGTACTGGTATCGGAGATCTGTCCTATTGCTAACGTAATGGAAGTGAAAACCATCGGCACGATCACGAGCTGTAATGCACGGATGAACATCTGGCCGGCCAAATAGAAAAGGCCAAGCGCGCTGCTCGCTCCCGCAGCGGTGATATCCTGGAACAAAAGATCATTGATGGTCGTCCACACCGCTTCCTGACCGGAGGAATTCAAATGCTCGCGGAGGAACAAAAACAGGAGTCCGGCCGTCAGTCCCGCGACGAGGGAGATGGCCATTTTCGTTGCCAGTGTTTTCTCTTTCCTTACTTTCATGTGTCGTATCCTTTCTTTTCCCGCGCCCGCTCGCCCCGTTCCGGGACCCGCGTTTGCGATTTTTACGAGCATACTACGCAGGCCCCCTTTGTGGCAAGTGTGTTTTTCCATAAATATTAACAAATTCTGAATGCATTCTCCGACAATAGTGACAAAATTCGAGTTTTGTGTAAAAAGTGCAAAAAATCGTGTAGATTTTTGTTGACAAACGTCAAGAACGCGTATATAGTGTGAGCCGTAAAAAAGAGTAGGTGCAGCCGCTTCGACCGCATCTCAAACGATAATAGCAA
>CAKUBI010000044.1 GCA_934636865.1 uncultured Oscillospiraceae bacterium
TCTGGAACGGGGTATAGGAACGCGGGAAGTATTTGCGGAGCTTTTCACCGGAAAGGGTGATGTCGTTTTTCTCCGGCTTCTTCTGCTCCATCATGATGTCCAGCATGGAATCGTCGTTGAGTTTTCCCTCGCGGGAGAGCATCTTCATCCGCTGCGCCTGTGAGAGCGAGGGGGTAGCCTGTTCGCTGTCGATGGTTTCCAGAAGCAGCCCCTGCTCCTTGGGGGTCAGCGTTGCGATCTGGTAGGCAGGACTGAGGGCAATTTTCTTCTCGTCCACCATCTGCTGAAGCTCCGGGACTAACTGCGTCAGGGCGATGTAGTTGCGAATGGTATCTCCGCTTACACCGGCTTTCTGTCCGACTTCATCATCGCTGCGGAACTTCGCCGAAATTTTCGGCGAAGTCAGATCCGTCCGTGCGCCCTAACGCTTGATGGCCTCCGTCTTCATCTTGTAGGCTTTGGCGCGCTCGGATGGAAGAATATTCTCGCGCTGGAGGTTGCTATCCACCATGATGATGGTGGCAGCATCCCGGTCGATGTTGCGGACAATGACGGGCATGGTAGTTAGTCCCGCCAGCTCACAGGCGTGTTTGCGGCGGGGCTGAAGGCGGTCGGCGAGTTGGTGCAGAAGCCGGTCGCGTACTACCGCAACAACCTCGATACGACGCTGACGCTGCTCGAGTTCATGAAAGAGCACGGCGTGCATCGCCTGATCTTTAGCTCCTCGACGACGGTTTACGGCACGAGCGAGGATGTGCCCTTCAAGGAGGACGCATCCACCGGCAACTGCACCAACCCCTACGGCTGGACGAAGTACATGATCGAGCAGATCCTGCGCGACGCTGCGAAGGCGGACGATGAACTGTCAATCGTGCTGCTGCGCTACTTTAACCCCATCGGCGCGCACGAGAGCGGCCTCATCGGCGAAGCCCCGAACGGCATTCCCAACAACCTCATGCCCTATATCATGCAGGTCGCGGCGGGCATCCTGCCGCAGCTGTCCGTCTTTGGCGACGACTACCCGACACCGGACGGCACCGGCGTGCGCGACTATATCCACGTTGTCGATCTCGCCAAGGGTCATGTCGCGGCGCTGCACTACGCGTTGCAGCAC
This sequence comes from uncultured Oscillospiraceae bacterium, assembly GCA_934636865.1. Taxonomy (GTDB): domain Bacteria; phylum Bacillota; class Clostridia; order Oscillospirales; family Oscillospiraceae; genus Hominicoprocola. Next base: position 1,115 of record CAKUBI010000044.1, read on the forward strand.
AAGGGAATCGAGGCGGTGAACCTTGGTACCGGCAGAGGCTGCAGCGTGCTGGACATCGTCCGCGCGTTTGAACGCGTGAACGGCGTCAAGATCCCGTACCGGATCGCGCCGCGCCGTCCCGGCAATCTTGCCACCTGCTATGCGGCGACGGAGAAGGCGAAGGAGCTCCTCGGCTGGCAGGCTGAGAAGGACATCGACGATATGTGCCGCGACGCATGGAGATGGCAGAGAAACTGCACGAAGGAAGAGAAGTAAAAGCCGCTCTGCGTGCTGCCGATGCCCACCGAGGGGATATCATCCGCGCCCGCTTTGCCATCTAAATAAGAAAAAGCCCAGCGTTCGCCGGGCTTTTCTACAGCCTGAGCTGACACAGGAGTTTTACCGGTGTCAGCTTCTCTCTTTTACGGCGAGACGCATCGACTGACCGGCAGGATTTCTTCCATATTACAATTATTTGCTAATTATACTGTTGTGAAGACGATCCAAATGCTGTACAATACAGGTGTAAATATTGCCTTTGGAGGAAGTATATGCAGATCGTTTATGAGCAGCAGAATTTTAAGGTGGAAGCCGTGGCAGTGCTGGAACGATACTTTTCCCCAACACAGGACGGTGAGTGCGTCACTGCGGAAAGCGAAGCAAAGCGCATCTGCCAAACCTACTCCATTCCGGAGCAGGAGCTTTTGCCAAAGGTTAATTTCCTCGCTGAAACTGAAGAATTCCTGATAGAGCACTTTAAAGACGATCTGGAAACGATGCGCTTTCTCTTCACGCCGTTAAGCTGCGGAAAGTGTCTTGCATGGGCGTTGGCATGGAATTACATCAGTGACAGCGGCGATATATACCCGTATGCGGCACATACAGAGACGCAGATTTTCAATGATGTTGCCTGCCTGGCCGCGCAATATCAGGATATCGTTTCGAACCCCGCCGACCTTCCGGACACGCTCGAAGGACTGATCGTTTATCTGAATCAGAACTGCACAGATCTCAGCGATAAGTGGAGCTATACGACACTCTCGACCCGGCTGGATGCGTATCAGCGTATGACTTATGAGATCGTCAAAAGAGCGGCAGACCTGCTGTCATCCAGATGTCAGGATCCGGAAGCGGCAGTTCAGATTCAGGACTGCATGGAGTTGACCAAAGAGCGCGCGCCTCAGCTGTTGGGACTCATCTCCCCAAAGCAGGAGGCGCTTTGGCGCATTACCTTCCTTCCGAGCACGATGGCATTCAATTCGATTCGTTTCTTCACAAGCGAATCCGAGATCATGGTGGTGGTCGGAAGCCTTTACTGGACGATCCTGCACCTGACGGAAAAGTATTCCGCCTCAGATGAACAGCTGCTTCAGTATTTCAAGACGCTGGGCGACAAAAGCCGTCTTGATATTGTTCGCCTTCTAAAGGATCGAACCTACAGCGGTCAGGAGCTGTCAAAAGAGCTTGGGATATCGCAAGGAACGGTGTCCCACCATCTGAATATCCTCATCAGGGATGAACTGATCTCCATTCTCAAGGATGGAAATCGGATTCGATGCACATTGAATACCGGCACAGTGGAGCACATGATCAATTCCATTCGTCAGCTGCTTTTGACATAGTCGGCTTTCCACAACTAAAAGGAGGACACCGGACGGTTACAACCGTCCGGTGTCCTCCTTTTATCGTTTTAGGAAAATTGCTGAGTTTCAGTGCAGTCCGGGATAGACATCCCGGGCGTTACTTCATCGCGCGGTACAGGAAAGTGACGATCTGCCCACGAGTGCAGTTGTCTTCGGGGCTGAAGGTCGTGGCGGACGTACCGGTAGTAACGCCCTTTTCAACCGCCCAGAGCACCGCGTCGGCATAGTAGGCGCCCGCCGCCACATCGGCAAAGGGATTCGCCGTGCCGGCCGCAGGAGACTTCTGGCTGCGCCAGAGGAAGGTCACGATCTGAGCGCGCGAGCAGGTCGCGTCAGGGCTGAACGTGGTCGCGCTGGTGCCCTTGGTGATCCCGTTCTCGACGGCCCACAGCACCGCGTCGCAGTAGTAGCTGCCGGGCTTCACGTCGGTGAACGTCATGCCCTCAGACTTCGGCGCGGGAGAGCCTGCGGCGCGCCACAGGAACGTAACGGCCTGCGCGCGGGTGCAGCTTGCATAGGGGGCAAAGTGCGTCGCGTCAACGCCGGTCGTCACGCCGTTGGCGACTGCCCATTCGACCGCATCATAGAAGAAGTCGTTCTTGCCGACATCGGCAAATCTGCTTTCCGGAGTGGTGGGCGTTGCGGGAGTTGCGGGCTTCTGGCTGCCGGTTCCCGGCTGCGGGACAACAGGCTGGCTGATGTTGACAACGAGGGTCTCCCGGACGGCCGCTGCTGCATCGTTCAGTTCCTTCTGCTCGATGACAAAGGAAGAGCCGTTCGCATTCTTACCGTCAAGTCTGGTAAAGGTCAGCGTTGCGGCCGCGCTATTGGCCGCCACACCGCTCAGGTCCACATAGCCGAACAGCACCTTGCCGTTTTCGTTCTTGTAAGAGGAATACTGCGCGTTGGCGCTCACGCTGCTCAGATGCCAGACGGAAGGATCGTAGCTCACGCTCATCAGACCGTTGGTCGTCGGTGCATTCTTTGCCGCCTTCAGGTGCAGCGTCGCGGCGGCGCCGTCCGCCGAGACCTCCAGTTCGGAAGCCGGCACACTCTCTGCGCTCGCGGTGGGGCGCGTCTGCGCTGCCGTTTCACCCGACACCGCATTCAGGCCGCCGAAGGGGAGGGCCTGAGTCATATTGCTGCCGGAGAGCATCTCATCCGTCACGCTCTGTGCCTGCACCGTGTGGGAGCCGGTGGGAAGCGCTTCCGCAGCGGCAGCTAGCGCACCCTGCGCCTCGTCATGAGAGCGGATGGAGAGGATCGTAGCGGGAGCAACGCCCTCGCCGAAGCTCGCCAGCTTCTCCGCCGTCCAGAAGTTCTTCTCGGCGTCGTAGATCAGGCGGTAGAGGTCGTTTGCCTTGCCGGTATAGTAGGACAGATACAGCGCGAGCTGCCCGTTCACCGTGGTGGGAACCATCGAGCAGAGCGGCGTGCCCTCGTTGTTGCCCATGAAGTACAGCTTGAAGGCGCTGGTCAGATTCGACTTGGCGATCTCGTACTTGGCATACTTGTAGCCCTCTGCATCCTGATAGATCTGGAAGGTCCAGAGGTTGCCTCTGTTGTCGAGGAAGAGGTCGAGCTCGGCGTCCGTTTCATTCGTGCCGTCGCCGTCGAGGTCGATCTTCGTTTGACCAAGGGAGGTCATGGCCGTGTAGTTGTTGGCGCCGTTTCCGTAGAGGAAGAAGTCCATCAACATCATGAAGCCATTGCTGGAAACACTGTCGAGCGCGGCCGGCTGCAGGATCAGGAAGCTGTAGATGCTTGTGACAACAGGCATATCCGTCGTTGTGAAGAGGCTGCTGTACTCAAGGTCGTAGAGCGGCAGGTTGAACTGTCCGCCAAACACTGCGGGATAGTCCGCAAGCACCTCGCCGGTCGTCATATCGACCTGATGGATCGCCTTGTCGCCGCCGTCGACCACGATGGCATTGTTCCGAACCGGATCGTAGGCGGTGGAGGTCAGCCCATCGGTCTGAATGACGGCACCCGGCGTCCAAGTCGTGTCGTTTTCCATATCCCAGGTGTAGAACTGAGAAACACCGGTGCTGTCCGTCAGTGCGCCGGTCAGCGTCACCTTCAGCACTTCAACGGAGACCTCGCAGCTGGCGCTCTTTTCCGGATCCTTCACAGAGGTCGCCGTGATGACGGCAACACCCTCGTTGATACCGGTGACAAGACCGTTCTCATCCACCGTGGCAACATCCTCGCGGTCGCTGCTCCAGGTCACGGTGTCAGGCTGCACGCCGAACGGAGTGACCTCCGCGCTCAGCGCTGCGCTGCCGCCCTTGAAGAGGTGCAGGGAGCTGGCGCTCAGCGTAACGCCAACCGGCGCGTTCAGCTCGCTCTGGTTGAGGTTGATCTTGTAGGTGCTGCAATTGTTGGCGTAGTCGTACACCTGCAGCAGCAGATGCTCGGCGGCTGCATCTGCGGGAATTGCAAGGGAAGCGGTCGTCTCTTCGCCGCGCGCAGCGCCTTCGGGCGAGCCGCCCGCCTTGGCGAGGATCTTGCCGCTGTCATAATCATAGAGGATGGCGGCAGCCACATAGCGGTTATCCGCGGCGGTGACAGTCAGGCTGGACTCGCCGTTCGTCAGGTCGTTGACCATGGAAACATTGTGCAGCTCGGGGGCGGTCTTGTCGATGTACATGGTGTAGACCTGGCTTGCACCGTCGCCCATCGCGTCCCAATCTGTGATCATCGTGTCGCCGTCATACGTCACATAGTATTCCGGCGCCAGCGTCAGCTGAACGGTCAGACGATCGCCCTCGGCGGCGGTCTTCGGCTCGCAGTTGACAGAGAGACTGCTCTGCGCGTTCGACCATGCGCGCTGGGACGAGTGATAGTAAGCGCCGATCATCGGAGACTGCGTCTCTTTATCGAGATACACCGTGCCATCGCTGCCGGTGACGGTAACTCTGGCATTGGCGGCGTTGCGGATCAGGGAGAAGTAGAAATCAGAGATGGTGGCCGTTTCCGGGTTGATGGAATAGCGGTCCTCATCGCAGAAGTTTTCGTCCACATACAGGTTTGCGCCGAACGCATAGGACTCCTTCATGCCCTTATAGCGCACGGTCAGCGCCTGCAGCTGGGCGGCATCCTTAAAGGCCGCGAGCATGTAGGGCGCTCTGGTCTCAAGGCCGTAATAGTACTGCGTAAGGCTTCCGATATCGAACATGGAAGCGTCGGTCCAGTTGCCGTAGTAGCCCAGCACGGGGATGGAATGGCTCACGCCCTCCAGACCTTCACTGCTGCTGACCTCATTGGCAAAGACATAGCCTTCCACATATGCGCCCGCGCCGCCGTTATCGGCATCGTAGCTGTCAAGGCCCAGCACATTTGCACGGACTGTGATGTGCACATTGCCGCTTGCCGGTACGGCGACAACGCCGCCGGAGATCTGGCGATAGAAGAGGTACGCATCATAGGTGGTGATGTCGCCGTTCTTATCAAGATCGGCGCGGTTCTCGTGGCTGATTTCCGAACGAACGCCAACCACATAATCGAGCAACGCCTGTCCGTCGGCACTCGTGACCTTACCGTCGCCGTTGAAGTCGCAGCCGTTCAGATCCGTGGGGATCTCCTGATTCAGCACGGTCCCGTCCACCGTCCAGGTGACATTCGCTGCCAGCGGTGCGGTGCTGGTATCCGTAAAGTTCAGGACCTCGCCGTCGTTATCCACGCGGATGGTCCCCTGCGTGAAGAAATCAGCGTCCAGCGTAAAGCTGGTGTCCTTGTCCTCCATGTTGTAGAGCGTAAAGCCGAAGGTATATTCGCCGGTGCGCTGCGGGTCATCCCCAAGCTCGACCTTGATCTTGCCGTCGGCATAGGAGTCGGTCGCATCCGGATCCATCAGAAGGTAGCTGCCGCTGCTGACCGCAGCGCCCGCGTTGGCAAGGCCTGCGCCCTGCTGCAGCACGGAGTAATAGCCCTCCTGCGTGTTGCCTTGCGCGTCGGTGCCCTGATTCTCCACAACGGGACGCGCCGTGGACATCAGCAGGCTCTGCGCCAGCGTGCGCACGCTCAGGCCGGTCTTCTGCGCCAGACCGTTTTCCTTAATGTACTGCGCCACGAGCGCGGCAATGCCGGCAACCTGCGGCGAGGCCATGGACGTACCGGACATGTTCTGGTATTCGCCGCCGTCCTTCAGAGAATAGATGCTTCCGCCGGGGGCAGTGATCTCAGGCTTCATCTCCAGCGAGCCGGGAACGCCCCAGCTGGAGAAGCTGCTCATCGTGTAGTAATCGCTTCCAAGGTCCACAGATGCCGCCTCGGCGCTGACGAACAGCTCGCCGGTATAGTAAAGAATGTTGCCGTCGCTGTCCTTTACCGCCGTGCCGTTTTCCTTGAGGTATGCGCCATCGACCTGAGAAATGGAGACGCACGGCGCGGTCTTGGTGTAGCTGCTCAGATCCATATTGCTGGAACCGGGCTGATTGTTCGCAACGATCGTTGCGATCGCGCCGTTTTCCACGGCTGCTTCGGCCTTCTCAGAGAACGCGATGTCGCCGCGGTTGCAAACCGCAATCTTACCGGCAAGCACATCCTTCACCGCTGCAAAATCCTCCGCAGAGCCGGCCTTGTCCAGATAGACAAATTCGTGCTGGCCGCCGATGGTACGCATCGGCGCGTTTTCATAGCTGGTTTCCGTGTAGATGATCTTGTGATCGCCCATTTGCAGGTAGTTGCCCGTAAAACCGGCGTTATCCACCGAAGCTACGCACAGAGAGTTGGTGTAAGAGCCCGGCGCGCCATTGGTTGCCCAGCCCACGCTGCCCGCATAGGGGAAGCCGTAGACGGTCTCAGAAAACCAGCTGCCGCTGTTGCCGGCGGAGATGGCCACGACCATACCGCTGCCGACCACATGGTCCAGGATCTCGCGGTACTTTTCTTCCGTTTGTCTGGTATAGCCGGGGGCAGCGCTGCCGAGGGAGAGGTTTGCCGAATCCGCGCCGAGCACCATGGCATCCTCAATGGCTACCATGTAGTCAGAATCGTAAGCGCCGCCATTTTTGCCGAACACCTTCATGGTCAGGATCTGCGCATCCGGCGCCACGCCCTGCGTCATCACCGTATCCAGCGCGGATGCATAAGCGCCGTCCGCGGTCTTCACGAAGCGGTTTGCTGCCGCAATGCCGGCAACGTGAGAGCCGTGGTCGCCCTGCTCGTCATTGTCATGGGTGATGTCGGTGTCGGTATCCACATAGTTGAAGCCGAAGGGGATCTTCGCGTTGACATAAAGATCCGCCGCAGTAAGAGAAGGAATGCGCTTGACAGCGTTCAGCTGCGCCAGCACCTCGCTTGAGAGGTCATCGGCCGTCATGATCGCTGCATTGCTGTCCTGCTGCAGGGCGTATGCGAACGCATCCGGATCCATGGAGGGATGGTCCACATCCGTACCGGTATCAATGATCGCCACGCGGCTGCCTGCGCCGGTGTAACCGGCGGTCCAGGCTGCGCTGGAGCCGATCATCTTATCAGAGGTCGCCATGTTGGGGTTGGCGGTCTCCTGCTGATCCAGAACGCAGGGCAGATACTGGTTTTCAATCAGGACCGCTTCCACGCCGGGGACCTTTTCAATTTGAGCGATCTGTCCGTATTCAACGTTTGCAGAAATGATATTTGCCGCCAGGGTCATGTTCCAGACGACATCGAGCTTTGAACCGCCCAGTGCTCTTCTGGAAATGGTTGCCGCCATCGTCTCCTGACTGTTCTCCAGCTTCTGACGATATCGCATCGCCGAGCGGTTTGCCGTGGCGATATCCGTCGAAGTGAAGCCCTTCTCCAGCGTAGATTTCTCTTTCAGGACGATCGATACGCGAACCGTATCCGTATCATCATACAACACGGTTTCGTAATCCGCGACCGGGGCATCGCGAAACGGATTTTCCACCTCTACGGTATTGTTGTCGATCTTTTCCCAAGTAAGGCCGCCGCCCTGTGGTTCAGCATCGATACTGAACGCCAATGACGGTACGGCCATGCCGGATGCCAGCACAAAAGCCAGCAGTGCTGACAGCACACGGTTTCGGAACTTTGCGTGCTTCATGATAGTTACACTCACTTTCTTTGGTATGAATCAGTCAAGCAACGTGAACTTCTTGGCGGGGAGAGGCTCTCTGCGGCAATCCCAATTCTAATCATATAATAACAGATTTTGATGAATATAAAATAAAAATTACATATATCAAATAACCAAAGTTTAGCAGTAAAATGGACAAAACATTTGTCCATAAACGTGCATCGGCAATTTTTCTTGCAAAAGCATGATAAAAATGCAAGATGCTTGCCATTTTTCTACTGAAGAGAGAGGGGAAACAAGCGATGGGTTGGCTTTACGAGCGGCGATGGCAATTTAATAACGGACGTTGCAATATCAATAAAATGGAAGAGGACTGCGAGAGATGGCAGCCTGTCAGCGCATGGTCGCTGAGCTGATCGACCATATCGAGGTGCACCACGCTGAAAAGCAGGACGCCATTACCAACCAGCGCGTCGATATTCACTATAACTGCATCGGTGCCTTTGATGTGCCGGATCGCCGGAAGATCCCGGAGGCCGACATTATCATGGAAACAAGAAAAGGCGTAGCACTCAGCTACGCCCCGGAACAGGTTGCAGTATGAATTTTGTGGGAAATAAAAAAGCAGAGTGTCCATTACAGGATACTCAGATCCTATAAGGACACTCTGCATGGTCCGAGTGACAGGAGTCGAACCTGCGGCATCCTGCTCCCAAACTTATCAGGAATACTTTTTCCGCTCGTTTATAGCGGTTTTCGGCGCTTTTCAATTTGTTTTACTTACTCTTTGGCGCTCTTATCTCCACTGTTTCCGGGTGTTCCAGCGCCGTCTGTGGTAATCTATGTGGTCAAAAACGCTTCCCGTCCGGTTTCCGGTGAAGATTCACCGGTGCCGGATGGGAAGCGTTTGGCGTTTTAGCCGTCTGCATTGTAACTCTGAGTAAGCGGTTATGCAAGTTGTTTCTGCGAGGGTGGCAGCTCAGCAGCTGCGGCGCAATAGACAAAGAATAGGCAGGTAGATAGGCAGAGGTACTTTTCTTGCTTCCTGGGTATAAATCTCTTAATACAGGCATAATAGTAAGGGATTTATGGCACAGCCTATTGACTATTCCCTTATTTTATATTATTATTTAAGGGAAAGCAAATGGAGGTGAGGGAATGAGAACCTTCAATTACTCTGCAATTAAGGAGCAAAAGTGGGACTCGGATGTTCTTGGACTGATTGCGGCCATATACAAGGAAGCTGGAAAGCAGGAATTGTATTTGAAGCAACGTCCGGAGGAACTCGAAAAGCTCGTGGAGATTGCTAAGATACAGAGCACTGAGGCATCGAATGCCATCGAGGGCATCGTCACCACGAGTACCCGAATCCGGCAGCTTGTCGAGGAGAAAACCACGCCGAGAAACCGTGACGAGCAGGAAATTGCCGGATATCGCGATGTGCTGAGTATCATTCACGAGAGCTTTGATGCGATTCCAATCACGCAGAACTATATCCTACAGCTTCATAAAATCCTGTACAACTACATGAATAACCCGCTTGCGGGCCGCACAAAAAGCGTGCAGAATTATATCACTGCCACCTATCCGGACGGTCATGTGGAAACGCTGTTCACGCCGCTTGCTCCGTATGAAACGCCGGAGGCACTGGACAGGATCTGCGAGGAATACAACCGCGTAATCGGGAATATGGAACTGGAGCCGTTGATTGCAATCCCGGTTTTCATCCATGACTTCCTGTGCATCCACCCCTTCAATGACGGAAACGGAAGAATGAGCCGCTTGCTCACGACGCTGCTTCTATATCGGAACGGATTTTATGTCGGCAAGTATATCTCCCTTGAAGCCAAAATCGCCAA
>CAKUBI010000045.1 GCA_934636865.1 uncultured Oscillospiraceae bacterium
ATCAATAAGGCAACAAAGTTGCCAACCCGCACCCGCGGTGCGGTCCCCGGCTCTTCGACGGGTTTTCGGCATTTGACCCGGCCGTCCGTGTAGCCTCGATCCCCTCGAAGAAGGGATGGTCAAGACGTGCATGTGCACAGCGTTCCAAAAAGAACGGGTTGAATTTACCATACATGAAAGCGCTTGTCAACATTTTTTTGCTTTGCCGGGCGAAAAAATACGCGCGCATTTTCCTTGCGCATCCTCTCTCCGGCTGGTACAATGGAGAAAACCATTCAGGGAGGGACGCACTATGATCCGTGAGATCTGCAGGGACGAAGCTTTCCTTGCGCAGAAGGCCGCGCCCGCAACGGAGGACGATCTTCCCGCGGCGCGGGACCTGCTCGACACACTGAGCGCCCATAAGGACGGCTGCGTGGGCATGGCCGCGAATATGATCGGCGTTCGCAGGCGCATCATCGCCTTTGATAACGAGGGCGAGTATATGCTCATGCTCAACCCCGTCATCGTCAAGCGGTCCGGCGCATATGAGGCTGAGGAAGGCTGCCTGTCCCTCACCGGCATGAGAAAAACGAAGCGCTATCGGACCATCAAGGTCCAGTGGCAGAACGAGCGCTTTCAGACGCGGCTCAAGACCTTCACCGGCTGGACCGCGGAGATCATCCAGCACGAGATCGACCACTGCGAAGGAGTTTTGATATGATCCTCTATTTTTCCGGCACGGGCAACAGCAAATACGCGGCGCAGCGCATTGCGGACGCGCTGGGCGAGCCGCTGCTGAATATGAACGAGCGCATCAAGGCGAACGACACCTCCCCCGCCCAAACCGGCGAACGCCTTACCATCGTCACGCCCACCTACGCCTGGCGCATCCCGCGCATCGTGCGGGACTGGCTTTTGACGACGGAGCTGCGGGGCGCGGAGCGGGCGTGGTTCGTCATGACCTGCGGCAGCGAAATCGGCGGCGCAGGCAAATACAGCGCCGCCGTCTGTCAAGCAAAAGGCCTTGCCTATATGGGCACCGCGTAGATCGTCATGCCCGAGAATTATATCGCCATGTTCAACGCCCCGCAGGCGGAGGAAGCACGAAAGATCGTCGAAAAGGCCGAGCCGGACATTGACCGCGCCATTGCCGCGATCCGGGCGGGCCAGCCCCTCGCGCCGACGCGGAAAAACCTCTACGACCGCTTTATGAGCAGGCTGGTAAATCCGGTATTCTATCCGCTGTTTGTCAAGTCAGATCCCTTCACAGTCAGCAGCGCCTGCACCGGCTGCGGCCAGTGCGCAAAGCGCTGCCCGCTGAACAGCATCACGCTCACAGACGGCCGCCCCGTCTGGGGAAAAGACTGCACGCACTGCATGGCCTGCATCTGCTGCTGCCCCGCGGAAGCCATCGAATACGGCAAAAAGAGCCTCGGCAAGCCGCGCTATCACTTTGAAGCGCTGGGAATTTCACAGGGCCGTCCCTGAACCCGCGCTCCCCGTTTCCCTCAAGCAAAAAGCACGCTTCCCGCAAAGCGGGAAGCGTGCTTTTTTACGCTCTGTTCAGTTCATCGAGCACTTGCCCGATGTCGCCGTCGAGCAGGATCGAGCGCTCCTCCAGCCCCTTCATCGTGACGGCCTGTCCCTGATTGATGCAGGCATAGATCGCCTTGGAATTCTGCGCCGTCATGCGCAGGAAGGGATACTTGATAATGCCGGGGGTGTTGTATCCCACGCCAAGCTCGAGGAAAAGGAGCTTCTGCCCTGCCCGGGTGCGGAGAAAATTCTCGTACCGCTCCGCCGCCATGTGCCAGCCCTCGTCCTCCACGAATTTATCGTCGCAGCGGAGGTTCATCGTCATGGGCCGTCCGCAGTGCGGGCAGCGCGGGATAAGCTCCGCCGGCACGGTCATTTCCGGCGCTTCGGGCGGGGTAAGTGCTTCGTCCGAAGCGATCGTATAGCCCTGCGCCGTGACCATGCCTTTGACGCACTCCTCGTTGTCGAACGTCTCCTGACAGCACGGCTCGCTGCACTGGAACAGGCCGTAGTCCCCCTGCGTGTAGAACAGGCGCTTTTTGTCAAAGCCCGCTCTCTGGAAGCAGTGGTCCACGTTCGTCGTCAGGACAAAGCAGTCTTTGCCTTTTACGAGCGAAAACAGATCTTCATAGACGGGCTTCGGCGCGTTCATATAACGATTGATGTAAATATAACGGCTCCAATATGCCCAGTGCTCTTCAAGCGCTGCATACGGGTAAAACCCGCCCGCGTACATATCGTGAAAGCCGTACTTTTTCTCAAAGTCCGAAAAATACCGCCGGAACCGCTCGCCCGCGTAGGCAAAGCCCGCCGCGGCGGACAGCCCCGCGCCCGCGCCGACGACCACGGCATCCGCGTCATCGATCGCCTTCCGCAGCTGCATGATCTGCGCCGAGCAGCCGCTCGTAGATCGTTTTGTCCACATCCTTGAAAACATTGAAAATCACCTTCATCCCACTGCCTGTTTCCGCCTTGTACCGCCGCACCGTCTCCACGGCGATCTCCGCCGCGCGCTCGTTCGGAAAATGAAATACGCCCGTGGAGATGCAGCAGAACGCGACGCTCTCCACGCCGTTTTGCGCCGCAAGCGTCAGGCACGCGCGGTAGCAGGAGGCAAGCAGGCGCTCGTCCTCCCGCGTCACGCGGCCCGAGACGATCGGCCCGACGGTATGGAGCACGTAGTCGCACGGCAGGTTGTAGGCCTTTGTGAGCTTCGCCCCGCCGGTCGGCTCCTCGTGTCCCTGCTCCGCCATCAGCGCGGCGCAGTCCTGCCGGAGCTGGACGCCCGCGTAGGTGTGGATGCAGTTGTCGATGCAGGCGTGGCACGGGATGTAGCAGCCCGTCATGCCGCTGTTCGCGGCGTTCACGATAGCCCCGCATTTAAGCCTTGTGATGTCCCCCTGCCAGAGATAGAGGTCGCCGCTGACCGGTTTCAGATCGTCAAGGCCGGTGATCCCCTCGTCCGCCAGCTCCTGCCGCAGATACGCGTCCTGCACGCTGAGAAACGCTTCGTCCGCCGCGCCGGGCGCGCGGACGTTCATCAGCGAGCGCAGGAGCCGCCGCTGGTTCTGCGCGTCCTCCGGGACGCGCAGGTCCCGGTATTCCGCCCGTTCCTTCATCAGCGACCGGATCAGATACAGCCGCCGCTCTGCCTGCGTCATATTGCACTCCTTTCCGGGCCTTACTTCCCGGGGAAGAAAAAGCCCACCGTCATATCAAGATAGTTCATTCCGCTGTAGTTCGGATAGCGCTCCTGCACCTTCGACCGCATTTCGTCCGCGCTCCCGCACTCCAGCGCGATCTCCTTGAGCGCCGTCAGGTAATCCACCTTGGTCTGCGCGTCCTTGAGGTCCTCGGGCGTGTAGTGCGCGGTCAGCACCAGATCAAAGCCCCTGCGGATGCAGTAATTGAGCTGGGAGATGATGCCGTCGGCATGCGGGCAGCCCGCCACGATAGAGTGGCAGTCGTGGCCCATCATGTGCGTGTAAACGCAGTTGATCTCCGGGATCTCGAGGTCGAACGCCTCGGCGTTGGGCTTCACGGCAAAGCGGATGCCCGCGATCTCGATCTCGCCCTCCTCCATGATGTGATCCGCTTCGCAGACGCCGGAATCAAAGCTCCCGCCGAACGCATTTTTAAAGTTTGCGATCAGTCCCGCGCCGCCGCCCGACGTGTTGTAAGCAACGGACGAGGCCGTACCGTAGGCTGGGACCTCCGGCAGGAACGACGCCCCCGCCGCGTGATAGGCAACGAACTTGCCCTCCACCGTGACGCCCTCGCCTGCGAGGAAATCCGTCAGCGCGCGGATGTTGTCAAAAAAGCAGGGCAGCTCGATCACGACGCCCCGGCCGTTTTTCGCCAGCACGAACACCTCATCGTCGATGGGGTCGCAGGTCTGATAGGCGTAAAGGGTAATGCCGTTTTCAGTATAAATGTCCACACGGCCCTTGTCCAGCGTTACGGTGCGGTCAGCAGTCTTGTTCATGATAAATACCTCCAAAATAATTTTTCACTCGAAAGGTTGTATTTTTCTTTCGTTGGCCTTATCATAGCGCCGTAGCGCTGATTCGTAAAGTAAGCACAATATTGTGCTGTAGTTACCAAAAGGATACTATTGGAGGTATCATGCCAAATGATCGATAAAATGCTCATTCGCGGGGCGAAGGTCCACAACCTCAAGAATATCGGCATGGACATTCCGCTCGGCACGATCGCCGCCCGCGGCACGCCGGAGGACATCCGCGCAAATACCGGCAGCATCACCGGACGATATCTTTAAACGAAAGGAAAAAAGAACTATGGAATTACCCGCCTGCCCTGTGGAAACCACGCTGATGCTCATCGGCGACAAATGGAAGGTCCTGATCCTGCGCGAGCTGATGGGCGGCACGAAGCGCTTCGGCGCGCTCAAAAAATCCATCGGCACCGTCTCACAGAAGGTGTTGACCGCGCAGCTGCGCGACATGGAGGACAAGGGCCTGCTCACGCGCAAGGTCTATGCCGAGGTCCCGCCGCGCGTGGAGTACACGCTGACGGACACCGGTTACAGCTTAAAGCCCATTCTCGACGCCATGGTCGCCTGGGGCACGGATTACCAGGAGAAAAACAGATAAGCCACATTGTCCGTATTATCGGACAGTCCTTACGGTATGCTATCCTCACAACCTGAAAGAATAAGGGAGGATACCGCAATGGAGCGTTATGATTTTCGATATGTCCGCGGTCACGTGGAGGTCTTTGACGGCAGCGGGAGCTTCTGCTTCTCCGCCGACAACATGTCCGAGGCCATGGCCGAGCTGCGCGAGGAGCTGCTCAGCGCGTAAGGCCGCCGCGGCACCGCTCAAAAAGGAGGTGCGCTATGCCCCGCAGCGCAAACCAGAAGCGCAAGGTGCTTTACGTGATGCAGTTCCTGCTGCGCAATTCCGACGAGCAGCACCCCGTCACCGTCCAGCAGATCATTTCTGATCTTTGCTCGAAGGGCATCCCCGCCGAGCGCAAAAGCGTTTACGACGACATCGAGGATCTCCGCCGCTTCGGGCTGGACATCATTTCGGTCCGGCACGGCAATTTCCACGGCTATTACGTGGGCAGCCGCGAGTTCGAACTGCCCGAGCTCAAGCTGCTGGTGGACAGCGTCCAGTCCTCAAAGTTCATCACGCACAAAAAGACGCTCTCGCTCATCGCCAAGATCGAAGGCCTTGCCAGCGTGCATGAGGCGCAGCTGCTCAGCCGTCAGGTCTTTGTCAAAAACCGCATCAAGACGATGAACGAGTCGATCTACTACAACGTCGATGAGATCCACTCCGGCATTGCCCAAAACCGAAAGATCCGCTTCCGCTACTTTGACTACACCGTTGCCAAGGAACGGCATTACCGCCACGACGGCGGCTTTTACGAGGTCAGTCCCTTCGCCCTCACCTGGGACGACGAGAACTACTACCTTCTCGCCTACGACTCCGCTGCCGCCGTCATCAAGCATTTCCGTGTGGACAAGATGGTCGAGATCACCGTCACCGGCGTTCCGCGCGACGGCCAGCAGGCCTATGAGGCGCTCGACATGGCCGTTTACGCCCGGAAGGTCTTTGGCATGTTCAGCGGCACGGAGGCGCATGTGCGCATGCGCTTTTCCAACCAGCTCGTCGGCGCGGTGCTCGACCGGCTGGGCCGGGACGTGATTCTGATCTCCGACGGCGGCGAGCACTTTCTCGTCAGCGCCGACGTCATCGTCAGCCCGCAGTTTTTCGCCTGGCTCTGCGGCTTCGGCACGCTTGCGCAGCTTCTCGGACCGGAGGATGTCGTGCGGCAGATGCGCGCGCATGTCCGCTCGATCGCGGCGCTGTATGACTGAGCAATAAAATTACGGTAAACCAAAAAGCGCTTTCCAGTCCCCTGCATCGGGGATGGAAAGCGCTTTTTCTGATGGAATCTTTTTACAGCATTTCGATGAATGCCGCCATGCGGGTCTTGAGCTGGCCCACATCGGCCTGCGAATAGTCGGTCTCGACCACGGCGTAGGGGATGCCCTTCTTCTCCTTGACGAGCTTGCCGACGATGGCGGTCTCCACGTTGTAGGTGTGGCAGGCCTGCAATACGATGTCCACCACGCCGTCGACCTTGAACTCGTCGATCAGCCGGTCGAGCATCGCGAGGCGGTTGGGATTGGGCGACATGCAGGAGCAGCCGATGCTCATATAGCGGCGGGCAAGCGCGTCGTAAACGTCGGGATTCTCCTCGTCGGTCTGGAGCATGGCCTTCAGGCCGCTGCAATTTTCAAACGCGACCACGACCGCGCCGCTGTCCTCAATGGCGCGCACGACCTTGAGCGCCGCGCCGCCCGAAGGCGAGCCCGTGACCAGAATGCGCGGGCGCTTGCCGACGTTTTTGCCCGCGGCGTAGTCCGCCTCGATCATGTCCGTCATCGCGTTGACGCGCGCGGGCAGGTTCTCGATGTCCATATCAAAGCCGCTGCCGTAGGTCGTGTTGACGATATCCATGCCCATGACCGGCGCGGGGTTCTTCGTCATCAGGTACTGGAAGCGCACGAGCGCCTTGTTCATCTCGTTGCGCACATGGATCTGGTGGCGGATGGCCTCCTCGGTGATGGTCGTTTCAAACTGCTGCTCAAGCTTTTCCTTGAAGCGGATGATCTCGCGGCGGTACAGCGCGATGCCCTCCTCCGACTGGCGGTTCGGCAGCTCCAGCACGTACACGGGCTTGAACTCCGCGAGCATCTCGTACATTTTCTTCTTGCCGTCGCAGGTCGTCTCGCCGACGATCAGATCGGAGAAGTAAAAGAACGGGCACTTATCGGTCTTGGCAAAGCCGTAGCTCGACTTGATGAGCGGGCAGAGGTTGCGCGGCAGGTCCTTTTCCGCGTCGGGGATGGTCTCGTCGGACACCGAACACAGGCCCACCACGGCGGCGCCCATGGCATTCGGGATCTCTCTTGGAAGATACGTGCAGAACACGCCGACGATCGGCGTTCCCTCGTCCTTGAACTTTTTGATCGTCAAAAAGGACTCGCGGCGCTTGTCGGCAAATTCCTCAAAAATGGCCGGTAACTCTTTTTTCAGCTCAACCATGGTGAACGTTTCCTTTCTAATCCGGTCTGCCCGGAGGTTTTATCTTTTCCGCGGCGCGCGGGGTCTGCGCCTTATCGTTTCGCCCTGCGGTAACCAAGCACTGCCGCGCCGATGGCGCCGTTGTACTGGCAGAGCGGATGGGTTTGCACCCGCTCGATGCCAAGATAATGCGCCAGCGCGGTGCAGATCGTCTGCGACTGCGCAAGGCCGCCGGAGAAAAACACCTTCGGCTTCGCCGGCGCAAGCTTTTGCGCAAACACCGCCGTGCGGCGGCAGATGGAATGGATGCAGCCGAGCGCCAGATCTCCCGGCGGCGTCTCCTGCGCGAGAAGGCCGATGATCTCGCTCTCGGCAAACACAGCGCACATGCTGTTGATGGTCACAGGCGACGCACCCGCGACAAATTCGTCGATCCTCGCAATGTCGCTGCCGACGCGGGCCATCGTCATCTCAAGAAAGCGGCCCGTCCCGGCCGCGCACTTGTCGTTCATCAGGAAATCGCGGACCTGTCCCGCCTCATTGAGCAGGATGACCTTGCTGTCCTGCCCGCCGATATCGATGACGGTGTCGCAGCCGGGGCAGAGGAAAGCCGCGCCCGCACCGTGGCAGGTGATCTCGGTGATGACCTTGTCCGCCTCAGGCAGCAGCTCGCGTCCGTAACCTGTCGCGACCACATAGGCGATGTCCGCCGTCTTCATCTCCTCGTATAACCGGCGCATGACCTGACCGGGATTGGTGCCGCTTGGCTCCATCCGGCAGGAGACGACCTTTTCGCCGTCAAACAGCGCCGCCTTGGTCATGGCAGAGCCGGAGTCGATCCCCAATGTCATCATGGCAGTGCCCCTCGTCTTTCTCTTCGCATATTATGTTAATTATAACATTAAACGGTTTTCTGTTCCAATTGAAGTTTCTTTCATTTTGCGAATAGTAATCGTTTCTTTCAATAAATCGTGCAAATTCATCTGATTTGCAGATAGCTTTTCCCGTCAGCGCATAAAAAAAGCGGCCTCTGGTCGAAACCAGAGGCCGTGTTGGCGTTACCTATCTTCCCGGGCCGTCTCCAGCCAAGTATTGTCGGCAGAAGCGAGCTTAACTTCCGTGTTCGGGATGGGAACGGGTGGACCCTCGCCCTAATCAACACCAACTATATAAGGCTTGCGCCTTCAAAACCGAACAATGTAAAACTCGAAGCTCCTCTCAAGGCCTTGCCTGCTTCATTCGTAGGTCAAGCCCTCGGACTATTAGTACCGATCAGCTGCACGCA
>CAKUBI010000046.1 GCA_934636865.1 uncultured Oscillospiraceae bacterium
TCGACCATGTTGGCCTCGGCAATGCCGCAGTTGTAGAATTTTTCGGGGTGCGCCTTGGCGACCTTGCAGGTCTGCGTGGCGTTGGCAAGGTCGGCGTCGAGCACGACGACCTTATCGTTCTTTTCGACCAGCTCGATCAGCGCTTCGCCGTAAGCCTGACGGGTTGCAATTTTATCAGCCATGTTCTCAGTCCTCCAATTCCTTCAGTGCCTGCTCGCGCTGCTCGGCATTCGGGGCCTTGCCGTGCCAGCCGACCTGATTTTCCATGAACGAAACGCCCTTGCCCTTGACCGTGTGCGCAAGGATGGCCTTAGGCTTGCCGGGCATGGTGGGCTTGGAGAGCGCGGCCTCGACGGCGGCAAGATCGTTGCCGTCGGGCACTTCGACAAGGTCGAAGCCGAAGGCGCGCAGCTTTGCCGGAAGATCGCCCAGGCTCATGACTTGGTCGTTCGTGCCGTCGATCTGCAGGCCGTTGTTGTCGATCAGAACGGTCAGATTGTCAAGCTTATAGTGCGCGGCGGCCATGTAGGCCTCCCAGATCTGGCCCTCCTGGCTCTCGCCGTCGCCGACGAGGACAAAGACCTTCGTATCCTTGCCGAGGTGCTTGGCACCCAGCGCCATGCCGACGGCGATGGACACGCCCTGACCGAGCGAGCCGGTGGAAGCATCCACGCCGGGGACCTTCTTCGCGTCGGGATGACCCTGCAGGATGGAGTGCAGCTGGCGGAAGTTCGCGTACTCGCCGCGGGAGATGAAGCCCTTGGCAGCGAGGACCGCATAGTAGCAGGGCGCCGCGTGGCCCTTGGAGAGGACGAAGCGGTCACGGTCGGGGTCGTGCGGGTTCTGGGGATCGACGCGCATGTGGTTGAAGAAAACGCTGGTCATCAGCTCCACCGCAGACAGCGAACCGCCCGGGTGGCCGCTGCCGGCGTTGGCGGTCATCGTGATGATGTCGCGCCGCACCTGCCGGCAGGTGGGAGAAAGCTCTTGAGTCGTCATGGAAACCCTCCTTATCATATTAGAGCGATCAAATGCATTTTACTAATGATTCAGTATATCGGATACGCCATGGAAAGTCAATTATAACCGGAGCAACGCGTATAAGAAAGCAGCCTGTCCCGCTTGATCTGCGGGACAGGCTGCAAAGGGAGGGGAAAAACCTTCTTACAGCTCGGGGAAGAGGTCGTTGAGCAGTGCGGTGCAGAACTTTTCTTCCCACTTGTACATGCCGGAATACTCGCCGTAGTTTTCATCCTCGGGAGAACCCATACCGGTCATGGCATAGTAGATCACGGTGCCGGTGCTGCGATCCATGAACATACCGGCCAGCAAGCCGTAGGCCTCGCCGAAGTGACCGGCGAGAACGACGTCGCGATCCTTCAGCAGACGGTCATAGTGCGTGCTGGACATGGTCTGGATGCCCAGGCCGTAGGAGTAGAACAGGCCGCTGGTGTGGCCGTTCTTGGTCTCGTCGTTGTAGGTCCAGACGGGAGTGAACATCTCGTCGACGGACTCCTTGGTCAGGATCTGCTTGCCGTTGACCTTGCCGTCGTTGAGGAACATTTCAATCAGAACCTTCATCTCGTTCGGGGAAACGCGCAGGCCGCCCTGGGGAGAGAAGAGAGAGCCGTTGGTGCCGACCTTATAATCCTTGACGGAAGCGACAAGGTCGCCGTTTTCGGCCTGGAGCACGGGGTTGGTGACAACGACCTTATCGCGGTCAGCCGTCTCGCCGTTGCGGTAATCGTCGATCTGGGCGATGTAGGGGCCGTTGACGTTCCAGACGTTCTTGTTCATCTTCTGGTAGAGCGTGGCAATGTTGTCCAGCTCCTCGGCGTCAAAGTCGCCGGGGTTGTAGCTGGCCTTGATGCCCATGGGCTCAAGGACGTTCTGCTTCATGTAGATGTCGAAGCGCTGGCCGCTGAGCTGCTCGATGATCGTACCGACCAGAGCAAAGTTCAGGTTGCAGTAGCAGAAGTACTCGCCGGGCTTGCAGGCGACGCCGTCCTCGGTGTCGGCGAAATGCTCGCCGTCAAGCCAGAACTTGCCGTCGGGGAAGAAGAACTCGCGCAGGCTGTACTCGGGCGGGATGGAGTAGAGGCTGCCGTCGCGCAGGGAGGAGGTGTGGGAGAGCAGCATTCTCGTCGTGATGGCGATGTCGGGATAGTTGGGATTGCGCAGCTTGTAGCCGAGATAGGTGCTGACGTCCTCATCGAGGTCCAGCTTGCCCTGCTCGACAAGGCGCATCGCACCGACCGTGGCGAACACCTTGGAGATGGAAGCGGTACGGTAGCGGCTGTCCAGCTCGAGAGGGAGATTCTTGGAGGAATCGTTGGCGTCGATGTAGCGGTCGCCGCCGGTGCGCTGATAGATGAGCTTGCCGTCTCTGTAGGCCATCACGGCAAAGCCGGCGATGGGCGCGACAGAGTCGTTCAGGATGGCGTTGAGGTCAGCGGCAACGGGATCCTTGGGAAGCGAAGAGAGCGCGGAGACCGCGGTCTTGAGCTCAGCCTTGGAAACGTTGGCGTTCAGGTTCGCGCCCTTGGGGAGAATGCCGTAGGCGGAGGCCCAGGAAGCTGCATCGTCGGCCCACTTGGAGGCGTTCTTACCGGCCGCGTCATCACGGTTCGTCAGGGGCAGGTTCGCGATCTTGGCGTAGCGGTAGAGCACGGTGACGAGCTGCTGCCAGGTGAGAGAGGCATTCGGCGTCATGCGGTTTTCGCCAACGCCGAGCATCAGGCCGTTCGCACGAGCCCAATAGAGCGCGTCGGATTCGTCAAGACCCGCAACGTCAGTGAGGGTCGTCTTGCGGTCGGCGTCCGACACCGCCGGCTTGCCGGCGAGGGTGTAGACCGCCTGCGCAGCTTCCGCTCTGGTCGCCGATTCGGCAGCCTTCGCAGGCGCTGCCAGCAGGCTGAATACCAGCGTCAGGGACAGGAGAAGGGAGAGAGCGCGTTTTTTCATGGTATGGAGCTCCTTTGGTGAGATTTAACCGCCGCCGCATCATGAAATGATCGCCCAGCCACGCAGAACTGCAACAAAAAAACCAGCGGCAGCAGAAACGGCGAAAGATCCGTCCTGTGACCACTGGTTTTCAACTGCTGGGAAGGGGCTGAGGGCCCGATCTGGCAAATTGAAGCAGTTCTTCGTATGCTGTTGGACATTCTGCATAATACTGCTTTTGGTTAGCTGCACAAACTATAGCAGATGCGACAAATGCTGTCAAGATGTTTTTTAACAAATTGTTAAATCTGCGCAAAAGCAGTCTGAAATTCAATGACAACTCACCCACGGTCCGGGTGCTTTTTATGCAGTTTCACCTGTGACAAGGGATTTGCCTTTGCAGCAACGCGCAGCGCCTCATTGTCGATATGCGTGTAGATCTCCGTCGTGTTGAGGTGCTCGTGGCCAAGCACCTCTTGCACGGCCTTGACGTCCACGCCGTTTTGCAGCATCAGCGTCGCCGCCGTGTGGCGCAGCTTGTGCGAGGAGTACTCTGACGCGTCCAGCCCCGCAGCGCTCAAGTGCTTTTTTACGAGCGCGTGCACGCTTGAGCGGCTGATGCGCTCGTTGCGGGAGGAGAGGAACAGCGCGTTCTGGTCGCGCCCGATGATGGGGCGGCGCACGGCGAGATAGTCCCTGAGCGCGTCTTTGCAGGCGTCGTTCAGGTAAACGATGCGCACCTTGTCACCCTTGCCGAGCACGCGCAGCGCGTCGTCCTGGATGTCCTGCAGGTCAAGGCCGCAGAGCTCGGAAATGCGCAGCCCGCAGTTCAAAAAGATCGTCAGGATGCAGTAGTCGCGCTCGCGGTTCTGCCCGTCGACCGATCGCAGCAGCTGCATGCTCTCGTCGAGCGTCAGGTACTTCGGCAGCGTTTTTTTGATCTTGGGGGAGTCGAGGTCCTTGCAGGGATTTACCTCCAAAAGGTGCGCTTTATTGACCAAATAGTTGTAAAAGGAGCGGATTGTCGCAATTTTTCGCGCTCTGGATGCGGCGTTCAGGCCGTAGTCGGAGATGTCGCTGTTCTGGTGCTGCACGCGGTCGCGGCTCAGGTAGGTCATGTAGGCGTAGATGTCCGTTAGTGTTACTTTTTTCACAAAGTTGAGATCCACGTCCATGATGGAAATGTCGCTCAGCGGCAGATCACGCAGCGAGGGATCGCGCGACTGCTTTAAAAATCGGAAGAAGTTGCGCAGGTCGAGGAAGTACTCATCGACCGTTTTCTGTGAGTGCGCCTTGATGGTTTCGTGATAGGAGAGAAAATCCCGCAGGATCGGCGGAGATTCCAGCTGATAGTCGTTCATGGTAAAAATCCTTTGTCAGTAAATCAGTAAAAATGTCAGGTGCGGAATTCGCTGCGCGGCAGAAACCAAAGCTCGTGGCCGCGTGATCGAGCAACGCGTGTTTGTGCAGCTGATAACGCAAATGCACCAATGGAAGTTGAAGCCAAATTGTTCAGTTCGTCCTTAACAATAGGGAAGCGAACGCTTCCTAATTATTTTGGATATGGAATTGAACAAAATAAAAATTTTGTTCAATTCGGGGCAGGGACAAAATGGTATTCCCCGGGAAATCGCGTTTTGAAGCCCATTTTGCCGCGATCCCGGCCTGTGGGCCGAGATCGTTCTATTTGCGCAGCAATGTTCGATTTTGCAATGTGCTGCAATGCGTTTGTGCGTTTGATTGATTTCCGTCCGCATACGCCGCGTTTCTGTATTACTACAGACAGTATGTGCCAGTCATTGCGGCATTGCGCGTTCGGGCTTACACCTGCACGATGGCGCGCAGCGCTTCGGCGATATTGCGCGCTTCGATCAGCGCAAGACCCTGCGGCGCGCTGGGACGATCCTTGTGCTGCTTTGGGATGATGCAGACCTCAAAGCCCAGCCGGTGCACCTCGCTCAGCCGCTCAGAAAGATGGTTCACGCTGCGCAGCTCGCCGGTCAGGCCGACCTCGCCGATGGCGGCGACGTGGTTGCCGATGGGCTTGTCAAGGTAGCTCGACGCAAGCGCCAGCACGGCGGCAAGGTCCGCCGCAGGCTCGTCCACGCTCAGTCCGCCGATGACGTTCAGGAATGCGTCGCAGCCGGACACTTTGAGCGCGCCGCGCTTTTCGAGCACCGCCATCAGCATGGCGGCGCGGTTATAGTCAAAGCCGTTGCTCGTGCGCCGCGCGACCGACTGCGCCGCCGGCGCGAGCAGCGCCTGCACCTCGGCCAGCACCGGGCGCTGGCCCTCCATCACGCAGGTCACGCAGGTGCCCGGCGCGTTTTCGGGCCGCCCGGACAGCAGCATTTCTGAGGGGTTCGGCACCTCGACGAGACCCTCGCTGCGCATTTCGAACACGCCGATCTCGTTCGTTGCGCCGAAGCGGTTTTTCGCCGCGCGCAGGATGCGGTAGCTCATGTGCGCTTCGCCCTCGAA
The DNA here is from genome assembly GCA_934636865.1 of uncultured Oscillospiraceae bacterium. Lineage (GTDB taxonomy): Bacteria > Bacillota > Clostridia > Oscillospirales > Oscillospiraceae > Hominicoprocola. The sequence continues at coordinate 5,425 of CAKUBI010000046.1, forward strand.
GTACAGCACGCAGTCCACCATATGCTCCAGGACCTTCGGGCCCGCGATTGAGCCCTCCTTATTGACGTGGCCGATGACGAAAACGGTGATGCCCTCCCCTTTGGCCAGCTGCATCAGCTCCAGCGTGCAGGCGCGTACCTGTGCGACGCTGCCCGCAGGCGATTCAAGCGACTCCTGATAGAGCGTCTGGATCGAGTCAACGATCAGAACATCGGGCTTTTCATCCTCCACGGACTGCATCACGTCGCCAAGGCAGGTCTCGGACAGGACGTACAGCCTGTCCGACCGGACGCCCAGACGGTCCGCGCGCAGCTTGAGCTGGCGCGGCGATTCTTCACCGGAAACGTACAGGATTTTCTGGTTTTCACTCAGTTTTCCGCAGATTTGCAGCATCAATGTCGATTTGCCGATGCCCGGCGCGCCGCCGACGAGCACGAGCGAGCCCTGCACGGCTCCCCCGCCCAGCACGCGGTCCAGCTCCCCCATCCCGGTGGGAAACCGGATCTCCTGCGTTGTATCCAGCTCGCCGATGGGCCGTGCCTTGCTGCGAAAGCCGCGTCCGCGTCCGCCGGGCTTTGCCTTCACCGCGTCGCTCACGGCCTGCTCCACAAGCGTGTTCCATGCGCCGCAGCTTGGGCAGCGTCCCGCCCATTTGGGCGTTTCGTTGCCGCATTCCGTGCAGAAAAATATGCTTTTTGCCTTTGCCATATTGTAAACCTCTTTTGCTTTACTGTTGTGCATTTAAAATGCCTGCGGCGATCGTGACGGCAAGCTTTTGTTGATAGATGCTGTTTTTGAGCAGCTGCGTTTCCTCCGCGTTGCTCAAAAAGCCGCATTCGATCAGGATCGCGGGCGCATTGACATTTTTCATCAGAAAGATCGACGCGTCGATGGCCTTTTCCGTTTTCTCGTTTCCCGCGTTGACTGACTGGTTCAGCACAAGCTGCACGGATCTGGCCAGTGCGTCGCTCTCCTCTTTTTTGCCGTAGAACACCTGTGCGCCGCGCGTCCGTTTGGACATTGGAAGACTGTTTTGGTGGATGCTGACAAGGATAGCACCTTGCGTGCTGTTGACCAGTGAAACGCGGTTTTCAAGGTCGGAGCGCTTCTTCTGCCGCAGCGTGGACGCGCTGCCGTCATGGATGGAGATGTCGTCCGTGCGCGTCATGCGCGTCTGCTCGCCGAGCAGCGCGAGCAGCGCATCCAGCCGCCGCGCGATGGCAAGGTTCAGGTCGCTTTCCTTCGTGCCGTCGGAAGCGACGGCGCCGCCGTCCTCCCCGCCGTGTCCGGCGTCAATGACCCAGACGGTGCGCGGCGCGGACGCAAGCGCTTCGACGCTCTCTTCCGGCAGCAGAAGTCCCACGACGGCGGCGAGCGCGGCAAGAAGCGCCAGCGCCGCGGTAAACAGTACTCTTTTTCCAAAAACGATAAACAAATCCCCTTCACCCCGCAACAGCGTATGTGCCGGGGCGCGAAACTATGTGCTTATTATACAGGAGACAGCCCAAAAAGAAAAGCCCCGCTTCCCTTTTTCCTCCTTCTGCATACGATGGACTGAGCGCTTCGCTCAACTCTCTCAGCAAGGAGGAATTCTCTTTGGATACGAACAAGGCCAAATGCGATGAGCGCGGCACGGGGACGCTCCCCGGCTGTTGCGCGCCGCTGGCTTTTCCCTATGTACCGGTGCAGAAAAACGACCCCGAGCGCTATTCCCAGCAGGACGCGCTGCAGGCGGGCACGCTGTTTCCCGGGCTGAACCTGCCCTTCCACGCGCAGATGAAAACGAAATTTCCTGCCGTCAACACGGCGCTCTCCGAGCTGATGGCGCTGGATTTCGCCATCGACGAGCTGGGGCTTTATCTCACGACGCACCCGGAGGACACCGAGGTGCTAAACCTTTACTGGTCGTATATCAAGCTGGGGCGCGAAGGGCGCGAGGCTTACGAGAAGCAGTATGGCCCCATTTTGCAGACGGATCTGACGCCCGGCAGCTTCAAATGGCTGGACGATCCGTGGCCCTGGGACCTGGAGGAGGATGAGAAGTAATGTTTGTATATGAAAAAAAGCTTCAGTACCCGGTCAAGATCAAAAATCCGAATCCCAAGCTCGCCATGGCGATCATCAGCCAGTATGGCGGTCCAGACGGGGAGCTTGGCGCATCGCTCCGCTATCTCTCCCAACGCTACTCCATGCCCTATCCCGAGCTCAAGGGCCTGCTGACCGATATCGGTACAGAGGAAGCGTCATGGCCCCCAATTTTGGCGCGGTATTTTTCCAGTCCGTCCAGCACATAGACCCATTTGGCGGGCAGCAGATTGAGCGCCACCTCTACCCTGCCGTCCCGGTACACGATCATTTGCTGGAGGAGATGCCCGTAAAAGTCGTCGTCCGCCGTGCGCCCGCTGACGATTCCCGTGATGGCGGCGCGAATGTCCGGCTTTAGGGTCTGCGTGTCGGTGTTCAGCGTCTGCCGCTGTTTGATCGCGGCGATTTTCTCCTGCACCCGGTTCATTTCACTTTCACAGCGGGCTTTGGCGCGCTGATAGTCAGCCTTGGTGATGCTCTCGTCGAAAAAGCGGTCATGGATGGTGTCATTGCGGGCTTGCAGCTTTTCAAGCTCCAGCTCCAGCCGCCGCAGTTCCTGCTCGCCGCTGTCCTCACCGGACGTCAGAACGCTTTCCACAATGCGGGCGAGATTCGATATGATCGCTTTCTTATCCAGCGTCACGTCGTTCACCGAGCGCCGCAGAAGGTCCATGGCGATGTCATCCCGGATCTGCCGCCCGACGCTGCATCCGATGGTATTTCCCGCGCCGTCTGTGCGCCGCAGGCCTTCGTTGGTGGCGGTGAAGCAGCACCAGCG
>CAKUBI010000047.1 GCA_934636865.1 uncultured Oscillospiraceae bacterium
AAAGGCAGACAGTACAATTGCACTGCCTGCCTAATCCGAGGACACGCTTCAAGGTACCCCTATCAGGAGTAGCGGAAAGGCGTCTCTTATTTTTTGGATTCCGAGGGACATTTAAATGCTCGGGCGGAGTGAATCCGCTCTGCGCAAATGCTTTTGCGCAGCAAAAGCATTTCACGGCGCAAAAGCGCCGGGCCTCGACGCGGCGGAGCGCGTCTCGGCATGATTAAAATTATTTAACGGCGGAAGTGAATTCCGCCTATAACAATTCTCCGCTGCGCTCCGAATTGACGCGCGACTTCGCGCGAGGAACCCGTGGGACATTTGAAAGCGCAGGCGCAAACGCGCCGGGGCCCGACGGGGCGAAGCGTTTCACTTCGGCAGGTATTCGCTGGCGGGGTGGTCGTCGGTGATGTTGTAGCGCGGCAGGCGGTAGAGCGAATCATAACGGGCGGGGGCGTAGCCGCCCGCGAGCGTGACGGCAAAGTGCGCGCGGAGGAAATCCTCGGCCCACTCGTCCATATTGCCGAGCGGATACGTAAAGGCCGTGGGCGTCTGGCCGGTCTCGATCCGGATGCGCTCGACGCTCTTTTGCAGATCGGAGAAAACGCGCGCGGCGTAATCCGCCTGCGTCTCATCCGTCAGGCGTTCGATGCCCTTCACGTCGCCGAGCAGGTGCAGGTCGTTCGTGTGGGAGGCGAACTCGACAAGGCCGCTGCCGGCCATGACGCGGCACTCCGGCCACGAAAGAAAACCGGAGGTCTCGCCGTCGATGCGCGCGGTGATGAGCGAGATGACGGCCTTCGCGCCGTACTCGCGCAGCACGGGATAGGCGAGGGTATAGTTGCTCTCGTAGCCGTCGTCAAAGGTGAGAAGGACGGCCCTCTTCGGTAGCGCTTCACCGCTGTCGAGCCGGCCCGCGGCAAGCTCGCGCGGCAGGACGGTCGTATAGCCGTGATCGCGCAGCCAGTCAAGGTCGCGGCGCAGGGCGTCGAGCGTCATCGTATAGGGCGTGGCCTGCGCGAGATCGAGCGTGAAGTTGTGGTACTCGAGCACATAAAACGTCCACTCGGGCGAGGGCTTCGGCACGTCGGGCAGCTCGTCGCGCAAAAAGAGCGGCTGGTCGGGGGAGACGCTCGCGCCGATCATCTCCGGCATGGGGCGGCGGTCGTCGCCCGGCTTGCGCGGCGGCTCCGCCTTTGCGCCGTGGAGCGCCGCGCCGCGCACGAGCGTCCAGGCGAGAACGAGCGTCAGAACAGGGACGGCGACGCGCAGCAGCGCGCGCACGCCGCGGTCAAAGAAATTGTCACGCCGCAAGGAAAGCACCTCCCAAATCGCTGCTGCTTCTTTAGACGGCAGGCGGGAGAAAAAGGTTCCCGGCGAAACGGGAAAACGTTCCGCCGGGACAAAGCTTGCTTTTTGCGCCCTCTTCCCCTATAATCGGACCGAATGACCGATCATCCGGAGGAAAATTACCATGAAAAAAGTCGCACTCATCACCGGCTCGTCCCGCGGCATCGGCCGCGCGGCGGCTTATCAGCTCGCGCACGACGGCTATGCCGTGTGCGTGAATTATTACGAGAGAAAGGACAAGGCGGACGAGCTCGTGACAAAGCTTCGCAGCGAGGGCTGCGAGGCCATCGCCGTGCAGGCGGACGTCGCCGTGCGCGCGCAGGTGAACGACATGGCCGCGCGCTGCGAGCGCGAGCTGGGGCCGGTCACGCTGCTGGTGAACAACGCGGGCGTCGCCGGTCAGGCCCTCTTTCAGGACGTGACGGACGAGCTGTGGGACCGCTATTTCAGCGTGAACCTCTGCGGCGCGCGCAACACCATTCAGGCCGTGCTGCCGCACATGCTGCATGAAAAGAGCGGCTGCATCGTGAACGTCTCGTCCATCTGGGGCCAGCACGGCGCGTCGTGCGAGGTGACGTATTCCTGCACGAAGCACGCTCTCATCGGCCTGACGCGCTCGCTCGCGATGGAGCTTGCGCCCAGCGGCATCCGCGTCAACTGCGTGGCCCCCGGCGTCATCGACACCGACATGGTCAAGGTGCTGGGCGAGGAAACGCTTGAGGATCTCGCGGAGCAGACGCCGCTCGGCCGTCTCGGCACCCCCGAGGACGTGGCCGCGGCGGTATCGTTCCTTGCTTCCGACAAGGCGTCGTTCATCACGGGACAGGTGCTCGCGGTGGACGGGGCGTTCGTGCTGTAAGACGGAAGCGCCTTACCGGCCCGTGCTGCCGAAGCCGCCCTCGCCGCGCGCAGTTTCGGAAAGCGTGTCCGCTTCCTCGAATTCCATCGGCAGGAACGGCAGCAGCACGAGCTGTGCGATGCGGTCGCCGTGGCGGACGACGCGCTCCTGCGTGCCGTCGTTGTGCAGGGCGATGAAGCATTCGCCGCGGTAGTCGCTGTCGATCACACCGACGCAGTTCGCCGGGCGCAGGTCCTGCCTGGAGGCAAGACCGCTGCGGGCGAATACCGCGCCGAACGTACCCTCGGGCAGGGCGAAGGCAAGGCCCGTGCCGATCTTGACGGTGTGGTGCGGCGGGATGACGACGGCCGCGTCGCCGCCTAAGCAGGCGCACAGGTCATAGCCTGCGGCGAGAGAAGAGCCGCGCGCGGGGATGACCGCGTCCGCGCGGAGCCTTTTGATCTGTACCATAGCCATGGGAAAGAAACCTCCTTTTGATTTCTGCGGTCATTATACGGGCTGCGGGGGAGAAAAGCAAGTGCGTTCCGGCGGCGCAAAAAGACGGCATTTGGCAGGGGAACAAGAATTTTCCCTTGCCAAATGCGGCCGCTTCTGGTATTATACTATGATGTAATGCTTCCGCTCGCAAGGAGCGCTTACAAAACGATAACCTTTCTGGAGGCTCGGATAGATGGCAAAAAACAACAAGCGCGCAGAGCGCATGGCCAGGAGCGACCGCAACGTCAACCGTGCGATGGTCGTTCTGACGGCCGGTCTGGTCGCTGAATTTTACCTGCTGATGATGAACAGCTACTTCGTCAAGGGCTCGGTCGGCCAGGTTTTGACGATGATGACCGTTTTGAAGGTTCTCGGCATTGCCGGGGCGGCGCTGTTCGGCGCGGGGCTCGTATTCTGGGCCATGCGCAGAAAGTGGACGCGCTTCGCGCCCGCCGCACCGTGGCTTTTGTGCATCGGCTTCTTCTTTGCAGTGTCGTCGCAGGTGATGCTCAAGATCTACCCGCAGGGCACGACGATGATGTGCGTGCTCGTGCCGGTGGCGATGCTGCTGGGCATTGTGTTCCTGCTCTACCCGCGTGAGTTTTCGCTTCAGGCGCTCGCGCTCACGGCGTCGATGATGGCGATGTACCTCATCCACCGCGGCGGGGACGGCAACTGGACGGGGCTTGTGACCGGCTGCTGCGTGTTTGCGGCGCTCGTGATCGCGGCGCTCGGCATCGCCGTCCTGAAGGCGGGGAAAAACAGCGGAAAGCTCGAAAAGCTCGGCGGCCTTCGCATCGTCTCATCTGACGGCAATTATAAGCTCGTCTACGCGGTGCTTGCCGTGTGCCTTGCGGCCATCCTCGTGGCGCTGTTCGTTTCGGGCATCGCCTACTACGGGCTGTGGGTGCTGGCGGTCGTCACGTTCCTGCTCGCCGTGTACTACACGGTCAAGATGATGTAAAGAACTCAAAAAGAAGGCGAGTCCGAATGGACTCGCCTTCTTTTTGAGAGGGGCTGCACTCCGCTTTGTGCCTCGCCATAGGCTCGACACGCGCTCCGCGCAAAGTGTTTTTTCTGACGCGCACGCCCCAGGGCGGCCTCTCTTGCCGCTTTGCGGCAATTCACCTTCTGTCGTCAGGAAAAACGATCAAAATTTATTTGCGCCGTGCGCGGCGCAAAGTCTGCGACGCTTTCTTCTCGATGTACTCTCAATATAAAAAGGACGAGTTTGTGTAAACTCGTCCTTTTTCATGTGCAGCTCAACTAAAAATAGAGGCTTTGCCTCTATTTTGAAGGTGCTATATGTCTCTTCTCCCCTCCAGCGCGCGCATCAGTGTGGCGTCGTCGGCGAACTCGAGATGTCCGCCGACGGGGATGCCGTAGGCAAGGCGCGTGACGCGCACGCCGAACGGCCGCAGAAGGCGGGCAAGGTACATGGCCGTGGCTTCGCCCTCGGTGTCGGGGTTCGTGGCCATGATGACCTCTTCGATATTGCCCTGCGCCACGCGGTCCAGGAGCGACTTGATCTCGAGATCGTCGGGCCCCACGTGGTTCATCGGGGAGATGACGCCGTGGAGCACGTGGTAGCGCCCGTTATACTCGCGGGCGCGCTCGATGGCGACCACGTCGCGCGGGTCGGCCACCACGCAGATGACGTGCTCGTCGCGCTTCGGGGACGAGCAGATGGGGCAAAGCCCCCCATCGGTCAGGTTGCGGCAGACGGGGCAGCAGGTCACGGTGCGCTTGGCCTCGACGATGGCGTCGGCAAAGGCCTTCGCTTCCTCCTCCGGCAGGCTCAGCACGTAGAAGGCAAGGCGCTGCGCGCTCTTGCTGCCGATGCCGGGCAGGCGCGCGAACTGCTCGACGAGCTTTTCAAGCGCCGCGGGAAAGTACTCCATCGCCTTATCCTCTCAGCTCTTTGATCCGGGCGGGAATGTCCGCGGCCTTATAGACGGCGGAGCCTGCGACGAGCACGTTCGCGCCCGCTTCGATGCAGGTTTTGCACGTCACGGCGTCCACGCCGCCGTCCACCTCGAGCTCGCAGGCAAGGCCCCTTTCGTCGATCCAGCGGCGGATGGCGGAAACCTTGGGCATCATGTCGGGCATGAACTTCTGCCCGCCGAAGCCCGGCTCGACGGTCATCACGAGCACGATGTCGCACTGGTCGAGAAACGGCAGTACGGCCTCGGCGCGCGTGTTCGGCTTGATGACGACGCCGGCCTTTTTGCCCTTGGCGTGGATCTTGTCGAGCGCGAGATGAATTTTCTCGGGCGTGTCGGCCTCGACATGGCAGGTGACGAGGTCCGCGCCCGCGTCGCAGAACTGCTCGACATAGCGCTCGGGCTGCACGATCATCAGGTGCACGTCGATGGGCAGCGCCGTGCGTTTGCGGATGGACTGGAGCACGGGGATGCCGATGCTGATATTGGGGACGAAGCAGCCGTCCATCACGTCGAAGTGGACATAGTCGGCGGTGGCGATGGCCTCCACACCGGCGCCGAGCTCGGCAAAGTCGGCGGAGAGAATGGACGGAGCGATCTTGACAGACATGGAAATAGCCCTCCTGCGTAAAAAATCTTAACTTTTATTGTAGCAAAGGGCGCGGGCAAAATCAATGCAAAAAAATGTAAAACGCGCTTGACATTTGCGCGCGGTGGTGCTATCCTTGCAGATGTAAAGCGAGCTTGACTTTAGAAACGGAGAGAAGCGATGAAAAACCACATTGAGGAGAGGAGAAAGGCGCGCGGCATGACGCAGCAGCAGCTGGCGGCGGAACTCGGCGTCTCGCGCCAGACGATCATTTCGCTCGAGAACGGGAAGTACAACCCGTCCATCCTGCTGGCGCAC
>CAKUBI010000048.1 GCA_934636865.1 uncultured Oscillospiraceae bacterium
GCGGCAGACTTCTCCTCGACGAGGATGTTGTTCAGGATGGCGTCCTTGGCCTCTTCGGTCATCTTGCCCTTCTCGACGCGCTTCTGGAGAGAAGCGGCGAGCTTATCCTTGTGGCGCTGCGCGGAAGCGACGCTGGAAGCGTACATCAGAGCGGTGTGGCCCTTGGCCGCGAAAACCTGAGCAATGCCGCTGCCCATGGTACCGGCGCCGAAAACTGCAACTTTCATGTGTATGGTTCCTCCTACAAATTAAATATAATGAAATCCAAATGGAATATCACTGATTGGTGAAGGGGGCGTGCTTGCGCTTTTCAAGGAAAGCGCCCATACCCTCCTGCTGGTCCGCGCTCTCGAAGCAGGAGCCGAAGGCCTTCTCCTCGATCACGACGGCGCGGTCGATATCGACCTGAAGCCCGTCGTTGATGGCCTGCTTGGACGCGCGCACCGCGATGGGCGCGTTGGCCGCGATCTGACCGGCGAGCTTTTCCGCCGCGGCGTAGAGCTCGCCGAGCGGGTAAACGGCGTTGACAAGGCCAATGCGCAGCGCTTCGTCCGCCTTGATGTTGCGGGCGGTGTAGATCATCTGCTTGGCCATGCCGGGGCCGACCAGGCGCGCAAGGCGCTGCGTGCCGCCAAAGCCCGGCGTGATGCCGAGGCCCGTCTCGGGCTGGCCGAAAACAGCGGTATCGGAGCAGATGCGGAAATCGCAGCTCATGGCAAGCTCGCAGCCGCCGCCGAGCGCGTAGCCGCCGACCGCGGCGATGGTCGGGATGGGCAGCGCCTCGAGCCTGCGCATCACGTCGTTGCCCTGCTTGCCGAACTGCTCGGCTTCCGCCTTGCTCAGGCCCTTCATCTGCGCGATATCCGCGCCCGCGACAAAGGACTTCTCGCCCGCGCCGCGCACGATGACGCAGCGGACGGTATTCATATCGATCGCGTCCAGCGCCGCGTCAAGGTCGGCGAGGACCTGAGAGTTGAGCGCGTTGAGCGCCTTCTCGCGGTCGATGATGAGGTAAGCGATGTTTCCCTGGGGTTCATATTTGACAAAAGACATCGTCTGTCTCCTCCCTGTTCTTTCAACTGCCACCTATTATATGGGGGCCCATCGATATTTGCAAGAGAAAAATCACTTTTTTCAAAAAAGTTTCCGGAATTCGCCAGGTCATTGCAGGAAATGTTGCAATTTTAACGATCTTTTTTTCGATGCAGCAGAACTTGTGCAATTTTTAACGAAATGACTTGTCTCCTGCACACTTTTCCGCTATCATAGCAGATGACTTTATGAAAATGAGGCGTTTTTTATGCGAATGCGCAAAAAGAAAAATCTGCTCCCCCGCATGGAGCGCTGCGAAGCCTATCAGATCAAGGATCCCTACGAGCGCAGGGGCCATTGGCGCGAGCTGATGCCCGAGGCGAAGGAGATCCGCGTGGAGCTTGGCTGCGGCAAGGGCCGCTTCACCGCCGAGACCGCCGCGGCGGAGCCGGACGTGCTGCTCATCGCGGTGGAAAAGGTGCCCGACGCGATGGTCGTCGCCATGGAGCGCGCGGCGAAGGCTGGGCTGCGCAATGTCTTTTTCATCGACATTGACGCAAACCAGCTGCCCGAGATCTTTGCCGAGGGCGAGGTGGACCGCATCTACGTCAACTTCTGCGACCCCTGGCCGCCCAAGCGGCAGGCCAAGCGCCGCCTGACGCACGGCAACTTCTTAAAGCTCTACCGCAAGGTGCTCAGAGAAAACGGCCAGATTCACTTCAAGACCGACAACGACCCGCTCTTTGAATGGTCGATCGAGGAGATCCCTCAGTTCGGCTTCGCCCTCTCCGAGGTCACGCGTGACCTGCACGGAAGCGGCCCCTGCGGCGTGATGACCGACTACGAGGCCAAGTTCTATGCCGAGGGCAAGAACATCAACCGCTGCGTCGCCACGATGCAGCCCTGGGAGGAGCCCGCGGAAGAGGACAAGGACGAATCGGAGGAACCGGAAGCTTAAAAAAGGAAGGCTGACTTTGTCAGCCTTCCTTTTTGCTCTCTTGCAGATATGGCGAGTACATCATCACCGCGTCGTTCACGGTGACGGGGACCTCCCCGAGCAGCGTTCCGTCCAGGTCAAAGCGCTGGCGGTAAAGCTCGTTGTGGCGGACGTAGCCGCCCCAGTACTGCGCGCGCATCTCGTGATGGCGCTCAACGACCTCGTACCGCTCCGCCGGCGGCGCGCTCACGCGCCACTCGCCCTCAAGGTCCGTTTCGCCCACGCGGACGCGCAGCTGATACGTTTCCTGCGTGTCGTTTCGGATCATCAGGTCGAGATAGGGGTAATAGCAGGTCGCGCCGCTGCCGAAGGGCTGCGTGCGGTTCGCGTCGGGAAAGACATCGTAGCCGTGGCGGTGGCGCTCGGCGACCGTGAGCGGCGTGTGCAGCGTCATCCAGTAGATGAGGTTCGAAAGCTGGCACAGCCCGCCGCCCGTCGCGGCGAGATAGCCGCCGTTGCGCAGGATCATGCCGGGCAAATACCCCTTTTTCGCCGTCGGCCTTCCGATGAGGTACCAGTAGCTCATCACCTCGCCGGGGCGCAGGTAAAGCCCGTCGAGCCTTGCGCAGGCAAGGCGGAGGTTCGTCACCTTATTGCGCTGGAGCTGCATGTCAACGTCCTTGAGCTTCCGCATAAGCGGCGTGTGGTGGGAAAATGCCAGATAGGGCAAGTCCTCCCTGCTGCGCACGCGCGCGAAGGCGTCGCGCATCGCGAGCCACCAAAGCCTTCGCCGCGCGCCAAAATACGCGCCGCCGAGCTTCAGCCGCAGATCCGAGCGTCTTTTCGGTTCCCGAACGTCCATGTGCTCCCCTCCCCTGTTTTGTTGTCTTTTTAGACGAAACAGGGGAGAAAAAGTTCCCGCTTTGCGCCGCTTTTTGCGGCGGTCACTCCACCTTCTGCAAAAGCGCGGCGATCCACTCGCGCTCCGGCGCGAAGAGCTCGATCAGTTCGCGCGCCTTCGCCTTTTCAGCCGCTGCCTTGTCTGTCTCGCCCTCGGCAGTGTAGTACGCCGCCAATTCGCGCATCATATCCACCATCATCTCAAGGCATATCCACTTCTGCGCGTTGGCGGCATCGTACTTCTCCCGGCCGCGCAGCGTCTCCGCCGCCGCGGAAAGCTTGGTGAAATAGATCTCGGGGATGCGCTCGAGCGTCGCCTTCGCAAACTCATATTCCCCCTTGCGCGCGTAGGCTCCCGCCAGAAAACGCAGCGCGTCATAGCGCACATCGTCGCTCCTCGCGTCCCCCTCCACGCTCTCGACGAGCTTTGCCGCCACGGCGATGATCTCGTCGTTTTCCTCCGCAGTGTCCAGCGTGTAGAGGTAATTGTTCAGCAGGATGGCGTTTCCGGGGAAGCGCTCCAGCCCCGATTTTAGGATCTCTCGGCTCCTGAGCCGGTCGCTCTCGCGGTACTGCCACGATTCGCGGCAGACCGCCATCACCTCCGCTTCCGTTTCGCTGCGGTCATAGCCAAACAGCCCGTCGATGGTCGTATCGAACACTGCCGCGAGCGCGGGCAGGAGCGAAACATCCGGTGCGCTCAGGTGGTTCTCCCACTTGCTCACCGCCTGCGGCGAAACATTCAGCCGCTCGGCAAGGCTCTCCTGCGTCATCCCCCGCGCGCGGCGCAGCGTGCGGATCTGCGTTCCCAGTTCCTTCATGTTTGCTTTCTCCTTGTGCGAATTCCGGTACCGTTGCATCGATCATAGCGCCGCGGAATGGAAAAATCCACCGACCATACGGCAAGCGCACCGCAACCCGCGGTTGACCCTACAGGCTCATCACATAGATCTGGCAGGGGTTCCACTCGTCCCAGAGCGTCGGAAAGACCTCGAACTCGCGAAAGCCGAGGGCGAGGTAGAAGCGGTTTGTCGCGTCGTATTCGGGATATTTCCCCATCTGCACGGTCTTGACCTGCAAAAAAGAGTATCCCAGCGCCCGTGCCCGCTCCTTCGCCGTCTCAAAGAGTCTTCTGCCAACGCCGCGGCGGTGATGGTCCTTCAAAACGCCCATGACGCAAAGCTCCGCCGTGTCCTTCCCCGTTTCGTCAAGGCAGAGGAAGCCGACGGCGTTTTCGCCGTCGAACGCGGCAAAAAACGGCTGCGCCGCGCTCTTTTTGATGTATTCCTCGCGCGCCTCGGGGATACCGAACCATTCGGGCAGGGCCTCCAGAACCTCGCGCGCGATGCGCTGCTTGTCGTTGGGAAGCGTGATCTCTCTGATCTCCATAATTCTCCTTTTTGCGGAATATTTCCGTCTATCAAAAATGCAGCATGGCGCGCCATGCTGCATTTTTTGATGATGTTTGCTTAACGCTGGCCCTTGTCGTAGGGGATGCCCTCGGCCTTGGGGGCGCGGGAGCTCTTGGACGTGAACGCCAGCACGAGCAGGGTGACGATGTAGGGCAGCATGCGGTAGAGATGGGCGCTGATGCCGATCTCGGCGAGCATGTAGACGCCGTCGCCGTTGATGTCGATGCTCGCGTAGCTCGCCGCGATGCACTTGAAGAGGCCGAACAGCAGCGA
>CAKUBI010000049.1 GCA_934636865.1 uncultured Oscillospiraceae bacterium
CCGGGTGTAGCGCAGTTGGTAGCGCGCATGGTTCGGGACCATGAGGCCGTGAGTTCGAATCTCGCCACTCGGACCAATAGAGTATTCATGTCGATCGACCATGGATACTCTATTTTTTATATTTGCGTGAACCGGGAGATGAGGTGGCTTTATGCAGACGCTTGATAACGAATTCTTTGAAGCGTATAAGCGTCTGGAACGCCTTTGCTCGGATATGTACGGATGCCGGAGCGGCGTCAGCCAATATATCGAAAATATGGAGACGCAGTTTTCTTATGGACAGTTTACAATTCCGGCATGGGAGCAGTCCTATAAGACCCTGAAGCATTTGCGATGGGTACGGAATCAGATCGCGCATGATTCTGGACAGCTCCAGATCTGCGAGGAGTATGATATTCAGGATGTAAATGAGTTCTACGACAGTATTATTTCCGGTCAAGACCCGCTGACAAGGCTCCGCAAATACCGCGAAGTCAATGCCGCTGTAAAAAAGGCAAGACCTGCCGCAAGGTCTGTGCCCGCGAGGTCCGTGCCCGTAAAGACGGAAACGGAGCGTCGAAGCGCGCCTTCATCCGCCGGTCGTATTGGCTGTTTGGCTGCGGTGATTCTGATCCTGCTTGCCTTGACCGCCTGTTTGTTGATCCGCTTTTTATGATAAGAACATTATGATCCGTATGCAGTTCGTTGGATAGGCTGCATACGGAAAAGGTCTTAAATGACCGAAATTCATGGCTTTTTATGTCAAAAACGGTTAGATGAATCTAACCATAAATGATAGAATATACAGAAAGGGAGCAAACCATGTCATTTTTTAAAAATACGCGCGAGCCGGTGGGACTGGGCGGGAAGCTGATGGTGGCGATGATGAACATCGGCCACCGGGCGCTGGCGGACTGGGGGCTGTCGTTCATGCGCCCGGCGAAGGACGCGAGCGTGCTCGACTGCGGCTGCGGAGGCGGCGCGAACATCAAAAAGCTGCTTGCGCTGTGCCCGCAGGGCACGGTCAAGGGGATCGACTACGCCGCCGTCAGCGTGGAAAAGTCGAAAAAGGTCAACGAAGCGGCCATCAGCGAGGGACGCTGCATGGTGATGCGCGGGAGCGTGGCGGATATGCTCTTCGCATCGGCGCAGTTTGACCTTGTCACGGCGTTCGAGACGGTCTACTTCTGGCCGGACCTGCCGCAGAGCTTTGCCGAGGTGCGCCGCGTGCTGAGACCGGGCGGGACGTTCCTCATCTGCAACGAGTGCGGCGGCGAAAACCCGAAGGACGAGCGCTGGACGGAGAAGATCGACGGCATGACCATCTACCGGGACGGGCAGCTCCGGGAAGCGCTGGAGCAGGCGGGCTTTCGCAATGTGGAGGTCCATAAAAACGGGAAGGACTGGCTCTGCGTGCTGGCGAAAAAGTGAAAACAAGTCAGAAGGAGCGCGTGCGGCGAGAGCCGGATGCGCTCTTTTTGCGTTCGACAGGAAGGGCGGATTTTTGAAAAACGCGGAAAACGGACTTGACAAATTCAAACTCTCCAACTATATGTTCATACCGCCATATGGAGACCACCGGCTATCCCGCGCACAAGGGCGGGACAATGACGAAAAAGCTGCTTGCACATCGTCATGACCTCCTGCTCCGAGAGCATCTTCGAGGTCATCCGCCGCGGCATGAGCAGGGAAGAGGCGCGGGAGTACATCCGTCTTCTCAGCCGCTATCACCGCATAGGCTTTTTCGCCTTTGCATGAATGGCGGTCAGAACGAAAAATATTGTGCACAGGTGAAGAGAGTTTTGCCAAAGGCACATAAAATATCTGCGTTCACAAAGTTTTGCTTGCCTTTTGCCGATATATGAGTATAATATGGAACGAACTCAAAGGGGGTGCAGCTATGCTTGTTTCTTACAACAGCTTATTCAAGCTGTTGATCGACAAAGGATGGAACAAAACAGAATTCGCCCGGGAGGTCGGCATCAGCTCCAACACGCTTGCCAAGCTCTCGAAAAACGAGCTCGTGTCGCTCGAGGTGCTGGTGCGCATCTGCCAGAAGCTCGACTGCTCGCTCGGCGATATCGTGCAGATCGCGCCGCCCGAGCCGCCCATCAAGAGCAGCATCGAGCGCGTGATCAAACGAAAGGAAGAACGAAAGAGAGGAGGGACGCCGTTCCGCCATGAGTAACGAAAAAACAGAGTCCGGCTCTTCCTTTATGGAAAAGCTGGCGACCTTTATTGTGGATAAGAGGAACCTGATCTTCCTCATTACGATCATTCTTCTGATCTTTTCCGTATTTTCCCGCAACTGGGTGGAGGTGGAGAGCGACCTGACCTATTACCTGCCCGCCGATTCCGAGACGAAGCAGGCCCTGAACATCATGGACGAGCAGTTCGTCACCTACGGCACGGCCGAGGTCATGGTGGCCAACGTCACGCCCGAGCAGGCCGCTGCGCTTGAGCCGAAGATCAAGGAGGTCAAGGGCGTGCAGAGCGTGGACTACGACGAAACGAGCGCGCATTACAACAATCTCTCCGCGCTCTATTCCGTCACCTTCGCCTACAGCGAGGACGACGAGGCCTGCCTCGATTCGCTGAACGCGGTGAAGGAGCTGCTTGCGGATTACGACCTTTACATCGACACGGACCTCGGCAACACACAGCAGGAGACCATCGACCACGAGATCAGCGTCATCATGGTCTACGTCGCCATCGTTATCGTCATCGTGCTGCTCTTCACGTCTGAGACCTACGGCGAGGTGCCGGTGCTGATCCTTACGTTCGTGGTGGCGCTGGTGCTCAACCAGGGCACGAACTTCCTGATGGGCAAAATTTCGTTCATCTCGAACTCGGTCACGAGCATCCTGCAATTGGCGCTCTCGATCGACTATGCCATCATCTTCTGCAACCGCTTTAAGGAGGAGCACAAGCTCCTGCCCCTGCGCGAGGCCGTCATCGTTGCGCTGAGCAAGTCCATCCCCGAGATCGGCGCGAGCAGCCTGACGACCATCGGCGGCCTTGTCGCCATGCTCTTCATGCAGTTCAAGCTCGGTCCCGATATGGCGCTGTGCCTCATTAAATCCATCCTCTTTGCGCTGCTGGCGGCGTTTATCGTGATGCCGGGGCTTCTGATGCTCTTCGGCCCGCTCATCGACCGCACGCAGCACCGCAGCTTCGTGCCGAAGATCCCGTTCATCGGCAAGCTCGACTATGCCACGCGCTATGTTGTCCCCGTTATTTTCGTGGTGCTGGCCGTCATCGGCTACAATCTCTCGTCCAACTGCCCCTACGCCTACGGCTACGGCCTCATTTCCGCGCCCAAGCAGAATGAGACGCAGTTTGCCGAGCAGATGATCGAGGACAACTTTACGAGCAAGAACATGCTCGCGCTCATCGTTCCCGCGGGCGACTACGACAAGGAAGCCGCCATTTTGAACGAGCTTGCGCAGTATGACGAGGTCGAGTCCACGATGGGCATGACCAACATCGAAGCGCTTGACGGCTACATGCTCGCCGACAAGCTCACGCCGCGCCAGTTTGCCGAGCTTGCGGGCCTTGACTACGAGGCTGCGCAGGTCGTTTACGCGGCCTATGCCGCCCAGCAGGCGGAATATGGCAAGCTCGCGGGCAATCTCTCGTCCTACAAGGTCCCGCTCATCGACATGTTCCTCTTTGTGTGCGAGCAGGTCGATTCCGGCCTTGTGACGCTCAGCGCCGACCAGACGAAGTTGCTCCAGGACGCCGAGGTGCAGATGAAGAGCGCCAAGGCCCAGCTTCAGGGCGAGGACTACAACCGCATGCTCATCTACCTCACACTGCCTGAGAGCGGCGATGAGACCTACGCCTTCACCGATAAGATTCTGGAGATCGCGGAAAAGTATTACCCCGACGAGAGCGTGTACCTCGCGGGCGAATCGACGAACGAGTACGAGTTTGAGAAGTCCTTCGCCGTGGATAACAAGGTCGTGAGCATCGTGTCGGTGCTCGTCGTTATGCTGGTGCTGCTCTTCACGTTCAACTCCGCCGGTATGCCGGTGCTGCTGATCCTCGTCATCCAGGGCTGCATCTGGCTCAACTTCTCGTTCCCGACCATCACGGGCAAGTACATCTTCTTCCTGGGATACCTGATCGTTTCGTCCATCCAGATGGGCGCGAACATCGACTACGCCATCGTCATTGCCAGCCGCTATCAGGAGCTGAAGGTGAAGATGGAGCACCGCGACGCCATCATCGAAACGCTGAACTTCGCCTTCCCGACGATCATTACCTCCGGCTCGATCCTGTCGATCTGCGGCTTTCTGATCGGCAGCATGACCTCTGAGCCGGTCATCGCCGGCATCGGCGAGAGCCTTGGCCGCGGCACGGTCATCTCCATCATCATGGTCATGTTCGCCCTGCCGCAGATCCTGCTCATCGGCAGCGGC
>CAKUBI010000050.1 GCA_934636865.1 uncultured Oscillospiraceae bacterium
GTCAAATGCCGAAAACCCGTCGAAGAGCCGGGGACCGCACCGCGGGTGCGGGTTGGCAACTTTGTTGCCTTATTGATTGAGCGGAAGAGCTCAAGTTTTTAAGTTGCTTATTACGTTTCAGCGCACACAACTTGTAAACGAATCGATAAGAGTGATAAAATGGACTGCACGCACGGTATTCCCGGCATATGCGGAAAAGGATGCTTCTCTCGAATTGGAAGGTTTTCAAGCCACGGGCGCAGACGCGTCTGTGGCTTTTTTGCGTTCTTCCGCCGGTCTATGACTGCAAAGGAGAGAAAGAAAATGAAAAAAAGAATCGTAAGTATGCTGCTGGCGGTATTCCTGCTGGTATCCGCGACCGCCTGCGCGGGCAAGTCCGACGGGGAGAGCAGCGAGGGCACGGCCAGCGCCGTGCAGGCCTACCTTGACAAGGTGGATGTGGACTACTCCTATGAACTGGCGCTGAAGCTGGAGGAGGAACGCAGCAACGAAAAGCTCGGCTACCGCACGGCCGGTTCCGACGCCGAGCTTGCCACCGGCGATATGCTCAAAGCGGAGATGGAGCGCATCGGCCTGCAGAACGTCACGAAAGACGAGTTCACGCTGGACACCTGGACCTTTACCGGGGCGCAGCTCAGCTTTACGGATGCCTCCGGCGCGGCGTACACGGCGGAGCTTGGCGGCTATCAGACGGATTTTGTCACCGACGGCGTGCAGAGCTTCACCGTGATCGACGGCGGCCGCGGCACCGAAGCGGACCTTGCCGGGCTGGATGTGAGCGGCAAGCTCGTGCTGGTGGATATCAACCAGCGGGCCGACTGGTGGATCAACTATCCCGCCTATGAGGCGCATCTCGCGGGCGCGGCGGCGGTGATCGCCGTGCAGAACGGCGGCTATGGCGAGGTGAGCGACGATGCGCTGAACGCGCAGGACGTCTGCGGCCCCGCCGACGCTCCGGCCTTTTCCATGAGCCGCACGGACGCGGAGCTGCTCAAGGCCGCGATGGATGAAAACGGAGAGGCCGCCGTCACGCTGGACGCGGACAGCCGCGTGGGCATGGATGGCACGTCCTACAACATCGTCGGCACGATCCCCGGACGGGACACGGAGCATATGGTGCTCATGAGCGCGCACTACGACTCCTACTTCGCGGGCTTTCAGGATGACAACGCCGCCATCGCGCTGATGATGGGCATTGCGAAGGGCCTGATCGACAGCGGCTACCAGCCCGAAAAGACGCTGGTGTTCTGCGCCATGGCGGCGGAGGAGTGGGGCGTGAGCGACACGCGCTACGACTGGTCCACCGGCGCCTACAACCAGATCTTCCGCGTCCATCCCGAATGGGTGGGCAAGGTGATCGCGGACATCAACTTTGAGCTGCCCGCGATGGACGAGGGGACCGCAGATCAGATCCGCACCTCCTATGAGCTCAAGACCTTCGTGGATGCGTTCAAGTCCGGCGTGCCGCAGGTTGACGGCGTGTTCCCTGACGGCATCGAGACCATCGTGCCGACGCAGACGTGGTCGGACGACTTTTCCCTGTCCATCGCCGGCGTGCCGTCCAGCGTGACGGCGCTGCGCGGCGGCTTTGCCAAGACCCACTACCACAGCCAGTTTGACAATCAGGATACCTACAGCCGCGAGGCCTTCCTGTTCCACCACAACATGTACGGCATGCTGATGCTGGCCTACGACCACTGCGCGGTCTCTCCGCTCGATTTCTCCACCCGTCTGGACGCCCTGCGCGAATCCATGGACGACACGGTCATGACGGCGGAGCAGGCGGATCGCCTGAACGCCGCGCTGGATGAAGCGAACGCCGCGGCGGCTGCTGCGTGGGATAAGGTCTCCGAAGCAAACAAGGCGTATCAGGAAGCGCTGGACGCAGGCGACACGGCCAGGGCGGACGAGCTGCTCGCCGGGACGAAGGAGATGAATGCGGACGTCCTTGCCGCCTTCAAGTTCGCCGAGGACGCCTTTGTGCGCCTGACGTGGGAGGATTCCTCGATCTTCCCGCACGAGCACAGCCAGAATAACCTCCTGGCGCTTCAGGGTGCGGCAGAGGCGCTCAAGCAGGGCGACAGCGCCGCCGCGCTGGACGATTACCTCTACAGCGTGGACAACAACTGGTACGCCTACGACTGGAGCCGCGAGACCTTCGGCCACTTTACGGACTATGTTCTGAACCAGAGCGCGGACCGGCTGATGTGGGGCGCGGGCCGCGTGCAGGGGCATGAGGACCTCTTCGACGTGATCCGCTCGCTTCAGGAGAAGTACGGCGACAGCGCCGCGGACTACACGGCGGAGCTCGCGCGCCTGAATCAGGCGATCGAAACGCAGACCGGCATGCTGGACGAGCAGGTCGCCCACGAGGTCAGCGCCCTCGCGGAGCTGACCGCCCGCCTGACGCAGATCGCCGGTTAACAGAAAAACGAGCCAAAGCGGCAGAAAAATGCAAAGAGGCCGCCTGCATGAAAGCAGGCGGCCTCTATCATATTTTTCAGGATAGCACAAATCGAAAAAATCCAGCGTACCGCCGCAGAGGTGCGCTGGATTTTTCTATCTGCGCTGATTTTACTTTCATTTTACGCAGCTCGGGCCGCGCAATTTACATTTCATCTTTATACTGAATTACGAACGTAGAAAAGAGGGCTGCTATTGCTGCACACTGTACCAATCGGGAACAGCGCTTAGATTTTCCGCCTTGACCCGTTCGCCGCCGTGAAGCATCATGTCCAGCATATCGTCCTCCTCCGGTGTACGGTCGCTCTTTTCGGCAAGAGCTTTGCCCACCGTTTTGACCATAATTTCCATCATGGGGCGGTAGATGCCGTGCAGCTTTTTCACATCAAAGTTCCCTTGCAGGGTGAACAGCGGAATGTTGGCCGGGACAGCCGACTTTTTCCGCACACTGTCCGTTTGTGTTCCGGTTTGTCCCATGCCGACGCCGCAGACGGCGCGCACCCGGTAACGCTTTGCGGCCTCGGCATAGCCCTTGACTGAGCCCGCCATGATCCAGCCCAGATAGATGATCTCCGCCCCGGCAAAGACCTGTTTCTTCGCTTCCGCAAGGGAATACGCCGGAAGCCCGGTTTTCTGCGCCAGCAACTTAGCATAATGCTCTGTGCTACCGGTATTGGTGGTGTAAATAATTGCGTTCATAGAAACATTCCTCTCAAAAAAGTGAGACGCAGCGCATGATCGGCTTTGCGATCAGCACTGCGTCTTAGCGTCTGGCTTCTTTCGTCTCAATCGTGAAATTCTTTGCGTTGATGATACTTTCGTGTCTGCACTTTGGGCAGAACAAAGGGAAGTCTTTCAACTCAGTTTCCCGAAATATTTGCAGCCGCGTTTTCGAGCCGCACCAAGGGCATAAAACCCACTGTTTTTTCTCTTCAAGTTCCTTCATATCGTCTCCCTGTCCTTTCTGCAACAGGATTCAACCTTGGCAATGAACTGCTCAATATGTGCATCCAGCAAAGGAGCAACGGAATCTTTATCCTGCGCACCGTCGTAGACGCTGTAGAGTAGGTACATTGGCCCATAGAATTCCAGCGCCAGCTGCATGGCGGCTTCGTCAGTATCTGTCAGCTTACGAAAAATTGCCGCCATGTACTCCAGAGGCCCACCCGCCAAGTAGTCGTGATGGAGCTGCGCCAGCTTGGGATCACGGTATTGCTCCAGTGTCAGCATCTTACGGAAATTAGAGGAAAACGGTTCCTTTGTCCAATGGTCAAACTGCGCCATACTGTATGCGCGGATCTTTTGAATCGGCGTGTGCAGGTAAGCCTCCGCAAAGCCGTCCGGCTCCGTCTCCGGCATTTCATAGCTTTCCGCGCGTTCATAGTCCATCTCGTTCATTCG
>CAKUBI010000051.1 GCA_934636865.1 uncultured Oscillospiraceae bacterium
CAATTATGCGAGTATTCCGCGCTCGTCAAGCTGATGTGGCGCGGGCATCTGCACCCGCAGTATGCCGAGGCTGCCGGCTGCCTGATCGTGAAAAACTGCATCGACGGTAAGCCCTGTTTTGACTATCCCGTGCCCGGCCCTGAGGGGGACGAGGACGCGGCGCTCTGTGCCATCGAAAATTACTGCATGGAGCAGGGCATCGCGCTCGAGCTGTCCGTCGTGCCGCGCGAAAAGGCCGCGAAGCTCCTCATGCGCTACCCGCACTTCCATCTCGACAATCCGCGCTCCTGGCGCGACTATATTTACGAGGCGAACGATCTGCGCGAGTTCCCCGGCCGCCACTACAGCGGCCAGCGCAACCACGTCAACAAGTTCCGCAAGCTCTACCCCGAGGCGCAGTTCCGCCCGCTGGGGAAGGAGGACCTGCCGCTCATCGAGCGCTTCTGGCAGGACTATACGGAGGTGTTTGAAAAGACCTCGGAGTCGGCCAAGCACGAGCTGGCGCTCGCCAAGACGATGCTGCGCCTGACGGGCGCGCCGTGGCTGTATGTCGGCGGCATGGAATATGAGGGACGGCTCATTTCCATCGCCATGGCCGAGCGCTGCGGCGAAACGCTGCACGTGCACATCGAGAAGGCGCTCTACGGCTACGAGGGCGTTTATCCTGCAACGGTGCAGGAGTTTGCCCGCTGCTACGCCGTGGACGGCGTGCAGTACCTCAACCGCGAGGACGACGCGGGCGACCGCGGCCTTCGCACCTCGAAGCTCCAGTACCTGCCCTGCGCGCTCGCGGAAAAGTTCTGCTTCGATGTGAAAAACGAGCTCGAGGAGCTTGACGAGATCCCGGAGATCAAGACAGAGCGGCTGACGATCTCGGCCTTCACCGACGCGGACCGCGAAGCCTACAATGCTCTCTGCCTTGACGATGAGCGCAACAAGTGGTGGGGCTACGACTACCGCAGCGACTGGAAGGGCGAGGATCTTGAAACGTATTTTCTCGACGTGGTGCGCGAGGATTTTGCAAAAAAGCGCGCCGTGAATTTTGCCGTCCGCCTGGACGGCAAGTGCATCGGCGAGGTGCTGCTCTACCACTTCGACGGCAAGGGAGGCGCGGAGGAGGGCTGCCGCATCGCGCCGGAATACGGCGGCAAGGGCTACGGCGCGGAAGCGTTCCGCGCGGTGGCGGAATGGGGGCTTTACAGCCGCCACCTCGGCCGCGTGGTCGCCAAGTGCTTCAAGGAGAACACGGCGTCCTATCGGATGCTCTCGTCCTGCATGAGAAAGAACGGGGAGGACGAGAAGTTCTTCTACTTCAATAAAGAAGTGTGATTTATTCCCCGCCTGATGTGGGGTTTCAAAAGGGCCATTCTCTTTTGCGAAAGAGAATGGCCCCTTTGATGCGCGCCCCTCTGCACGGTGCAGAGGAAAATACCCAGCTCTGTTGGGCTGTAAATCTCTGATGCGTTCAGCATAACTTTTCCTCTGATGAGCATAATAAGGAAAAATGATGCGGCGGAGGGCGGCTATGGAGCGGGTATCGGCAAATTATGAGGAAAATGTGCGCGCGCTGGACGGGCTTCTCGGCGTAGGACGCTGCTTTGACATGATCGCGCGCGATCTGATGATCGGCGGGAAACGCGCGCGGCTGTGGGTCGTGGACGGCTACGGCGACGATGCGGTCATCGAGCGGATGCTGAGCTTCTGGCTGGCGCTCGAAAGCGTCGAGAACGCGCGCACGATGCAGCGGTTCATCGACCGCTATGTGACCTTCAGCGAGGTGAACGCGGAGACGGACCTTAAAAACGCCGTGACGAGCGTGTTTCTTGGCAAGACGCTGCTGCTCATCGAGGGCTACGACGCCTGCGCGCTCATCGACGCCAAGCAGTTCCCCGCGCGCGGCGTGGAGGAACCGGCGTCGGGCAAGGTGCTGCGCGGCGCGCACGACGGCTTTATTGAAACGCTCGTGGCCAACGCGGCGCTCCTGCGCCGCCGCATCCGCGACCCGCAGCTCACGCTCGAGGGCCACAAGGTCACGGACCGCTCGCGCGCGGACGTCGTGCTCTGCTATCTTGAAAACAAGGTCGATCGAAAGCTCCTTGACGAGGTGCGGCGAAAGCTCGCGGGCATCGACGTGCACTCCATCTCCATGAGCCAGGAGAGCATTGCCGAGGCGATGATGGGCAAGGGCCAATGGTGGAACCCGTTTCCGAAGGTCCGCTATACTGAGCGGCCCGACGCCGCGACCGCCTGCGTCATGGAAGGGGACATCCTCGTGCTGGTGGACAACTCGCCCGCGGCGATGATCCTGCCAACGCACTTTTTCGACTTTGTGCAGGAGTCGAACGACTTCTACTTCCCACCGCTCGTGGGCACATATCTGCGCATCCTGCGCGTGGTCGTGTTCCTGCTCACGATGTTTATCACGCCCGTTTGGTACCTGCTCGTCAAGGACCCGTCGCGCACGCAGGCGGGGCTTGAATTCCTCGCCATCGACAGCGACTACTCCGTGCCGATCCTGGTGCAGCTGCTGCTGGCGGAGTTCATCGTGGACCTTTTAAAGCTCGCCTCGCTCAACACGCCGGATGTGTTCTCCAACTCGTTCAGCATGCTCGGCGCGCTCGTGCTCGGCGACTTTGCCGTGCAGGCGCACTGGCTCGTGCCGGAGGTGCTGGCGTACATGGCGTTCGTCGCTATCGCGAACTTTGCCCAGCCGAGCTACGAGCTGGGCTACGCCTTCAAGCTGCTGCGGCTGATGCTGCTGCTGTTTGTCGGCGCGCTGGACTGGATCGGCCTTGCGCTCGGCTGCGCGGTGATCGCTGTGATCCTTGCGGCGACAAAGCCGGTCGTGGGGAAAGGTTATCTCTAT
This sequence comes from uncultured Oscillospiraceae bacterium, assembly GCA_934636865.1. Lineage (GTDB taxonomy): Bacteria > Bacillota > Clostridia > Oscillospirales > Oscillospiraceae > Hominicoprocola. The sequence continues at coordinate 2,867 of CAKUBI010000051.1, forward strand.
CCGCTCTGTCCGTTCGACAAGAAGGCGCTGCTTGCGCTGCTCGTTCGAAAGCCCATCAGCCGCGACAACACGTAAAAAAACAAAAAAGGCATCCTGCTTTCAGCAGGATGCCTTTTTTTCTTGTTTCATGCGCACGGATGTGCGGCACGAGGATGTCGTAAGGAATTTTCGATTAGAAAATGCCCTGAGCCATCATAGCGTCGGCGACCTTCTGGAAGCCAGCAATGTTGGCGCCGGCGACCAAGTTGTAGCCCAGGCCATAGCGCTCGGCAGCCTCAACAGAAGCATCGTAGATGTTCTTCATGATGGCTTCCATCTTGGCGTCGACTTCCTCAGCGGTCCAGTAGATGCGCTGAGC
>CAKUBI010000052.1 GCA_934636865.1 uncultured Oscillospiraceae bacterium
CGCTGTATGCGGCGATGGCTTTACGAAGCTCACTGTTTGTGATTTTTTCCTTGCTTCTGATCTTTTCGGCGACAGGGCCTTCGCTCTCGGCGATGAAGCGGACGTGTCTGCACTTTTTCCGCTTCGGCGCTTCGATCTTACGGCTCTTGCCGTCGGCCAGCAGCAGGTACTCCCCGTCTGTTTCCAGCACGAAGAAGTATTTGCCCTGTTCCCTGCCGGCAGTTGCCTGAACAAGATTCGCAATGTCCATGGCGTTTCTCTCTCAAGGTGCGGGAGCCGTCAAAATTTCCGGCTCGCCGTCGGTGACGAGAATGGTGTTTTCGTAGTGCGCCGCATACTTGCCGTCACGGGTCTTGACGGTCCAGCCATCGCTCATCTGGCGGATGGCCGCGGTGCCTGCGTTCACCATCGGTTCGACCGCGATCGTCATGCCGCGGATCAGCTTGGGTCCGTGGCCCGGCGCCCCGTAGTTGGGGATCTCGGGCGCTTCGTGCATGTTTCTGCCGACGCCATGGCCGACATACTCGCGCACGACGGAGAAGCCGTTCGCCTCCACATACGCCTGAACGGCGTGGGAGATATCGGAGATGCGGTTGCCCTCGCGGGCCTGCGCGATCCCCTCAAAGAAGCTCTGACGAGTCACATCGATCAGCCGCTGCGCCTCATCGGAGATCTTTCCGCAGGCGTAGGTGGCTGCGCAGTCGCCGTGGAAGCCGCCGATATACGCGCCCACGTCCACGCTGACGATATCGCCCTCCTTGAGCACCCGGGGACCCGGGATGCCGTGGATGATCTCGTCGTTGACGGACACGCACACGCTGGCGGGATAGCCGTTGTAATTCAAAAACGACGGCTGGGCGCCCTGCGAACGAATGAAATGGAACACTGCTTTGTCAATTTCTCGGGTTGTTACGCCGGGCTTTACCATTTCCCCTGCTAACGCACGGGCAGCCGCGGTAATTTTTCCCGCTCGGCGCATCAATTCGATCTCACGCTCTGATTTCACAATGATCATTGCTCAACCTTCCTGTCTCAGGATCGTGAGGATCGCTTTGGAGGTGGCCTCGACCGAGCCCATGTCCTCCACGGGATAGAGAACGCCGCGCTCGTGATAGAAATCCTTGAGCGGCTCCGTCTCCCTATGATAGACCGCAAGACGATTCTGCACCGTCTCGGGTTTATCGTCCTTGCGCACAACAAGCTCACCGCCGCAGACGTCGCAGACGCCCTCGACCTTCGGCGGGACTGCTACCACGTGGTAGCTCGCGCCGCACTTGCTGCACACCCTGCGCCCGCTCATGCGCTCCATGATGGTCGCATCGGCGACCTCCATGGAAACAACATGATCGAACTTGATACCGGCCTCTTCCAGGGCCTCGGCCTGAGCGATCGTGCGGGGCACACCGTCGAGGATGTAGCCCTTTTCGCAGTCCGGCTCGGCAAGCCGATCCTTGATGATGCCGATAATGACCTCATCGGGAACCAGATGGCCTTCGTCCATATAGGTCTTGGCCTTCATCCCCGTGGGCGTGCCTTCCTGGATGGCCGCACGGAGAATGTTACCGGTGGAAATCGCAGGGATTCCAAGCTCGCGGGAGATCACAGCTGCCTGTGTGCCCTTACCGGCTCCCGGAGCGCCCAATAAAATCAGTTTCATAGAATGCCTCTCTTACTCGAGGAAGCCCTTGTACTGACGCATCATCATCTGGGATTCCAGCGCGCGGACAGTTTCGAGGGCAACACCGACAACGATGATGACCGACGTACCGCCGATGGCAAGATTGGAGTTGCCCAGGATCTTGCCGACGATCAGCGGGCAGATCGCCACGATGCCGAGGTAGATCGCGCCGAACAGCGTGACCTTGTTGAGGACCTTGGCAATAAAGTCAGACGTGGGCTTGCCCGGACGGAAGCCGGGGATGAAGCCGCCGTTGCGCTTGAGGTTATTGGAGATCTCAACAGGGTTGAACTGAATGGTCGCGTAGAAATAGCTGAAGCCGATGATCATCAGGAAATAGACGATCAGGTACAGGACGGACTTGGTATCGATCGCGTTGTAGATGCTGCGGCCGACCGTGCCCTCCGCCGGCGTACCGGCAAAGGCCCAGATGGTCGCGGGCAGGGACGCGATGGACTGCGCGAAGATGATGGGCAGAACGCCGGACATGTTCACCTTCATGGGAAGGGTGGATGCCTGACCGCCGTACATCTTGCGGCCGACCTGACGCTTCGCGTACTGAACGGGGATGCGGCGCTCGGCCTCGTTCACATGAACGATGAGCACGATCATCGCAAGGATACCAACGATCAGCAGAGCGATCCAGAGGTAACCGACGCCGCCCTTCTGCGCGATGTAGTTCGCGCACATGGTGACCATGTTGGGCACGCGGGACAGGATGCCCGCAAACAGGATGATCGAAATGCCGTTGCCGACACCGAACTCATTGACCTGCTCGCCCAGCCACATGACGAAGGAAGAACCGGCCACGAAGGACACAATGATCACGAGAGCCGGCCAAATGCCCTGCTGCTCGAGAATGTTGTAGTTCTTGCAGATCATGTAGTAGCCGAAGCCCTGGAGCAGGGCGATGGCCACGGTGGCATAACGGGTGATGGAGGCGATCTTCTTCTTGCCGGCCTCGCCGCCGTCGCGGGCAAGACGCTCAAG
>CAKUBI010000053.1 GCA_934636865.1 uncultured Oscillospiraceae bacterium
ATGGTCATGCCGAGCGGCAGGACGAAGGAGGCGATCTTCTCATCCACGCCGAGCTCCTCGACCGTGGTCTTGACGTTCAGCGGGAGCGTCGCCGCACTCGAGGAGGTGGAGAAGCCGAACACCGCGACGCGGGTGATCTTCTTAGCGAATTTGAAGGGATTGACATGCGCAAAAATCGCGACGAAGGCGGGGTAGCCGAGGAAGAGGAAGATGAGCAGCAGCGCGACCGTGAGCAGCACATAGGCGACGGCGGGCTTGAGGTGCTCGACGCCGTAGGAGGCGAAGGTGCGCGTGAGCAGCATGAAGATGGCGACGGGGCCGAACTTGCTGACAACGAAGTTCAGGAACACGACGACCACATCGTTGAGCTCCTGGATGAGTCTGCGCAGCGCGGCGGTCTTTTCCTCGCCGAGCGTCTTCATGCAAAGGCCGAGCGACACCGCAAGAAACACGATGGCGAGCACCGCCGTGTTGCTCGAGAACGTCGAGGCAATGTTCGAGGGGATGACGTTGAGCACCACGAGCAGCGGGTTCGAGCCCTGCGAGCCGGACACGCTCTCAAGTCCCTCGACCGCGATGTGGAACACGCCCATGTCGTAGAAGATGTAGCCGCAGACGCAGGCCAGAACGAGCGCAAAAAAAGAACAGATCAGGAAACCTTTGATACACTTGAAAGAAATTCTTCCAAGAGTACTGGTATCGGAAATCTGTCCTATCGCTAAGGTAATGGAAGTAAACACCATCGGCACGATCACGAGCTGAAGGGAACGGATAAACATCTGACCGGCCAAATAGAAGAGGCCCAGCGCGCTGCTTGCACCGGCGGCGGTGATATCCTGGAACAGGAGGTTGTTGATGGCGGTCCACGCTGCTTCCTGTCCGGAGGAATTCAGGTGCTCACGGAGAAGCAAAAACAGGATGCCGGCGGTCAGTCCCGAAACAAGGGAAATGGCCATCTTTGTCGCCAGGGTTTTCTCTTTCCTTACTTTCATTTGCAATATCCTTTCTTTTCCCGCGCCCGCCCGCCGTTTTCCGGCCCGCGTTTGCGATTTTTACGAGCATACTATACAGGCGGAAAAATAGCAACCGTATTTTTCCCTAAATATGAACAGAATTTTAACGCCTTCTCCGTCCAATCGGGAGAAATTGCAAAAAAAGGAAGGACCGCCGGAGCGGTCCTTCCTTTTTTCGTCAGTTTGCGCTCCGGCGGGCCTTGAGACGCTCGAGCAGCGCGCGCAGCGGCGGCAGAAGCACAAAGGTGAGCACGGTGTTGGACACACAGTGGATCACGTCATACGGGATGCCGGAGATCCACCACGAGACCGCCATCTTCCATCCCCCGATGAAGAGGTAGGGAATGGCGCACAGCGCGCCGAAGCACAGCCCGTGCAGCCCCGCGGCGGCGGCCCAGAGCGCACGGCTGCGGCTCTGCCGCAGCGGCAGCGCCATCAAAACGGCGAGCGGCCAAACGTAAAGATACATCAGGTTCCAAAGCCCCGCGCCGTAGAGCGCGATCTCCAGCAATGCAAAGCCGAAGGCCGGGTAAAGCGCCTTCACGCCGTACACCGCCGCGGCCAGAAACAGCAGCAGCGTGACCGGATGCACGTTTGGGATGAGCCGCAGGCTCTCCTTGCCCGCGACCATCAGCGCGCAGATGAGCGACAGCTCCGCGATCTCGCGGATGCTGAGAGCGCTCTTTTTACCAGCCGACATTCAGGACGAAGTCGTACACGTCGCCGTCCGCGACGGGCTGGCTGTCCACGCCCAGCTCGGCGAATTCGCCGTTGACGCTGTAGCCCCACCACTCCTGCTTGCTCTCGTCGGCGGTCTCGCCGTCCACGGTCTGAACATAGAGGCCGTACTCGCTCTCGGTGCCTTCGATGAGGTTCTCCTGCTCGAGCGCGCCGCGCAGGTACTCTTCATCGGTGCTGATGGTGTAGGACGTATCGTCGCCGTTCAGGTGGTCGATGTTGACGGTGATCTCCTTGCCGCCCTTCTGGGCCGCAGGCTTGTTCACCTGCCAGATGACGAGCGCGGCCACCGCCAGTACGAGGACCACGACGAGGGCGATCAGGCCCTTTTTGCTGCTTTTTTTCTCCATGAAAAAATCTCTCCTTTTTTGTTTTGGCAAGCCATACAAAGAAAGAAGAGACCGGCAGGCCGGAAA
>CAKUBI010000054.1 GCA_934636865.1 uncultured Oscillospiraceae bacterium
GTGGACTACGACCCCGGCGCGAGCGAGGTCAACCAGCTCAACCGCATCAAGCTGATGCTCACCTCGGCCCAGCGCGCCCTGCATGCAGAGCAGGCGCAGGCGGCAGATGCGGACGAAAGCGCGTCCTCCGCGCAGGGATCGCGAGAGTACGCCGCCGTTTGAGGGTGAAATTGCAAAAACAGTCTTGCTTTTCCGCACTTTCTATGGTATTATGAGTACCTGTGAATATAGCGTGAGCGTCACGTTCAACAATTTGGAGGTTTTCAACATGACTTTAATCATTACGATTCTTCAGCTTCTCTGCGGTCTGTTCGTTATCGGCATCGTCCTCTTCCAGAGCGGTAAGTCCGCGGGCCTGAGCGGCGCCATCGGCGGCGTGGCCGATTCCTTCATGGCCAAGAACAAGGCCAAGAGCACCGACGCCCGTCTCGCGCGTGCGACCAAGTGGGTCGGCGCTGCGTTCATCGTTCTCACGCTCGTGCTGAACATGCTGTAAGACATTGAAATGGATTTAAAAGCGCCGGAGCGTTGCTCCGGCGCTTTTCTTCTTTATGCGGATAAAAGGCGGGATGTTCCATCCCGCCTTTTCCGTTGTCAAACAGGCAGTAAAAAGCCCTTTTGTATGGTTTCGCGATCTACCACACAAAAGGGCTTTTTATCTTTTGTTCAGCGCTCAGGCTGCGTCGGCTGGCTTACACCAGTTCGATCATCGCGGTCTCAGCAGCGTCGCCGCGGCGGACGCCGGTGCGAACAATGCGGGTATAACCGCCGTTGCGCTCAGCATAGCCGGGAGCGATCTCCTTGAACAGCTTCTTGCAGACGTCTTCACGGGTGATGAAGCTCAACGCCTGACGGTAAGCCGCCAGATCGCCCTTCTTACCGAGGGTGATCATCTTCTCAGCCATGGGCTTGATCTCCTTGGCGCGGGTGACCGTGGTCTCCATCTTGCCGTTATCCAGGAAATCAGTGACCTGCTGACGGAGCATCGCCATACGCTGATCGGTAGTTTTACCGAGCTTACGAGTTCCGGGCATAGTGGTATTTCCTCCTTATAAGGATAAGTTGACGACTTTCTTCCTACGCGGTGGCGTAGTTTACGGTCATTAGTTGTTGTCTTCGCTGGCCAGGGACAGGCCCATCATCGCCAGCTTGTTGATGACCTCTTCCAGGCTCTTGCGGCCAAGGTTTCTCACCTTCATCATATCGTCCTCGGTCTTGGAGATCAGGTCCTCGACCGTGTTGATATTGGCGCGCTTGAGGCAGTTGAAGCTGCGCACGCTCAGATCCAGCTCTTCGATCGTCAGCTCGAGCACCTTGTCGCGCTGCGCCTCCGCCTTCTCAACGACAGTGGAGCGGCTGCCCATCGCGTCGGAAAGATCGGTGAAGAGAGAGAAGTGATCGCAGAGGATCTTGGCCCCGAGGGAGACGGCGTCACGCGGGGTGATCGTCCCATCGGTCCAGACCTCGAGCGTCAGCTTGTCGAAGTCGGTCATGTTGCCCACGCGGGTATTTTCCACCGTGTAGTTGACCTTGTATACGGGCGTGTAGATGGAGTCTACGGGGATAACGCCAATGGCGGTCTGCGCGGTCTTGTTGCGGTCGGCGGACACATAGCCGCGGCCGTGGGAGAGCGTCAGCTCCATGTTGAGCGTCGCGCCGGCGTCAAGCGTGGCGATGTGCAGGTCCGGATTGAGGACCTCGACCTCGCTGTCGCACTTGATGTCGCCAGCTTTGACCTCGCAGGGGCCGACCGCCTCAATGTAAACGGTCTTGATGCCGTCTGCATTGTGCAGTCTCGTGATCAGGTTCTTGATGTTGAGCACGATCTCCGTCACATCCTCCTTGACACCGGGGATGGTGGAGAACTCGTGCTGCACGCCGGCGATCTTGATCGACGTCGCCGCGGTGCCGGGCAGGGACGAGAGCATAATGCGGCGAAGCGCATTGCCCAGCGTGATGCCGTAGCCGCGCTCAAGAGGCTCTACCGTAAACTTGCCGTAGGAGCCGTTGGCGGGATCTTCCGTACACTCGATCTTGGGCTTTTCGATTTCAATCATGCAGTTACCCTCCTTTTCGATTCTGTGGTCTCAAAGTCCACACCAAAATTCTGCGTGTGTCTGTTGAGGGCTCGCCGCCGATTACTTGGAGTACAA